>CAZSAL010000001.1:0-106784 GCA_964604825.1 uncultured Elusimicrobia bacterium
GACCGCGGAGGATGACGGCGGGGGGGGGCCCACGTCGTGAAGGTATTCAGGTACAAATTTTCTATTTGCAGGTCTTTTTTCCCTGTTCCCTGTTTTTTTGTTCCCGACGGGATTTGATAAAATATCAAGTGGTCTAAATAAAAATATATGCAGAAAAATCCCCTTATCGTTCAAAGCGATCGTACCGTTCTGGCTGAGGTTGATTCGCCTTTTTATGAAGAAGCGCGCAACAGGTTGTGCAGGTTTGCCGAACTGGTAAAATCGCCTGAACATATCCACACTTACAGGATTTCCGACCTTTCGATCTGGAATGCGGCCGCTTCAGGCATGCCGTTTTCAGACATCAGTAAAACTCTGCATGATTATTCACGGTACCCGGCTCCGGAGCATATGCTCATGGATATGGAACGTGTCTATGCGCGCTACGGCCAGGTGCGGCTCAGGCCTGGACCGGATCCCACACGGTTGGTTCTGGATATCCTTGATGATTTTGTAAGGGCGCAGGTCAGCCAGGACAAGGCGCTCGCTCCCATGCTGATCGAAAAAATGGGGGGCCAATCCTTTGCCATATGGTCAAAGGACCGGGGCCCCATAAAACAGATGTTCATAAAAAAAGGTTACCCGGTTGAAGATATAGCGGGGTACATCAAGGGGGAAAGCTGTCCGATAACTTTGCGCCAACAGACATCAGGAGGAGTGATGTTTGAACTGCGTGACTACCAGCGGGAGGCGGTGGAGATTTTTTATCAGAGCGGCGCGGCCAAAGGCGGGAACGGCGTGATCGTCCTGCCCTGCGGTTCGGGAAAAACGGTAGTTGGACTTTCGGCCATGGCGCGCCTGGGAATGCAGACCCTGATCGTAGTTACCAGCGTGGCTGCGGTACGCCAGTGGATCCGGGAGATTTTGGATAAGACGGATTTGAAACCTGAGCAGGTGGGGGAATACACCGGTGAAGCCAAGCAGCTGCGCCCTGTAACTGTGGCTACGTACAACATTCTCACATACGCAAAAAACGGGAAGGCGGAATATCGTTATTTTGATCTATTTAACGCCGCTAATTGGGGCTTAATCATTTATGACGAGGTGCATCTTTTGCCTGCGCCGCTTTTTCGTATGACCGCAGAGCTTCAGGCCCGTCGCCGGCTGGGGCTGACCGCAACGCTCGTGCGCGAGGATGGCCATGAAGATGACGTGTTTGCATTGATAGGACCCAAGCGTTACGAAACTCCATGGAAGGAGCTGGAGGGCAAAGGATGGATAGCGGAAGCCGTTTGCCATGAAATCAGGGTAGCGTTGCCCGAAGCTGAAAAATTCAAATACGCCATTGCCGAGGGCCGGGCAAAATTTCGCCAGGCTGCGGAAAATTCGGCGAAAATAGACGTAATCGAATCACTTTTGAATAAGCATCCGAAGGAACCAACGCTGATAATCGGCCAATACCTCGATCAACTTCAGAAGGTAGCGGCACATTTCCAGTTGCCGGTAATCACCGGGCAGACGCCCAACAATAAAAGAGAAAAGCTCTATAAGGAGTTCCGTGATGGCGAACTGCCGGCCATCGTTGTATCCAAAGTCGCTAATTTTTCCATTGATCTCCCTGATGCGCGGATCCTGATCGAAATTTCCGGAGCCTTCGGATCGCGCCAGGAAGAAGCCCAGCGCCTAGGCCGCATTCTGAGGCCGAAGTCCGGAAACGAGGTGGCGCATTTTTATACGGTTGTTTCCGCCAACACGGAAGAGCAGGAATACGCCCGCCACCGACAGCTTTTCCTCGCGGAACAAGGGTACAAATATCAGATAGAAAGCCATGCTTCCTCTTAAAAACATCCTTCAAACCTGTTCCACAAAAGAGCTGGAAAAGATGCTGGCCCGGCTTCCTACCGATGAATGGATGCGGTCTTCATGGTGGGCGTGGACGTTACCCCTCGATAAAGCCGTGCGTGTTCTGGAAGATCCGGCGCGCGTGGAGAGTCTGCTGCGCACTCTTGGCCCGGAGGAGGAAGAAATGTTCCGCTACATCCTCAGTCAGGCCGGCCTGGAGTCCGAAGAAAATATCCTGAAGCGGTTTCCTCACGGCTCCGGCGTGCTGCGTAAGCTGAAATCATCCTATCTGGTTTTTGAAAACACCGCATTGTCCAGACAGGAAAACACCCGGATATTTTGCGTTCCCAGGGATTTCGCGCGCTTTATTACGCTCTATCCAGATGAAAGAACTTCACTTGCCAACCTTTTGAGGCAGCAGAGCGCGGATTATCTGGGAAAATTGGCGGTATCCTACGGTCTTGGGCCCGGCTCAAGGGAAGCCTTGCTTTTCCGTATGAGAAAAAAATTACTGGATGTGCAGTTCCTTCGCCGGATGATTGAAGAACTGCCGGAGAAGGAACGCAAGTTGTTCCAATTCATTGCCGAATCCGGCGGCGCAGTAAAACTGGCGCAATTGAAAGGTTTGGGATGGCCGGAATTGCCTGGCACGCCGCTGGGAATCATGTCGAGCGCGCCTATACGGGGCCTATTCAAGAAAGCGCTTTGTTTCCCGGATATGAGCGGTAATGCGACGTCATTGGTTGTACCATCTGATCTGTTGATAACGTTTCAGGGGAAAAAGCCGGGGCCGGAGGTAATAATCAGCGGGACAATGCCTGCTTTTACTCGCGCCTGGGGTTTTCGTCTGTTGACGGATCTGCGGCTTTTGGCCGCGTTCAATGCAAGCGGGAGGCTTGTTCATACGCAGAAAAACCTTCCGGACAAGCGTTTACTAAGCGATTTTCTGAAAGCTCTTGGCGTTCGTGAAGAAAACTATGGAATTTTTCTGTCCATGATGCTGGAAACTGTTGAGGAAAAGCCTGGCAGGGCCGCAACGGCTGTGCTCGAAGGATCTCCTTCACTGGCACTCCGGATTCTGACGCGCCAGTGGCAGGAGACTACTGTCTGGTCGGAATGCTTCACCTGGCGTCATGCCGGCAGAAGCGCGCGTTCAACCGGAGACGAGGCCGCTCCTTCGCGCAGGATGGTTGTGATGCGGGCGCTGGAGAAATTGCCTGGCAGGGAATGGGTGGAATATGGAGAGTTTTTGAAATGGCTTGACCGCTCGGGATGGCGCAACTCGGTTACCGGGCGCAACGGCCGCATGGCCGTTTTTGTCGCTCGGATTTCAAGCGAGAGCCTGACCAGGCTTGACGCCATGCAGTCCCTGAACGCAATTATTAGCGAATCGCTTGTCTGGTTGGGCTTTGTGGAACTTGGTTATGCCCAGGAACCCAAGGCAAAAACGCCGGTTACGCATATCCGTTTAACGGATTGGGGACGCGCCTATCTTGATAAGAAAACCGAATCTGCCGCACTGCCGGACGCTCCGGTTGAGAGTACTTTCAAGGTTCTGACTAACCACGACATCGCCATACCGCCGCATCTTGACCCCCGAATTCTTTCCAGGCTTTTTCGTTTCGCCAGTCTCAAGAGCACGTATAGTTTTTCTTTAAGCAAAGGTTCCCTCCGGTCCGCCTTCGATGAGAATATAACACTGGACGAAATTGTTAATTTTTTGAAGAATCATTCGCAGACAGGCGTACCGGAAAATGTTTTGCTCTTTATCAGAGAGGTGGGGCAGAAACACGGCCATATCAAAATCGGCCGTGCCGGGCTTTATGTCGAAGTGCAGGATCCCATGCTTTTGCTGGAAATTAAATCCCGGAAGGAATTTCGTCATTCAGTGATCAGGCAGGTCGGCGAACGGGTCTTGTTGATAGATGAAGACAGCCCTCAACGTCTTGCGAGGATATTGAAAAAACTGGGGTATATGCCTGTTATAGAAAGCCCGGGTCACGAATTGGATGTCCCGGAGGGATCCTGACTAACCATGAAATATTTCCTCGTGCCGGCGCTGCTCGGTGTTCTTCTCCTGCAGTCGTTCCCGCCCGCCGTTGCCTCCCAACCCCTAAACAGCAGCGCTTCCAAACGAGCCAGGTATCAGCATCAGATTGAACAGGAACTTCAGGAGTTCACGCGTAAGATAAACGTACTGAAAGCCCGCGTTCATAAAGTCAGCGCAGAGAAAAGCGTAGAACTCAAACAGCGCATCCAATTATTGGAGCATAAAGAACGCGCGGCAAAGGCGAGCTTTGCGCAGCTCAAGCGCTCGAGTGGTACGCAGTGGGAAAAAATCAAGAAATCCGTCGACCGGCAAATCATAGATCTCCGCAAAACCTACAACAAAACCATCAATAAGCTGCATTAATCACAATTTACCTTTGTCAGCGATTGTTTGTAACCGCGCGCCTTTCCAGCCCGTCTAATTCCCTGCTTATGGCCCCCCCCACTGTTGTAGCGAAAGAGCCGTTCCATTTTGTGACTCATCTTAATCTTACGGAACTTACCGGCAAGCGCGTGCGAGATCTGTATGAGTTGCTTGAGCATTTGCGGACCGTTCCGGAATCGGTTATTTATTATCACACGCACCATTTCCTTGAACAGCATCAGTTCCTTTCGCCGGAACCGCCCAATGATTTCGCCTACTGGGTGACTTATGTTCTGCAGGAAGAGCGCCTCGGGGAACGGCTGGCAGCCATTGATACGATCGAGTTTGAAACCCTGGGGAGTTTGAGGGATGCTCTGATCAAGACGATCCAGAGCCATCTCCAGTCGATGCCGTCCAAGCGCGTTGCTCCCGAAGGGCAGGAGTTACACTTAATGAGCGTCCGTTCCTTTATCCTGCCCACTCCGTTCATTGTTCGCACTCTGCAGGAATTTGCCACCGCGCTGCGCAGAGTCAGCATCTATTCGCTTTATCATCATGTATTTGAAGCCCGGCTGCGGTTGCATCGCGGCAATGACTTTACGGTCTGGTTTGAAAACTCTTTGGGCGAGAAAAAACTCGCCGACCAGATTTCGCAGTGGGACCCTTACACGCAGACGCTCGAGGGATTGCGCGCCCGCATGCACAAGCTTATCCGTCAGCGGCTGGAAGAATTACATTATGCCTCTGCTTGATCAGTATATTCCTATCATTGGAAACAACGTAATCAACGAGCTTCAAATGCTGGGGGAACGTCTGCGTGGAAAGGTGATAAGGAACATCAATTCCACGGCTGTCGGCGGAGGAGTGGCGGAGATCCTCAGCCGGATGATCCCATTTTTCAAGGAGCTGGGGATCGATGCCCGGTGGGATGTCATCAAGGGCGACGAAGAATTCTTTATCGTAACGAAGAAAATTCACAACGCTCTGCACGGGACAAAAAGCGTGTTCACTACACGGGATTTTGAAGTCTATTATGAAACGCAGAAACGCAATGCGGGAGAGATGGATCTCTCGGGAGATATCGTATTTATTCACGACCCACAGCCCGCCGGACTCATTTTGGAGAAAAACAAACATCAAAATCACTGGTTATGGCGCTGTCACGTCGATGTTTCCAACCCTCAGCTGGAGATATGGCAGTTCTTAAAACCTATGGTTGAACAATTCGAAGCGGCCGTCTTTTCTGCGCCGTCATTTGCCCAGCGGCTGGATATCCGGCAGGTCCTGATAGCGCCTTCCATCGACCCGTTAAGCGACAAGAACAGGGAGCTGTCCAAGGAAGAGGTTAGCAATATCGTCACACAATTCAGTATCGATCCTAAGCGCCCTCTTGTCACGCAGGTTTCACGGTTCGATCGCCTGAAAGATCCGGTAGGCGTGATTGAGGCTTACAAAATGGCGAAAAAACGCGTTGATTGCCAGCTGCTCCTAGTCGGTGGTTCCGCCGCGGACGACCCGGAGGCTGTGCAGGTCCTGGCAGAAGCGCGGGAAGCGGCGGGAGTCGACCCAGACATCCATATTTTGGAGCTGCCGCCTACCAGTAATATTGAAATCAATGCCTTGCAGCGGGCTTCTACGATTATTTTGCAGAAATCTCTGAAAGAGGGGTTTGGTCTTACGGTATCCGAAGCCCTGTGGAAAGCGAAACCGGTGATCGCCGGATCGGTTGGCGGCATTCCGCTGCAGATAACGCACAAATATTCCGGGATTTTGACTCTATCAATAGAAGGAACCGCTTACTGGATTAAGCAGCTTCTTCAGGAGCCGGGGTACGCGCAAAAACTGGGGGAAAACGGCCGGGAGCACGTTCGGCAGAATTTCCTATTAACGCGGCACCTAAGGGATTATCTGCTCACTTTCCTGTCGGTGGGCCATACGGAAGATATTATTTACGTCTAATGAAATACTGGCGGGATCATTGGAGTGAGATCGAAGGCCGGATTTCCAGCGCAAAAATGGTTCTGCTCGCTTTGGATTATGACGGAGTCTTGTCCCCCATCGCCCACCGGCCTGAACACGCGAAAATTTCCGTACCTACGCGTAATCTTCTTCGGCGCCTCGCCAGCCATCCGGCTTTTACGGTGGCTGTGGTCACAGGCCGGGCGCTTTATAACATCCAGAGCATGGTGGGACTCAAAGGTATTATTTACGCAGGTAATCATGGGCTGGAAATCAGCGCCGCGGACAAGATGGAAACGCATGTGGATCCGGGCATGTTCCAGGAGGAACTTGCCAAAGCCAAACTGCATCTGACGCGGCTTGCGCAGTCGTTCTCCGGCGCATTCGTGGAAGATAAAGGGATCAGCCTGACTCTGCATTACAGGGGCATCAAGGAAGACGACTGGGAGAATCTGCAGAAGGATTTTATGAATTGGGCCCAGACCCTGCACCCATCCCTGAGAATATGCCTTGGCAAAAAAATATACGAAATCCGTCCCAGCGCGGACTGGGACAAAGGCGATGCGGTATTGAAGATCTGGAGGAAAGAAGCCCCGCATGCAATGCCCATATATGTGGGAGACGACCATACGGACGAGGATGTTTTCAACGCTTTAAAGCACGAGCATGTCGTAACCCTATATGTGGGAGAGAACGGCAAATCGACCGCTGAATATTTCGCCCATTCTTCCGAAGATGTATTTCAATTTTTAATGAAAGTGGATGAAATATCCCTGCAATTCCCCGACCCGGCGTCATCGAATTAAGCCTTTACATTTTTTCTAATTAGATATATTTGTTTGTTATGGACAAAATTGAAGGATCCAAAAATCCTGCCCGGAAGATCACAGGAGCCGAGGGTGGGTTCAATGCGTGGGACCCGGCAGTAATTAAAGAGATCGACAAGCTCATCGACCTGGCCAGGCCGCCGAACGAGTTGATAGATAACCGTGATCTGGTTCGCCAAATGATAGTGACGGCGCTGAAGACTCAGTACTCACAGCTTGATCGCGGCGATGTTAAAATTTTGAGTCGTTCCCTGCGCGAACTGCGTTATGGATTTCGTATTTTCAAGGAATACAGGGACCGTCCCAAAGTCACCATGTTCGGGTCCGCGCGGACTCAACCCGGTGATCCGGAATATAAACAGGCGCTTACCTTTTCGCGGAAAATGGCCAAAAACGGCTTCATGATGATTACCGGCGCTGGCCCCGGGATAATGAAGGCCGGAAACGAAGGCGCCGGCAAAGGAAACAGCTTCGGCATCAATATCCGGCTGCCGTTTGAACAGACGGCAAACGAGTTCATTTTTGAAGACCCCAGATTCGTCGACTGCCGTTTCTTTTTCACACGGAAACTGATGTTCATAAAGGAAACCAGCGCCGTCGTTTTTTTTCCTGGCGGATTTGGAACGCACGACGAAGGATTTGAAACCCTGACGCTGGTGCAGACCGGCAAGTGCGATCCCATGCCTCTGGTATTTATCGACGCGCCCGGCGGGAATTACTGGAATGAGTGGTACAAATTTATCCTCAAGCAGCTGCTTAAAAAGGGAAAGATATCGCGCGAGGACCTGAGCATTTTCAAAATCACCGATTCCGTGGACAAGGCGGTGGAAGAGATCCTGCATTTTTACAGGAATTACCATTCCATGCGCTATGTCAAAGACGATCTGGTCATCCGCCTGAAGAAGCCTCTGTCGCCGGAATCCCTGGCTGATCTTAATTCCAATTTCCAGGAAATCTGCGTTAGGGGCAGGGGGCGTTTCAGGTTGAGCGAGCCGCTGCTGGAAGAAAACGATCATCTTGATCTTCCCCGCATCGTCTTCCCGTTCAATCGGCACAACTTCGGTCTTCTCCGCCAGCTCATCAACCGCATCAACAGTTATTAACCCCGCATTGTTGGACAAGTTGCTAAAATTTCAACATGAGAATCATCAGCGTTTGCCTATCGATCTTTTTGTTTTCTGTTGCTTCGGCAGTTGTGGCCGCGGAAGCTCCTCCGCTTAAGGCGGAGATCCATCCGTCCGTGATTGAACAGGATACCGGCATGAAGGGCGAGCTTAACGCGGCGGAAAACGTGTTTACCATCCGCGTGCCGCGCAGCGATCTCCGCGTATTTTCCGGGACTGCGCCCGTTTCGCCGATAGAGATGGTTTCATGGGCGGGCTTCACTCCGTCGGGCAGCCATATGATTGTGCTTGGCAGCCTGGTAGTAGCCGAGACTCAGGTGAATCCGGTAATGAGCGCTGCGCTGGACAACGGTCTGGAAGTAACGGCGCTGCATAATCAGTTTATGGGAGACGGCCCCCGCGTCATGAACATGAGCATCCAGGGCGCGGGCAGCGAAGAGGCGGTAGCCAAGGCGGTAGGGGCGGTATTCAAGGTCATGCAGGGAACCGGCAGCGTATCAGTCGTTGCCGCGCCGGCCGTGACTGATGCAAAAAAACTTCATGTAAAAAAGATCGAAGAAATCCTGAATTTTTCCGGGCAGTGGCTGGGCGCTGCAGGTACAAATGAAGTTTTTGAAATCGTCATCGGACGGTCAACCCGGATTGGACCGGTGGAACTGGGCCGCGCTATGGGGGTGGGAGACCGGCTGCTGTTTTCAGGCACGGACGGAAACGCTGTTGTTGAGGGAGATTTCGTCGCTCTGGAGCCGGAGTTAAGGGACGTCCTTAAAATTATGCGCCATGGTGGTTTTGTAATTATGGCTGTCCACAACCGCATGACCGGAGAAGCGCCCCGCGTCATCTTTGTTCATTTCAGAGGGCAGGGGAAGGTTCTGGACCTGGCCCGCACCCTGAGATCTGTGCTCGATGGGCAGTCCATCATTAAATGATGAGTTCTAAAGTCAGCAGCCGTCCCAGCCATTTTTTATGGATTCTTGCCATAGCGATCACGTTTGCTGCAGTCTGGCGCCTGACGCCTCTTCACCACAGGTTGGACCTGGCCGCGCTGGTGGAATACGGCCTGCGCTTTCGAAATTATGCCTATGCTCCAATCATTTTCATGGGAGCGTATCTGATCGCAGGCCTTGTTGTTTTTCCTCACGCCCTGATGATCTGGGCTACGGGCCTGATATTCCCGCCTCATAAGGCGATCTGGTTGTGCGAGATCGGATCACTGGTCAGCGGATTTACGAGCTACGGCATCGGGCGGCTGCTTCGAAAGGACTGGGCGCGGCGCATCGCCGGTTCGCGCCTGGAACAGATCACCCGGGCGTTGAAACGGCGCGGGGTCCTGGCGCTCGTGGTTCTGCATATATTTCCGATCGTGCCCTTCAGCGTACTGAACCTTTGCGCAGGAGTGGCGCATATTAACTCCCGGGACTTCGCAAAAGGGACGGTTCTCGGCGTGACGCCGGGCGTTCTTATTGTGTGCCTTCTCGGCTGGCGCGTGTTGAACATTATTCACCATCCCACGCCGCTTGATTTTGTTTTGATAACGGTCTTTTTGATCGCAGGAATTTTTACTCTGCATGCCCTGCGCAAACACCTGCTCAAAGACGCCGAAGAAATCGAAGGATAAGCCCCTAAAGGAGTTCCAGAGGGGCCCCTGTTTTTCATGAGCCTTTCGGTACCTCATTTTTAGCCTTTCGGAGGATTGTTCCACCGGAGGGTTTACATCAATAATAATCAGCATGAGGAAGTATCGGTCCATTATGCGTCTGGTGGCTCTCCTGTTGATCCCATGCCTGGCAGTACCGCAGGCAATGTCAGCGGGTGGTAAACCGTTCACAGCAAGCTATACATGGTCCGCCGCTTGCCCTTCGTTTAATGACCAGGCGCTCGCCTGCAACCCCGTACTTTCTTCCCGCAATCTTCTAGATGGCGTTAGAAAAATCGTCCGCCGCAGGGTAACCCGCCAGCTGATCTCAGCCGGACAGGCTCAGTTGGTTCAGCCGGTGGTCGCCGTATTCGACGTGCATGGGACCCTGCTGCAGCCGAACTGGAAAGATTCCCAGATTCTGGCCTATCAAAAGTTGACCGGCGCTGACGACGGTGCTGCGCGTGCCTGGGTCGACGCGAATACCCTGAATCTCTCCAATGACGAACTTATTCGCCGTATGGCTGACGCCTCGGGAAAACCGGAAGCTGAGGCGCGGAGATGGTTTAACTGGGCAAGAGAGCATATCGAGCGCAATTTCATTCCGGAACCGATACCCGGGGCGCTCGATCTGATCAAAACCCTGCACGATCGCGGGGTGCCCATCGTTATACTGAGCGGTGGAGCGCATGCTACTGTCGTCAGGCAGCTCAGCAAGGGCGGTTTTCTGAAATACATCCCGGAAAACAGGATCCTCGGCCGCGATGATGTGATGCGCTCGGTCCTGGGGGAACCGTACAGCGTCGAGCACAGGAAAAACGCGCTGCGAAGCATCGCACGGCAGTTTCCGGGGCACCGCCTGCTGTCATTCGACGACTGGACGGACAATATTGAGACGGTCAATGAACTGGGCGGCACGACGATCGCGATTCCTCAAGGCGAAGGAGAGGATCGCCGGACCAATGAGACGATTTTGAGAGAAAAAGGCGCGCAGTTTTTTGTTTCCGACTGGCGCGAAGCCGCCGCGAGGCTCGGGGAATGGGGCGTCCCGGATCACCAGCCGCCTGAACAAAGAATTCCCACTCTCCTCAAGCCCGTGGAAGAAATTCCAGTGATCCTTTCGACGCTTCGTCCGCATGCGCTGCCGCTTCACATGGAAATGAGCGACGACCTGAAGACCCTCACTTATTCCAGAGTCATTGACGAGAAAAATCTGATCCGCCCTGACGGAAGCCTTAATTACGGGGCGCTTCGTACTATCGCCACATTCCCCAGCCACTATCTGATGTCCCCCAGAAGGTCGATGCAGCGGGAAATCCGTTTCTGGCCGCGGATGATGATCAACCGCCTCTGGCCGAAAAAACGGCGCTACTCGACTTACCGGGGAATTACGACCTCATGGGATGGCGATGTCGACCTGGGTGTCTGGGCGGGCAACATCGATACCTATTTCATGCACAGAGGGGTGGAGGACACCGGCATTCTCAGCCACGGGAACATCCAGGTCGCGGGCGAATTGGGGACCGGCGGCGGCCACGGGTCGGTCCTGCTCGCTTCCCGCATTCCCAGCCTGAAAGAAATCTGGATCACGGATATTCTTCTCTACGCGCTGCAGACTGCGGCCCGCGGGATCGTCCCCCTGCTGAAACCGGGCGCGAAATTGCGGACCTATTGGGGACAGGGCATCCGCGGCGTCCAGGGCAACGCGGACATCATCCTGGTCAACCCGCCTTATATCCCGTCGTACCCGGGCGATCCCGCGGCGCACGACGATCCTTACCGGGGAACCGGTCTGATCCGGGAGGTTCTGGAAATCGGCATCGAGAAATTGAATCCCAGAAATCCGGATGCCAGCATCTTCATCAATGTCAGTTCGCTGGGGATTAAAGATTTTGAACGGTATCGGGCCGAGTTTGGCGACCGTTATATCATCGAGGAAATCGGCGAACCGCTGGAGGTCCCGCTAAAGATCGCCGCGATCAATCGGAACCGGGAATGGACCCAGTGGCTGATCGACGAATGCGGTTTGATCTTCAAGCCTGATGCGGACCGGTTCACCGAACCCTATTACCATTCCTTGCACCTCTTCCGGATCCGGCCCAAAGATGGCGTAGCCAAAACTCCTGAGATCGAACGTAAAGATGAAGTGGAGTCGCGCATTTATCAGGACACTGCGGCGATGGTCGAGACCTTCCAGCCGCTCCTCTCGGGTCCCGTGGATGGGGATCTGGAGGAGATGTTCCCTGAAATTCAGGCCTATCTCACCCAAGATGCGGACACGATGAATTTTGATAGCCAGGCCGCACCCGCCGGTGCCGGCCGCAACCGGGCGATCCCTGGACACATTATCGAACGCGGATTCGGGAGGAAGCTGCTGGGCCTCGAAACGCGGGACTATGGCCTGTTCCAGGAAGGCGAAGGTCTCTCGCGTGAAGAGTTCTGGCGTCTGGCGGATTCCGTGGCGCGTCTGGCGGCCAGCCGGGTGCTCCCTCATATGAGGGCCGCGTTTCTGTATCACGACGTTTCCAAGGCCGTTCCTGCAGACTGGAACCGGGAGTGGAGCGATATCCCGGGAATCGACTTTCAAATCCCCAACAAAGCTTCCGCCCTGATCCTCCGGAATCTGAAGACCCAGGCTTCATTTCGTCCTGGCTTATTTGAAAATATTGATCTCTTCATCCATGATCCGCGCCATGAACTCCTGAATGAATTTTTCTACCGGGTGATTGAAACGCGCGGGATTCCGGGACAATGGGTCAGAGGGGAAGTTTCGGAGGATCTGGCCGCCGAATTCACCGGCTGGATTCAAGAAAATTTCGCCGCGTTGGGTGAAGCGTTCGGCGCCGGATCTGACTCCGCGCGGACTGCGGAGCGTCTGACGGACGCGATCCGCGTGTTCAACGCCCTGGATGTGGCCAGTCTGCGCGAGGGGCTTTTGACATCGAGAATGAACGCGGAACTTGAATGCTTTTACCGTGATTTCCAGCGTGTTATCACGCCGGACGGAGAGATGTTCCCGGTGTCCTGGGACGGTATTCAAAAGGAACGATGGGAAGGACTCTCAACGGATGCCTCGCGGCGGACGTATTTAAAGGGTCGGTTCGGCCGCTTCCGGCGGGAACGCCGGGAGTTTGGTGAACCGGCGGAATACATGGACAGGATTATTGATTCCCTGTCGCCTGAGGCGGCTGAAGCGCTGACGAATGAACTGGCGCATTTCCAGGGCTGGTACGTGGAAAGCGCGACGTTCGGTCTCCGTGCCGATTCTCAAGTGAAGCTGGTGGCGCTGGCCATCGCTCTCGCGCGGCGGAAAGGGCTCGATACGTCCAAAACGTATCACATCAATTTTTTTCGCTTCATGAAAAACCTCTCTTCCGGCCGGCATCAGTTTGATCCTTATAAGACCCGCATGGTGGAAAGCGTATTACGGCGGATGAGCCTGGACGATTTACTGACCGGCCGTATGGATCTGTCCCGGTTTGACCTGGATTGCGCTCCGGAAGGCGCGGTTCCATTGCTGGGCGCCATCGAGATCGAGATGGACGGGCTGCGCGCGATCAGTTTCGATTTCCGTTTCAGCGAGCACGCCGGCCACCTCCTTGCGCTTCTCCATGATTACGAACTCACCTCCTGCGTCTTTTTCCACGATATTCTGACCAGGCTTTTGAACGTCTATGGGATCGCCAAAGACGCGTTCGACCGCGTTTCCAATGAGTTTCGCTATACCGGCAACATGAACGCGGCGATGGATGACAAAGCGCGGCTGCAGGCGCATGGGAGAGGGCCGGTTGTAGTCGATGTAGGGGCGGGAATGGCCACGCTTGAAACGTGGGAGAGGCTTAAACAGGCAGAAGGAATCGCCCGCATCGTAGCCATTGACACCTCGGAAGAAATCATCGAAAGTCTGCGTCACGGCGTCCGGCAAAAACAACTCTCCGCCGAAGTGATTCAGGGGGACGCCAATGATATCGCTGCAATTCTCCGGCGGCTGGAGATCTCTTTTGCCGATACCATCATGTACAGTTCGATCCTGCACGAGGTGTTCAGCTCCCTGGGCCCGGACGCGGCCCGGACTCTGATGCGGGCTTCTCTGACCGCGCTGGCGCCGGGAGGGCGCCTGTTGATCCGCGACGGCATGATGCCGGAAGACGGGGAGACCGAACAGATCCTCGAATTGACCGGAATACATAATAAGGAAGCCTTCGACTATTTCATCGCGAATTTTACTCATCGAAAGGTTTCCTGGACAGCCGTCGAAGAACACCCGGCGGAGGAACGGTGGAAAGTTCGCCTCAAACGCAAGGATGCCGCGGAATTCCTGTTCAAGCTGACCTGGTGCTACACGCCGGAGTTCAATCCCGCCGGCCTGCCGTATGAGATCCGCGAACAATATCTGCAGATGACGCGCCGCGAGTATGTCGACTTCCTGAAGGAGGTCGCCTGGGGCGAAGGGCTGACGATCAGCGAAGTGGATATACCGGCTTCGGAGCGCGAGTATCTCCAGCAGGGCTACATCGACAACCTTAAAGGGAAAGCCCGGCTCCTCAATCTCGACGGGACCGAAGCTCCGCTTCCGAACAGCAACGGCATGATTGTGATGGAACGCTGGCCTGACCAACCCGGCGCCCCGCATCCGCCGCATGCCGTGAGGTCTGCCTCATAGGCGCCTCCGGAGGCCGAACGGGGCCCATAAAAAGGATGAGCCGTTTGGTCCCGCATTTTTAGCCTTAAGATGGATTGTTCTTTTTCCCGCCACTTGGTACTTTAACCGCATGCGGAAATCCTTCCGGGGCATAATGGCCTCCCTCCTTTGCCTGTCGTTGACCGTCGAGCCGGCGCTCGCCTCGGTATTTCCCGTGGGAGAGATTCCTGTCAGGCGAACGTCAAGTTCTTTCCGGATGGAAGAACAGGCGCTCTCCGTAATGGCGCTGCCTTTCCTGAAAACGTACGACCGCGTTCATGCCACCCGTCTGGTCCGTCAAACGGAACGTCTGGGAAAACCCGCGACCAAGCAATTCTTCTTTGGTGCGGCGCTGAAGGAACGGCTTCGCGAGGAACTGTACGGGGGCCAAACTGATTCCCATCTCGTCATCAACCCCGAAACGGATGCGCTCATCGTCGTAGACGCCCAGCCGACCTTCATGCCTGGAGGCGGACTCGCGGTCCCGAACGGGGATGCGATCGTGCCGCACATCCGGGATCTGATGAAACTCTTCCCGAAAGAAAACCGCTTTGCCACCAAGGACTGGCACCCTAAGGGCCACATTTCTCTCGCCAGTTCGTATGTCGGGTTGGATCCGATGACGGTCTTAACGCCGGAAGTGGTCGCCGATTGGAGCGAAGCAGGGGAGGATCGCGGAAAATATCTGGCCTCCGGCGCCCAGTTTACCGTCACTGAATTGAAAGAATATTTGGATAAGGTCGGCTTCCAGGTACTCTGGCCGGATCACGGCATTCAAAATACAGCGGAAGCGGCGCTCCATCCGTCTTTGCCCGAATCCGATTTTGCGTACGTGCAGATTAAAGGAACGGAACCCGGAATCGATTCCTACAGCGGGTTCTATAACAATACGAAGCAGCCGACCGGGCTGGCCGATGTGCTCAAAGCGCGCGGGATCAAACGGGTCTTCGTCGTCGGGCTCGCTCAGGATTATTGCGTGGGATGGACCGCGACGGGCGCGACCAGAAACGAGTTTGAATCCCTGGTCGTCGAAGACGCCACCGCCTCCGTCGGATTCCCGGTGGATCAAATTCAAAAAACGCTGCTGGCCTTCCGGGATCGCGGCGTCCGGCTGATTTCCAAAACGGGACAGGTCATGCAGGCCAATGAAGGACTGCCCACGCTTCTTCTGAAAGTCGCTGCGAAGCGCTGGAAAGCTTTCCGGTCCGCGCATTCGACCGGGAAACCCGTAGAACCTGAAGCCATTCCCGAGCTGGCCGAAAAAGATCTGGTGTCCCTGACAACGGAATCGATCGAAGAAGCCCAGACCGCGTTCCAGTCGGGCGAGCAGGAAAGGACCTGGTTTGAACTAACTGCTCCCGCCGCGCCGCACGGCGGAAGCTACATTGTTTCGGCGGGAATCGAAGACGCGCTCATGGCCATCCATGAGCGGCGCATCGGCAAACCCTACATCAAGGCGCTTCGCGCGACCAGCCGGTACTCCGGCGCCTTCCTGAAGTACCTCTCGAATTTTGAATTTACCGGCGACATTCAGGCGGTTCCGGAAGGCCGCGTGGTCGCTCCCGGCGAACCGATTTTGCGCATCCGGGCGACTGCCGTGGAAAAAGCCCTCCTGCAGGATTTGCTGATGAACCGGATCGGCGGCGCCAGCGCTGTGGCCACCAAGACGGCCCGCATTGTGCAGGCCGCCGATGGGCGCCCGGTTTCAGATTATGGCCTGCGCCGTGGACCGGGAGAAGGCGCAGCCGCTGCGTCGGAGGCCACGATAATCGGGGGCGCCAGGGCTTCTTCCAATGTCCGCGTCGGAGAAACCACGGGAATTGATATTACCGGGACCATGGCGCATCTGTTCATCACCTCCTGGCCGCCCGAGCAGGAAGCCGACGCCTTCCGCGCCTACGCCAAAGCATTCCCGGACTCCGCGATTTTTCTCGTCGATACCTACGACACGGAACAGGGAATCCGCAATGCCATTGTTGTCGCGAAAGAGATGGAGAGGGATGGGCACAAGTTGTACGGCATCCGGCTGGACAGCGGCGACCTCGAGGCGCTATCCAAGCAAGCGCGGCAGATGCTGGACGACGCGGGCCTTCCTTATGTGAAGGTCGGGGCCACGAATGACCTTGATGAAGATCAGATCACAAAGCTCCTGGACGCGGATTCTCCGATCGACTTCTTTGGCGTCGGGACCAATATGATCACCGGCGGCACGCAGGCGTCTGTGCCCCTGACTCTGGCCGCCGCTCCCGATACACGGGCGTGGCGAATCACAAAGGATGGGGAATATGTAAAGGACGTTCGGGTTCCTTCGACAGGCGTCCCGTCATTGACAGAGGACGAAACCGCGACCGAATTGCTGGCGCCCTTCTGGCAGAACGGCAAACGGGTTCGAGAATACGAGCCGCCCACCATGTCCCGGGATCTCGCGGCAGCCGATCTGGCCGCCCTGCCGCCATCCATGAAAGCTTTGCAGGACGCGGAGCCCATGACGGTCCGCGATGAAGCGGCGGCGATCCGTCCCCCGAAAGGGAAGCTTGTGTTCGCTCCGGTGCCCGTATCCGAACAGGATCACCCCGTGCCGTTCCCGGATGAGACCGTGGCGCTGGTTCTGGATACCTACCATTTGAAGATGGCGCAGGCCTTCTGGAAAGCCGGCCTGCACAAAACGCCGACGACCTTTGATTATTTCTACCGCACGCCTCCTTTTGAGAACGACCAGGTCGTGGTGTCTGGAACGAAGCTTCTTGTTGATAAGCTTCCGCATTTCAAATTTTCTCCCCGCAACATCGAATACCTGCGTTCTATCGGTAAATTTGACGAGGACTTCCTTAAATATTTGGAAGGGTATGAATTCTGCGGCGATATCGATGCCCTGCCGGAGGGCACGCTGGCCTTTGGCCACGAGCCGATCATGCGGGTCAGCGGAACGATTCTGGAAGCTGCCCTCGTGGAATCGTTCCTCCTGAGCAAAATGAATTACAACAGTCTGGTCGCGACCCGTGCGAGTATCCTCCGCAGAACCGAAACAGGTCCCCTTATTGACGATTCTCTGACCGTGACCCAGGGGCTGGCCCAGCTGGAAGCGGCGCGTTCGGCGCACTTGGGAGGCGTGGACTATACCACCAATCTGGATGCTCATGTGAAGTTCGGAATTCCTCTGGCATTCCCCGATACTCCAGGGAAGCGTCTGAAGGAAGATCCGGCCACGGGCGGCCCCAAGCTCGCTATGGGCGGGGTGTATAAGCTCAGCGTCTGGCAGGGAATTCCGCGTCAGAAGTTGAGCCAAACGGCCGGCAAGACGTCGAATCCCGGGTTGAAGACCAGCCACGACATCACCGATGCCGATGGGACCCGGGAAACGCCGCTGCTCGCTCTCGACGGAGAACCGTTGGAGCTGCGCATCGGTCAACAGGCCCGCCCGCGCCTCGTCCCGGCCATCCGCAAGGGCCGCCGCGTCTACGACGGCGGCAGTCTCTCCGACATTCGCGGCCGGAATGCAGATCAGCACGAGGGCCATAGCGCCCGCCTCGCTTCCCGGACCGGCATCGAGCTTTCCGCCGGACTCCGGCGGTTGAAGCAGGCGCTGATCGATCTGGCTCATCTGGAACGCACCCCGCCCGAAGACCGGGGCGTGCGGATCGCCCTGGCGCAGGTCAATGTGACCATCGGCGATTTCAAGGGCGTGGCGCAGAAGGCCCGTATGCGAATCGTGGAAGCCGAACAAAAAAAGACGGATCTTCTTATTTTCCAGGAAACCCTGCTTACCGGCTATCCCGCTGGAGATGAATGGTTTAACCCTGAATTCCAGGCGGCGCAGGACCGGGCGCTGAAGGATGTTGTGGATTCCACGCGCGGCAAAGACCTCACCGTTGTCCTCGGCGCGGTCGAGACACAGCCCGACGGCTCGCTCATGAACGCGGCTCACGTCATTCGCGATGGGCAGATCGTTAAGACGGTCTATAAGCATCACTTGGCTACGGGCGAAGTTTACAACGATCCAAGGCAGTTCAAGCGCGGTCCTTCTCCGGCGGAAGCCATGAAACTGCATCCGCCCCGAGAAGGCGATCCTGGAGGGAACCTCATCGAAGTCAAGGGAGTAAAATTCGGCATCTGCATCTGTGAAGACATGTGGCAGGAGCACGTCAATATCGTCCGGGAGCTGAAAGAGCAGGGCGCGACCGATATCATCAGTATCAACGGGTCGCACTATTACGGCGGCGAAGTCCAGGTTCTCCGCGGCGATGATCCGTCCTTTGACCCCGAAAGTGATTTTGAAGTGCTGGGCGCGCGCGTGCGGTTCCGCGGATCGAAGGTCAATGTACGCAAAGATCTCCTTCAGCAGCGCTCCTATGAGCACGGCGTCAATATTTTCTACACGAACGGGGCCGCCGGCCAGGATCAGATCGTGCTCGATGGGCACGGCATGGTTTACAACGCCCAGGGCGAGATGGTGGCGTCCGGGCGGCATTTCGACGAGGATTTGTTCCTGGTGGAACGGGGCAAGGACGGTCGGGTTACTGCGGTGGATGACGAGACCGTGCGGGGACATTTGCCGCTGTCGTCTATTGATCAGGCCTATGAAGCTACGGTCGTAGGTCTGGCGGATTACCTGCGCAAATCAGGCATGAAGCGCGTGGTGATCGGGCTCAGCGGCGGCGTGGACTCCTCCGTGTCGGCGGCGGTCGCGGTGGACGCCATGGCGCGCCTGGGGCTTCCGAGGACGAACGTGATCGGGATATCCATGCCCAGCAAATTTTCCTCCCGCGGCAGCAAGGACGACGCGCGGGTCCTCGCCGAGTCCCTCGGCATCAGTTATCAGTCCGTGACCATCCGCTGGCTCTTTGTCCTGGCGCTGATGCAGTTCGGGCGGTTGTTGAACCGGCTGCTGCAGACTCTGAGCGACCTCCCGGGCCGGGGATCAAAGAACTGGACGCTCGCGCTGGAAAATATCCAGCCCCGGATGCGCGCCATGATCCTGTTTTTCGTCGCCAACCTGTATGGGGAATCGCTCGTGCTGTCCTGCTCCAACGACACGGAAATGCGGCGGGGGTACTCGACGCTGGGCGGAGATATCGAAGGCGGCTACGCGCCGCTGGCGAACGTGAACAAGCTTCTGGTTTACATGTTCGGCATCCATCGCAACCGGCAGGTGCGGCAGGGCCGCAAAACGGGGCTCATTCCGCAGGCGGTTTTTGACAAGGCGCCTTCCGCGGAACTTAAACCCGGCCAGACGGACGAAACCGCTTTTGGCTTTCCCTATTACCTTCTTGTGGGCCTGGATCAGGTCCTGCAGCGGGAACGCGGGAATCTGACGGAAGTCATCCGCCAGCGCAACAAAATCGACGTCAACGGCGAACTCTCGGATGAACGGTTCGCACGGTTGATCTTCAATTCGCTGACCGCATACATCTTTACGGAACATAAGCGCCGGCAGGGCGCTCCCGGAGCCGTAGTCACGGCCCGGTCCCATTCGTACGGCGACCAGCGGCCGATCGCCGTGGCCAATTACCATGATTACGACGATATCCTCCGCCGCGTCAAGGAGGCCCGAACCCTGGGATTCCTGCGTGAACCGCGGCAACTGGCCCTGGCCAGCGACGGCGGTCCGATCCGCTTTACGCTGGACCGGTTTGCCGACGGTGAAATCAATATCGTGAACCTGGATTCGAAACGAACCGCGGATCGCGAGGTGACGCTGCGTCACGGGCTGTCTTCGTCCGATGATGTGGTGGAAATCCTCCTGATTCTGGAAAATCTGAGTTATTACAAGGCCCGCCGGATCAATCTGGAACTCGAGCGTTGGCGTCCGGAGACGCATGCCGACCAACAGCTCCTGCGGCTCTTCCGCTCGTTTGCCGACGGAATCCGCCTGGAAGAACAGGGCGGCGCGATGATGCCATACGACGTGACGCCGGCCCGCCGGGCCGCCCATCTTCTGCCCGTTCCCGGTGTTCCCTCCACCTTGCTCTATATGCAGGACCGGCTGGCGACGGTCGCGGCAGAGGTGGTTGACAGGGGCGGAGCGGATACTGCCAAAAAAATCGAAGTCCTGGGCGGGTCCAACGCATCGCCCCACTGGACCGTGCTTGTTCCTTCGAGGTGGAATGACGAACCAGTGACCCTGCTCCATTCTACCGACGGCAGCGAAAATATCGTGAATCTCCTGATGTCATTGCTGGCTTTGCGGGAAGATCGGACCGGTCCGGTGCAGGTGGTCGACACCTATGAGGGATACTCGCGCCAGGACAAGCAGTGGGTGCCGGGCCAGACGCTCGGCTCCGCGGCCCTGCTGCGGGTCATCGATCACCTGGCGGACCGTCACGCGGGAATCAATATCCATTACGGCGACAAAATTGTGGGCGAAAGTTTTCACGGATACGAAATATTCGACGTCAATGGTTTGACGACTCTGGCGCAGGCGATGTGGGAGCAAGCCGTCCAGGCGGGATTTGATCCCGCCGCTGGTCAGCCGATCGTCCTGGTTGCTCCTGACGATGGGGCTTACCCGAAAGTGAAAGAAGCAGCCGCGGCCCTGCACCGTCACATCCGCGACACCATCGGCATGAGCTGTCCGGTCCATGCGGCCTATCTGAGCAAGGACCGTGCCGATGGCACCACGATCACGATGGAGCCGACTTTGCTCGTTGGCCCCCGGAAACCGCTGGTTCTTGCGGACGGGTCGCTCTCGCAGGCATGGGCGTTCGTCCTGGATGACGAGACGGCGCAGGGATCGACGCTGCTGAGCGCCGTCTACAATCTGGTGGAAAACAACGGTTTGCCGTGGCGGCAGGTCTACGCAGGAGTGGTGCATGGCAAATTGAACAACGGCCTTGCGCCTTTTGATACGGGATTATCCCGGGACGAATCGGTAACCGCCCTGCTGCCGGCCGCCCAAACAATCGATACGACAAAGGGTCGCATGCCCCCGATCAAATTTTTCACAAGCAATTCGCTGCCGTTGCCGGAAGACCTGCCGGCCCCGCAGCTGGTGTCTATCGCGCCTCTTGTGGTCGAGGCGATTCGGCAGCTTGGAAGATCGGTGAGTGCTCTGGCTGACCGCGGTCAGGTCAGACTTGTAGCCCAGCGGCCGCCGGCGGCGCGGCTCGAGTCCTCGTACAAAGGGGGATTCCGTTTGACGCTGGAGCAACTGCCGTGGCGTTTTCGCCTGACCCGGTATACTCCCAAGTATGTTGTGGACCCTTCGGTGATTGACCATGACGAACAGGTCAAGCCGGATGGGTGGGCGCATCCGGAAGATTTCTCCAAAGTCGATATACGGGAATTAGTCAGCTACGTGGGGAAGGTCAAATTAGGCGGGGATGGAAAGCCTACGAATCCGTTTCGCCGCACGGGGTATACCGGACGCGGGCTTCTGGGACGCTGGGGCGCGAATATGGCGCGTGATTCCTTGGTGACGCGCCGCAATCCGCAAACCGGACATCTGGAAATGCTCGTGATCAAGCGCCGCGACAACGAGCAATGGGCGATCCCTGGCGGGTTCCTTAAGAATGGCGAAGTCGGCTCCGCGGCTGGCATTCGCGAACTGGAGGAAGAATCCGGGGTTAATCTCGATATGGCGCAGGGGAGCCGGGAGCTCTATCGGGGTTACATGGATGACCCCCGCAACACAGACAATGCCTGGATCGAAACCGTTGCCACCTGGAAACACCTGCCTGATGACGTCGCTTCCCGGCTGAACCCTCACGCCGGCGATGACGCGATTGCCGTCCGGTGGATGGACATCGAAGCGGAGGACTTGAACCGGTTGTACGCAGGTCATGGAGATCTGGTGAGGCTTCTCCTGGCCGAAAAAGACTCGATTTCCCTACCTGCCCGCCCAATCGCCAATCTTTCCTTCTGGAACCAGCTGGTCACCGGCGGATGGGTGCTGACCTCGGCGAAAATATGGGCCCTCGGAGCGCGGGTCCGAGCGGAAGGGATCGGCAGCCTGTTTAATCCGAACGATCCTTTTACCGGCTGGGCTATGCGAATTGCGTTCCTCGATGCTGCCGGCGCCATCCGGATCGATCCGTTCATGCCGAAATTCCTTCGGGGCCGTATCAATCGACATGAGACGCGCCATGACGTGCGCGAGGTAATCGATTTCAGCGGGAAACCGTTGCCGGTCCGCGTCGCTCTTCATTTCCTCCATAACGAATTACCGGTCACCATGGCGGATTTCCTTCCCTGGAAATTCGTTCAGAGATTCGGCCGCGCTATTTCTACTTATTCCCTGCCAAAGGCAGGATCGAACCTTACGCTATATGCTGCCTGAAATATCCGTTTGGTAGGGGCCCCTGTTTTTCATGAGCCTTTCGGTACCTGATTTATAGCCTTCCGTCCTATTTATTTAATCTTCAATTCCCCTCATAATTTAGACAGGAAATTAGCGTCCGGTGACCCCTGGGCGCTGGTTCTATTCTATGCCTCGATCATCAAAACGCCTGATAGCGCTGCTGCTGGTATTTTGCCTCATCGCCGAATCCGGCGGTGTCGTCCCGGCGCGTGAAGCGTTATGCGTGAAGCGTGAAGCTATGGACGGCGCGTACGCCCGCGCTTCGGCGTTCGAAGATCAGGCGCTGGCTGCCGCGGCGACGCAGGTGCGCTCATTTCTGCTGGACCGAATTTACAGCGCCCGAGTGATGCATGCCGCGCCTGTCTCGGCCCAGCTATGGACTTCCACTTCCCATAACGACCCAGCCGGTAATGTGGCGTTCGGAACGATTTGCGAGGAGTCCCATGCAGCAAAATTTTACGGCCTGAATGCTCAGATCAGGACTATTTTTGAGGAGTTCGGACAATTCACGAGACACCCGCATGCCGGAAAATATCAGGCAATCCATGTCGATGCGCTCTATCGGACAATGGCCGAGAAGCTGCCCGATACAGATCCGCGCAAAGCGTTTTTCCGTTCAACGATAGATCCTAAAAAGATCAGCAAAGAGATTGGCGCCGTACGTGAACGGATCACAGGATTTCTGAAGCCGCATCTGGCGAATGACGATGAGGAAGTGGAGGGAATTGGCGTCACTGTCAGCCTCAACAACATCCTCCAGATTGCTTTGCGTCTGAGAGACCGCATCCGAGGAGTTCCCCCAGCAGATAACGACGCCTCCGGGGAACGGTCCCTGGAACAGGCGGGGACGGAACCGTCTCTGGCAGAGACTCCTCGGCCACTGCCTCCCCTTCTCCGAGGGAGGGAAGAACTGGTTCGGGCCACCGTTATGCGCTTCGGACTTGGCGAGCAGGGGGAAGCGGCCCTTCGGGAGGTTCTGAATAAACAACGGCCTTCCGGGAAAGAGTTGCAGACGGCCGCGGCCGGGCTGCCTGCCGATGAAGTGCTTTTCCAGATGTTGCCTCTCGGGCGATCCCAGTGGAGCACGGACAGCAGAGTCCCTACCAGCTTCCGACCGTTTTTCAACTGGCTGGTCGCCAAGGTTGGCCTTCCGCCCTGGGGCCTGACCGGGGCAAAGGACCTGGGGGAATGCCCGGAGATTGCCGTCGTGGCGGCGGTGTGCACGATCGGGAATTTTATCAATGAATTGCCCTTTGAGGCGTTGGATCCGCTCATCGAATATCTGACGGAAGGCCCAAGCGGTTACGTTCCCACCCTGGAACGGTTCCGGTCGGATTTCCCTTCTTTGAAACGCAAGTTTGTACAAATCATTCTGGGAAGCGCCTTTTGGACGTTCGAGAGAGCTAAAACCGCCCAGGAACCTGGCGCGGATTCGCCGGACGAAGATGCTGGTGCTTCGGCAGGCCCCATGAGTTTCTTCCATGGCCCGGAGTGGTATGAGAAATACATCGCGCCGCTGTGGGAGAGTGCGGTCTTCTCGGCGATCACGGCCGGTCTTCCGGCGTGGGGCCTGTGGAAAGCGGCGTCGCTCGACGGAATCTTGATGGCGCACGGCCCTGCGTTCGCGGCCGCCTCGGCCGTATGCCTGCTGACGGTCGCTGTGGCCGGATATGGATTGTCGGTGTTCGTCCGATATCTGCACGAGAAACTGGGCCGCAGCGTCGGCGACGCGCCGGTCCGCACGCACTGGAAATCCGTCGGTGCTGCCGCCGCGGCCGGCGCGTACTTCCTGATCCTGCGCCTCGCGGGCCTTCCCATTCCCGATTTGGCGGGTCTGCTCGTCGCGACAGTCGGCATGTATGTCTCAACGCACACTGGAACGCACTATGCACATAACATCACCCATGCCTCGCCGGAGCGGATGACCCTGACGCCCGCCGGGGAGGCCGGCGAGGCTGCCGCGGCCGATCCGAGCGATCTGGAACGGGTCGACCGGCTGGTTTGGCCGCTGGGCGGCTCGCTCTATCTTGTTTCGGACGCGTTGATGCTGGAGTTGCAGAACGACGTCGAGATGATGGCCTGTCACCTGAGTGAAGAATGTCCCGATGAAATCTGGGAAAAAATTCTGGGGCGGCTGCGCCGGCGCTTCCCTGAAACGGCCTGCTGGTCCGCTGAAGCGCTGTGTGAGCTGCGGAAACGGATCGCCGTGCCAGGCACGATGCTCGTCAGCCGCCGCGCCTCGAGGGATGAGGATGTGAAGGTCATGCTGATGCACGAGAGGATGCATGACCGTCTCAGCAGCGATCCCGCGCTGGGCGAGCTCCTCGAACAGGTGTTTGCATGCCTCCGCCAGGTCCACTCGATGGTTCTTTACGAGATCTTCCGATGCGACTACGGAAGAATTCATTGGGGGGAATTTTGGACGCAATGGGTTTTCCCGATCACCGGGCTTGAGGATGATCCCAATTGGCCAAATCTCAAGCGCCGTATTCAGTCGGCGAACGAACCCACCGTAATGGAAGTCGTTGAACGTGTGGGGGCATTGGCCGCTGATATCCGGGCAAAGGTGGAGCGCGATTGGCCGGGCGTTCAACGGCGTCTGGCGCTCGCGCCGGTCGCTGAACCTCCGCGGGTCATGGGAACCCTGTGGGATCAGCCGGGGCCTCAGCCGGACTGGAGCCGCTGCAGCGCCGCGGTGCTCGGAAGGGAAAGGAACGTTTACTCTACCTGGAGGGCGCTCGCGAAGGAATTTGGCCGATCGAGGAGTTACTACGTCCCGCTGCATCTGAGCTCGTACCGATGCCCCTGGCCGGGGTTGTCGGCTGACGGCAGCGTTCTGGCGGCGCGCGTCAATCTCGGCGGCGCCTATTTCGACCATAATGAGAATATCAGTGGGACGGGAGTTGTGTACGTTAGTTATGGAGCGACGCTCGGCAATCCGCTCTCGGAACCGCTGGTCATCGTGAAGGATAAGTATGGAATCCCCGGCCATGAGCCTGCGGTATGGGAAACGGAAGGAACGGCTGGATTTTATGGAAAATCCGTCTACGAGAACCTGATCCTGACGCGCTATCATGGCCATCGCGCGGTTTTCCGGCTGGTTTCGGCGTTTGCGAGATTCTCGAATTTTCTGACTCGGCGCCGGGTGGATTTGTTTCTCGAAGATGGTGACCCCATTCCCGGAATACCCGGCGAGGTTTTCAAGCTACAGGATTCTCTATCGGTCTCGCCGGACGGCGCGCAGCTCCTGGCTTGGACGGAGGCGGAGGGAAAAAGCGAGGTGATCTCCTTCGCACACGAAATGGACAGCGGCCGGATTGGCGACCCGCGGGTCGTTCTGCGAAACGGCAATCCCGTGCCCGGCATACCCGGCATGTTCTGGAACATCCAGGCGATCCCGACCTTTTCGCCGGATGGCCAGGCCTTGCTGGTCCTGAATAAATCGGGCGACGAGTATGTGGTGATCCGTCTCGGCCTGGATACTCCCGCTGCACCGGCGGCGATGGAGGCTGAACGCGAAGATGAAGCCAAAGATCCCGCCGCGATGGCCGGGCACGAAATGAAGCACCTGGGAGGCGCCACTCACGGAGAAGCCGTCGAATTCCATCGCGGCGTCGATCCCGGCATCGACGCTTTAATCGAGAGGATGGCTGCCGAAGACCGGATCCAGAGTGCGCTGAATCTGTTTGAGGACAGCTTCCCAGACCGGAGCAAGGAGAATGTATGGAAACCGATGGAATTCGCGCGCGCCGGACAGCGCATTGTGACGGTGGGACATGTTGACACATCCGGCGAATTCCCTGGGACGGATGGTTCCGATTTCTCAACGATCAACCGATATTACAGAGAAAAATGGGATGGTCTGGATATCCTGGGGACTTCCGAACTCGCGCACTGTCTGGGAATTTTCGGAATTTCCTTGGACGGTAATCTGCCGTTGTCCGCTTTTCTTGTGCATCAATGGATCCCGCCGGCCTCATCTCCGGTATCTCGGTATTACGATCCAAAGCAGGCCCCTCCCGGAGGAATTGCGTCTTATCTGAAGCAGAAAAATCGTGAAATCCTGTTCGGCGCTGAGCAGCTTCGATTGCGCGGCGGGGAAAAATTCATGGTGGTGTGCTATCGCGGCGACAGCGAGCCGGCGCTTGAGGATATGCTTCCCGGCCTGCTTTCTGACGAACGCAGCCAGGGAATCAAAATTCTGTTCGTCAAGCGGGGGAACAAAGCCACCCTGGTAGGAACCAGAGAGGGCATGGCTGTCCGCAATTTTGAGCCTGGAGACAGCCCCGAATCGGATTTGCTTCTGCCCTGGGATAAAATCCGCGGGCTGCTCGGCGATAACCGGGTTGCTTTTTATGACATGACAAAAAACCTCGAGCCTGGAGACTGCTCGATTCAGCAGACCGCTCTCCGCGTCCTGGGAATCTCCGGACTGAACGTCCTGACGTGGGCGCTGCGGATTACCGGACTGATCGTGCTCAGCATCGGCATCGC
Organism: uncultured Elusimicrobia bacterium; assembly: GCA_964604825.1. Lineage (GTDB taxonomy): Bacteria > Elusimicrobiota > Elusimicrobia > 2-01-FULL-59-12 > 2-01-FULL-59-12 > CAZSAL01. Next base: position 27,252 of record CAZSAL010000001.1, read on the forward strand.
CTGCGCGGACGGCGGTCCATCCGGAGCAATCACCTCCGCCGGCTCTGCCGGATCAGTTCTTATCGGGGCGGCGATGTTTGTTGTGTCTTCATTACTGAAACTGCCTCTGCCGCAGAACCCTTCTCTAAAAGAACTGATTCCTGTATTGCGCGACCGACAAAATCCCCAATGGCTCAGCGCATTCGCCGTACTTATACATTGGATTTTCGACAGGAGGGATGCTGAAGCGCTCGTAACGCTGATGGATATCGGCACTCGACCGCAAGCATCTTTCTACGAACTTCTGCGTACTGCACATGCTGGTCTCCTAACGAATACCGCTCCGACGGTGGATATCATAGACCTGGTTCGGCATCCGGAGGCTTCAGACCTGTCGATGGCCTGGGCTGCGGACAGAATGAATCAAACGCCATTGTCGAGCGTGGAGGATACGCGGACGTTCCTTCCACTCATAAGAGATATTCTGCATTCGCCAAAAACCGATGAATTCGCCGCCGCAACGGCACTCACCGTACTGGGCAGGCTGGTCTATGCGTGGGAACAATATTTTGGCGATGCGATCCGGATTATCGAAGAAATTCCTGAAGACAGGCCGGCGCATTCTTTTGGCATGACCGCGTTGGCGGCGCTCAAACAAGAAGCAAAGCCCTGGCGCACCCCGCCCGTGACGCAGGTAAGTGTAATTGATGACGTTACCCCCGTAGAGAATTCTCTGATAGAAACTCTTCATGGAAAGGTTGATGCCTGGAACGCCGTTCATCCGGATCAGAATATTGGCTGGGAACAATCAATGATATGGGAGACGCTCTCTTCACTGGCGCCGGCTTCAGACATGTCAGGAATGCGGCATGTGGTGCTTGTGGGAGGCGTTCTGTACGACTGCATATTTAATTACCTTGTATTCCTTCTTCAGAAGCTGGTTTTAAAGGGCAAAGACGACGCTGCGACAACGGTTATAACCTTACCTATGGCCGCAATTAGAATTGTTCAAGATCTGTTCCCGCAGCGCGAATATTGGAAAACGCGTATGGGTTATGCGCTGGCGTTGCTGTCGTCAGATCGTATGCTCTGTGGCGTTTCCACACCTGCGCAGGATTTGAACGAAAAATTCGTCTCTTGGGGAATCCCCCTGGATACATCGATACAGGTGACGGTTGTCGTGGATGGGATTGTCCGGCGAATTCTGAATCGGGGCGCGCCCCAGGAAGTGGTGTTTAATGTCCTGAGCACGCGGGAAGACATGGAGGCCTGGACGAAGGAGGCCTTTGGCAATAGGGTTCTTGTGAAGCCTGTGCCGGTTCCCCTTGCTCACGCAAGTCTGCGGAGCGCCGCATGAACGACAGGGCAAAGGGCAAAATGCAAAGGGCAAAGGTGTGGATCAACGCCCCCTGTTTAAACCGGGTCGTTAAACCTCGTTTTTCCCTTTGCCCTTTTCCCTTTGCCCTGCTCCGTAAGGTCGTCGCGCTCGCCCTCGTCTGTTGCCTCGTTGCAGAATCCGGTTTTGCCGTCCCGGCGCGTGAAGCGTTATGCGTGAAGCGATTGGCGAAGTGTACGCTTCACGAGGTTCGCCCGTCGGTGTTCGACGAGCAGGCGCTTCTCCTGGCGGGGGTTTGTTTCCTGGGCGCCTACCATCCGCACGCCGCTGCGGAGGTGCTCGCTTCCGCCTCGCATCTGCTGCAGATGCGTCCTCTCACTATGAAGCATTCCGGGTCGTTTTCTCCGGGAGCGCCAGCGCCGGAATCTTTGGGGTGAAGGAAGCTCTCATAGCCAGTCTGGCCGCCGCGCTCATCAGCATGGCCCCTGTTCTGCGCCGGCCCTCCAACTTCCGCCGCAGTATGATGGGCGTCCTGTGGCTGAAACTCCTCGGCCGCCAGATGGCGGTATCTCCATCCTCGCCGGACGCAGACCACGACCAGATCAGAAAACAACTGGCGGAGGCGCTGGTCGAACAGCTCGCGGAATGGCGGAAGAGCGTTCAGGATGAGACTATCCTGTTCCTGATTTACGAGGCGCTGCTGACGCATATGGATATCGACGCGGACTCCTTCGAGCCGGATATCGCCCTGGCGGCAGCCCGCGTTTTTCAAGAGGATGAGCAGCAGATCGCGGGTCTGGCGGCGCCAACGGATCCGAGGAATCTTCTTCGCAACGGCAGCCGGCGGGCCGATCTCGCGGCGGTACAAGATGATCTCTGGCGGATGATGGCCGCCTGCTCTCTGATGGACCCGCGCCTGCCGGCCGCCGCCCCCACGGAGGACCAGATCACGGCGCATGTCCAGGAGCTGAAAGCGCGCCCGGGAATGTTCTCGGTCATTGAGACCATGGCGAAACAGCAGCAGGAGGCGCTGAAGAAGCAGGTCAAGGAGTTTGAGGAGGAAGGGGTCGGGGTGATCGAGGATGCCTCGTACGAACCGACGTCTGCTCTCTACACGGAACTCAATGGTATCTTCCAGCAGATCCTGCTCGCGGCCGGTCAGGACCCGCGTCTGTTCACGCTGACTCTGCTGGATCACAGCGAGCAGACCGCTTTCGTCATGCCGGAAATTCCCACGCGGGTCTTTTTTGATCTTCAGTTCTTGAAAGCCGGACTCGAGGGGCAGAAAGAGGGATTGCTCGATCGGGATTGGGTGGCGGCCATCCTGGCGCACGAGGTGTCCCATCTCGTACTCGAATGGAAGCAGAAAGCGCTTTCCGGAAAATTGCCCCCGGGAACCGGGACCGGATTGTCGACGCGTCATGCCCAGGAAGATTACGCCGATTTTCTGGCCGTCAAACTCCTGGACCGCGCCGGATACAACGCCTATGCCCTGGCGGAATTTTTCGATAAGCAATCCCGCAACCCCCGTCATCCGGCTGACTTGATTCTTCATCCGGCCACGGAAAGCCGTTACCGGGCTCAGCTTCGCCATCTGTCGGGTTTTCCTTACCGGACGCGGCGGGCAAAGCGTACCCCGCTCGATGCCCGCGCTCAGGAAACCCTGCGGAATTTTGAAGGGACGTTCAGCCGGTTTCCCCGTGAGGCCGCCGCGCAGGCGACGATCAAAATTTTGGACCAGACGGTATCCGAAATGGTGAGCCGTACGCTGGGTCCCTCGCAGACCGTGACGCGCGACCGCCTGCACCGAAAACTGCGCGATGTCTCCCAGCTTATGGATGAGTTTCGCCAGTGGCTCGAGGTCCCACATTCCTATGGTCTCTGGCGGCGCGCCTGGGATAGCCGCTGGCCGAACAAAACGACCCGCAGCAGCTCGGATCCAGTGGAGGTGTTCACCGGACTCAAGAAGCTTACCGATTTTCTCTGCCAGCACCGCCCGGCTGCTGGGGACGACGAGACGGAGAGGCTCCTGGAGCAGGCCCGTTCGCGTCTGGACGATGTGGAAGAGACCATGGACCGCATTGCCCGCGGGTTCAACGCGCGCGGGTCCTGGCTGGAGTATTATTTCTCCGTTTTCTTTGAGACCGGCCAGATGCCCACAGATCATCCCTGGGTCGTCGCCTCGGATCAGGATCTTCGCCGGCGTCTCCTGGAATCGCCCCGCCGGCTGGGTCGGGCGATCGCTTCGGGAGAACTGGCAGGCGAACTGGTGGGCGATTGGCTCATCCGAGAGCGAGCCGACATTCTTCAGCGTGTGTCGCCTCAGTTCTACTGGGACCTGCTGCTCCAGACGATTGAGCGGCCCGTTAATATGGGATCTTCCCGCTTTCCTCCTTCTCGAACGGTCAGTCTGCTGGAGGGCGCAGCGGATAGGCTCCAGACTGCGCAGACAGACGAAGCGCGCCGGATCCTGGCGGTCGTGCGGCGTCTGGCTGAGTGTGCCGAGAATGAACCACCCGCTGAGCAGAAGATCTTTAATGACCGGTTGCCCGAACTGGCGCGAGCCTGCGCCGGGAACCCCGAACCGGCCGTCGGCCGGATGTTCCGTGCATGGATCTGGAGTTTGCCGCCTTCCTGCAACAAACCCGTCAAGGAATTGTTGAAGGGCTTTTCTCCGGACGACCGCAAAGAATCTCTTCTGGCGGCTTTTCAAACGGCTGACGGAGTAAGGGCGCTGGTGTATGACCCGGAGACTCCCCAGGGGCTGGATCCCGCGTCTTTCCGGTACAAGCACGAGGCAGGAGAGAGTCTGGAAGCGCTTCTGGATGATCTGGGACTGGCGGCAGACCGGGATTTTGTGACGGCGCTTATTCAGAGCGTACCGACGATGCCGCGGGCCTTGCACCACATCCAGGCCTTGAGCATGGTTTTTTATCTGACGGACATGCTATTCAGGGTTCGTCAACGTCAGTTTGGGCTGGAAACGGACTTTGACGCCTTGCCCCCATCCGTAGACTCGGAACAATCACGCCGTCTGAGCGACTGTCTGGTCGACTTTTTCGAGCAGGGCGGTATCCTCAATATCCCGGAACTTCACCGTGCCTTGCGGCAGGTTGGAAACGACGAGGATCTGGAGCGGATCCAGGTTTCCTTCAGACTCCACCGGGATGCCATCCTCTATCGCTGGAGGTGGTTCGCCCAGCAGGGATTCAGCAGGACGTTCGAATCGGATTACCTCTGGGGGGCGCATGAACTGGCCGTCAGCCTCGAACGGCTGTCCCGGCAAACGGGAACCCGCCAGGCGAATTTCCCGCAGGCGACTCTTTTCCTGCCGAATATCTTCAGTGATTCGTTCCAGCTCGTCTATCCAGCGGCGTTCCAGCATCGCGGCGATCATTTGATGGCCTGGATGCTTCAAAACGACAAGGTCCTGATGGGTCCGGAGCTGGAAGCTGTTTTCCCATTCCTGATGACGGACGAAAGCTATGACCAGATTGCCGCCCGCCTGATGGATGTGCTTCCCGCGTGCCCATACCGGGATTACGCGCTTTATATTGCCTTTGCGCATAAACGGTTAGGAGTACCACTCGAGGAGGTCTTTTCCTCGCGGGCGGTTTCTGGGGCCCTGAGCCATCTTCCGGCCGATGACCGTTTCACATCCCTGTGCCAGTTGTTTTCCCATCTTGGGGAGGATCGAGAGCTGAAAGGTGCGCTCACCTATTGGTCTCTGGGCTCGCTTATGCGCCAGGAGGCGGGAGTGTTGAGCGCGGCTGATGAGGACGTTCACCGTCATGCGGTCGAAGATTTCCCGAGCGGCGCCTATGCCGAAAATCCTGTCGATCGCTCCGAATCGCAGTTGGATCTTTTCCTGCTGGCGGCTTACGAGAAAGCCGGCCTCCGTGAGGATTTGTTCTGTGAGCATTTGTCCCCGGATGAGCAGTTGAGCCGGATCCTGACGCTTTTTTCCCGGCCGTCCGGGGCACGGGATGTGCATCTTGCGGAGTTGGCCGAACGCGTCGCTGCCGGACAAGAGCCGAATGCGGATCGGGCGGAGCGTCTCCGGCAGATTGCCGAAAATATGGCGGGTCATCAGCCGAAGGACCGCTGCCTGCTTCTGGCGTTGGACCGGGCCACCGCCGCCATCCGGGAGGAACATCCGGGAGAAAGCGGGCATACCGAGCGGGTCCGCCGCATTGGGCGCGCCATGGTCGACCATTTCCCCAAGCCGTCGCTGCTTCGCGATGACCTTCTCGATTCCTTTATTGAAGACGAAGTCGAAACGGCGTGGGAGTATCGAGACATCGCGCCGCTTTATTCAACGGCGTACCGGTCCGAGGGACGTTCGCTGGATACCCTTGCGGATAGAGGCGAGGCGATTGATCGCCGCAATTATGCCCGGATCCTTTTTCAAAAGATCCCTCTGAAAAGCGAAAAAATAAAGGTTCTCCTCTGGATGCTGGGGTTTTCGCCAAAGCCCGACATGGTCAAACGGCTGGAGCTGGATTTCCGCACGCGCTTTGACTATGTCACGGAATTCGACTGGTCAGCCGGCCTCTCCTGTTATTCGGGTGTCGGGCGATCCGCCCAGAGGGAACTGATTCAGGAACTGCTTTGGGATGACGAGACCGGCATTTTCACCAAAGTGTACCAGGATACGCCGAACTGGCAGCCTCCCGCGGAGTGGCATACCCTGCTGGGAGCGCTCTTCGACGGTATTTTTGCGGATCGGCCCCGCCCGGCGATTTATCGGAAAATCTGGGACACCTGCTTCACCGTCGCACCCCGGCACAGTTGGGTGATCACCGAAAACATTATGACCAACCTGCTGACCTCTCTGTCGCAGGCGCAGCGGCAGGGGGCAGGCCCAATTGATGATGAGGAGATGCTGGTTCTGATCCTGGCCTCGAGCGGCGTGGCGGGAATGAAGCTGGGGCAGATTCTCCACAGTTTCGGCTATCTTTCGCAGGGTTTCGCGGCCAAGATGGAAAAACTCAAATACGCTTCTCCTGTGCCGCTCTCGAAACGGGAGGTTCTGGCCAGCCTGGAATATTACGGGCTGGACGATCTGCGCGTGATGGAAAAAGCCGGAGAAGGATCTATTTCTCCGACGTACCGGGTGATCGATCGCGGCCGGGTCCTGGCCATGAAATTCAAAAAACCCGCAGCCGACGAAGAAGCCCGGGCCGGCCTGGCCATTATCGAAGAGGGGCTCGACCGGCTGAAAGGGAGTTTCAACCTGCCCGCATGGCTCGTGCCCTTCCTCCGGAAAAGTGTGGCGCCGGAACTGGATTTCAGCCTGGAAGCGGAAAACGCATCCCGGTTGAGGCGGAAGGCCTCAGGCTGGATGTCTCCCTGGGAATATGCGCGGCTCTTCGCCACGCTGTATCACCTGGGCTTCAGGCCGGGGGAAATCTGGCGCCGGTCCTGCGCCTTCCGGAGCGGGCGTGCGTGGGAAATCAGTGTGGTGGCTCCTTTCCAGAAGCGGGATATCCCGGACATCCTGTTCGAAGATTTTGTGAGCGATGCCGTCCTGCTCTCTCATGCGGATCTGGACCGCTGCACCGGCGCGGTGGAATCCCTTGCCGGTCTGTTCCTACGGCTCCTGGTCCGGCGGCTTTACCATGCCGATCTGCACGAGGGCAATATCATGCTCGCCGAACCCGGCCGCGGGCGGCGCGCCTGGATCCTCGACACGGGCAGCGTCGGAGAGCTGACGCGCAGGGAACTGCGGAATGCCGTGGGGCTCCTGCGCGCCCTGCGCGACCAAAATCCAGCCCTCGCCCGGCGCCATCTGACGGCGCTCTACCAATCGCTGGGATCCGACCAGCCGCTCGACGAATTGATCGCCCGGTCGTTCCAGCAGCCGGATGCGCTCCAGCGCGCGCTCTGGCTCCTGCGGGAAGTGGAGGGCCTGCCGGCGGATCGCCTCCTGCAACTGACGCGGGCCATGACCGCGGCCGGATTTATTCTGCGCCGGCTCGGCCTGGCTTCGACGAAGCCGGCCCAGGCGTCCGGGGCTGTTGTCGTTGCCGAAGCGGTGTCAGGACCGGATGAGCAGCCTCTGGAGACCTTGACGCTGGCCGAACTGGTCGACGGGGTCCGGGACCGGTTGGATTACCGCTGCGCCGGCGAGATCCTGAACCGGGTATGGGGAAAACCTCTGCAGGAGGGTGATCGCGAAATCCTTTCAGAGATTCCTGAGGTGGCCCTTGAGAACATGGTGACCCGGCAGGACCGTTCGATGGCGGACCGAGGCCTTGCGCTCAAGCTGGGAATCTGGAGGATCAATAAACTCGGGGAATCGGAATCGCGCCTGGTGCTTATCAACCCCGACGGATACGAGAATCCGCTGGGACGAATTGGGACGGAACTGCTTCAGATCTTTGCATCCGGTCAGTGGCATGCGTGGCAACCTTCGGAAACGGACAAGATGGATTATCTCTATGGGCTGTTATGGAACGCGCAAAAACAGGGGACTCGAGCGCCGTTGAACCTGGAGGATGTCAACCACCTTCAGCGTATCGCCTCGGATCCGAACTATCCGGTAGAAGCCCGCAATTCGTCTGCATTGATTCTGATCCAGGCGTCCATCCCGAGACAGATGTTCTCGGGGGCAGCCGACCGGGCGACTGCTGCGGCTGGGGAGGCTTGCGCCGCCCTCGCAGAAGGGCTGGCAGCGCGCGGCAAAAAGATTGATCCGGTGGAGGAGTATTTTCTAAATCAGCTCCAGTATGAACTGTCCCGGATCCTCAGAGACTATGGGAAAAAAATGCCGGATTTTCTGTACGAACCGCGTTTCAGCGCGTATCTTTCCGGCCGTCTGAACGATTGTTTCGCGAGGAAGGGGCTGACGCCGGCATTCCGGCGAAAAGTGCTGAGACTCAGTCGTATCCTGATGACGGAGAAATTCTGGGAGTCTCACGGCGGGGAGCCCGCCTGGGACGAGTTTATAACGACTGTCGTCTGGGGGAGGGCGTCTCTCAACTCGCGGTTTAACCGGCTCTGGGATTTTGTCAGCGAAGACTGGGAGAAGCCCGTGGAATTACTCCATACGCTCTGGTTCATCGATAAGTTTATCGCTCCGCTGAACAGGGGAATCGCGCTGGGGGAGCCGGAGGGGATCGTCCCCCCCTGGCTAGCGAGGATCCCGTTCATTGTGGAGCGTCGGGACGTATTTCAGAAGCTGACGGAGGCCTGTTCCTACCCCATTGAATGGTACGCTCATCCCCATCCTGCGGACCTCGCGCTGAACATCTATTTTAATCTCTGGGGAGTTTGCAGCGTTGAAGGTGGCGAGGCGGTTGCGGACGCAGGCGCTTCAAGACTCATGCCATTGCTGAAGGCCCCAGACTCGAAGCCGCCCGTATCCAAACCAATCCGCTGGCGTCGTTCGATCCGTGAACGGATGCCATCGCTCGCGGAATATGAAGGGATGGTTCCAGTTAAACCGCAGTTTGTCCGGCTGGTGCAGCAATTGAACCAGGATCTGGCTATTGGCGAAGATGGAAAACGGTCCAGCGCAGGAAGCCTGATCCTCCGTCGGGAAGGGAATCGCCGGGAGGTGGTCGATGTCTTTGCGGCGGCGCTGGGGGATGTCTTCTCGGACCCGAAACAGGACACGCGGGGGAGCCGCCTGCCGGATGTGATCGAGGGGCGTTACGGGCCGGAGGATCCCCAGCGGGGCCGCTGGCCGGAGGTGTCTCTGCTGAATTACCTCCACCTGGCTGCCTCGGATTCCGAAGCCAGGCCGGCAACCGAACGCGTATTCCGCAGCCTGGAGACGTCCATTCTGAATCCGGACGTCCCGGAAAAATCCCGGAACAAGCTGCTCGAACTCCTGAAGAGGTGTGATGGAATCCGTCCAGGCGGCACGGACAACAATGCGGCAGATCCTCTCCGGGATCTGACGGTGGCCTCCGCCCTCGGTCCGGATGTCATTCCTCAGTGGTTTGCGGAAGAGATCGAGCGCCATGGTGGTTTCCTCCCGGGGATCATTGATCTTGGAACCGACGGCGTAAATTTCTACCGGGCGCTGCTGAACTACGCCTGCCAGCGCCCTGTCATTCTTCGATCCGCGGCATTCCAGAAAGATCTCGGCAACCTTCACGAATTCCTCCATCAGCAGGATCAGGGCGAGAGCGACCTCGGTGTCCTGGTTCAACAGATGCTGGGCGAGCCGGGTTCTGGAACAATTCCACCGCCGCCCGGCGCGCCCGGCGCGCCGGCGCACGATTTGCGGAGCGCCGCATGAACCACAGGGCAAAGGGCAAAATGCAAAGGGCAAAGGTGTGGATCAACGCCCCCTGTTTAAACCGGGTCGTTAAACCTCGTTTTTCCCTTTGCCCTTTTCCCTTTGCCCTGCTCCGTAAGCTCGTGGCGCTCGCCCTCGTTTGCTGCCTCGTCGCCGAACCTGCTATAGCAGGAATGCGTGAAGCGTATCTCGTATCTCGGGAAGCGCCGATATCGAGGCCCGTTTTATGCTTCACGCTTCACGGGCCTTTTGAGACGCAGGCGCTGTGTCCGCCTCTCTCGTTTATAAAAACCTGCCTAAGAGGGCCCACGGGTCTGCCTGCGCGCTGTCTTGGCCGTCGCGACTTTTTCCCTGTCGCCCATAAAGTCCGGAATGTTATGTTCGCCACGGGCGTAGTTTTTTCACTCCCTGCTCTGCCTGCATTCGCACAGGACAACGATAATCAATCTATTGCTGATACCATGGCAACGTTCCTCCCTGCGTTGTTATGGACGGGCGCGGTCTTTGGGATCGTCAAATTAATAAAAATATTGGTCCGGTATTTTAGTCCCTATCGGCGGGTTTTGCGGGCGCTTAATCTTTCGCCCCGCGATTTGTCTTCGAATATACGATATACCCTTCAAGAGGAGATTGAAAGTTTTGGTTCGGACGCCGTGATTCGCATGGGTAAATCCGGCGGTGAAAACATGGTTAATGCTCTGTTGCGAGGGAGGGAATTCTTCTTTAATGCGGCGAAAATTCACGAGCAAAATGCGTTCGTGGAATTGACTGAGTTTTTTGGCAGAAATTCATGGATTATCTTTATGTACGTGTTGCCTGGGTATATCGATAATCATTCAACAGATGAGTTGTTGGATAGGGATAATTTGATTAATTGGCTGACGGAAAACCTCGTCAGCATGGAAGCCGTCAAATATAGCGATCCCGAAGCGCCTGACGCATTTAACTCGGCGCTGGAATTATTGCGTAACAGTCCTGCCGGCCGGGTCAAACAACAGTCATCGAAGTTGCCTTCGCCGGGCCGTGGGTTCTCGCCTTTCGCCGGACGGAGTAATTCGGGGCAAATCATTCTTGAACTGCCAGCCGCAGCCAGCGGACTGGCACTTGCCGTGGCCGTTGCGGCGCTTGGGAAGAATATGTTCCCGGCCTGGATGATGATCCCGGAATTCATGCTGGCGCTGTCGCTGATTAAAGTGTGCGAATACCTGGTGCGGCAGATCAAAGGAGCAGCGTACGATTTGCCTGAAGATATCGGCGCCTGTATCCCTGCCGCCGGTTTCACCGGCATATTCCTGGCCTGCTACGGCATTCTGGGAAGCGCCGCAGCTTCCTCCTGGCTGCCGCCTGTGCAGAACGGGATCCTGGCCGGGGATGGGATGCGGTTGGTAATTTCTTCGCTGGCCGGAGCGATAGTTGGAGGAATCGGTTGGCTGGTATCTGAACGTCTGGTGGAGGGGATATGCGGCCTGGCCGATTTCCTGGATGGATCGTTCCTTGCCGGGTGGCGGGCGCGGCGCCGTGGAGTTGATGAGCATAGCGTCGTAGATTTTATGGAACATCTAAAAGAGGTTGGAGCGCTCCCGGAGCCCGAAGTCGGTGAAGGAGAGCAGATTTCGGAGCTGGCAGAGGCCCCGGCCTCCCTGGAATCCTGCTCCTATTTAACCCTGGCCCAGACATTTTGGGAATATCAGGGGGTGGCGGATATCGTCGTTAGAGCTGTTCGCGCGGCGGTGGAGGTGAGAGGGATTCCTTTAGAAGAGCGGGCCGCGCGCAGGGTCGGTATCTGGAACCGGTACTGTCTGGATGATCGTTACGGCGAATTCCTGGCCTCCCTTCCTTACGATGAGAGTGTGCAACCGGTAACGGAAATCGAAATCCAGTGCTATTGGGATAATTTGTGCCAATTGTGTCCTGAGCTTCAGCTGATTCCTCCGAAGCAGGATCTCCTGTTCGAGATTGCGGAGCTCGCCGGCGTTCTCATTTATCCCAAAACGGAGGAGATTCTCCGCCGGGCGCGCCAGCATCTGAATGGGGTGGTTGGAGGCGGCGCCTCTTTCGCCAGCGTCTATAAATGTCTGGCATTTGAGACGCCGGAGGTATGTGTCCTTCTTCTGAAATGGCTCGGCAACCTTGCAGAGCAGGAGATTCCGGCGGCACGGGATTTTCTTCAAAGATATGTGCATCAATACCTGGACGACCATCGCGACCTTCTCGAAGCCTTTTCGGAGTGTGTTTTCCAAAAGGTTGCGCAGCGAAAGGCGGAGGATGAAGAGAATCGGTGTTCGGGCAAGGTGATCGTCGCCATTGTACAGGCCGGCGCCGAACCGCTGGGAATCTGGCTGAGGGAAATGGCGCGCCTGACCGGTCAAGACATTGCCTTCCGGGATTTCGTGATGAATTCCCCCATGTGCCGGCGTCTCCGGAAGACCTGTCAACAACCGCAGAATTTAATTGCAGACCGGTCCTATGTCGACCTGGCGGCAGACAGCATTACGGAAGTCCGAGGTCATCTGCAATGGAGCGGTTTGGTGGGGTCGGAAACCCATATCCTTTTCATTGATACGGGATTCCGGGGCACCATCGCCTACCATCTCCTAGATGCGATGAAGGAGGAGAGGACAGGGTTCAGATATGTGATGTTGGCCTTCGCTGGCGAACCGTTTTATGACGGGTTCATCACCGGGCTGAATGAACGGTTGCCGGGAGAAGACGCGCCGCGGTGTTTTTCCCTGGCGGCGATCCTGGACAAGGGATTCGAACACTTCTTTATGACCCCGGCCTATCTGCAGAAGGATCCTATTCCCACGCCGCGTCCGTGGTTTGCCGCACTCGTGGCAGAAGAGATCAGAGCCATGGCAGTCCGTTCCGCCGCATCCATGCAGGGGAAAACGAAGGACCGTTCCCACCCCCTCGCTGCCGCTGCTTGAGCTCGCCAGGCAAGACAAGCCGCCTGACGCAGATTACAGGAAATTTCGATTCATCAGAGTTCGGTGAGGATTTTGGGAGGCATCAGCCAGTCGAGGGAGTAAAAGATGACCTTCAAAAAGGAGGAGAGGTCGCGCCGGAAATCCCTTGCAAATATCCGGTACATGATTAAAATATGGAATAGTAAATTCCGAATTGAGGCGCAGAATGGAATTATATAGGCGATTTCTAAAAGACCCTGAAAAGAGTTTTTTCCTTCTTGGTCCCAGAGGGACGGGTAAATCGACGTGGGTCCAATCCGTTTTTGATGACGCCCTGCGTATTGATTTGCTGGAACCGGAAGTTTTCCGGAGTTACAGCGCCCGGCCGGAACGCCTTAGAGAGACTGTTGAAGGAAATCCTGCCAAAAGAACTGTCATTGTTGATGAAATTCAGAAAATCCCGGAGCTTTTGAGCGTCGTCCATTTTCTTATCGAGAAAAAACGCGGAACTCAGTTCATTCTCACCGGATCCAGCGCCCGCAAGTTGAAACGGACGGGAGCGGATCTGCTCTCCGGCCGCGCTTTGATGCGCACCATGTATCCTTTTATGGCAGCGGAACTGGGGACGCACTTCGATTTCGAAAAAGCCTTAGCAAACGGCCTGCTGCCTCTGGTCTGGAGTTCTGCACAGCCTCAGGAAGTTCTTAAAGCCTATGCGGCGCTGTACCTGCGCGAGGAGGTCCAGATGGAGGGGCTTGTCCGGAATATCGGCAATTTCTCCCGCTTTCTGGAGGCCGTCAGTTTTTCGCATGCTTCAATTTTGAATATCGCCAATGTTGCAAGAGATTGTCAGATTGAGCGGAAGGTGGTCGAAGGATACGCCGCCATCGTTGAAGACCTTCTGCTGGCTTTCCGGATCCCCGTGTTCACGAAACGCGCCAAACGCGAGGTGGCCGTCCATCCCAAGTTTTATTTCTTTGACGCGGGTGTTTTCCGCTCGCTGAGGCCGCGGGGACCGCTGGATCATCCCGCGGAAATTGACGGGCATGCGCTGGAGGGGCTGGTGGCTCAGCATTTGCGGTCATGGATTGCTTATGGGAACGAGCAGAATAAACTGTCGTTTTGGCGGACACGCTCAGGAGTGGAGGTGGACTTTGTTGTTTACGGTCCGGACACTTTCCATGCGATCGAAGTTAAAAATTCAGACCGGGTGAGGGATGAGGATTTAAGAGGCCTGCGGGCGTTTCAACAGGATTATCCGGAAGCCAAAGGGTTGTTGCTCTATCGAGGAAAGGAACGGCTGAAGCGGCATAACGTTCTGTGCATTCCCTGTGACGAATTTTTGGCTCGCCTGCATCCTGATCGAAACCTTTCCTATGGATATAGGCAGGTTTAACGGCAGTGTGATCAGAGTTCGGTGAGGATTTTGGGGGGCATCAGCCAGTCGAGAGAGGCGCAGCGGCCGTAGCGGAGTTTTTCCGATGAGATTTTGACCAGCCCGGCTTTTTTCAAATTCATGATCATTCCCGTATTGCCCGCCACGAGCACGGAAATCAGCCGGCTGAGATAGGGTTCGTGCCCGACCAGGAGAACGGACCGCCATTTCTGCCTGGAAAGATCCCGAACCAGACGTTCCGGATCGCCGTCAACAGCCAGGCTCGACCAGCGTTCGAGTTGCTTTTTCATGTCAAAGACCTTCGACACGATTTTTGCCGTCTCCAGCGCCCGCCGGTAGGGGCTTGTAATAATGCGGTCAAAGGAAATGCCCAGATCCTGCAGGCCATTCGCCACGTCTTTCGTCCTGCTTCTTCCTGCGCCTGTCAAAGGACGGTCACGGTCATCCTGCGGAGCCCAGTCTTCTTTATCGCGCGCCAGCCCGTGACGCAGAATGTAAAGTTCCATTTGCCTCCCTCCACCAGTCATCGCCCCATTGCCTGTAAGCTTCCAGCATACCCTCGCGGAGTCCGAAAGCGCTTACACGCAGGCGCTGAAGGTTGTAATGGCGCAGCATCAGGCTGAGAATCAGGCCGCCAATGGCGATCAGTCTGATACGCCGGCAATCGATGTCGCTACGGCCTGCGATAATCTGTGAATGATGGGACAATAAATTCTCAATTACGCCGTCGATTTCATTCAGCGAGAGCGTTCTGTCGCCATTGCGGGGAGGTGCCAGTTTCAAAAGGTTTCTTGCGCAGCCCCCCAGAGCTATCGCTCCGTCCAATTCCGGTCCCTGCGGCGCCAGTCGGGAAAGTATTTCGTAAATCTGCGCATGCAAGGCAGACCATTCAGCCTTTGAAGGAGGATCATTCTGGATTTGTACGGACAAAATACCGCTGCCTAAACGCAGCGATGCGCCTGTCAAACGAATCAGCCCTTTGCTGAAAGAGATCTGAGTGGAGCCTCCGCCCATGTCAATCAGGAGATGGTTCCCCTGCGCGGGCAGGAGAGGAACAGCCCCCATGAACCCCAATTGTGATTCCCGCTCGCCGCTGAGGATGCGGATGGGCAATCCCAGATCTCCGGATAGTTTTTCTACGACAATCGCGCCGCTTCTTGCGCTGCGAACGGCCTCCGTCGCGCCGATCAGGATGATCCCTGCGCCTTCGGAACGCGCCACGGCCACATATTTTTCCAGGATATGATAAATGACCGGCAAAGCGGTTGCGGGTATGTCGCCTTCAAGCGTGACCAGGCGCCCCAATTCCGTCAATTCGGCGATAGAAGTGACGTGTTCCCATCCGCCCGATGCTCCGGGTTTCGCTACGAGCAGATGGATAGTGTTTGACCCAATATCGATTGCGGCCAGTGGGGGTTTCTGAAGTGCGGAGTGCGGAGTGCGGAGTATGGAAGCAGGTTTTTCTATGAAAACTTCCTTCTTCCGCATTCCGTATTCCGCATTCCACATTTTATTGGTGTTGCAGAGAAGTGAGGGGTTTCTGCGGTTTCAGCGTCCTGGGAATAGATTTGACAATGTTTTTTTCTTCCTCAATAACGCGGTCACAAAGGGTTTCCTGGGCGCGCACTTTCTTGCGCGCTCCGGCTTCTATCTTTATATATGTGCCGTCGGGTATAAGATGCCAGGATTTGACGTTATCACGGAAATACAGGTTCAGAATTTCCATCAGGCGTTTTTTGGTTTCAGGATCTTCTACAGGGACCATTAATTCAATGCGGCGATCCAGATTCCGGGGCATCCAGTCCGCGCTGGCCATATAAAACTCGTCATTGCCGCCGTTTGCAAAGTAAAAAAGGCGTCCATGTTCCAGGAACTGATCGACGATGCTGATGACTTCTATCGTTTCGCTTAAACCTTTTAGCCCTGGCTTTAAGGTGCAGATGCCGCGGACATTGAGGCGTATGCGCACTCCCGCCTTGGAAGCCTGATACAGCGCTTCGATAATTTCAGGATCGCAGAGCGAATTCATTTTGGCCATGATCAACCCGGGTTTCTGAGGCGTGGAAACGAGGATTTCCCGGCGGATCAGGCGCAGCAGCTTGCGCCGCAATCCATATGGGGCTACGTCGATTTTGGCCCATCCTGCGGGCTGGGAGTAGCCGGTAATCATGTTGAAAAAAGCGGAAATATCGTTGGCCAGGTCCTCGTTGGTCGTGAAGTAAGAAAAGTCGGAATAAAGACGGGCTGTTTTTTCATTGTAGTTGCCAGTCGAGAGATGAACGTACCGTTTGATGCCTTCGGATTCCCTCCTGATCACCAGGCACGCCTTGGCATGAGTCTTCAAACCGGCCAGACCGTAAAGAACGGTAGCGCCTGCCATCTGCAGGCGGCGCGCCCATTCGATGTTGTTTGCTTCATCGAAGCGGGCCTTAAGTTCGATCAGCGCTGTGACGCGTTTTCCCTTTTCTGCGGCTGTTTCAAGAGAGCGCAGTATCGGCGAATCCTTGTCGATCCGGTAGAGCGTTTGTTTTATGGCCAGGACATCGGGATCTTCGGCTGCGGTTTGAAGAAACCGGCTGACGCAGTCAAACGATTCATAAGGAAAAACAGCCAGCACGTTTTTCGATTTAAGCAGAGCCCAGACATCGTCAGATTCTTCGAAATCGCGGCAGGGACGCGGTTCCCACGTTTTGCGCTTCAACTGCTCAAAGCCGGGCTGGAGAGCGATCTGGGAGACGCTTTTGAGGTCGAACCAGTCGCTGACGGGCACGATCGAAGCCTCAGTGATGGAAAAACGTTCGCAGATGAACCGGACAGCGGCGGCGGAAGCCCTGATTTCCAAACGCATGATCGCCCCTTCGCGCCTCCGGCGCAAAGCTTCGGTCATGACTTTCATGAAATCTTCGTCCTTTTCCTCATCCAGCGTCATTTCCGCGCCCCGCGTAAGCCGGATAAGCCCGCGATCGATGATTTCAAAGCCGCTGAACAGATCCCTTGCGAAAAAGGACACAACGTCTTCAAGCAGCACAAAGGGATGCCCTTTTTCGGACGGCAAATAGACCATCCGGGGGAAATTGGAAGGGATTTCAACAACGGCGTATTTCGGCTCGGAAGTTTTTCCGTCCGTGAGCGTAAACAGCAGATGCAGCCTGAGATTGGAAAGAACCGGGACCGGCCCGTCCGCAGCCAGGGAAATGGGAGTAAGTACCGGGAAAAGTTCTCTGTCATAAAAAGTTTTCAGGCGTTCCATTTGAACGGGAGTCAGAGCTTCCGGCATCAGGCGTACAAGCCCCGCCGACTCCATCTCCGGCGCCATTTTCTGAAGAAAATAGTTCTCCTGCCGCTTCATCAATTCTTTCGCCCGCAAAAGCGTCTGAGCCAGTTCAGGGTCATCCGGAGGGTAGCTGGCGATGCGCACCATGAAGAATTCGTCCATATTGGAGCTGACGATTCCCAGAAACTTTAGACGCTCAAGCAGCGGATTGGTTTCATCCATCCCTTCCGCCAGCACGCGGGAATTGAACTCGAGCATCGAAATTTCGCGATTAAAAAGTTTTTCCTTCACGCCGTTCTCCGAAGATTATCCTTCCGCTTTGACCGGGATGCCCTGTTTCAGCACGACGTTCGCGCCGAGGACATCCGTAAACATTGAGTCTTTTCTGGAAAGCGCGTCTTTCTCCAGGGAAATATCGCCTACTTCCTCGGGAACCCAGAGGTTACAGACATCGCCATACCGTTCCAGGGTGAAGTCGCGTATTTTTTGCTGATGGCTCTTGTCCAGAGCGTCGGCCACGCGCAGTATGGCCGCCAGTTTTGACACCACCGCGCGGTCCGCCCGGGGCAATGACATGTAAGTTACATGTTTGGGCTGGGGAGGCGATCGCCGGTGATACCGCACCACGTTGGAAACCACGTCTTTGTCCGATTTGCGCAGGCCAAAGATTTCAGCGGCATCTACCAGATAGCTGGAATGCTTATGATGGCTGGTCGGGGAAATAAACATGCCTATATCGTGCAGGATCCCCGATACTTCCAGAAGCATCCTTTCGCGCGGCCCGAGGCCGTGATCTTCCTTTAACAGATCAAATAATTTCAAAGACAATTGAGCCACGTTCAAAGCGTGCGCTTCATCGTACCTGTACTTGCGCCCCAGACTTTTTGCCGAACTGGTCACCTGGCGCGATAAATCTGTTCTTTTGTATCCGGATAGCAGCTGGGCAGTCTCGATCAGCAGGCCGTCCCTTATGCTGACCATGGGCACGATGATTTCATTGGCCTGCGTCTCGGCCATGAAACCGGCATAAAGCAGAAGGGAGGGGTAGAGGGATTCGGCGTCAAGATACGGTATGCCATATACATCTACGACGTCTTCAATGGACATTTTGGAGAAATTTTTCACGATCTCGGAAAATTTGTTTTCTTTCATAATCGCCAGCGGAGCTTCGGGCTCGCCTGCCACCTGTTTCGAAAGGAAACGCATGTTGAATCCTAGGGCGATAAAGCTGTCGATGTTTTTTAAGTCGTATTCGCGCAGGAAATCTTCGGCGATGGCGCGCACATAACGCTTTATGATCCGCTGCAACGCCGCCGGTTCCGTTTTCCCGGGTTCGGCCTGCTCCGGTAGCCGTATCGTTCCTATGGGGAGAGAGCGGGTGATGGATACGGCGCCTTTTGTCGTGATGATGATTTCCGTGCTGCCTGACCCCACTTCGATAATCAGGCAGTTTTTCTTGTCAAAGTCGAAACGCCCTTCCACCGCATGCTCAACTGCGATCAGTTCCAGGCGATTTTCTTCCGGACCTTCGACAACCTCAACGTCTATGCCTGTGCGTACGAAGACCTGATCGACGAAATTGTCGCGGTTGGCGGCTTCCCGGATCGCGCTGGTCGCTATGGTCTGCAGGCGCTTAACGCCGTAGGTATCCGCCAGTTCCTTGAAATTCTTCAGGATTTCTATGCTGTCGCGGATAACCCCGTGGCTGAGCCTGCCGTTCGTGAATACTTCCTTACCTAAAGGCGCGGGTTTTTGCAGGTTTTCCAGGTAGCGGATCGCCATACGCGGGCCAACCTCGGCGATCACCAGGCGGATGGCGCTTGAGCCGATATCGATAACGCCGATGGGTTCTTTGGAAACTAATGTTTCAGGCATAAATTTTTACTCTGTGCTTTTGACTTTATCATCGCCGTATCGGTCCCATGCGCGTTTGGCCGCACCCATGGAAACGGAATGATCTTTGAGTCTTGCGGGTACTACCTTTACCGTTTTCGCGAGGATAGGCATGGCTTCCAGGCGCATCTGGCGTTCGGCTTCGCGTACGATGAGCTCGGGCAAAGCTTCTACCAGACCGCCGCCCAGAACGATCATAGCGGGATTAAAAACGTTCACAAGATCAGCCATAATCTGTCCCACAAGCCGCGCTTTAGCCTTGAGCATGATCTCGATTGAGCGCTCACGCGCTTTTACGGATTTTGCGAGAACACTGCTTTTTATCGCCGGGACGCGCGCCTCGGTCTCCTTCCATATGGAGGGAGCCTGCTGCTTTGCCGCCAGGGCCGCCGCTTCGGAGGCTATCGCGACCCGCCCTGCCATGGCTTCCAGGCACCCGCGCCTGCCGCAGCCGCAAAAGGATCCTATAGGATCGACAAGCATGTGTCCGATTTCTCCTGCGCCCCCGGAAGCGCCCATATAGATCTCATTGTTCAGAATAAGCGCGCCGCCTATGCCCGTGCCTATGAAAATCCCGATGACGTTGGAAAAGCCTTTTGCCGCCCCGAACTGGTGCTCGCCGTAAAGCCCCGTTTTCACATCGTTCCCGAGCACTACCGGCAGTCCAGTCAAACGGGACAGCTTGGGGCCAAGCGGATAATTTTTTAAAAAACCGATGTTCGGGGAAGTAATGACGACGCCGCGCTTAACGTCGATAATTCCCGGGCATCCTACGCCGATACCGGCAATTTGCGCAGGCTTAACTTCCGCTTCTTTAAGCAGGTCTTTGACGGATTTTTGCAGCGTCCTCAGTAAAAAATTCAGCCCTTTTTCAGGCTTGGTCTTGAATTTAATTTCCGATTGACGCCGGAATTTCTCATCGAAAAGCGCCGCGAGTATTTTCGTGCCGCCTAAATCAATGCCTATGCTGTATTTCTTCGATTTGGGCACTGCCACCTCCAAAAAAGATGTTTTCCAACGGGGAGAACCCCTTAATTATAGGTTATTAGACTGCGCCCATTGCGTGCCATCCCAGGGGAATATGAATGGGACTTTTACCCGATTGGGTAAGGTCAATGTATTCCTGAGAACGGTCATAAAAGATTGGAAGATGTCGATTGCCTGACAAACCATGTCATCGGTGTAATAGTCATATTCGAGGATGTGTTTCTTATGAAAATGCTTAAAATGAATGGAATTCCGCATGGTATTAAGCGTTTTCAAGTTGTGTGCCAGATCGTCATCCACGAGACCATAATAGGCGCCCAGATCAATCAATTTGTCCATGGAAAAATGTTCCGGGATATAGATGGTTTTCCCCGGGATGCCCTTTCCGGAAACTTCGAGGCTGGAGAGAACATCGTATAGCGCCACTTCTACGATGCTGGCAAGCTCCATGAGGAGCGTTCGATTCATGAGAGAGCGCGTAGTCCTGAAAAGAGCGTTTCGAATCGCCCAGCAATGGTCTATAAACTGTAGATGATAAGCGGCATTGGAACGGTTTGTGTCATTGGCGATGAAATCGAAATTCTTTCGATAAATCGCGGCTTTTTTCGGCGAATGAACGATTCTCACGATACCCTCATTGCCGTTAGAGGCCGAAAACGTAAAAAAAATCGGACATGAACAGACCAGTGCCGCGAATATTTTAAGATCTGAATACATCGCCCGCTATATCAAAAAGCGGCGAGCGATGTCGTGCTAAAGAATTATTGACGGAAAGAAAACAGCCTGATAGACTAAATACGTGAGCCCACAAACGTTACAATTAGCTATCCAGCGTGTCGCTAAAGATCTTCCTCAGGATAAATTGATCGAGCTTCTCGACTATGCCGAGTTTTTGCAGAAGCGGAAGAAAACCTTTGCAAGTCGCTGGGATAATTTGGTTTATCGGCTGCGCAAGGCAGCCGATAAATCGGGATATCGGAAAAGTGATGTCGCTCGTTTAATCGTTGACGTGCGTTCCCGCGCACGTGCCTAAAGTCAAAGTCGTTCTCGATACCAACCTCGTTATCTCCAGCCTTTGGCCAGGAACACCCCGCCGACTCGTTAATCTTTGTAAAACTGGTCAGATCACCGTCCTGGTGTCAGAACCAATCATTAAAGAGTATTTGGAAGTTTTAGGACGCTTCTCTATCACGACAGAAGATGCACATGAATTTATCGTTTTATTCACGGAACCCTTTCGAACTATGGTGGTAATTCCTAGAGAGAAGATCAACGTGGTCAAAACTGATCCTTCAGACGACAAATTTCTTGAATGCGCGCTCACAGGGAATGCCGATGTGATTATCAGTGGTGACCGACATCTTAAAGAGCTCAAAGTATTTAAAGGCATTCCAATTCTCTCTGCTTCTGATTTCCTAAAGCAATACAAGTTCTAACGCATTGCAAAACTGGTACAAAGGATACATACTTTTGACGAGTAGGAAGTTGGTGTTTGTATGTGCAGGAATGTTTGGAGGATTTAAAGAAAGAGAAAAAGTCGTAAATATCGTTTGTTGGCTGTCGGTTAAACCAGCAATTTAGACTTCACCGGGATCCGGCGTAAGAGCCGGGTAAGCTTCTGAGTTGAAAGACTTGGGGCATAGATCAAACCGAGCATGAGGTCGCTCAGCAATGGGCGGCATCGTCCGGGTTATTGATCTAGCTCGGCTCCGATGCCCGCCCTTTTTTATTGAGTGTAGGAGGATTTCATGACATCAAATCCCAGGATACCCCAAGTTACGGTTCAGGTTTATCTGGCATGGCAGAGCCCGCGCGCCCGGTACGCCTTTGATAGATTAAAACTTCTCTTTGCCGAACATTCCCAAGGACGATATCGCCTCGAAGTGATCAATCTCATGTTGCAGCCCCACATGTATATGAGCGAGACCGCTAAAAACATGTGGGAAACGCTGGATAAATTACCGTCCAACCTTCGTGACGAATTAGAGCGCGCGATCGCCGGTGAAAAGTCCGCAGTCGTCGGCTTGACTCTTGTGAAAGCTGATAGTTTATAACAAGCCGTTCCCTCATAATAAAACCGCGACCTCAACCACTTTTTAAAGTATCCATACAAAACTCCCTCCCTCGCCCCGTCGTCGGGGCGAGGGAATACTTCATAGGTCAAAAAGGGGGTGAAGCGTGGAGATAAAATCATTGAAAAAGAAGCGCATATTAGATAAAAAAGGTGTACATCGTTTGTTGGGTGTCGGTTAAACCAGCAATTTAGACTTCATACCGGGGTCCCGCCAGAAGGGCGGGATGAGCTTTCAGGCGACAGGCCTGAGGCACAGTTAGAACCGTGTTCGAAGTCGCTTCACATGCCCGTAAGGGCTTTGGGGCGGCGGTCGTTCCGGGTTATCTAACTGGCTCGGGCGATATGTCCGCCCCTTTTTTATGGGGTGGGAAAGTGTTCCAAAGGGAAGTAATACGACAATCACATCCCGGCATAAAATTATTCAAGTATCAGACCGCCGCGTCTCAGAGAGGCGGCGTCATTCGCTTGCGCCTGCAAGTGAATTCAGAGTTCAGGATCGGCGGCAGTTGACCGGTTCAAAAGCTGACCGCCGCGCAACCCCTCGTTTCTCCCAGAATGTTCCATCTTTGATTACGATGGATGATTTTTCGAACGCCGAACGCTTTGAGACGCTCGACATAAGCGCGCGGGGCCTCCGATTGCGCTCTCCTAAAGAATTTCCTATCGGCGCCAAAGCGCATTTGTGCATTTTCCCTCCGGGATATTTTGAACCGGTTCAACTGGAAGGGGAAATACGTTGGAGACGCCTCGATATATACAGTAAGGACTATTTTTATGGCCTTGCCTTCACAAATATCCCATTCGATTATCAGGCGGTTCTATCGGAATTTTTGGCGGAACTTTCCGACCCTCGTATCGGTAAACGGTCTAAAACACGCCGGTCCATTAAAAAAATCCTTTATGAAAGGGTGATTAAATCGCTGCTTAAGCAGAGCTTTATTGGCAGACGCGGACTGCTCGGACGTTCCGACTCGGGCGCGACATTTGAATATATATATTCAGCTCACCCGGAAGGCCGCGGGAAAATCGGCCGCTGGATTGACGCTGTTCTTCTTAAGCTCCCGGCGGCGGAAGCCAGCAGGCTTAGAAAGGATTTAATCCGTGATTTCTTAAAAAGGGAAATCCATCAAAACATGGCCGATGGGCGTCTCACTAAAATTGTCGACCTTGCCTCCGGGGCCGCCAGGTATTTGACGGAAGCCATCGGTTTTAACGAGGCGCCGCATGTGCAGGCTCTTTGCCTTGATCGAGATCGCGAGTCCATCAGTCTCGGCAGGAAAATTGCCGGTCAAAAACCGCTTCGGTTCGTTCGTATGGATATTTTCAAAACAGCCCGGCTTGAACACATCGCGGAAAAAGCACGCTGGACGCCGAATGTCGTCATAGCGTCCGGTTTGATTTATTACCTGCCCGATGTTGAAGTAAAGAAACTGTTTTCCCGCGTGTACCGATGGCTGGAGTTCGGAGGATTATTCGTCGTCACGAACATGATTAAAAATCCCAATAAAGATCTCATTGGGCATCTCTTCGTACAACAGGATGGAAACGCCTGGATTCCACTTGCTAGGTCGCCGCACCTTGTCCGCACATGGCTGGATGAAATAGGTTTTGAAAACATAAAAATCGCTAATGAGCCGGTCGGTATGTACTCGATTTTCGCCGCGCGGAAAGAGCAAAAGCCCGTAAGAAACAAAGCTTTCGAATTTTTGTGCAAAGAAGGGGTAATCCGGGGAAAACTCTTTCTGCCGATAGAAAACGAGGCTGTCAAAGCCTATGTTCTTTTCGTGCATGGGTTGGGATACACCCATTCTTCCTATAGCCTGGATCCAAAGATATTCTGCGACAAAGGCATGGGGGTCGCCGTTTTTAATATGAGGGGGCACGCCAGTTCGCCGGGAGAGTGGGAACTCAACGAAGCGGCTGAAGATGTTCGCCGCGCGATCGATAAATTAGCTTCGCTTGGAAACCGCCCGAAACCAGTATTCCTTTTTGCCCACAGCACGGGAGGATTGATCGCGATGCTGGCGTCCCAGAAGCATTCCCGGGTACAAGGGGCTTCTTTGGTCAATATCGTGAATTCGGTAACGGACTCATATTTACATTGGCACAGGTCTGGGTACAACCAGAGGGTTAAAGAGTTCTTTAAATCGAACGGCATAGTCCCGCCGATTATCAATGCGTTTCTTGACGACCCGAATGTTATGCGGGCTTATCAAAACGAGGAAAGGCCCTGGTCAGATTTAGATTTTCCTTATCGATACGGGTTAATGCGTTCGAAAACGTTCCGATTTCTTGCGCAGGCCATTTGTTATTCGCCCGACCTGAAGGATTTCGCCAGGCAGATTAAATTCCCCGTCCTTCTCTTTTCCGGGATGGCTGACGAGATAATTCCTGTTGAGAAATGCGTTGAGATCGGAAGACAGTTAACTGTCCAGCATAATCTTATAAAGACAGATTCAAATAATCATTTTCAAACAGACCGGTGGGACCTGATCCAATCGGAAACGGCTCAGTTTTTTACCGAGGGACTTGGTAGTATGGGCGAGAATTAATGGAACAAATTAATCCTGAAACCTTTCGAGATCCTCATAGCTGGGATCTACTGTTGCCTCTAGACAGCCCGCCTAAAAATCGTCGGAAGTCGAATAGAAGACAAGCGTTTACTGACAGTAATTCAGGGAATAATAACCTCACTGACAGACGCCGCGAAGATCGTCGTGGAATAGAAGTTAAACTGCCTATTCATAGCCCCATCACAGTTGTTTACGAATATCTTCGGAATGTTGATAACCTGCCTTCGTTATTCCCGGGCATGCTAAAGTTGCGAAGATTAGACGGTGATGTTATAGAAAATGTTGCTGATTTAGGTGGCACGCCTCTTCGCTGGGCTCTTAAGCTTTCATTTGAAGATTCTGAACATTCAATTCATTTTGCGCGAATCTCCGGAGATTTAGAATGTTGTGATGGCGTTTTAGCGATCAGCCAAATGCCGGGATCCACGCTCGTAACTGTAAAAGCTTACGTCAATTTTGGATTTGCCGGGCTAGAAAGAGTTCTGGGTCCCGTACTTAAGGAAAAGATTAAAAGTGTTGTGGAAGGAGCGCTATATCAGGTAAAAACAATATTAGAAAAGACGAATCCTTCCCCGCCGAAATTTGCATTCCTCATTCATTCGACAGACCTTAACCTGTACGAAGGCGCTTTTCGTGATAAACCCTGTCCAGAACACAAAAAAGAAATACTTGAAAAAGTGTTTGGTTGGCTTCCGCCTTTTAAGGCTTCACACATATACGGTGTTCAATCATTAACTGGGAAAATTATTGAAGGCGATTTCATCTATTCGCCTTTGACTCCTCGGCAGATTTTGAATGGAAATTCAAAGATGGTCTTAGACCATATGATTGAAGCAGGCCGTATGGCACAGCATCTCGGGGCAAGAATTCTTGGCCTGGGTGCTTATTCCGCATTTGTTGGGCGACGCGGTGTTCAAATAGCGGAAAGTCTTTTGATTCCCGTTACGACTGGTACGGCGTTCACGATCAGGGCTTCTCTTGATGCGTTCTATAAAGCCGCAGTCACTGTTGGTATTGATCTCAAAAAGGCACACATAGTGGCGATAGGGGCTACAGGTACACTCGCTAGCGTATGTCTTGAAATACTTTCTTCAGATTTGGAAAGCATTACTATGGTCGCCCAACGTCTGGATAAACTGAAAGCATTCAGGGAAACTTTATTGAGCAAGAACAGGCATTTAAATATTTCTGTATCTGTTGATATACAAAAAGCTGTTAAAGACGCAGATATGATTCTAATTTGCACATCTACGCCGGACATTCTTGTGGATGTTAAAGACCTTAAGCCTGGGGCAGTCGTCTGCGATGTTTCACAGCCTCATAATGTATCTCAGGAAAACGCTGCTTTGAGAAAAGATGTGCTCGTTATTGACGGCGGTGTTATAAGACCGCCTGGGGATGTTCGGTTTAATTTTTACTTTGGACTTCCGTCAGCCTTCGCCTTTGCATGTATGGCAGAGACCATGATCCTGACTCTTGAAGAGAGATTTGAAAATTATTCTTTGGGAGGCAATGTGACGGCTGAAAAGGTTCAAGAAATTGGCGTTTGGGGACGTAAACATGGTTTCGAACTTGGCGGGTTGAAGAGTTTTGGGCGAAGTATTACTTGGGAAGACCTTGATCGAATTAAAAGTTTACGAAAATGAACTTCTACGCATTATCCTCTTCTATCGCATCATTATTTTCCATAGGACTTGCTATCGCTATAGTAATTGCTGGGAATCGCACAAAAGAAGTGGTTATATTTTCCATTGCGAGCTTTTTAATTGGATGCTGGAGTTCCTTCCCTTTAGTTACGACTCTAATCGTTAATCCCAGTTCTCAACATATAGCCGCGCAAGTAATTTACATTTTTGCGGCATTCGTCCCATTTTTCTTTTGGTTCCTATTCTTTATTGCGATGGAATTACGCGAGAAAAGAGACCACCAAGTTCTAGGTGTTGTGCTGCTTTTAGCATTCCTATTCGCCTTTATTTCATTTCATCCACATTACATAGAAGGTGTTATTTCTCAAAAATATTTCCGTGCTGTCATACCGGGTCCTTTATTTGGGTTTTTCGTTCTTTATTTCGGCGCGATTGGTTTTTATGGGTCTTATAGGATGCTGGCACAATACAGGAAATCTATAGGCACTTTGAAAAACAAATACAAATATCTTTTTATCGGTTTTGGAACAGCTTATTTTGGTGGGTTATTACATTTCATTGCGGCATACACAAGAACGGAGCCAATTCCTCACGATCTTTTTGTAATTGTGTTTGTGGGGGTGCTTGCATACGCGATTCTAACAAAGCGCCTCATGGACATTGATCTAGCGCTGCGGGATTGGGCCGTATCAGCAATTTCGGCAAGTTTTACTGGACTTGCATTTTGGGCGATCGGGTTTTCTTCCCTGGCGGTACATCCTTATGCCGTTTCCCTGTCTATGGTTGTTCTGACCGCACTTCTTACCCCTATTGTTTTCCCCTGGCTTAAGAAAAATCTTCAGCAAGTGGCGCGCGGGGAGAAATATTTTTATCTGGCGGAACTGGAGCGCATCGCAGACGACCTTTATCGGCGGGCGAACCTCTCCGAAATGCTGAAGATCCTGGTCGCCGATCTGGCTTCACGCGCGCGGCTTATATGGGCGGGGGTATGGCTTTATGATTTGACGAAGGGCGCTTATGCGCTGCAGCAGGCGGCGGGAATTTCCCGGAATGACGATGTTCCAAAGAGCATATGGACGGCATATTTCGGAAAGCGAAATCCGGTCATTCAGCTTTTTGAAAGCCGGAGGGAACTGATTGTTACCGAAGACGTTCGCGACGATTTCTCGGATTCTGTCGGGCAGGCCGAACTTCAGAATTACGGCATTTCGGCGGCCATGCCGATGTATTCTGAAAACAAATTGATTGGATTTATCGGTTTTGGCCAGAAGTTGAGCAAAGAAATGTTCCATCAGGCTGATATTGCCGGGATTACAGAGCTGGGGCTCAAGGCGGAGCGGGCAGTTGGCCAGGCGCATATGCTGTTCGAACAATCGAACATGATTTCCAAGCTGGCGCACGACCTGAAGAATTTCGTGAATTCACTGGGCATAGCGCTGGAGAAGATTCTGGAAGGCGGGGAACTGAACTCGATTCAGAAAAATCATCTGTTCATCGCCTGGGACCAAAAAAATCTTATCAAGGAAAATATCTGCGACCTTCTGGAAATGGAACGGCTGGTGATGCTGCGCATGCAGGGAAAGTGGCGTGTGCAGCGATTTAACCTGACGCAGGTCGCACAGGATTCGCTGACCGCGTACGCATCAATGGCCGAGGCCAAAGCCATCGTCATGGAGCCTGATTTTGACGGAGAAGCGCGGGCCCTGGGGGATCCCAGGGTGGTCCGGCGCGCGCTCGATAACCTGCTTATCAATGCTCTGAAGTTCACTCCGGGGAATGGGCGTATTAAACTCACCGTACGAAAAGCGGGGAAGAATATCCGCGTGACAGTGAAGGATAACGGACATGGCATCACTCCGGAGGATTTGCCCCGGATTTTTGATCCTTTGTTTCAAGGTAAAAACCAGACGATTTCCGAAGGGACAGGGCTGGGGCTTGCGCTGGTAAAGGAAGTCGCCATGATTCACAAGGGGTCCGTGAAAGTGGACAGCGGATTGGGCGAAGGAGCGACGTTCACTCTTGAATTGCCTTCCGTAGAACGCAAGGATGAATTCGCGGAATCGCTTGTTGAAATGGACGCGGCTGATTTCGCCGCATAAGACCCCGGCTAAACCATTGACGGATAAAACGGGAGGGATGCAATGTCTGCACGAATATTGATTGTTGACGATGCGCAAGAATTGACGGGTATGTTGAAATCGACATTTGAAAAGCGAGGATTCCGAGTATCAATAGCCAGGTCCTGCGATGAAGCCCTGCCAATCCTGCGGGAACAAAAACCGGACGTGATGATCCTGGACCATTCGCTCTCCGGAGATAAGCAGGGCATTGATCTTTTGTTTGAAAAGCGGCGCGATCCGCGTCTCAAGAATGTAAAGGTGATATTGTCGTCGGGCAAGCTCATATTCCCTCACGCCTGGTTTAAAGAATCGGGAGATAATATGGATCTCACAAAGGAATGGATTGAATGCGTCGGCAAACCTTATTCTATGGAAGAAATGATTAATGCGGTGCTGAGAGCGGTCGATGAAACGCCGCCCGAAAATCCTCCCGTGACGGCCCGCATGCTTGACGCCGGAGCGGCTGCCGCGCGCAGGGGAAGGTCCGACTCCGCGCCGATCTCCGAAGGAAAGCAGGGCCAGCCGCGAATCCTCATAGTGGAAGACGACGAGGTGAGCGGTTTTTCGGTAATGGAAAAACTTCGCGGGCTGGGTTATGGAGCCGGCTGGTGCATGAATCGTAAAACCATGAACCAGTTCATAAAACCCGGCGATAAATTGCCTTTCGATATTTTAATCCTGGATCTGGCTCTGCCGGACGCATTTGGGTCGGATATCCTCAGGGATCTGGCGAAAGATCCGCGATCCAAAGGGTTGCGGGTAATTATTATTACAGGCCACCTGGGACCTGACGAAGAGACGTCGTACAGGAATCAGCTTGAGCCCGAACCACGGGCGTTGCTGGCCAAAATCATGATCAAACCGTACAAATTGAGCGACCTGGTAAAAGAGGTGGAATACGCGGCAGAAGAGAGGACATCGGGCGATTAAAGATGCGAATCTTATACATTGAAGACGATAAATCCCTGCGGAAGAATGTTCAAGATTTTCTCAAACGGCAGGGGCATGCCGTGGATACGGCAAAAGATGGAAAAGAGGGATTGGACCTGGCGCGGCAGATTCGCTATGAAGTTATTTTATTGGATGTGCTGATGCCCGAACTCAATGGTCTTGAGGTGCTTAAAGCTTTGAAGGAGGAAAAGCATCCCGCCCATATCATGATAATTTCCGGTCAAACCAAGGAGGAACACAGATTGGCGGGTTTCAGCACAGGAGCGGATGATTACCTGCCAAAGCCCTTCACGCTCGACGAGCTTATGCTCCGCCTGCGTCTTGTCCAGCGTCGAATCAATCAGACAGCGTTTTCGAAGAACGATCCTGACGCGCTGGTGGCCGGGGAACTCAGCGTAAACCTTTTAACGTTC
Organism: uncultured Elusimicrobia bacterium; assembly: GCA_964604825.1. Classification (GTDB taxonomy): domain Bacteria; phylum Elusimicrobiota; class Elusimicrobia; order 2-01-FULL-59-12; family 2-01-FULL-59-12; genus CAZSAL01. The sequence continues at coordinate 57,051 of CAZSAL010000001.1, forward strand.
CAGGTCAAGCGCAAAGACAAAGTTATTTCCCTTCGGCCTAAAGAGTACGAAGTGCTGGTCTACCTGATGAAAAACGCCGGAAGGGTTTTATCGCAGCAGCAGATAGCTGAGCATGTCTGGAACGTTGATTTCGACCTTGATACCACCCGCGTGGAGAGTCAAATTAAGCGCCTTCGCGCTCAGTTGGACGATGGTTTTGATGGAGGAAGCATCATCGAAACTATCCCAAAACGTGGGTATTGCCTCAGAGGTTAAAAACCTTTCGCTCTTTGTCGGCCCTTCCCATGGTTGGCAAATTTGCCAACTTTTTGCCATTAAACTGCCAACGTCCTGTACGGCAGATGTCAACCATCCCGGTTAAACTTATAAAGGTTATCGGTGAATCAAATGCAAATCTCGGCTGATAAATCCTACGGCACACTGACGCCTAAGGAAGAACAAAAGCTTATCCGGCGCGCCCAGAAGGGCGATCTGGCTGCGCGGGACCGCGTTTTTATCCATAACCTGCCTCTGGTGATTTCCTGCGCCGAGAAGTTTTATTGCCCTCCGGCGAGTCTGGACATGGAAGACCTCATCCAGTGCGGCTGCCTCGGCCTGATGAAAGCCATCGTGAAATTCAATCTGAGGCGCAAAGTTAAAACCAGCACCTACGCCATATACTGGATCAGCCACGAGATCAGGCGCGCGCTTGAAAAATATGGCCGGACAGTGTCGGTGCCTTCACAGGTCCAATGGCTTGGCAGGTCGTTGATCCGCAGGGAAAATGAAAACAACGGATATAGCCCCAGCGTTCATTGGGCGCCGATGACTGAAAAGGAAAAAACCGCTTTATTTGAGGTGACCCGCGAGACCATTCCGCTGGACAATATCATGGAAGACGGGACCATGCTTCCGGGGTTTGCCCTGCTCGACAACAAAACCGACCCGGCGCGGCAATTAGACGAAAAAGAAATGCCTGACCGGCTTCGAAACATGTGCCGCTGCCTGACGGAAAGAGAACGGTTGATTCTTGAGGAATTCTACGGAGCCCGGAAGGGAGACGCTCCTAAGACCTTGACTGCCATAGGCAAAGAGCTTGGCTTATCGCGCGAACGGGTAAGACAGGTCAAAGAGAAGGCATTGGTGCGACTGCATAAAGAAGCCGGGCTTGAAATTAAGAGGAGCGCTCTGGCAGGGGCTTCCCGCAGAAAATGGGATATATCCGCCCACTACAAAGATGAATTTCGGAATCCAGTCGGGAAGCTTCAACCCGTAGCGTGCATAAGAGACATAGTATAAACGCGGCGCTGTGCAGGCGCCGGGGACTTAAACCTGAGTGCTGGGCCAGCGCTGGGAGCGCTGAAAGTGCGCTGAAATGCGCCGATTCAGCATAGCCGTAGTGCTGAAAGTGCTGAAAGTGCGCTGAAATGCGCCGATTCAGCATAGCCGTATGTGCTGAAAGTGCTGAAAGTGCGCCTAAAGCGTTGTAATTGCCGGATTGGTGTTTGGCTGGGTGCTGACAGCAGATAGCCGTAAATAGTCCCGATACAATTACCTATAGTTGTGAATATCTATCGGTACTTCTATCCGTTCGTCGGAGCGCTAAATGTTGACGATGAAGGATTGGAGGGTGGCAAAGGCGGACGCGATATCTTCTTTGATCCCGCATTCTTTGGCCATGGCGGCGAAGGGTTTTGTCCAGTCTGGGGGTGGCGGGAAGAGTTCTTTCGGAAGTGGATGGGAGTGTCGTCTATCAAAGGTAGCGTGGATTGCTTTTCCAACCTTGACGTTCGATAGCTTTCCGGAGTCAATCAGCAGAACCATATCGACCAGATCCCTGACCCGCGTATTCTGATTTTGGCGAGGCTGGGTATACGCGTGAAGCTTCTCGGCAAATTGTTGTTCAGCGCATATGGCCCGAAGCGAATTTGGCGGTATATCTGCGAAGCCCAGCCAATCCTTACCTTCCATGCGCTCCAGCGGTTCCAGCAAAACATCTCCCACGGCCACATCCACGTGAAAGCTGGCAAATAGACGTCCGTCCACGCGCCCTTCAACGGGAAAGCGGGCGCCTCCATAGAGCGGAGCATCCAGCTCCATCATGGGTTGGCCTACCGCATAAACGAAATAATCGTTGAGGTCGAAGGCGGCGTACTCCTGGAGCAACTGAAGAATGGCGTCATTGCGCTTCTTTGAATCCTGCGAGGTGAGTGAAGGGCGGCTGCGCAGGGTGAGATCCATGTCGCGAGTCGTGCGAGCGGTCAAGAAGCGCAGTTCCATCGCGTAACCGCCTTTCAGAACCCAGGGCGCTGGATCATCGCTGAAAAATCGCGCCAGCAATCGGTCGAAGGCCACCTGACGCCGAAGGCGTTGCAAATCGATCCCCTGCTTACGCGCCATCGTTTGAAGGCGGTCTTCCAATGCCCGACGGAACGCCGTGGCCGATGCGTATTTCTTGGCAACCATCAATTACCTGGCTCTTTTGATGAGATTTTGCAGTTCCTGAACCTGGTGTTCCGGCAGGGAGACTTTATTTAGAGCGGCCACGGTGATGAGACCGCGGCGCAGCCCTTCCCGCAGCGTCTGGATCAGGATATCCTTGGAAATACGCCCCTCCGCCAGCAGGTCGGTGATCGCGCGCAGTGGTTTGGCCACGCGGATTCCCTGAATGGTATCCACATCGCCGGGGGGAAGATCCACCCGGTGCAGAATGAGCGCCTTTGGAATCTGGCTGTTTCGTCTAAATCTCTTCGCCACACTCATATGCAGCCTGGCGGGCATGGTGTCCGACAGATCATACAGACTGAGAGCCGTTTCATGGCTGTAGACCCCTTCGGGGATTTCCCGGTTATTTCTCGACCAAAGATACCAACGCATAAGGTCGGGTCTATCTGCGGGGGGAAATTGGGCAAGACGGTAAATACCCCGATATTCTCTAATCCAGTCACCGATCTGGACATGGTAGAGCTGACTCCTTGCACTGAAACCAGCACGTAGGGCTTGTTTCGTAGTGAAAAACCCCTGTTGCCTTTCAGCAATTTTATGTAGTTTTCGAAAGGTGCTTTTGCGCGGGTTCTTCATATGCACAATACTAGAAATTATTTCCAGTAATGTGCAATAGATTAAATCATGCTTAGGCCCCTCCAGGCCTTGCAAACATGGCAATCCATCATCGCAAGCATAAATGATGAAAGTTACAGCCATATTGCGAAATAGGCTAGTGAAAACGATGCAAGAAAACGAGCTGTTATCTGTAACCTGCCAATGAATTAGCTTGTCTCAATTAGACAAGAAATGAAGCTTAAGCCGGGGCAGCCCTACCCGCTAGGGGCGACCTGGGATGGTTTAGGCGTTAATTTTGCTCTTTTTTCCGAGCGCGCCACCCGGGTTGAATTATGTTTATTTGATTCGCCCGCTGCCGGGAAGGAATTTTGCCGGCTGACACTTCCCGAGCAGACGGATATGGTCTGGCATGGATATTTGCCTGACATACGCCCGGGCCAGCTTTATGGCTATCGTGTTTACGGGCCCTACGATCCCGAAGCAGGAGATAGATTCAACCCCGCGAAAGTTCTCTTCGATCCCTATGCCAGAGCGGTTGGCAGAGAAATGAAATGGAGCAGGGAGATGTTTCCCTATTCTCTCGGCGATCCCAAAGAAGATCTTGTTATGGATTCATCCGATAATGCGTCTGTAGCGCCCCTGTCCGTTGTTGTTGACCCGGCCTTTACCTGGGGCGATGATCGTCGGCCGAAAACTCCATGGCACAACACGATTATCTATGAGCTCCATGTGAAAGGATTTACCCAGCTTAATCCCTACATACCGAGGCAAATTCGCGGGACCTATAGAGGTCTTGCGCATGAAAAATCTCTCGATTACCTTAAAAACCTGGGGATTACGGCAGTTGAGCTTATGCCGGTTCATCATCATGTGGATGAGATGTCGCTGATAGAAAAGGGGCTGAGCAATTACTGGGGATACAACACGCTCGCATATTTCGCCCCTGAAATGCGCTATGGGACGCCCTACGAGTTCAAAAGCATGGTGGAAGCGTTCCATCGGGCAGGAATAGAGGTCATTCTCGACGTCGTATACAACCATACCGCAGAGGGGAATCACCTGGGACCTTCATTGTCCCTTAAGGGAATTGACAACAGCTCCTATTACTGGCTCTCAACCAAGAACCCGCGCTATTACATGGATTTTACCGGTTGCGGCAACACCCTGAATATGAAGCATCCCAGGGTGCTCCAGTTGATAATGGACAGTCTCCGTTTCTGGATAACGGAAATGCATGTGGACGGATTTCGTTTTGATCTGGCCAGCGCGCTGGCGCGCGAGCTGCATGGGGTTAACCGGCTTGGCGCCTTCTTCGACATTATTCACCAGGATCCCGTTATCTCCCAGGTTAAGCTTATCGCGGAGCCGTGGGATCTGGCCAAAGGCGGCTATCAGACCGGCAACTTCCCTCCGGGTTGGACCGAATGGAACGATAAATATCGTGACGCCGTGCGACGGTTCTGGAAGGGAGACGGTGGCGTAGTGTCGGAATTCGCCACGCGGGTCTGCGGGTCGAGCGATCTTTACGCCCAAAGCGGGAGGCGTCCCTACGCAAGCATAAATTATTTGACCTGCCATGACGGTTTTACGCTGCACGATCTTGTCAGCTACAACGCCAGGCATAACGAGGCAAATAGAGACGGAGCTAACGACGGTTCAGATCGCAACGAAAGCTGGAATTGCGGGGCTGAAGGCCCAACGGACGATCCCGCCGTCAGGGAGCTCAGGGAAAAACAGAAGAGAAATTTCCTGGCCACGCTGCTATTCTCCCAGGGAGTGCCGATGATCTGCGGCGGCGACGAGATCAGCCGCACCCAGCATGGAAACAACAATGCTTATTGTCAGGACAACGAAATAACCTGGATGGACTGGTCCCTTACTCCGGAGCAGAAGGATCTTATGCGCTATGCGCGCCGGGTTATTTCCCTGCGTAAACATTATCTCGCGTTGCACCGTAGGAAATTTTTTCAGGGACAGAACCTGCGTGGTCTGGACGTAAAGGATGTTTCGTTTTTTGACCCATCAGGCGCAGAAATGACGGATGAGGCATGGGAAACCTCTTTTGTTCGCTGCCTGGGGATCCGGCTGGGAGCGGAACATGTGCCGGGTGAAGGCGAGTCTAACGGCGCCGGCTCAAGAACGGCAACCGATCCGCTGATCCTTTTGCTTAACGCCCATTACGAGATGATCCATTTCGTTATGCCGGATGCCAGGCCTGACCAGCAATGGCGGCTGCTGACCGACACTGCGGATCCGGAACACCATGGGCGTTTCCTGCGCCCGAATGTGAAATATGAACTCCAGGCGCGGTCTATGGCGCTTTTTTCGCTGGAGAAGGTGCGGGAATGACCTCTCCATCTGACCAGACGCCGGCAGCGTCTGACTTTGTCAGCCGGTCAGGTGGCGGGGTGAGCGCCGTCGACGCCGGAACCATCCTCGAGCGGCCCCGTCTGGCCGAATGTCTGGGAAAAATCGATGAGCATTGTCCGCCGCCGCTCACGGCTTACCGCCTGCAGTTTCATAAGGATTTTACCTTCCGGGCTGCGCTCGAACTGCTGCCGTACCTTCATAAGCTGGGAGTTACGGACTGTTATAGTTCTCCGGTACTTAAGGCCAGGCCCGGCAGCCTCCATGGCTATGACATCTGTGATCACAGCGCATTAAACCCCGAACTGGGAACCGAGGCGGATTTCGACGCTTTTACGGACGAACTTAAACGCCTGGGCATGCGGCTGATCATGGATTTCGTGCCCAATCACATGGGGATCGACCCCAAGACAAATCCCTGGTGGAAAGACGTCCTGGAAAACGGCCCGTCTTCGCCCCACTCCCGTTATTTTGATATCGACTGGGATCCTGTCAAGCCGGAACTGAAAAACAAAATCCTCCTGCCCATACTGGGCGAACCGTACGGTGTTGTCCTTGAACGCGGCGAACTTCGCCTGCATTATGCCGAAGGAGCTTTTTACCTCACCTATTTTGACAACTGGCTGCCACTCAATCCACGGCAGTTCCCTCAGATTCTGCGCCCGGGCCTTCAACGACTGTCGGAAATTCTCGGCGAAGAGCATCCTCATTTCGTTGAGTTGCTCAGCATTATTACCGAACTCAAGAACCTGCCTATGGATACGGAAACGGACCGCAGGCGCATGGCCGAACGACGCCGTGAAAAGGAAGTGGCGCGGGCAAGGCTGGATCTGCTTGTGAAAAGTTCCGCCGCTGTGCGGGATCATTTAACACGGGCGGTGGAGACTCTTAACGGCAAGCCCGGCGAGCCCGCAAGTTTTGATCTGCTGCACCAGTTGTTGGAAACCCAGACATACCGTCTGGCATCCTGGCGGACGGCCTCCCATGAGATTAACTACCGCCGGTTTTTCGACATCAATTCGCTGGCCGGGCTGCGCATGGAAAATCCGGACGTGTTTCGCGATACCCATGAACTCCTGCTCCGTCTGATCAGGGAGGGAAGGGTCACCGGCCTGCGGCTTGATCACCCCGATGGGCTATATGATCCGCATGCTTATTTTTCCGGGCTGCAGGAAGCGGTGCGCAGCTCTCTGCTCGAAGAGCTTCCGGAAGAAGAAATGGCCGCAGTCCGCGTCGAGCGCCCGAAGCCGATGTACATGGCGATCGAGAAAATTCTCTCAGAAGGAGAGAGCCTTGCCGGTTCCTGGGCGATTCACGGCACTACCGGCTACGATTTTTTGAATGAAGTAAACGGTATATTCATTGACGCGGACCATATTCCCCGCCTGCAGACGCTGTATGAACGTTTTGTCGGTCATACCCCTTCCTGGGAGACCATAGCTTATCGTGCCAAAAAAGTCATCGTCAGCACGACGATGGCCAGTGAATTAAAAATGCTTGCCAATGAATTGAACCGGATATCGGAAATGAACCGCCGGTCGAGAGACTTCACCCTGGACAATCTGCGGGACGCCTTGAGAGAACTGGCGGCCTGTTATCCTGTTTACCGCACCTACATCCACAGTCCCGTAGTTGAAACGGCGGACCGGATCATAATTGATAAGGCGATTCGCCGGGCCAAACGCCGTAACCCGGCGATTGACGCTTCGATCTACGACTTCATCCGTGAAGTGCTTATTCCCGAAGGCGCGGAACTGCCTCCGGACATTCTGCGCCGGAGACTCGAATTCACGATGAAGTTTCAACAATACACCGGACCGGTGCAGGCTAAAGGCGTTGAAGACACCGCTTTCTACCGTCACAATCTGCTTCTTTCGCTGAATGAAGTCGGCGGTAATCCGCAAAGGGCGGGATGCTCCGTCGCCGAATTCCATGAGAAAAACCGGTCTCGCGCCGGACGATGGCCTCTGGCCATGCTCACGACGTCAACGCATGACACCAAACGCGGCGAAGATTCCCGTGCGCGACTTGACGTCCTGTCGGAAATGACCGAAGACTGGCGGCGGGCCGTGTCCGACTGGTTCGAAATCAATGCAGGAGCGCGCACCGAGGAAGAATCCGAAATATTGCCGGATAAAAATGACGAATACCTTTTTTATCAGGCGCTTCTTGGAGGATGGACCCCCCGGGAGCCGATTGACCAGCTTGTGCCGCGTCTGCAGGACTATATGAATAAAGCCATACGCGAGGCGAAAGTATATTCCAGCTGGATCCGCCCCAACGAAACGTATGAGAAAGCCGTTGCGGACTTCATCGCAAACGTCCTGCGGGGACCTTTGTCTAGAAATTTTCTGGCGTCATTTCTGCCTTTCGCCCAGCGGGTGGCATTCTTCGGGATGATCAATTCACTGGCGCAGCTTACGCTTAAAATGACATGCCCGGGCATCCCTGATTTTTATCAGGGCAGCGAACTCTGGAATTTCAGCTTCGTGGATCCGGATAACCGGCGGCCCGTGGACTGGCTGCGCCGGCGCCGGGTCCTCAAGGAAATCGAAGAACTATTTCCGTCGTCGAGAGCGCCGCTGGACAAGAATGTTCTGGGTCAGTTAATGACATCCTGGCAGGACGGGCGCCTCAAACTTTTTGTTACCGCCGCCGGATTGTGTTTTCGCCGTGATCATGCCGGTGTCTTTCGAAGAGGCAGCTACATGCCTCTTGAGGTGGAAGATATGCAGTCCGGACACGTTGTAAGCTTCCTGCGCCAGATGGGAGGAGAAAATGTCATCGTGGTTGTCCCTCGTCTGGCGGCTACGTTGATGATAAGGAATACAAATTTTCCACTGGGCCGGGAGGTATGGGGGGAGACGGCGGTAATCCTGCCGCAGGCGCTTGCCGGCAGGACATGGAAACAGGTTCTTACGCGGAATTTGCTGAAATCCCGCGAACGTGAAGGCCGATGGGAACTGCCTGTGGCGGAAATCCTTGCTGACTTCCCGGTAGCGATATTGGTAAGTATCGAAAATCCATGAGAATCGCGCAGGTTGCGCCTTTGTATGAAAGCGTGCCACCTAAGTTCTATGGAGGGACGGAACGCATTATCCATTATCTTACGGAGGAGCTGGTTCGCCGTGGTCATGACGTAACTTTGTTTGCCAGCGGCGATTCCAAATCTTCCGCGCGGCTGGAATCGGGATGCCCGCGAGCTCTGCGTCTGAATAAAGGCGTATCCGGGGATTTTGCCTATCACCTGATTATGTTTGAGAAAGTTTTACGAGATCCCGGGCGTTTTGACATCATTCATTCGCACGTGGATTTTCTTCCTTACGGGATGTACAGGCGGCAGCCGGTGCCGGTAGTAACGACCCTGCACGGGCGGCTCGATATTCCGGAACTGCGGCACGTTTACAATGAATTCTCCGACATGCCTTTGGTGGCAATTTCCCGGTCCCAACGACAACCGCTGCCGGAGGCGAACTGGCAGGCAACCATTCACCATGCCCTGCCGGAAAATTTGTACCGGCCGGCGGAAAAACCCGGCAATTACCTGGCCTTTCTTGGGCGCCTCTCACCGGAGAAGCGTATCGACCGCGCCGTTGAAATTGCGAAACGTTCCGGCATGCGGCTTAGAATTGCAGCCAAGATTGATCCACGCGATCAGGATTATTTTCGGGAAATTAAACCCCTGTTGCGTCATCCGCTTGTGGAGTTCGTAGGGGAGATAGGAGAAAACGAAAAAAATGATTTCCTCGGAGAAGCAAGGGCGCTTTTGTTCCCCATTGACTGGCCGGAGCCTTTTGGTCTGGTGGTCATAGAAGCCATGGCATGCGGTACGCCGGTGGTGGCCTTCCGCAAGGGGGCGGTGCGGGAAATTATTGAAGACGGAGTTTCCGGTTTTATCGTAGACAATGTCGAAGAGGCCGTGGCGGCTGTGAAGAAGGCGGGAATAATGAACCGGACAAAAATCCGCAGGCAGTTTGAAAAACGCTTTACGGTCTCACGCATGGCCGATGAATATATCCGGGTTTACCACGACGTGATTGCGCAGTATGCATCAATTCCTGGATCGGGAGAACGAACGAATGGAAGAGATCATCCAGGTCAAAAACCAGTATTACATCCTCACAAACTCTTCACTGGTAGATGACCGCACCCGCGTTCTGAAGCACGACGACACTTTTTCGGTTTGCGACCGGTATGGCGACATACAGCCGATATGGCCCGGGAGGCAGGGGCTTTTTCATCAAGGTACGCGCTTTTTGTCCCGCTGGGAACTGTCTCTGGGCCGATACCGGCTGCTTCTTCTCAGTTCTACCGTAAAAAACGACAACCTGCTTATGACTGCGGACCTGACGAATCCTGATGTGCGCGAAGAGGGCCGCATTGTCATTCCGCACGGCGCTCTGCACCTTTTCCGTGGCCGTTATCTCTGGAAAGGCGTGGCATACGAGCGTATACGCATCTCCAATTACGGCCTTACCGCCATTCCCATATCGGTAACAGTGCAGTATGCGGCTGATTTTGCCGATATCTTCGAAGTTCGCGGAATGACGCGGGTAAAAAAGGGGAAAACGCTTGCGCCCGAGACAGGGGCACGACACGTTGTTCTCGGATATGAAGGGCTGGACGGCGTGATGCGCACTACCCGAATTGAGAGCGTGGAAGAACCGCTTGAAATTTCCAGTTCTGGAATGAAGTTCGGCAGGCTCCTGCCGCCGCAGAATGAAGTCGCTTTTGATTTTGCCGTGGCCTGCGATATCGCGCGGTCCTGCCCGGCCATCCTGGATTTTCAGGAGGCTTATGACTCCGCGGAAAAATCCATGCAGAAAAAACTGGCTGACGATGTGGAGATCCGCACCTCGAGCGGCCAGTTTGACCAATGGCTGCAGCGGTCCCGCGCAGACCTGCGCTCATTGACCACGCGCACAAGTGACGGGCCTTTTCCCTATGCCGGTATACCCTGGTACAGCACGGCTTTTGGCCGCGACGGCGTGATTACCGCGCTTGAGCTGTTGTGGATCGATCCGGAAATGGCCGGGGGAGTGCTGAAATATCTTGCCGCAACGCAGGCGCGGGAAGTCAATGAAGAGCAGGACGCCGAGCCGGGGAAAATTATGCACGAGACGCGGACCGGTGAAATGGCGGCCCTTAAGGAAGTTCCCTTTGGATGTTATTACGGCAGCGTAGACGCCACCCCGCTGTTTGTCCTTCTTGCGGGAAAATATTACGAGCGGACCGGCGACAGGCGCCTCATCGAAGATCTCTGGCCCTCAATCACCTCCGCAATCGAATGGATCGACAATTATTCTGACGTAGACCATGACGGATTTACGGAATATGTTCAACGGTCCGCCCGCGGCCTTGCGCAGCAGGGCTGGAAGGATTCCACAGACAGCGTATTTCACGCGGATGGAAACCTTGCAAACGGGCCGATCGCGTTATGCGAGGTGCAGGGTTATATCTATGCGGCAAAACGATATGCCGGCGCCATGGCCCTGGTCCTGGGACGGGAGGAATTGGCGAAAAAATTGCTTGAGCAGGCGGAAGCGCTGCGGATCAGGTTCGAAGAAGAATTCTGGTGCGATGATCTCTCTACATACGCTCTGGCGCTTGATGGAGAAAAAAAACTCTGCCGCGTCAGAACCTCGAATGCCGGGCAATGCCTATATTCCGGCATCGCCTCCCCGGCGCGCGCGCGCCGCATGGCGGACAGGCTTTTTGATGAAGGATCATTTTCCGGCTGGGGCATACGGACCGTTCATTCAGGGGAGGCCCGCTACAACCCGATGTCATACCATAACGGATCCGTCTGGCCTCACGACAACGCGCTGATCGCTGCGGGTCTTGCCCGTTATGGATTTAAGGGTGAAGTAATGCGCATCGCGAACAGCCTTTACGACGCCAGCATCGTTGCGGAACTGCATCGTCTGCCGGAGCTTTTCTGCGGCTTCAAACGCCGGGCTAATGAAGGCCCCACTCTTTATCCCGTAGCCTGTTCGCCGCAGGCGTGGTCCGCCGGAGCGGTTTTCCTGCTTGTTCAATCGTTTCTGGGAATATCAATCCGGGGGGTTGAACGGAAAATTGTCTTTCAGAACCCTGTCCTGCCGGAACGGGTCAGGGAAATAGAAATACGTAATCTACGCGTGCGGGACTCAAGCATCGACATCGCTCTTCAGCGTGAAGACGGCCAGGTCAGACTTCACACCCTCAGGAAGGAAGGGCCTCTCGAGATAGAGATGCAGACATAACGCGAAATGCGGAGTTCGGAATTCGGAAGAAGGAATTCCTCCTTCCACACTCCGCACTCCGAATTAAAGTTCTTAATGCACAGCATGGCACGCCTGGGCGATGGCGATACCGGCGTAGGTTCCGATCACGTTGCCGGAAATTGCGAGCAATAAACCCAAAGCCGCAAGATGCGGTTGATAGACTCCGGCCACGATCGGGGTCGATGCGGTCCCGCCGATGTTGGCCTGGCTTGAGGTTACGAGGAAAAACATGGGAACGCGGAAAATCCTGCCGTAAACTGCCAGGATTACGGCATGGATCAAAACCCATAGGTAAGCCATGACTATAAGAAGCGGCGCCTGAAGGATGTACTGCAGCCGCGCTTTCGACCCCATTGCCGCCAGTAATAAATACAGGCAAAGATAACCCCACCGTGAGGCGCCGTAGCGTTCCAGCTTTGCCGCCGGAGTGAGAGACAATCCGATGCCAATCAAAGTCACAAGAAGAAACGCCCAGCCGGCCGGATTCATGACGGATCCGCCCTGCGGCAGCCGCCTGCCGATCCCCAGACAGAGCGCGCCAATTATCATGCCTCCGCCCATGAGCCAGACGGCATGGAACGAAAAGTGCGGAATGTGGAAGGTGGAATGCGGAAGAAAGTTGTTCTTGTGGGAACTTCCTTCTTCCAAATTCCGACTTCCGCACTCCGCATTTGCTTCGCATAGTCGCTGCACCACGTTGTCCAGCGTCTTCCGGTCCGCCCCTACCCAGGCATCCCACTTGTCCTGCAGAGAAACCATAGCGACGAGCAGTCCCATCCAGGAATAGGTAATAACCGTATCCACGATGACCATTGGGGCAAAGACATTGTCCGGCGTATGCAGGCCTTCCTTGACCGCAAGCATGTTCGCGCTTCCGCCGATCCAGCTTGCGGAAAGCGCTCCCACTCCTTTCCAGGTTTCCGGCGGCAGCCATCTGGCGAAAAAGGCATAAGCAACTACGGCGCCGGCAGCAATGCCGACAGCTCCTACGGCCATTGCGCCCAGAGCCATGGGCCCAAGGCGCATGATCCCGGGGAGATTTATATCGAGCAGCAGGAGTATCAGGCAGGCGGAAAGAACGTAAGTCGTCAGAAAATCATATACGGGAGATGCTTCCGGAAGCAGCCCTGCAGTTGCCAGGAGCATGGGAAGAAAGTAGCACCAGAAAGCGCTGGGAAGATAATGAAATAATTTGGAAAATAACGGCAGTTTTTCGGCATAAAGAACGACTGAAACGAGGCCAAAAAGAACTATAGAGAGGGGAAAAGGATTCACACTCCGATGCCGGGTTTTTTCGGATTGATCGAGAGTTTTGCTCCACGGATTGAAAAACCTCCCCGGATTCTGTCTCCTCCCAGCAGGAATACGGAATCCAGGTCAATCCAGTCCAGGCCGCCTGCGCCGCAGGCGAGATGCACGCTGGCGGCCAGTCCCAGTTTGGATTCCTCCATGCATCCGATGGAAACAAGTTTGTTAAATCGTTTCGCCGCATGAATGATCTCGAGCGCTTCAAGGAAACCGCTCTTGGCAATCTTAACATTCACACCGTCCACCGCCTCCGTCTCAAAAAGGCGCACCGCATCCACTGCCGTGCGCACTGATTCGTCGGCGACCAGGGGAACGCTTGAGCGTTTGCGGAATATCCGCATGGAAGGCAGGTCATGTTTCGGGAAAGGTTGTTCCAGAAATTTCAGCCGAACGCCGCAGCGTTCCAGCAACTGCAGCATCCTCAGCGCCCCGGCAAGCGTCAGGCCCTGGTTCCCGTCGGCTACAAGAATCGATTTTGGAGCGCCCTTTGCCGCGGCGACGATGCGTTCCGCGTCTTTGTCCGGGCTGTCCCCGGCCAGTTTGATTTTCAATTTCCGAAAACCATGGATCTTTGATTTCCTCGCCCAGCGCTGTAAATCGGCGGGTCTTCCTACAGGCAAAGTAAAGTCGCTTTCTACCGAAGTTTCCCGCCCGCCTGCAAGCAGGTAAAGCGCACGCCCTTCGGTCTTGGACGCAGCATCAAGCAGTGCGCATTCAAGCCCGGCTACCGCCGTAGGATGAAACTGTTTCAGATTCCAGCACTCCAGAATCATGTCTCGAACGTCGCTGATTTTTCTTCCACGCAAAACCACGGTAAGGTCATTTATGACGCTTTCCATGGCTGCCGGGGTCTCATTGGGCATGGCGATGGATGAAGAAGCTTCAGCGAGACCACGCATCCTGTTCGATAAATTTACCGTGATCTGCAGGTTGTCGGTCTGCGTCTTGCGTCCCTGAGCGGTGACAAACGGACGGAGCATCCGGAAAGAAACGCGGCGGGTTTCTATCGAATGAATCAGCGGAGAAGTCATTCTTTTAGCAGCCTTCCAAAATAAATTACGCGATCCTGCAGGCGATCGCCGGGGTGGACGGAATCGAGAGCCTTGCCGAATTTTTCCTCAAACCGTATCTTGCGTACCGTCTGGCCTGTCTGGGGGGCTTCGATGACCCATCCTTTGCCGGCGAAAAGAGATACATGTGTTATGCGTCCGGGTTCCTTCAGCGGCGCGGAAAAAATCAAATCTGCGGGCCGCAGATCAGCGGGTTTTATCTTTTCAGCTTTCATGTATTGTTCCATGGCATCTCTGGGGATTTCGACGCCGTTCACAATATAGCTTAAATGCACCAGCCCGGAGCAGTCTACTCCGGATAACTGCTCCGGATGGTATGAATCGTAAGGGGAACGCCCACCCCACAGGTAAGGATCGCCGGTGAGAAATTCCGCTGTTTGAATAATATCTTTCCTCACCCTGGAAGCTTTTGGAAAAGCCGTCAGTTCCCTCATACCCGCAGTCAAAGCCCATCCCTGTGCCCCGTTTCCCAGATCAATGAGCGACCATTCGTGGTCCGTCTTGAAAACGAAAACACGCGCCCCCAGAGGCAGCTGCATCCACAACGTGCCGCCGATCTCTTTCGTAACCGGCAGCCATTTCCGGGTGATGATGGCATTCGGTTTCAGCGCCTCGGATTCAGGGCTCAGCGATTTAGAGAATACCCAGCCTGGGTATCCTTGCCAGTGCGGAGTACGGAATGCGGAATGCGGAAGCAGGTTGTTTTGATGAGAAACTCCTTCTCCCGCACTCCGCGCTCCGAATTCCGCATTTTCGTAAACATATTTTGGTTGATCCGGCACGTTCACATACGACCACGGCCCGCTGGATTTGATTACGTCCACAGCTTCGCCAAACAGGACCTGAGTTTCTTCATCTGAATTTACAACTGGAGGGCCGGGATGCCGCCGGACATCGGCTACGGGAACGACAACAAGAGAACGCTGGAAAGCCGCAAAAACAGGACATGCTGCAAAAACGATAAAAAACAGACTGCGGGCGGTCATTTGCACCATTTTACAGCAAATCCTCCTGAGGGGGGCTTCTAAAAAGTTACAACATCTTTACAATATCATAATACCGGCTTTACACCCCCCTGTTAGGCTTGGAGTGTGAAAACACCAACCTTCAGTCTGGCAGACGTACTCCTTCGGATTCTGGCGCTGACTCTGGCGCTGGTTTCTCTTTCCCCGGTAACGAGCAGTCCCATATCCAGTGATCTTGAGCAGGCCCATGCCTTTCCAGTGCCTTTTGTTCCCAGCCGGGGCCAAACAGATGTGACTTTCACCAATCTCTCATCCCAGACCACTATCCGCATATTCGATATTGACGGGAAGGAAGTTCGCAGTATCGATGCGAATGGGGCGACGCAGGTCTGGGATGCGAGAAATAATTCCGGGGAAGAAGTAGCCAGCGGTGTTTACCTGTATCTGCTGTCGGATGCCCATGAGACAAAAGCCGGCAAGTTGATGGTGATCCGATGATCAAACAGGGCAAAGGGAAAAGGTTAAAGGGAAAAGGTTTGGAATTACGGATTCTTGTTAAACGATTCGTTTTCCTCACTTTTGCCCTTTGCCTTTTGCCCTTTGCCCTTTCTTACGCGGGTGATCCCGGTACTTCCGCGCTGGACTTTCTGAAGCTGCAGGTGGGTGCGCGTCAGGCCGGTATGGGCGGAGGAAGCGTTGCTCTGGCGGATGACATCAATGCCGCCAACAGCAATCCCGCGGGGCTTTCCATGGTGAACCGCCCGGAAGCGGGATTTCTCTTCAGCCAGTATCTGCAGGGAATCAGCTACGAACATCTCGGTTTTTCCGTTCCTACGCACAGGGGAACATTCGGCTTCCAGGCCACCACTCTTGATTATGGTTCCATGGACAGCTACGACGCCAATGACAACCGTACCGGATCGGTAAGCGGCGGGGACATGTCCCTGGCGGTATCGTATGCGAGGGAAGTGTTGCCCGGACTGTCGTTTGGAGGGAACCTGCATTATCTGCGCGAGAAGCTTGATTTTGAGGCGGCTACAGGGGAAAGCATAGACCTCGGGGTAATGTACCGGCCGGAGGTGACGAAAGGGATATTGTCGCATCTGCGGTTCGGCATGGCAGTGGACAATTTGGGGCCGAAGATCGGGTTTATAGACGAGAAGGCGCCTTTGCCAATGGATGTCAGCGCTGGGGTAGGGTATGACGCGCTGCTGGAAGCGCTGAACTTATACTTGGAAGGACATAAGCCGAATGACGACAGCGCGTATGTGAACCTGGGAGGGGAATACTGGTTCCTGGGGATGCTTGCGCTGCGGGCTGGGTATCAGAGTGGATCAGACATAGGCCCGGGCGCAAGCATAGGTACGGGGGTGAGGTTTGGAGGACTGCAGATAGATTATTCATGGATGCCGTATGGCGACCTGGGGAGCACACAGCGGATAGGGATAGTTTACCGGTTTGGCGGGGCGGAGACAGCGGATCTGCGCATGAAGGCGCAGCAAGCCTATCAGAGAGGGCGGTATTACGAAGCGCTGTCGTATCTGGGGCAGTTGATCAGCGACGATCCGCATGACCGGTCTGCGAAGGTGTTGTATCCTGCGTCGCAGGAGAAGATCCTGCTGATAGAGGCGAAGTAAGCGGCAAGTAACAGAGATGTAAACAGCTTTAAAAAAAGCATTGAAAGATGTGGGCAGCTCTGATAAATACGCTGAGGAAAATGAATGTAAACGGAATGTAAAACGACGCGCAGCGTCGCCTCGGAAATCAGTAATCCGGGGGCCAGGTTTTAATGATGGATCCCGGCCTAAGACTCGCCGGGAAGACGGTTCTGGAGACGACAAAAAATTATATGCTGATCACCGACTCCAATCTTTGGAGTTTTCTTATTACGCGCGCGCGCGTTTATATTTATAATTGTTGTCTTTTCAGCGCCTTCCTGCTCGTTTCAACCGCCGATGTCTTCGCCCAAAACAATACACCTGTAAATCCCCAGATTTCAGCTGTGTACACCTCGAGCATAGCGGTAACCTGGGCGTCGACTTCCCCTTCCAGCGGGTACGAAGTGGATACCTCCACCGACTCCGATTTCGGCGTGTTCACGTCGACGATCACGAATAATCCAAACGCAACGACGCTGGTCGTGGACAGCATGACCAGCCTCAGCCCGAACACGACTTATTACATCCGCGCAGGCAATCTCTATAACGGTACGACGACTTATTCTTCGATTTACCCCAGCACAAGCACACTGACCAGCCCGATTACGAATGCGCAGATCTATCAGGTTTACCAGACAAGCATTACCGTGAGCTGGTCCGCGCTTGGCAGCGCTGAGGGATACGAACTGGATGCTTTCACCGACAGCGGGTATACAAACCTGGCGGGTTCTTCCATCACATTAGGCGGGGTTCAACCCAGTACGTTGACGATCGCCGGTTTGTCTCCGAACATCAATTATTATTTACGGGTGGGAGGAATCAATTGGAACGGAATAAGTAACTTCATCAATATTTCGATGTCAAATGCCGATGTCGCATATGTGGCCAACTCCCTCTCCTCCGCAAATACTTCCGTCACCCAGATTACGGGGCTTCCCAATAACCCTGTCTACGCGAACCTTTCAGGCAGTCTGTCAGGGGGAACTGGCAGCATTGCTCTCAGCTCTGACGGGTCGATCGCTTACATTGCAAATTACAGTAACAACTCCGTTACCCAGATCAAAGGGCTGCCAAATGGGTCTATTACCTACACGACTCTTTCGGGTGGTTCGATAACTGGACCTGATGGCATTGCGCTCAGCGCTGACGGCTCAACGGCATACATTGCTAATGGAGGCAACAGTACCGTTACCCAGATTAAGGGATTGCCCAATGGGCCGATAACCTATGCAACTCTTTCAGACAGTTCGATGCATGGGCCTGACAGCATTGCTCTCAGCGCTGATGGGACAATCGCTTACATTACCAATGGGATCTCGAACACTGTCACCCAGATCAAAGGTCTTCCCAATGGTCCTACCACTTACACAACTCTTTCAGGTGGTTCGATAAACTATCCTGTTGCTATTGCTCTCAGCACTGACGGTTCAACCGCATACGTAACCAGTGGCAACTCCGTTACCCAGATCAAAGGGCTGCCAAATGGGTCTATTACCTACACGACTCTTTCGGGTGGTTCGATGATTGGGACTTATGGCGTTGCTCTCAGCATTGACGGCTCCACCGCTTACGTTGCCAACGACGGCAATAATTCCGTCACCCAGATCACGGGATTGCCCAATAACTACGTCTATGTGAATCTTTCAACCAGTTCGATGAATGCACCTGGAGGCATTGCTCTCAGCGCTGACGGTTCAACCGCATACGTAACCAACTCCGGGAATAACTCCGTCACCCAGATTATGGGGCTTCCCAATAACCCTGTATACACGAATCTTTCCGGTGGGTCGATTAATAAGTCTTATGCAATTGCTCTCTGGGCCCCGACTGTAATTCCCGCGAACACGACAACAGGTTCCGCGCCCGGTACCCCGACCATTGCGGCGGTAAGCTCCAATACCCTGACTGTGAACTTCTCCACAGTATCGCTCACCTCGGGATATGAACTCGATGCCTCCACAGCCGCCGACTTCTCGGGAACATGGGTTTCCTCCGTAACACTCAGCACGAATCTGACTTCGCTCCTTGTAGGGTCGACCACTGCTCTCAGCCCGAATACCACCTACTACCTGCGTGTGGGAGCGCTTTATAACGGCGCGACTAACTATTCTTTGACTTCGCTCAGCACAAGCACATTAACGAGCCCTATTACCAATGCGCAGATCTATCAGGTATTTGCGACGAGTATCACGGTGAACTGGGCGGCGCTCGGAAGCGCTGCGGGATACGAGCTGGACGTTTCCACAAACAACTTTGCGACGATTGCGGCGTCATCGATCAGTCTGGGCGGTGTCCAGCCGAGCACACTGACCGTGACGGGTTTGAGCCCGTCGACGAGCTATGTTCTTCGCGTAGGAGGCATCAACTGGGGGAATGTTCAAACTTATGCCTCTCTTGGATCGACCGTAACTGCCTCTGAAATATATTACTGGACCGGGGCGACGAACTCGACCTGGACGGTCAGCGCGAACTGGAGCCCGAACGGGATCCCGGGTCCGAACGATACGGTTGTCATCAGCACGTTTAATGCCCCGAACTGGCCGGTCTATAATTCGACTGTTTCCGTTTATGCTATTTATCTGGGAACCTGGTCGATCGGTGTAGGGAAGCGGGCAGTTCTGATATCATCAACCACTTACGCTTTGCAGGTTTCAAGTTTCATGTTGATTGGTAGTTCTGGAACGATGACCTCTGCCGCCAATTCCGCATCCATTCAGTATGTAGTCAACATTGCCAGTACGGGTATATTGCAGATTAATTCTGGCGGATTGATTGATGTGAGCAGCATGGGATACGCGGCAGGCCAGGGACCCGGAGGCAGTTCTGTTTACGGAGGGTCTTACGGTGGGCTTGGCGGGGGAATTAGTTACTCAACTTACGCCTATGATTCGTTTCAGTCCCCGGCCAATATGGGCAGTGGTGGAGGCAATTTCCAGGGCGGCGGGTTGATCACGATCAACGTCGGAACTCTAATTTCAAGCGGTGCGATAAAAGCCAATGGGAATGGGGTATCTATGGGGGGGAACGGAGGCGCCGGCGGCGGGATCAACATAAACGCAACGACAATCAGCGGGAACGGAACTCTTTCCGCCAATGGGGGCAGCGGCGGAGGTCTATCGTATGGCGGAGGCGGCGGCCGGATCGCGCTGGTCTGGGCAAATGGGACAAATGGTTATGCGATGTCCGCCATTGGGGGCGTAAGCGCCCCGGGTTCCGGAGGCGCTGGGACGATTTATACGCATCAGACGATCTTGCAGACCTATGGCACTCTGACGCTCTCCAATGGTCTTAACAGCAATACGAACGTCGCTATGACTCCCATTTTGTCCACCGGGACATCCGTAACCCTGGACAATCTCTATATCTCCAGCGGCGTTACTTTCAGCATTCCGGCCAGCAGCACGCTGACGCTGAACACGACGTCGCTGGCCATCGCGAATTATTCCACCGGGACGATCCCGAACCCGATCCAACAGTTATCCGGGCAGCCGTTTTATCTGACACTTAATAACAATGCGATGGTTTACTACGGTCCTGCTGTCAGCAGTTGGACAAGCCTGACCGTAAATCAGAATTCAAAATTATATTTCCAGAATTTCAGTACGGTCACGGTGACGGGTTCCGATGTGTTTGGAGACGGGGACCTGACCTCTACGATCACCGTCAACGGGAGCCTGAACGGCGGATCCTTCAGCGGTATCGGGCAGGGCAAGGTGACGTTGACATGGCGCGGAGCAGCGGACAACGCCGGTTCTTCGTTTACAGTGCAGGCCTCAACCAGCAGCAACTTTATCCCGATTTCCAATTCCACAGCTACGGCAGTAAATGCCTCCAGCATCACACTTTGCGGACTTGCCGGGGGTACGACTTATTACGCCCGCGTGAAAAACAATGTATGGGACCGAATGACTTCCGGGACCTACGCCGTAATCGGGAGCACCGTGACCAACAGCTGTGCCGGAGTGGCGCCAGATGCTCCGACGAACGTCATCCTGTACAGCCGGACGCCTACCACGCTGACAGCATCTTGGGATCTGCTGAGCTGCGCGACCAGCTATACCCTGGTGGCATCAACCGATTCCACTAACCCTCCGGTGATTGTCAATGCTTCCAGCACGACGGTTTCGCCGAGTATTACAGTGTCGGGTTTGAGTGTGGGAACAAGCTACTACCTGTATGCCCAGAACTGTAATGCTTCCGGGTGCAGCGCCTATGCGCAGATTCAAGGCGTTACGCTGAATTACGGAGCGATATATCACTGGCTGGGAACGGTTTCCAGCGCATGGGAAAATCCTGCGAACTGGGATCTGGGTGCGGTGCCGGACGCTTCCGCCGTGGTCAGCATCGGAGGCGTGGCAATTACAACCCAGCCGGTTTACAATTCCACGATCACAGTCTACAGCCTCTATCTGGGAACTGGTTCGGTGACGTCGGTCCTGACGTCTTCGGTACCTTACACGTTGACCATATCCAGCTTCATGGAAGTGGGTACGAAAGGACTTCTTACCGCTGCGACGTCGTATGCCATAGCAGGAACTACCTATACGTCCAGTGTGAATCTGGCGGGCGGGGACGTCATGGTTGATGCGGGAGGACAGATCGATGTCAGCAGCGCCGGGTATATGGCTGCGAGTGGTCCCGGAGCCGGCAGCGCTGCCGGGGGTGGTGGATATGGTGGTACCGGTGGGCAAAGCCCTGGCAGCGGTGGCGGTGCGGCATATGGGTCGGTTCTGAACCCTACTGATTATGGTAGCGGCGGCGGGAACTCGGCGGGGGCACCCGGCGGCGGAGTCGTTCTGATAAATCTTACAGGGACATTAACCAATAAAGGAATCATTAAGGCTAGCGGAGCATCTTCATTAACTTTAGGCAGCGGTGGCGGTTCGGGTGGAACGATCAATATTACGGCAGGTACTTTGAGCGGGAATGGGAGTTTCAGCGCGAATGGGAACACTGGCGACGGTATGCCCGGAGGCGGCGCCGGAGGCAGAATCGCCCTTTACTATACAAATGGCAGCACCAACAGCTATACGGTGAACGCCTATGGCGGTTCCGGGTATGGATACGGCGGAGGCGGAACGTTCTACGCGGTGCAATCAGGAAGCACTGGAACGCTCTACATTAACAACAATAATGCCATCACTGTTTCGACTGCGGCGGTTCTTGCCGGGAACTACACGTTTAGCAGTATTACGGCAAGTAAGACTGGAAGCCTGCTTTTCCAGAATTTCAGCACAGTGACGATTACTGGGACCGATGTATTCGGCGACGGGGACATGACCTCTACGATCACCGTCAATGGGAATTTGTACGGCGGGTCGTTTGTAAATGTCTATGCTTCCAGCATAACGGTTCAGTGGCGCGGATCGGTTGATACCTCAGGATCAACTTATTCAGTCTGGGCGTCAACCGCTTCGAACTTCTCTGTATTCACCAGTTCTCTTACCACCGCCGCAAATGCATCAAGTTCTACGCTGGTTGGGCTTTCCTCCGGGACGGTATATTACGTGCGTGTCAAGAATAACTCCTATGCCATCATAGCTTCCGGCACTTATGCGACCATCGGAAGCACTGTGACAATAACTAACGCAGTGCCGCCTGCGCCTTCATCCGGCACAATTACCGCTGTTTCCACATATTCAATTACCGCTAACTGGGGACTCTCGAGCGGAGCCACGGCATATACGCTGGTTGTTTCGAGCAGCAATGATGCCTACGCCTATGACATTGTTGGAACGAGTATAACGGCACTCGCAACTGCCACAGTCTCGGGTTTGAATCCGAACACCACCTATTACCTCTTTGTGAACGCCTGCAACAGCGGATGCAGCGGCTATTCCCTGGACGGTTCGACAGCGACCTGGGCTGCTGCCCCGCCCGCGCTGACTTTCAGCAATGTATTCCTGAGTTCCTTTACGGTGAGCTGGACTGTGACCGGAGGCACAACGCCGTATGAAGTGGACATATCAACAGACCCGAATTTTGCGGTTTCGGTATCTACCTTCCAGACAGGCCTGCTGGTGGCAAGCTACAACTTCAGCAGTCTGCAGTCAGGCACTACCTACTGGGTACGTGCGCGGGACGCCAACTGGGACAATGTTCTCGGCGCCTATAGTGCGAACGCGAGCACAATGACACTGCCTGGTGCGACGACGTTAAACGGCAGCGCGCTGGGAGTATCGAGCATCACCTGGAGCTGGGGTGGGGTCACAGGCGCGAGCAGCTATACGCTCTATTATGCGACAGGTGGTGTGGATGTATCAGGAATAACCGGCACAAGCTATCCTGAGATAAATCTATCGACGAACATCGCCTATGGCCGGCAGGTGGCAGCTGTAGACGGATCAGGGATAGGAGTGCTGTCAGCAGCTACCACAGTGTATACGTATGCCATGGCTCCTGCGGGCGCTTCCTGGACAAGCCTCTATATCACAAGCGCCGCTGTATCCTGGAGCCCGAACACAAATCCATTCGGTACGAGTTACATTGTAACGGCCTCAACGAACGTTGGCCTGGGTCCGGTAACCTCTTCCGGGACGACATCAAGCGGCACTACTTACACACTGACAAACCTGTCAGCGAACACCACCTATTACTTTGGTGTGTATGCGGCAAACGTCAGCGGTATAACCACAAGTACTTCGACTTCGCTGAGTACGAGCACGCTGGCTAACGCGCCCGGAATGCCGGTTTTCAGCAGCGTATACGCGAGTTCCTTTACGGTGAGCTGGACTGTGACCGGAGGCACAACGCCGTATGAAGTGGACATATCAACAGACCCGAATTTTGCGGTTTCGGTATCTACCTTCCAGACAGGCCTGCTGGTGGCAAGCTACAACTTCAGCAGTCTGCAGTCAGGCACTACCTACTGGGTACGTGCGTGTGACTCTAACTGGGACAATGTTCGGAGTGCGTACAGCGCATCTACATCGACCATGACCATATTGGTAGTTGCGCCCGGCAATGTGGCCATCCATGCTGTATATACTTCCAGTATTTCCATATCATGGAATACGGTTTTACCATCCAGCGGTTACGAAGTGGATGCCTCAACCGACCAGAATTTCGGTGTGTTCAAGTCAACTATCACCACCAATGGTTCGGCTATCACGCTTGTGGTTGATAGCATGACGAGCCTGAGCCCCAACACCACATATTACATCCGCGCGGGAAACCTCTATAACGGGACGACGACTTATGCTTCACTTCCGCTCAGCACAAGCACACGGACCAGCCCTATTACCAATGCGCAAATCTATCAGGTTTACGCGACGAGCATCACCGTCAACTGGACGCCTTTGGGCAGCGCCGCAGGGTATGAGCTTGATGCTTCCACGGATAACTTTGTGACGTGGGTGTCATCGATCAGCATGGGTGGAGTGCAGCCCAGTACCTTGACGGTCTCGAACATCTGGCCCGCTGTTACTTATTCTCTACGAGTTGGCGGCGTTAACTGGAACGGGGTGGTGAACTACAGCAATCTAGGTTCGACTAACACTGCTGGAGTGGTGCCGTCGAATCCACAGTTCCAGACAGTCTACGCCTCAAGCATCACCGTTTCCTGGTCCAGCGCCTCGCCTTCCGGCGGTTACGAAGTGGATGCTTCGACTGATTCCGGGTTCGGGGCGTTTACATCCTCAATCACGGCAAACGCCGGTTCTACCTCGCTCACCGTAGACAGTATGACCAGCCTCAGCCCGAACACCACATATTACATCCGCGTGGGCAATCTCTATAACGGTACAACGGCCTACAACATGGCGATTATTTCAACTTCTACGCTGGCGAATGTTCCAGGCGTGCCGTCGTTTTCAAATGTATGGGTAAGTTCATTAACTGTGAGCTGGAGTGGTAGCGCGGGGTCGGTGTATGAGATGGATTATTCTACGGATGTAAACTTTGCGGCGTCCGCAAGCACGGTAACGGCCAATGCGGGATCGCCGGATACGATCACGGGCCTTCAGGCTAATACTACCTGTTACGTGCGGGTGCGTGCGCAGAACTGGAACGGGATCAATACTGATTATGTAACGGCTTCGACTTCGACATTGGCGGTTGTCCCGGGAATCCCGCAGTTGGACACGGTTTATGCCTCGAACATTGCGGCGCACTGGGATCCGAGCGGCGATCATCTAGGCACCCGCTTTACGCTTGCGGCCTCACTGAGCAGTTCAATGTCGCCGGTATTCTCTTCTTCGGCAACTTCAGGCGGCTCAGCGGCAACGGTTGCCAACCTTATTCCTAACACGACTTATTACCTGGCGGTGAAGGCGACTAACAACAACGGCATAGATACGGCATACTCCAGCCCGTCGGTTTCGACGATAACCCTGGCGAGTATTCCTGCGCTTGCCGCGCAGTCTTATGTTTCCATTACTTCCGGTTCGCTGGTGGCGCAATGGGATGCGAATTCAAACCCGTCCGGAACGGAATACTTTGTTCAGTTATCGACAGATAGTCTCAACTGGTCGCAGAATTCGGGGTGGAATTCCGGGACGGCCGCGCCATTTAACGGATTGGCGTTCTTTACGGTCTATTACGCGGAAGTGAAGGCGCGTAACAGCGATCTGACAGAAACAGGCTGGCTGAATCTGGGAGCG
This sequence comes from uncultured Elusimicrobia bacterium, assembly GCA_964604825.1. Taxonomy (GTDB): domain Bacteria; phylum Elusimicrobiota; class Elusimicrobia; order 2-01-FULL-59-12; family 2-01-FULL-59-12; genus CAZSAL01. Next base: position 82,327 of record CAZSAL010000001.1, read on the forward strand.
GTCCGTACATCGCCGTCGATGGTGGGTTCTCCGATAGTGGAGGCTGTGTACGTATCGAGCATAACGGCGGGCTGGAATCCGCCGCCCCAGCAGAGTGACGGGCGAAGTCAGGATGGTTTTACATTGTCAGTTACGGCTGACGGGGTTAATTCCATATATATTTCCAGCCCCGATACGATTTCCGATCCGCATGCGTTGGTATCCTTAACGGTATCTCCGCTTCAGCCAAATACCACCTATCAGGTCACAGTAGGGGCGTATGTGAATGAAGGGGGATATACAGTAACTACTTCTACGACATTCGCATCCAGAGCCACCCTGGCGGCCAACCCGGGCCCGAGCTCCGCCAGTGTGTCGCCTAATTCAGATATAAGTCTGACAGTGAACTGGTCTTCGGGAACGGCGCCTAATTTCAATCCCGCCTATACGCTCTATCAGGTGCAGATTTCAACGGATCCTGACGTGGATTCATCCGGTAATTTCTTAAATGTAAACGGTTCCAGCATAACGTCTTCGTTAAATGTCAATTTCCCCGATCTGAATCCAGACGCAACTTATTACGCGCAGGTTCAGAGCTTTAACACCGGTTACGGTACCTATAACAGTTTTGTGAATTTGGGATCAACCATTACCCTGACGCCTATTCCGGGCGGTATGCAGTCTTTGGCCCATACGACGTGGGCTGTATTCAACTGGAGCACGGTAACATGTCATGGGTACAGCGTTCTGGTCTCGACGCAGCCCGACTGCTCGAATCCGTCTATATTTTCGATCCCCGACAGCTCAACTTCGAGCTATAAGGTGACAGGGCTCCTCCCCAGCCAGATGTATTGCTATGAGGTGGGCAGCCTGAACAGCGCAGGAGCGCCGAACTATACAGGGGGGGCGTTTACGACGCGATCGGCGACAAGCCAGCTGGCTGTATCGCGGGTGAACGTGGGCGCTCTGGCAACAGGCGGAGAAGGAGAAGGAGTAGGTGTGCCGCTGAACACCACAGTGAACATAACATTCAATGAAGATGTCGATCCTTCTACTATCGGGGGGATTGCGCTGTACGCGATAAAAGACAACATGGCCAATTATGTGGCTTCAGGCGGCAGCTACAACAATCTGCTTGCCGGCGCGATAACGATTAGCGCGGCGAACATTACCTATGACAGCACGCAGCAGACTGTAACGCTTACGCCGGGAGTGCAGCTTCAGGCCGGCTATCTATACGCGGTGGTAGTGCCGACGACAGTGAACGATTATAACGGCGGTTCATTCCCGGCACAGTGGGTATATTACTTCCAGACCATGGCGGATTTCCGTCAGCACAACGTGTTTGCCACGCATTTCAGCAATAAGATCTATTTAGATGTGCCTGCGGGAGCATTCACAACGAATTATTATCTGCGGACGAACATAACGCCTTCTGTTGCCGGTATCGAATACGCGAATCTTCCACAGATGATCAAAGACGCCAACACGAAGCTCGGGCAGGAAGAAGGCACAATGCTGGCTGATTATGCGGTGGAGATTGTGGCTTATAACTATAACGGCAGCTTGATAAATGTTTCCAACGGCAATGTGCAGGTTGGCATAGCGGTTCCGCCATCCAGCACAAATGTTTCCATGTATACGCTGGATACTACTGACAGCCTCTGGGTGAAGGTGCTGACATCCTCGGTAAATTCCTCGGCGGGGAGGGTGGAGTCGTCAGTGCCACACTTCAGCGTTTATGCTTTGGTGCAGCAGGCAAGCGAATCGTTATCTGATGCGCATCCCTATCCAGTGCCTTTTGTCCCCAGCCGGGGGCATACTGCGATCACTTTCACAAATCTGGCAAATCAGACCACAATCAGGATTTTTACGATATCCGGAGAAGAAGTCCGCAGGGTAGATGTACCGCAGGGCTCGGCGAATTATGTCTGGGATGTGAAAAATAAAGCGGGCGAAAATGTTGTAAGCGGCGTATACCTGTATCTCATCACAAGTCCTTCCGACAAGAAAACCGGGAAGTTAATGATCATCCGCTAAGCTCCAGATAAACAGTATTCCTTTTTAAAAAGGCGGCCCACTTTCGCCCTTTTTTTATTTCTTGGCGGGTTCGGTTGTGCGCGGGAGGGGGAGATCGACCCTGAGGCCGTTCTGCTTTACTATGCGGGCCGGCGTGCCTACCACGGTGCAGTCCGGCGGTACGTCATGCATGATGATGAAGGAGTTGGCTCCGATGCGTGAGTTTCGTCCCACGGTGATAGGCCCGAGGAGCACGCTGTTTGTCCCGATCAGGACGTTGTCTTCGACGGTAGGATGTCTTTTGCCGTGATGCTTTCCAGTGCCTCCCAGCGTGACGTTATGAAACATGGCGCAGTTCTTTCCGATAAAGACGGTTTCTCCGATTACTACGCCTACCCCGTGGTCAATGAAAAAGCCTTCGCCTATTACCGCCGCAGGATGGATTTCCACACCGGTGAACACTTTCGCGATCGTAGTGAGAAAGCGGGGCAATACCGGTATCCCTAATTTGTAAAGAAAATGAGCGAATCGGTAAACGATAATCGCATGCAGCGGCGTGTGGCAGAAAAAGGTCTCGATAATATTGTGCGCCGCAGGGTCGTTTTCCTTCACTGCCTGGATATCGCGTGTGATTGTTTTAAACATGAAGGCTCCTTATTACTGATAAAGCCATGTAGATAGATACCGCTCCCCGGTATCAGGAAGAATTACGACGATCATTTTCCCCGAGGCATAGGGTCTTTTGGAAACTTCCAGGGCAGCCCAGAGCGCGGCTCCGCCGGAAATCCCCGTGAATATGCCTTCTTCCCTTGCCAGCCTGCGCGCCACACCCCCGGCGTCCGGCGCCTTCACGCGGATAATTTCGTCTACCGCACTGCCGTTGTAGACCGCAGGAACGAATCCCGCGCCGATGCCCTGAATTTTGTGCGCTCCAGGTTGCCCTCCGGAGAGCACCGGAGAATCATCCGGTTCGACCGCGATGATCCGTATGGACGGCCTGCGTTTTTTCAACACTTCGCCTACGCCGGTTACTGTTCCGCCTGTGCCCACCCCGGCAATAAAGATGTCCACTTTACCGTCAGTATCCGACCAGATTTCTTCGGCTGTTGTCCTGCGGTGGATTTCCGGGTTTGCCGGATTGTTGAACTGCTGGGGAATAAAACTGCCTGGAGTAGTTTTTGCCAGTTCCTCAGCTTTGGCAATGGCGCCCTTCATGCCTTTTGAGCCGTCGGTCAGAACGAGCTCTGCTCCCAGAGCTTTCAAAAGCTGCCGTCGTTCCACGCTCATCGTGTCCGGCATAGTAAGAATAAGTTTATAGCCTTTCGCTGCGCAGACGAATGCCAGGGCAATCCCGGTATTACCGCTGGTCGGCTCTATGACAGTTGCCCCTTTTTTCAGCGCTCCGGACTTTTCCGCGGCCTCAATCATTGCCACGCCTATGCGGTCTTTGATGCTGGAGAGGGGATTGAAAAATTCCAGTTTGGCCAGAACTGCGGCCTTGCCCTGGTTTAATTTGTTGATGCGTACCAGCGGCGTGTTACCGATCGTTTTTGTTATATCGCCGAAAATCCTGCTCATGGCCGCACCTGACTCAGCCGGGGCCGGGCCTTCCGGGCTGTGATAAATTCCGTATTGAAACCGTAGTAGTGCAGGGAACCGCCGAACCGCCCGTGTTCCATTTTCAGGCATTTATCCATGACGACTTTGAGCCCGGCTTTCTCCGCGAGTGCGGCCGCTTCCAGATCGAATATGCGAAGCTGGGTCCAGACCGCTTTGGCCTTTATGGCGATGGCCTGGCGGATGTATTCAGGAACCTCGCCGGCGGGACGGAAGATCTCGACGATGTCCACCGGTTCCGGGATATCCGTCAATTTGGCGTAGCATTTCTGCCCCTGAATGGTGTTTGCTTTGGGATTGACGGGAATCACGTGATAGCCTTCGTACAGCAGGTAGGACATCACAAAATAGCTGGCCTTCTGCCAGTCCGTAGAGGCCCCGATAATGGCAATGGTCCGGGAATCGAGGATCAGATCCCGGATGGTGTCTTCGTTCTGATAGCGCGCCCGGTATTCAGCGGGCAGCGACGAGTTCAGGCGAATGCTGCATGCAAAGCCTGTTCCAGATCCCATAAAAGGTCCTCCGTAGTTTCCAGGCCGATTGAAAGCCGTATTGTCGACGGCGTCACGCCGCAGAGCGAGAGTTCTTCGTCCGTCAACTGCTGATGCGTGGTTGAAGCCGGATGAATAACCAGGCTGTGAACGTCTCCCACATTGGCCAGGTGCGAGAAAAGCTGAAGGGATTCTATAAACCGCCGCCCGTTTTCGCGGGCATCTCCCGAACCTGATTTTAATTCAAAGGAAAATATCGCGCCCGGCCCTTTCGACAGATATTTCTTCGCCAGTTGATAATCGGGGTGATCAGGCAGCCCGGCGTAATGGACCTGAGCCACTTTGGGATGATCCCGTAGATACGTTGCTATGGCCATGGCGTTCGCTACGTGCCGGTCCATGCGCACGGAAAGCGTCTCCAGGCCAAGGATCAGCAGAAACGCGTTTATGGGGGAAATGCTGGCGCCCGTGTCGCGTACGGTTTCCGCGCGCACTTTCGTCAGGAATCCGTAATGCCCGAAGGTATCGAAGAAGCGCAGGCCGTGATATGAAGGCGAAGGGTCTGCGATTGTGGGGAACCGGCCGTAGTTGAAAAGCCCCGAATCGATCACCACTCCGCCGATAGAAGTGCCGTGGCCGCCGAGGAACTTTGTGGCGGAATGGACTATGGTGGATGCGCCCCAGTCGATGGGCCGGCACAGGTACGGCGTGGCGAAGGTGTTGTCGATAATCAAAGGGATATGGTGGGAATCCGCCAGCTTGGCAAGCTTTTCCAGATCAAGAATGCTCCCGCGCGGGTTGCCGATGGTCTCGCCGTAAAGAGCTTTTGTGTTGGGGGTTATGGCCCGCTCCCAGTTCGCGATATCTCCGGGTTCCACAAGGGTCACCTTAACGGACAGCTTCTTGAAGGTGTTAGTAAATTGCGTCACAGTGCCGCCGTAAAGGTGCGCGGAGGAAACGATTTCATCGCCCGGCTGCAGCAGCGTCATGAAGGTGACGAACTGCGCAGCCATGCCGCTGGCGACTGCAACCGCGCCCGTTCCGTTTTCCAGGGAAGCGATGCGCTCTTCAAAAACCGCGGTAGTGGGGTTATTGATGCGGCTGTATATGTTTCCGTACTGCTTCAGTTCAAAAAGCTGGGCGGCGTAGCGGGTGTCAGGGAAAACGTAGGAAGTTGTCTGATAAATCGGAACCGCGCGCGCGCCGACCTCGGAGTCGGGAATATGGCCCGCGTGCACCATGCGTGTTTCAAAACCGAATTGTTTTCTTTCGCTCATAGTTAATCCTAGACCCGGATAAATTCTGTCACTTTTTTGTCCCTGCGCATAAGCCTGACGGAATTTTCATCCGGCCGCTCTGGCCGGTCACGCCTGCAGTTAACCAGGCATAAAAACCCGAAAATTTCTTTTCCGGTGGGCCGGAACTGGTGCCAGGTCCGCGGGGGAATGTGCACCACGTCGAACGGCTTCACGGGAAATAATTTTTTTCCTGCAAGAACGCGGCCCTTGCCTTGAATCACAACTATTCCGTGCACATGCTGATGGCGTTCCAGCGTCGAATGCCCGCCGGGCGCTATCTCGAAATAGCGCAGTTGCGAACTTAAGCCCTGCCCTTCGCCTGCCAGCACCTGCCGCGTGATGCTTTTAAAATGAGTCCCCTCTTCTTTATAAGCAAGCAGCGGGATGTTCCGCCAGCGCAATCCATTTTTTCTGCTGGATTGATAAATCATTTCGCAGCCGAAGATGTTTGCGGTGATTTTTCCACCAGGCTCAGGAAATACCGCGCCGCGGCAGTAACGTCCGGGCCGCGGTTGAAAAGCCCTCCGCCTATTAAGAAAATGACGTCGCGCCCGTAAAGCTCGAGCATTTCGGAAACCCGGTCGAGCGTCATGCCGCCGCCCGGAACGGGGAATATTCTTTTCAGGCTTCCCATCGGCATTGAGCAGCCCGCCGCTATTCCCGCGCACTGTTCGCGGCTGAAGGCAAAGCGCCCGCCGTAATTCGGGAAAATACTGCCGTCCGCGCCCGCAATGCGGGCAAGCTGCCCGAAAAGCGCCATATGGGAAATGCCCGCCTGATGCGTAACGAAACCGCCGAGAAAAGTAGGGTGCATGAGTACCGGAAGATTGAGTTCGTCATTTCCTGCGATCAGGCGCATGGCGTCAAACCCTACGATCCCGGGCGATACGAGAAATCCCCCTGCTCCAGCCTGTTTGGCGAAGCGCAGCATACCGGGAAAATCGTTGAATGGCAGAGTTATGCTCGGGAAATAAAGAGACCTGCCGCCTGTTTCTTTGTTGGCTTTAGCTACTGCGGCGGAGCAGAGTTCCACGCGTTCTTTGAAGGGGGCAAACGGCTGGTCTGCCAGGCCGTGGTCATCCTTGATGATGTCGATACCGCCGAGCGCGAAGCGGTACGTCAGATCCGCCAGCTCGCGCGCATTCAGCCCCAAGGGTTTGATGGCGGTGCATAACAGCGGTCTGTCCGGGATTCCCAGCAGGCGGCGCAGGCCTTCCACTCCAAAACGCGGGCCTTTGAACGGCATGTTTTCCGGGAGTTCTATGCGCGATAAAAGGATATCCGGTTTAAGGCTGCTGTTGCCGAAAAGAACGTTGAGCAACTGAGGCACCTGGCCGCCCGCGGTTTCCGCCGCATAGCTGATCGTCGCCTCGAAGATCCCGCCCTCTCCGGTAACGGATTCAATCCTGCCTACGATGTTCTTCCTGATTGCTTCCGAAGGTATGTGTTCTTCGGGAAATTCTACGGTCTGTTCAAGGGCGATATCGCGTGCCGCCGCAAGGGCCGAGGCCTCGCTGCCATGCCCGAAAAGCCGGTAATAAACTTTGAATCGTCCGCCGCTCACCGGAATGCCGTTCATTTTTTTATCTGTCCGTTTGAGATAACGAAGATTGCGTTGAATGCGCGCAGGTTCGGCAGGACATGGAGGGCTTTCTTTTTGCCCAGATAGTAAGCCTTCAAAACCTTTATGCCGCGTTCCATGCAGTAATGATGAAAGTCGCTGATGCTCAGGAACCGCAGGTTCGGGGTGTTGTGCCACTGGAAGGGAAGATTCGGCGTTGTCGGCGACCGCCCATTAAAGAGCAGCCCCCAGCGCACCCTGTAATGAGCGAAATTGGGAAATCCCACGATCACCCGGCGCCCCACGCGCAGCGCTTCTTCCAGCACATAGTCCACCTTCTTGACCTGCTGTATGCTTTCGTTCAGTATAACGACGTCGAACGACTGATCGGGATATCCGGCAAGGCCCGAATCTATGTCGCTGTGGAAAACGCTCAGGCCCTTGGCCACGCACTTATAGATCGACTGTTCATCAAGTTCTACTCCCTGCACCTTGGCCGCGCGCGCGCGCGCCAGATGCGCCAGAAGCTCCCCGTCCCCGCAGCCCAGGTCAAGAACCCGCGCTCCGGGCTGAACCAGGCTTGTGATAACCTGATAATCGAGCTGAATTTGATTTTCGCTCATGACTGCTGGCTCACGGAATAACCTTGAAAGGTCTTGTCCAGAAAATGTGAAATCAGATGCGTCTGCTCCTCCACCTCCAGCAGGAAGGCGTCGTGACCGTAAGTGGATGTGATCTCGCAGAAAGTCGTGTCAACGTGCCGCGTTTTCAACAGGTTCACCAGCTTCTCCGACTGGTATGCGGGATAGAGCCAGTCCGACTTAAACGCGATCACCAGAAATCTGGTGTCCAGCATGCGTCCCGGCAGGATAAGCTTGTCGCCTGACAAATCAAAATAATCCATCGCCTTCGTTATATAAAGGTAAGAATTGGCGTCGAAACGCTTAACGAAATTATCGCCGCGGTAACGCAGGTAGCCTTCGACCTCGAAGTCCGCGTTGAAGCTGAAGCTGTAATTTTCCTCCTTCAGGCGGCGCGAAAACTTTTCTTCCATGGAGGTGTCGCTCATATAAGTTATATGGCCGATCATGCGCGCCACAGCCAGGCCGCGCTCCGGCTGGCCCGTTTCATAGTAGTCGCCGTTGCGCCAGGAGGGATCAGCCATCACCGCCTGGCGCCCCACCTCGTTGAAGGCGATCTGCTGGGGGGAATGCTTCAGGGTCGTTGCTATGGGAATTGCGGAGCGCACCCTGTCCGGGTATGACGCCACCCACTGCAGCGTAAGCATCCCTCCCATGGATCCGCCGGAGACCGCAAGAAGGCGCCTGATGCCAAGGTGATCTATCAGATGGCGCTGGGCCTCGATCATGTCCGCGACCGTGATAACCGGAAACCTCAACCCGTAGGGCTTGCCTGTTCGCGGATCGGTCGAAGAAGGCCCGGTGCTGCCCTTGCAGCCGCCGATCATATTGGAGCAGACGACGAAGTAACGGTTGGTGTCAAAAGCCTTGCCCGGGCCGATCATGTTGTCCCACCATCCCGGAGCGGTTTCTCCTTCGTGCAGGCCCGCGGCGTGCGCGTCGCCGGAGAAGGCGTGCTCAATCAGGATGGCATTGTTTTTTTCCGCATTAAGCCTGCCGTAGGTTTCGTAGGCGAGTGTAACGTTCTCCAGTTTCTGGCCGGACTCAAGATTGATCGCTTCGTTCCCGAGATTAAGGAACTGCGTGCGCGCAATCCCCGCGCTTCCCGCAGCAGGTTTGGCAGGCTCGATGTTCAGGTTTTCAACCATGGTCTCTTAGCGCGCCGCTTTCTTCAGAGCCTGTTCGATATCCGCAATAATGTCATCGATGTGTTCGATGCCGATCGACAAACGGATATAGTCCGGCGTGACCCCGGTAGCAAGCTGCTCTTCGGAAGAGAGCTGCTGATGCGTGGTAGTGGCCGGATGGATCGCCAGCGATTTGGCGTCCCCGATATTCGCAAGGTGCGAAATAAGTTCAAGCGAATCAATAAACTTTTTCCCTGCCGCCGCGCCGCCTTTAATGCCGAACCCGAGAATCGCGCCCGCGCCCTTTCTCAGGTATTTGTCCGCGCGCGCCCTTTCCGGGCTGGAAGGCAGGCCGGGGTAATTCACCCAGCTCACCGACGGATGCTTTTCAAGGCAGCCCGCAACTGCCAGGGCGTTTTCCGAATGGCGCGGCATGCGCAGGTGCAGAGTCTCAAGCCCCTGCAGGAAAAGGAAAGAATTTATGGGAGAAAGCGCAGGCCCGATGTCGCGCAACAGCGTGACGCGCGCCTTGATAATGTAGGCGATGTTTCCCATGGGCTTCAAGGCTTCCACGAAATTGATGCCGTGGTAGCTGGGATCGGCGCCCGCTATCAAGGGGAACCTGCCGTTCGTCCAGGAGAATTTACCGGAATCTACGATAATCCCGCCGATCGAAGTGCCGTGCCCGCCGATGAATTTCGTCGCGGAATAAACCGCAATGTCCACGCCGTACTCGAAAGGCTTCAGGAGATAAGGGGAAACCGTGTTGTCGAGGATGAAGGGAACGCCGTGCCTGTGCGCGATTTTTGCGATGCCTTCGAGGTCTGCCACGTCCAGTTTCGGGTTGCCGATCGATTCCGCGTAAACAGCCTTTGTCTGCGGGGTGACCGCCTTATCGATCGCTCCCAGATTATTGGAAGGCACGAAGGTGACTTTCACGCCGAACTTCGGCAGGGTGTGGTGGAACAGGTTGTATGTCCCGCCGTAGAGGTTGTCCGCGGAAACGATTTCATCGCCCGCTTTGGCGATATTCAAAATCGATAAGGTGATCGCCGCCTGGCCGCTCGCCACGGCCAGCGCGCCCACGCCGCCGTCAAGGGCAGCCATGCGCTTTTCCAGCACGTCGGTGGTCGGGTTCGTCAACCGGGTGTAGATGTTGCCGAATTCCTTCAACCCGAAAAGGCTGGCTGCGTGCTCAGCGCTTTTGAACTGGTAGGAAGTAGTCTGATAAATGGGGACGGCCCGCGCTCCGGTGGCCGGATCCGGTTCCTGCCCGCCGTGCAAAGCCAATGTCTCCGTTTTCAGCTTAGCGTCGATCTTGCTCATACACTTTCACTCCTCTGTTTGATGGTCAATGATTTTTTATTCCCGATATCATCCCCGTCATCCAGAAAGCAAAAACCCCATCCGCGTATTCGAGGATGAGGGAAACTCTGAAAAGGTCTTTTGGTTGCGTCACTACTTCATAGACCGCGCAGCGTTTCCCTGCACATACACATCATGCACATGCCGCAACACATTTGCGAAACGCTGATCGTCTGTGAGATCATAGTGAAAACATCATACCACAAAAATATCCGGAGCGCATTCCCGCCAGACACGCCCCTGTAAAAAAGCGAAAGCGTTACGGCGGTCGATAACAGGCCGGCGTTGTTTGATCCGCCGTTTTAGGAATGTGCGCGGTTTTTTGCCGCGTCGCGGTTTTTCCGGAAGATTTCCCGCCGCTCCTCTTTGCAGGCGCGCATTTGATCGGTCAGTTTGACGAAACCTTTCTCCCATTCGCCAGGCGTGAACACTTTAGCGCTTTGGAACCTGAAGTTCGAGCCAAATTGCTGGTCTTCAAAATCCCCTTCGATAAAGAGAACCCGCTTCCCGTCCGCATAGAAACTGATGTATCGAATTCCGCGGGCGTGGTTGGTGTCGGCATAAGTCATATCGTTGTGCCCGATGGCATAGGTCTTACCGCCAAACGTAAACTGAACTACCGGCTCTTCGTTCAACTTTGCGGCCCGCGGTTTGCGGACGAACGACAAAAATGCCCGGGCCTCCGGGTCGGACGGATAGCTGCGGAGTTCCGATTCAAGTTCCGCCAGCCGGCCCGCGTATTCCCGCAGAATCTCATCTTCTCTTTTTGCCGTTAACTTCGCCACCATTTTCATTATCTTTTCTGATTTTTTCATTGTTTGGTCCCTAGACTATTATATTCTGACACTTTTCCGGGGGTATGTGCATGAGCTTTAAGGAACGCCGCGCCCTTTCCTGACGGAAAGCCACAAGGTATACTTGACGGGATGCAGGCTCCCGGCCGTATTGCGGGAAAATATGAAGAGGAAGGGAAAGCATCATGACTACGGCGCCTAAGACCCGCACAGAATCCGATTCTCTCGGGAAGATCAAAGTCCCCGCGGACCGCTACTGGGGCGCGCAGACCCAGCGCTCTCTCTCCCATTTTGATATTGGCGCTGATAGTATGCCGCCGGAGCTGATCCGGGCTTTCGGCGTTGTGAAAAAAGCCTGCGCCATGGCAAACGAGGATCTGGGGAAACTTAAACCTGAGCTGGCAAAACTTATTATCCGCGCCGCAGATGAAGTCGTTTCCGGGAAGCTGCAGGATCATTTTCCATTGAGGATCTGGCAGACCGGCAGCGGAACGCAGACGAACATGAACGTGAATGAGGTAATTTCCAATCGCGCCATAGAGATCGTGGGCGGAGCCATGGGTTCGAAAAACCCCATCCATCCCAACGATCATGTGAACATGTCGCAGTCGTCAAACGACGTGTTTCCTTCAGCCATGTACGTTGCCGCTGCTGTGGAGCTGAAGAAATCCCTGTTGCCTGCGGTTGAAGGACTGTCTCTGGCGCTGCAGAAAAAGCAGAAGGAATTCAAAAGGATTATCAAAATGGGCCGCACTCATCTGCAGGACGCCGTGCCCATCACGGTCGGTCAGGAATTTTCCGGATGGGTTTCGCTGCTGGAGCGCGATACCGCACGGTTGAATGAAGCGCTTCCGGGGCTCATGGATCTAGCCGTCGGAGGGACCGCCGTGGGGACCGGGCTCAATGCTCCGGAAGGATTCGGCGAACTCGCCGCAGCTAAAATTGCGGAATTGACCGGCCTTCCTTTTAAATCGCACCCCAATAAATTTGCGGCGCTTTCCGCGCATGACGAACTGGTTAACGCGAGCGGCGCGCTGAGAACGCTGGCCGGTTCCCTGATGAAAATTGCCAATGATATACGCTGGCTTGCGTCTGGGCCGCGCTGCGGTCTGGGCGAGCTGATTCTGCCTGAAAATGAGCCCGGCTCATCGATCATGCCTGGAAAGGTCAATCCTACGCAGAGCGAAGCCATGACCATGGTCGCGATTCAGGTAATGGGAAACGACACTGCCATAGGGTTTGCCGGTTCTCAGGGTAATTTCGAACTGAATGTCTTCAAGCCCGTGATGATTCACAATTTCCTGCATTCGGTGCGGCTTTTGTCCGGCGCCTGCCGCATGTTCCGGAAGCATTGCGTTGAGGACATCAGAGTAAACCGCAGGCGTATAGATTCCTATGTCAGCGGATCGCTTATGCTTGTGACGGCTCTGGCCCCTAAGATCGGCTACGACAAGGCGGCCAAAGCTGCGCACGCAGCTCATCGCCAGAATATCAGCCTGAAAGAGGCGTGTCTGAAAATGCGCCTTATGGATGCGGCTGAGTTCGATAGACTCGTTGATCCGGCCTTGATGACCGGGGAACAATCGCAACAGAAATGAAATTCATTACACGGGTTACGGCGTGGCTTGACCGCCAGTCGCCGGTGGTAGCTGTCGCGGCAGCGGCTGTAATATTAACTGTAATCTGGGAAATTGATTATGCCGCGCCTCCGGAAATCACCTTCGGGCTTTTTTATTTAATTCCTCTTTTTATAACAGCCTGGTTTGCAGGACGGGGAACCGCTGTGGCCATGTCGGTGATCAGCTCCCTTGCCTGGCTGACTGCAGATGAGTTTCCCCGCGGCATCCCGCTTTTTTCCTGGTACATGTTGTGGAATTTCCTGATCAAATTGACGGCATTTATCGTAGCGAGCCTTGCTATCTACAGGCTCAGGAAGGACTATGACTTTCAGAAGAGACTCGCTTTCCATGACACCCTTACGGGAGCCGCCAACCGCCGCGCCTTTTTGGAGGCGCTTAGAAGAGAAACAGCACGCGCCCGCCGCCTGAACCATCCTTTGACACTCGCTTATGTGGACGTGGACAATTTCAAGCAGGTAAACGATTCCATGGGCCACGATGCCGGAGACGCGGTTCTGCTATTTGTCGCTGATTTATTGGTGAAAAATCTCAGAGCAATGGATCTTGTCGCACGCATCGGAGGGGATGAATTTGCCGTTCTCCTGCCGGAACTTAATCCCGAAGGCGCACGTGTGGTTATGGAAAAAATTCACAAGCTTCTGGCGGAAGGCGCTCAGGAAAAGAAATGGCCGGTGAGTCTAAGCATCGGAGTCAAAACCTATTTGAAACCGTCCTTTTCTGAAGCGCAGATGCTGCATCAGGCGGATGAGCTGATGTACGGTGTAAAGAAAAGCGGCAAAAACGCCGTCTCGTCCGCCATTGAAATTTAATAGCCAAGACGGTGCTGACTTTTTAAATTTCACTGGGGACAGTACCGTTTCCCACCCGGTAGAGAATTAACGACTTATTAACGGCCTGCTAATGGCGCATTCATGCGCGTTTCCGTTATTCTGGATTCATACGGGAGGTTTTTTGTATGGATTTGGTTTATCTCAGTTTGATTCTTGGTCTTATCGCGCTGTCGCTCGGGCTTATTGTCCTTTTCGAGAAGATATAAGGAGTTGTTTATGAACATCATTTACATAATAGGCGGCATAGTGTCGTTTCTTATATTCATTTACCTGCTTGTGGCTTTGCTCAAGCCGGAGATCTTCTAATGAACCTTAATAATTTCATTCAATGCGCCATCTACATGGTGGTATTGCTGCTGGCGGTTAAGCCGCTGGGTCTTTATATGGCCAGGGTTTATGAAAACGAACCGATGTGGATCGACAAAATCCTCGGTCCGGTTGAGCGTCTGATTTACAGATTGACCGGCGTACGCAGAGATGTGGAAATGAACTGGAAAACCTATGCTGTCGCAGTAATGTTTTTTAATGCCCTGGGCATTCTGGTCGTATATCTGATTCAGCGCGTGCAGAATCATCTGCCGCTGAACCCCATGGCCATGCCTCCGGTTTCTCCGGACTCTTCCTTTAATACTGCGGTCAGCTTCGCCACCAATACAAACTGGCAGGGCTATGCAGGCGAGTCCACTATGAGCTACCTGACACAGATGATGGCGCTGGCTGTGCAGAATTTCAAATCTGCCGCTACCGGAATGGCGGTTCTGGTTGCCATGATCCGGGGGTTTGCCCGTAAAAAGTCGGAGACCATAGGCAATTTCTGGGTAGATCTGGTTCGAACCACGCTCTACATACTTCTGCCGATTGCCGCCGTGTTTACCATGGTTCTTGTCTGGCAGGGGGTTCCCCAGACTTTGAAACCGAGCGTGACTGTGCCGCTTGTCCAGCAGTATACGTCATCCCCCGCGGGTGTCAGCGGGGGATCCATGGATCCCGGCTTACGGCCTGCCGGGATGACGGCAAGAATGCAGACGATTGCTGTCGGCCCGGTAGCTTCGCAGGAAGCCATCAAGATGATCGGCACAAATGGCGGGGGATTTTTTAATGTTAATTCAGCGCACCCTTACGAGAATCCCACGCCGCTAACGAACTTTCTGGAACTGGAAGCCATTCTGCTGATTGCCGCCGCGTTGTGCTACACCTTCGGGAAAATGGTTGGCAAGCCAAGCGAAGGATGGGCAATTCTTGCTGCCATGACTGTGATTTTTCTGCCGCTTTTGTGGCTCTGCGTTTCCATGGAGCAGGGCGGTAATCCGGCTCTCGCTAAACTGGGCATAAATCAGTCCTATTCGGCGCTTCAATCCGGCGGCAATATGGAGGGCAAGGAAGTGCGCTTTGGTATCGCTGGTTCCGCTCTCTGGGCTACGGCCACTACGGCTGCGTCGAACGGCTCCGTGAATGCGATGCATGATTCTTTCACGCCGCTGGGCGGGATAGTCCCGATGATCCTGATGAAACTTGGTGAGGTAATTTATGGCGGTGTAGGTTCGGGACTTTATGGCATGCTCATTTTCGTTCTGATAGCGGTGTTTATCGCCGGCCTGATGGTGGGCCGCACGCCGGAATTCCTGGGGAAGAAAATAGAAGCTTATGAAGTGAAGATGGCATCTATAGCCACGCTTGTCCCGGGGTTTCTGGTGCTTTTTGGAACAGCCATCGCTGTTGTGACAAAAGCCGGCCTTGCAGGCATGTCCAACCCTGGCCCGCACGGTTTCAGCGAAGTGCTTTATGGTTTCGCCTCAGCGGGCAACAATAACGGAAGCGCCTTCGCCGGCCTCAACGCCAACACGCCGTTCTACAACACGGCGCTTGGAATAGCCATGTTTTTCGCGCGCTACTGGATCATCATCCCGGTACTGGCGATCGCCGGATCTCTGGCGCGCAAGAAAATCGTTCCGCCCAGCGCTGGCACTCTTCCTACGGATACGCCTTTGTTCGTTTTCTTCCTGGTGTCCGTAGTCATTATCGTAGGCGCTTTGACATTCGTACCGGCTCTGGCGTTAGGCCCGATAGTCGAACATCTGATTTTCATTTCTTAAGGAGATCTTCATGGCCAGTTCCCGAAAATCGCATTCGCTGTTTGATCCGAAGATAGCAGGCCCGGCTTTTGTGGAGTCTTTCAAAAAGCTGGATCCCAGACATCAGATTAAAAACCCCGTGATGTTCGTTGTCGAAGTGGGAAGCATTCTTACTACAGGGCTATGGATCCAGGCTCTAGCCGGTCATGGCGAAGCCCCCTCCGGTTTTATTCTGGCGGTTTCGCTCTGGCTCTGGTTTACCGTGGGATTTGCCAATTTCGCCGAAGCCATGGCTGAAGGCCGAGGCAAGGCTCAGGCTGCGAATCTCCGCAAAGCGCGACAAGATACACCCGCCAAATTGCTTGAGAAGCCTGTTCACGGTTCCGTCTTCAAAGTCATCTCCGCTTCCGAACTGCGAAAAGGCGATGTAGTCCTGATTGAGGCAGGAGACAATGTCCCCATGGATGGCGAAGTTATCGAAGGCGTGGCTTCGGTCAACGAAGCCGCTATCACCGGTGAGTCTGCGCCGGTCATACGCGAATCGGGCGGCGACCGCAGCGCGGTGACAGGCGGTACGACCGTGCTTTCCGACTGGTTGGTGGTACGGATCACCTCCAGTCCGGGAGAGACGTTCCTTGACCGCATGATCAGCATGGTGGAAGGCGCCAAGCGGCAGAAGACGCCGAATGAAATCGCCCTGAACATTCTGTTGGCAGGGATGACGCTGATTTTCCTTTTTGCCACTGTCACGCTGCTGCCTTTTTCCTTATACAGCGTTTCCTCCGCAGGGCATGGCTCGCCGGTCACTGTGACTGTGCTGGTGGCGCTTCTGGTCTGCCTGATCCCGACTACAATCGGCGGACTTCTGCCTGCTATCGGCATTGCCGGAATGGACCGCATGATTCAGGCTAACGTTATTGCCATGTCGGGCCGCGCAGTGGAAGCTGCGGGAGATGTTGATGTTCTTTTACTGGATAAAACAGGAACGATCACGCTGGGCAACCGGCAGGCGGTCGCATTTATGCCGGCGGACGGCATCCCGAGCGAGGTTCTGGCAGATGCCGCGCAAATTTCTTCCTTATCGGATGAAACGCCGGAAGGACGGAGCATCGTGGTTCTGGCCAAGACCAAATACAACATCCGGGAACGCCAGGTCCACGAGCTGGGGGCCTCGTTCATTCCTTTTTCCGCACAGACAAGGATGAGCGGAGTCGATCTGCATGACGGGCGCCGCATACGCAAAGGCGCCGCTGATGCGGTGGAAGCCTATGTTGGATCTCAGGGCGGCACGTTCCCGGCAGGAGTGAAAACGACTGTGGAAAATATCGCCAAAACCGGGGGAACACCTCTTGTTGTCGCCGACCGGGGAAGCGTGCTCGGAGTCGTGCATCTTAAGGACATCGTTAAAGGCGGAATAAAAGAACGTTTCGCAGAATTGCGCCGCATGGGTATTAAAACGGTCATGATCACAGGCGACAACCCCTTGACCGCCGCGGCGATAGCCGCTGAAGCCGGAGTCGACGACTTTCTCGCTCAGGCAACGCCGGAAAATAAACTCAAACTGATCCGCGATACGCAGACCGGCGGGCGTCTGGTGGCTATGACCGGCGACGGGACAAACGATGCGCCTGCTCTGGCGCAGGCAGACGTCGCTGTGGCCATGAATTCCGGCACTCAGGCCGCCAAGGAAGCCGGCAATATGGTGGACCTGGATTCAAATCCGACGAAACTGATTGAAATCGTTGAGATCGGAAAACAATTGCTGATCACCCGCGGCGCGCTGACGACTTTCAGTATTGCAAACGATGTCTCGAAGTATTTCGCGATCATCCCGGCGGCGTTTGCCAGTACCTATTCCGTGCTTTCGAAGTTAAACATCATGCATCTGGCTACTCCGACCAGCGCCATCATGTCCGCGGTAATTTTTAATGCAATCATCATTATTTTGCTGATCCCGCTGTCCCTGCGCGGCGTAAAATACCGCGCTGTCGGAGCCAGCCGTTTGCTGCGTGATCATGCGCTGATTTATGGCGTTGGGGGAGTGATCGCGCCTTTTATCGGGATCAAACTGATCGATATGTTGCTTGTGGCTATGAGATTGGTGTAAAGAATAAGGGGAAAGGAATCCGTTCATGTATTTCGAACAACTTAAGATTTCCATTCGTACCACGATCGTTCTGACAGTTCTCACCGGTCTGGTTTATCCGCTGGTTCTGACCGGGATTTCACAGGCTCTCTTCCCGAAACAGGCTAATGGCAGCCTTATTCTTAAGGATGGCAAGCCCGCGGGATCATCCCTGATCGGCCAGCCCTTTGACGACCCTAAATATTTCTGGAGCCGCCTGTCAGCAACCACGCCCCAGCCATATAACGCATCCAATTCCGGCGGTTCAAATCTCGGTCCCACGAACCCCGCGCTTATCCAGGAAATACAGGCGCGCATTGACGCGCTGCGCAAAGCCGACCCGGGGAATCTCGATCCCATGCCGGTGGATCTTGTAACTTCTTCAGCGAGCGGCCTGGACCCGCACATCAGCCCGGCCGCCGCATACTATCAGCTTGAACGCGTGGCGCGTGCGCGGAACGTCCCCGAGGGAAAAATCAGCGGGCTGATTCAGGCTAATACGCAGGGACGGTTCCTTGGGATTCTAGGAGAGCCTGCCGTGAATGTGCTGGAACTCAATCTGGCGCTTGACGCTATAAAGGGGTGAAAATATGAATCATCTAGTTATATTAATAATTGCCGTAGTGGTTATTTTTTTTGTCGTAGGTTTCTGGGTGCAAAAAAAACTCTAAGATACAATTCGCATTCTTTGCGGGGGAATAATTATGACAGCGCTCCTGCCGCACGTCACCGCTTCGGAAAAACGAGAACTTCAGCGGGAATTGCTAAGCAGTCCGTTGAGACGGGAGATTTTTCGTTTCTCGGAGTTTTTGACACCGCACAGCATTCTTTTTTTCAAAGATAACGAAAACAAAATCGGCGCAGTGGAAACCCTGGTTGGTACTTTTCACGGGATTGATCGAGCCACAGTGCTTCAGGATATATGGAGCCGGGAGAGAGAAGGGGCTCTGATAATCCCGACGGGTGTGGCGGTTATGCGGTCCTGCCTGGGATCCTTCCACCACCTGCGAGTCGCGCTGGGCATTTGCCCCAAAGGAATCGTAAACCCTTCCAATCCGGATCACCGGACACAACTGTTTATCATCCTGGCCGGTCCGCTAGATCAAAATCATCTGCATATGAACCTGCTGGTGGCTGTTTCGGCCCTATTCCATAACAGAAGGCTGGTGGGGAAAATACTTAAGTGCGGATCCTCTGATGAGATTATAGAGGTCATTTCTAATGCGGAAAACCGCCGCAACTGTTCACGCAGCCGCCTTTACCGGTTCGGGCGGGCTATAAAAGAATTCTTTGAACTGCATTATGGTTGGGGTAGGCGATAATCCGGTATCCTCAAGTACTGAACTGGGGACGAAAGTGGGAATAAGCCGTCAGCTATGAATTATTACTGTGGATATAGGAAGCAGCGGAGCCAAGAAACGGGGCAGGGTCTATTGCCTGGCCGTTTTTCCATACTTCGTAATGCAGATGTGGACCGGTACTCCGGCCTGTGGTACCTAATAGAGCAATCGCTTGGCCGGAAAGTACCCAGTCGCCGGTCTTAACGAGCAGATATTCATTGTGCGCATACCAGGTTTCGTAACCATCGCCATGATCGATCACCACAAGCAGTCCCAGTAATCCTGTGGAGGCGGCAAGTTTTACTCTGCCGTTCGCCGCAGCTACTACCGGCGTTCCGGCAGGCGCGGCAATGTCGATGCCACGGTGGAATTCTGATGTCTGGTCTATGGGCGAGATCCGTTGGCCAAATCCCGAGGTAATATAGCCATTAATGGGCAGGACGCTGGGAATGAAATGCATATCGGGTTCCACCGCGCGTGGGTTCGGAGCAGATGTCCGCTCTGGCAATCGCCGGTGGTATATGCGGAACGGTTTGACCGGATGTATCATTAACGACGTGATCGCCAGGCTGACTCCCAGGCTGGCAGTTGAAATGCGTAGCGCGTAAGCGTTGCCTTTGATGAACATACAGGAATTTTCCGGACGGGGCAGGCGTCATTAGGACAGCCCGATGGTTTCTACGGTTACATGCTGGCCGGGCCGGGAATAACCGCCCCAATTTTATGTTTAATGTTCAGGGTCGATTGTTATATCATTCATCTGGCATGAAAAAGTTTCTATACAAGGCAGGTCTTCTCGCCGCACTGCTTGCCGTTTTTACCCTCACGGCGCACGGCGTTCTGGCTGAAACTCACCAGCATTCCAGTTCTCATTGCTGTCTCTGCCAGACCGCAACGGCGCCGGCATGCCCCGCAATAGACGGTCTCAGCCCGCAATTTACGATCGCCGGCAGCGTTCCCTTCGCGGTAGAACCTGCTGGAAACGAATCAGCGGTTCTTGTCGATTTTCCCCGCGGTCCTCCTTCCATATAATCTTTTTTCGTTTCCTGAATATCGCCGTCTGAGCTGTCCCAAAAGTTTTCTATCTTTTAAGAAAGAAGAGTCTGCCCTATGAAAAGAAATTTCATTTCTTTTAGCCTTTTAGCATGTTGTTTTCTGGGATCGAAAGCCTGGGCAAATCCTGGCATGGTCACCCCAGGCAATTCTTCGCCGTCGCCAGCCGGCATGGATGCGGGCGCTGCCGTGCCGAATGAAGATGAATCCGGGAGAATTATCATCCCGGCGATTCCGGGCGTACCGAAAATATTCCTCCCGGACATCGGTATTGCGGGAGATTTTGCATTCGAAAAAAATAATCTTCCCAAAACAGATCCACGCTATGCCGCTATAGACCAGCAGCCAAAGATCCGCGATGGGCAGGCGGTATTCTTCTCGCCGATTGATCCTTTCACAAACGCCCAGTTCACGATCGATATTCCTCAGGGCGGTGCGGCGAATATTGAGGAAGCTTGGGTTCACTTCAATAAACTGCCTGGGGATACGGCTGTACGTCTGGGGCGCTTCCTTCCCCAGTTCGGGCTTCTGGACCTGATGAACACCTTTCAGTTGCCCATGTATAACCGCCCGAATGCCATTGCAAATTATTTGAGCCCGGATGGATTAATCGGGACGGGCGCTGAAGTAAATTTCTATGTTCCCAATCCCTGGGATCTCAACCTGAAAGCCGACTTGAACGCTGTCCGGGGAGACGTTTTGGGCGGAACAAATAATTTGGATCTGGCCTACCTGTCCACCCTGGATTATTCCCAGGACGCCTTCCGTACCGGATCTTTTGAGACGGGAGTCAGCGTAGCGCAGGGACCTTCGCCGGTTGGGCGCTCCGAAACGCTGGTTGAACCTTACTTCCAGCTGCAATACGCCGCGTCGCAGCGCCGGGTATGGACCTGGAGCACGGAAGGGATGCTGGCTGATCGTCACGGCCAGGGCGACGAGAATTTCAAACAGGGCGTCTACAGCTTTCTCGATTACAACTTCGCCCTGCGATATCATGTGGGATTCCTCGCGGATCTGGCAGACCAGGCAGTTGCTCCCTATGGAAGACAATTGACCATTGGCCCGAATGCCACATGGTTCGTCTCGGATAACACCCGGCTTCGCATTCAATACACGCATACTACGCCTCTGGGAGATATGCGTCCGAATGAGACGATTTCATTCCAGGCTACGTTCTCGCTTGGGAACCTGAAACAATTGAGCTGAACACACAGGAGAATTTTATGCTTAAACGAATAAGACTTTTGTCACTCATAGGAGCATCCGCCTTCCTGTCCGCCGGCGCCTGGGCTCGCGTCCATGTCGTAACTACCACGGATTACACTGAAGCGCTGACCAAAGCGGTAGGAGGAGACAAAATCGATGTCGAATCGCTCGTGCCTGCGGGTTTCAATGCGGATGATTATTCATCCCGGCCTCAGGACCTCTTCAAGATTCACCGGGCCAATCTCTTTATCACTGTCGGCCTTAACCTGGAGGACTGGGCGCGGGATCTCGTCAATGCTGCGAATAACCCCAACCTTGTGAAAGCGGAGATTTACCACGGCATTCCGCTGCTTGATGTTCCCAAAGGCAATATCGATTACAGTTTCGGCGACATTCACCCTTACGGTAACCCGCATTTTCAGTTGAATCCTGAAGACGGTCGCATAATGGCGCGGAATATATGCAAAGCGCTTGTTTATGTTGATTCAGGGGATAAAACAACTTTCGAAAAAAATCTCGCTGATTTCGAAAGCAACTTGTCCAAAGCGGAAGCGCGCTGGCATGCGGAAATGGCTCCTTATAAAGGTTACGCCTTTATCCCCTACCATGAATCCTGGACTTATTTTGCGGAGGCCTTTCATTTGCGGATTCCTGAACCCCCGAAAACGATTGAAGAAAAGCCAGGGTTTGTCCCGTCTCCGCGAAGGATTGAAGAAGTGGTCCGTATGGCCAGAGACAAAAACGTTAAAGCGATCGTGACGGAGCCATACTATGATGTATCGATCGGTAAAGCGGTGGCCGACCAACTGGGTGTCCCGCTGCTGAACATTTCTCTGTACGACATCGGCTTAAATCCTCAGGAGAAAGACTATATTTCCATGATGGATGTGATAGTTAATCAATTCGTTGAAGCGTTCAAACATGCCCGCTGATCTGATCAAAGTCAGCGATCTGGCTCTCGGATACGGACGACGTAAAGTCCTGCAGGGCATTACTTTTTCTATCCGGCGAGGGGACTTTCTCGGCGTCATGGGGCCTAACGGCACTGGCAAAACCACTCTGCTCAAAGCCTTTCTCGGTCTTATCAGGCCGATGTCCGGATCCATCGAGAAAAGCAGCGTTACGGGCGGACATCCGCTTTTCGGGTATGTGCCCCAGCGGGAGAGCCTGGATTTTCACTTCCCTTTAACGGCGCTGGAAGTCGTATTGATGGGCCGTTTCGGGCGCATCGGTATTTTCCGCAGGCCGAATGCTGAAGATATTAAAGTAACCCATGACTGTTTGAGTCAGGTGGGCATGGACCAGTTCGCGAAACGGCCGTACCGGCAGCTTTCTGGGGGACAAAAACAGCGCGTCCTTATCGCGCGCGCGCTGGCCTCGGAGCCGGAAATTCTCCTCCTGGATGAGCCAACCAACGGAATGGACATAGTTTCGGAGCGGGCCATCATGGAACTGTTGACTGAGCTCCAGCGGGAAAAACAAACGACGATCGTTTTCGTGACGCATCTACTGAGTACGATTGAGCGTTATGCGCACCGGGTGGCGCTGATCACTTCCGAAGGCAATCTGTTGGTCGGAGAAAAAGAGCGGATTTTATCTCCTGAAGTCATCACGCACGCATATAAACTCTCATGATTGAAATTCTGACAGTTCCATTTCTGCGCCATATTTTCTTTGCCGGTTTTCTTGTCGCGATCGGCCTGTCGCCGCTCAGCGTTTACGTAGTCTTGAGGCGCATTGTTTTTGCCGGCGCTGCGGTCGCCGAAGTCGCCTCTGCCGCAGTGGCGCTGGCCGTTTTATTCCAGCTTGCGCCTTTCCCGATCGCGCTGGCTTTGACGATCCTCAGTTTTCTGGCTTTATCACGCGTGGCCGATTCTCCCCGGCTGCCGCCCGAAGCCCTGATCGGCATGCTCTATGCCGGAGGCTCCGCCGCCTCCGTGCTCCTGATCACCAAAGCCCCTCGGGGAGAAGCGGACATACTGAATATTCTTTTCGGCAACATTTTGACGGTCCCCGTATCTATGCTCTGGATGCTGGTAATCGTCTTCGTTTTTCTTTCCCTTCTGCAGTTTCTGGCCTCTAAAGAGTTCCTCATTTCCGCCTACGATCCGGATATGGGACGGGCGCTGGGGATTTCCGTCGGCGTCTGGAATATGATTTTTTATGCGGCGGTGGGATTGGCCGTAGCCGTCTCGATCCGGGTGGTGGGGGCGCTGCTGACTTTTACCATGCTGGTGGCTCCCGGCGCCAGCGCACTGTATCTCACCGAACGCCTGAGCCGGACCTTCAAGATTGCCATTTTTATCGCCGTAGTCTCCGCCATTGCAGGTGTTGCTTTTTCATACCAGCTTGATCTGCCTACAGGATCGACTATCGTCGCTTTCCTTGTTGGATTCTTCATGATCAGTTTTTGCATTGCCCATATAAGAAAAGGGCGAACAGGCTGATCCCGCCCTTCCGGTTTTTGACTTCCCCGGTTTCAAAATCCACAAAAACGCGTTGCAAAACCGGCACAGAGAATATAGACGGTAAGAGTTGGATTTTAAATAAATGCTTATGTGAGGGTATAGATTCAGTTGAAAAGATGAGAGTGCCTGTTTAATTTCTTGTCACTTTCCGAAGCTTCTTTTTGTTCGATGTTCATCCGGAGGATCGCCGAACCGAGTAAACTTATCAATATTGCTACGAGGCCTGATACGCAAATAAACTTGGCAAGCGCGTTCGGCATGGTTGATTCGCTTCGAGCTGCTGGAGTTTTTCATGCGCCACCCCGGGCGCATACTCTCCCAGACGGTTATCATTCAGCAGGTATGGAACCTGGACTTTGACTGCGAATCGAAAATCGTAGAGCAGCATATCCATCGTCTGCGCATCAAGCTTGGCGACGCCAGGGGGAAACTAACCCCACAACCTGACCAGACGCCAAAAGATGGCGGTCGCCAGACGTCTGGCGACCGGTCAGGTGGTGGGGTAATCCAGACCATGCGCGGCTTCGGGTACGTCTTTGAACCCCGGATGTAGCCTGCCTGAGGAAGATTAAGCCCGAGTGCTGGGCCAGCGCTGGGAGTGCTGGAAGTGCGCTGAAATGCGCCGATGGCGCTGAAAGTGCGCTGGCCGCAACGATAGCGCCTGCTCCGGCTGCGGTCAATGTGCCTTTAAATACTGCCTATCCCTCCTGGGGAGAGGCCGCCCGCCGGACCTCTGGCGGGGCGGGTGAGGGCATCAATAAAGGCCCCTCACCCCATAAAAAAGCTTCCTCCCCTCTTGCCTCACCGGGTCTTCGACCACCCTCTCCCTCGG
>CAZSAL010000002.1:0-5388 GCA_964604825.1 uncultured Elusimicrobia bacterium
CCGCGGAGGATGACGACGGGGGGGCCCACGTCGTGAAGGTATTCAGGTACATGAATTTCATGGGTCCTCTGGTCCAGATTTTTAGCCTTCCGCTCCATTGAAACACCGCCGTATTCCCTTCATAATTTCTGTACGCGCGTCCGCGCGTTCTATGAACAGGTTACTGCAACGCATTATCGCGCTTCTTCTCGTCTCCTGCCTGGCCGCCGACGCCTCAATGGCGGGCCTGGCCGTCCAGACAGCAACGGCGAGTAATGGGTCTCGAGTCATGAGTCAGGAGTCACTCGGAACTGTCTTTGACGAGCAGGCGCTTGCGGCGAGGTTGCTGAGCAGTGAACGGCCTTCCTTCCGGGGAAAAACCTGGCAAAGTCTCTCCCGGCTGTTGCGGCGCTTTGGTGAACAAATTTTGTCCGAACCGAAGCAGGGCGAACCGGCGAGACCAGTCCACCAACCGTCCAACCCGTTAGAGCGCCGATTGGACCGCCGGTTCCCGTCCATCTCTTTCCGAGGGATCAACGCTCTGAGTGACGAACACAAGAGAATAATTCGGGACGTTCTGGACGCCGTCAACCCGGAATACCTGGACAGAGTGCAACAGATTCGATTTGTCCCCTGGTACAGAGCCTGGTATTTATTCCTCGGGGTCGGAGGCTTTGCCATCCCCAAATTCGGAACAATGACTGTCACTGTTTTTCCATTATTGGGTCTCACCCGGAGGGTTTTCCTCCATGAGTTGGGGCATCTGCTATTCCACGAGGAGGATTCAGAGGCCATCCTGGAGCATTCCTGGGGCCGGGCGAAAGACCGGCCGGGACTGCGCGTCCTCGGTTTTATCGAGCTGGCCGTGGCGGGATTTATCGCGGTCGGCTTTCTCAGCGGCCTCGTCACGCTCTTCATTCCCGCGAACGATCCCTGGTTTTGGCCGGTTCTCGGATTATTTTTTATGGTCTCAGTTGCCTTATCCGGGAAGCTGGGCAACGGTTGGCTCCGCACGCTGGAAAACCTGTGGCGAAGAGAGGGATGGGTTTCGTATCCTACAAAATCAGAGGCGGTTCTGAATGGTTACGCCGCCACGTCTCCGGAGGAAACACTCGCTGAAGAATCAGTCCATGCCTTGCGTCCGGGAGCAAACGAATCTGATGAGATTGTGCGCAGGGTCCAGGAACGGATCGGACCGCTTCCCGACGTGAAACGCACCGTTTTCTCCATCACCTTTACGAAAGCCGTTCTGATTTCGGCGGGGATCCACCTGTTGGCGGCGGGAATCCTCATGGGATATTCCCCATTCATCGTGTGGGGCGGCGGATCGTTTCTTCTGCGCCTCGGGATTCTCGCGGCGATCACCTGGGCGCTTCTTTACCGCAAGGACCGGCAGCGGCGGCTGGTGGTATCTCCCGCGCGGCCGTCCCCGGCGCGGGCCGCGCGCAGGCAGGGATTTTATTCGCTCGTCCGCATCGTCACGTTCGTCCAGACACTCATCGGACTCTGGACCGTGCTTGTGATGCTTTTGAACCCGATGGCGTTGCCGAAGATCGGCGAGCAGATGACGGTCAATGCAAAGGACGCGGTGCACGCCGTTTTCAGTCCGCGGACCGAAAATACGCAGGCGGCGATACCAAAGAATCTTCCTCCAGGGTGGGACTTCCTGTCGAGTGAGGCGGCGCAAATTGCGGAAGTCCTGCCTCATCCGAAGCCCTCCCAGTCCGCCGCGTCCTCGCCCGCCAGAACTTATCACATACGGTTCGTTCACACAGATTCTTCTTCGGCGCACGGACAACGACCGGATACACGGACATTGACGGAAGTTCCCGACAAAATAAAAGCTACTCTCCGTAAAGATTTAGACGGGGACGTTGAATGGACGATAGAAGGATGGGTTCAACGGGATAAAGTCGAAAGAACATGGAGGCATAGTCTGCTGCACAAGTTGGGGATGGCGTTTAATAAGCAGGATTATGAAATTGATTTTTTAGTTCCATCGGGGGTCGGCGATAAGGCGTACTTTTATCTTCCCCGGATACGGGGAACCAAGAAAGTTGACTCACGAGCCTTCGTAGTGGTTTCCGGAAGATCCCCTGAACCCGTCCTGATCAATGTGGGGTCCATTTATGATGCGCTGGCCCCCGTGTCAGCATATACTCTCAATATGGCCGCTGAGTACCATGTGTATCCCGTTGCCCCGGGACCGTTTCAAATCTACATCCCCGTGACACATCCGAAGCACAAAGACTTTGTATTGGAATGGATTAAAGTGCAATCAGGAGAAGGTATGGTCACAGGGGGGCTAAAACCTAGAAGAACCTGGAAACCGTTAAACAGCCATGGGGTACCTTTGAGCAATGTCACGGTCTCCTTCTATTACGATCATCAAACCAGCGAGGTGGGCGAAGTGGAATTGAAAGGGGAAGCGAAAGCGGAATCCCGGACCATTCAGACACTTCCTCGGAGGTTCCAACCCATCGCGAGCCTGCTGAGTTCCGCTGTTGTGGAAGAGGTTGTTCACCTGCTCGTGGGGTATCCCGTGCGGGAGTGGGCCGCGCAGCTGCGCCGGCAGTGGCGAAATCTTTTTCACGGGGTGGCGGATCTGTACGAAGCGCCTGTCGAGCGCCAGGGCTGGTCGCTGATGTCGGGCCTGCCTGTCACCGCGCTCATGGCCGCGCTCTGGTGGGGATTGCTGGGAGCCTGCATCGCGGGCCAGGGCCCCGCTCATGCGCTGGGGATGATCCTGCTTTCGACGCTCGCGGCGGCTACCACCGCCCGGTTGGCTTCAGACCTTGGATGGCTGCGGGATCCAGCCCACGAATGGCGCCTCGGCTGTAACCTGGTCAGCGCCTCCGCCTGAATCTATATGAGAATCTGGGATCTGCCTCCGAAAGTTCTTTGCCGGCAGCATTTGCTGGCTGAGCACCGCGAACTACACGCGGTCTGGTCGGTCATCACCCGAAAAAAGAAGGGGTATTCCCGCCATCCCGAGACCCTGCGCTGGTTTGGACATCTGCGCGCGCTATTCCTCCGGCATAAAGCGCTGGTCAAAGAGATGCGGGCGCGGGGATATCTTCATCGCAGTCCGCTTGATCCCCGGAAGGCCACGGGAAGTGCAATCCAGCGCAGCAAGGTCGATTCTTTATCTGAACAGCGTGGTATTCTTCGCGCCAAAAAATGCAGCTGCCGTGTCTGATAATTGAATGAAAATTGCCTGCCGTCAGATAGAATATTTCAGAAACTCACAGGAGGTAAATCGTTATGGCTAAAACTGTAATTCAGGCTGTGAAAAACGGCCCGTACGTTGTTACCGGCGAAATTGAACTCAAGGATGGCGACGGCAAGATTATACCGACCAAGGCGGCATGCGCTCTTTGCCGCTGCGGGCAGTCCGCGAGCAAGCCGTTCTGCGACGGCACGCACGCCAAGGTAGGATTTAAAGCATAGCCGATAAAATATGGGAAGGCTGTGGGTTGGAACAAGCGGGTGGCTCTATCCGGAGTGGTACGGAATAGTTTATCCCGGCCGGCCGAAGAAGGATGAAGCCTTCACTCTTTACCGAAAGCGTTTCGACAGCGTGGAATTAAATTCCACTTTTTATCATTTCCCTCAGAAGTCCACGGTTGAAAAGTGGGAAGCGCTTGGCGGCGAAGATTTCACCTGGTCGGTCAAAGCCTGGCGCTGGCTGACGCATATCAAGTGCCTGAAGGCCCCTGCCTCGGACTTCAATTCATTTTTTTCGCGGACAGCACCGCTCACTGAACGAAAGGGTGTTGTCCTTTTTCAGCTTCCTCCATCCATGAAGCAGGATCTGCAAAGGCTGGAATCCTTCCTGAAAAAAGTCCGGGATCGCGTGCGGGTCGCGGTCGAATTCCGCCACAACTCATGGTTTGCGCCAGACACTTACGAGGTCCTTAGAAGCTCTGGCGCGGCGCTTGTCGGAGTGGACGCTCCGGGGATAACGCGGGTGCTGGACGTGCGCACCGCGCCCTTCGCCTATTTCCGGCTGCACGGATCAAGCCAGTGGTATTCGCATAACTATTCGAAAAAGGAACTGGAAGTTTTCGCGAAGGCGGCAGCGCGGCATCTTAAGGAAGGAGACGTTTACGTTTACTTTGATAACACCGCAGGCGGCGACGCGTTTCATAACGCCGAAACCCTGCGTGAGATTCTTAAGAAATCGGTTCACCGGCGCAAATCATGATCGGAAAAATTATTTCCAGCGGGCAGACAGGCGTGGACCGGGCCGCACTTGATTTCGCCCTGGAGCGCGGCATTCCCTGCGGCGGGTCCTGCCCGAAAGGGCGCCTTGCTGAAGACGGGAGCATCCCCTCCAGATATCCGCTTGTTGAAACGGCCTCGAACCGTTATGCTGAGCGCACTGAAAAGAATGTGGAGACTTCCGACGGCACGCTGATCCTTTATTTCGGAATTCTAAAAGGCGGGACGCTCTATACGCGGGAATATTGTGAGAAAGTAAAAAAGCCTTTTTTTGAGATCGACCTTACACGAATTGAACCTGATGTGAAGAAAAGGTTTGCGGCGTGGGCGAAAGCGAATGAAATCCGTACCTTGAACATAGCCGGTCCGCGCGAAAGCCAGTCCCCGGGTGCCCATGCGGCAGCCAGAACCATCCTGGAGTTCCTTTATTCCGATTGAAACGCAGCCGCCTTCCGGTCTTCACGGGACATAAGTCAGCCAGAGGATTCCCAATCCCATCGTCAGAAAAGTTAACGGCAGCCCCAGCCGGAAGTAGTCGCGGAAACCGATGTGCGCCTCCGGGCTCGCGCGTTCCACAACGATGATGTTCGCGACCGATCCGGTGATCGTCAGATTTCCGGCCAGGGTGCTCGCCATGGCCAGCGCCAGCCAGCCGGTCTGCGGATCGGGGAAGCCTGGCATCAGCGATTTAAGAAGCACGGTGGCGGGGACATTGCTCACGATGTTCGACAGAACGGCGGTCAAGGCGGAAAAAAGCCAGAGCCGCTGGAGCTTCCAGGCAATGAATAACCTCAGCAGCATCGAGCTTAATCCGGCGCGCTCGATCCCGCCCATGATGATGAACAGCCCGATGAAGAAAACAAGAAGGCCCCAATCCACTTCGTCGTAGACCCGCCGTGGATCAACGCTGCGCGTAATCAACAAGAGCGCCGCGCCGACGGCGGCGGCGATCGCCGCCGGCACTCCTATCAGGAACCCGGTCAGGACCAGGACCAGGACGAGTACCGGCTTGGGAGTACAGCAGGTATTTTCCGGTTCGTATTTGCCTCCGGATTCCGGCGCGCGCGGCTCCGGCGGGCGGCGGAAATACATCCAGTGCACCAGCAGCCAATTGATTCCTAGGCCCCCCAGAGCGATCGGACCCAGGCGAACCAGGAATCTCACATACGATATCCCCGAAAGCGA
>CAZSAL010000002.1:5398-101960 GCA_964604825.1 uncultured Elusimicrobia bacterium
TGCCGATGATCATGTTCTGCGGGTTGCCGGTGATGGTCGCGACGCTGCCGATATTGGAGGCGGTGGCGGTCGCCAGAAGATAAGGAACCGGATTCAAACCCAGCCGGCGGGTGAGCTTCAAAACAAAAGGCGTCATCACCAGGCAAACGATATCATTCACCAGAAACGCCGACAGAATGCCGCTGGTTAAAATGACGGCGGGCAGCAAATGATGTTTCCGGATTCGCAGGACCACATGCCCCGCCACCCAGTCAAAAAATCCTCCCAGGTGCAGATAGCCGACGATCAGCATCATCGAAAACAACAGGACGATCGTCGGGAAGTTTATGAACGTGAGCGCTTCCTGCGCGCTCATGATGCGGCAAGCCACCATGGCGACCGCACCGATGATCGCCGCTCCCGGGCGGTCGATTTTGAGCCCGGGGAATTTCCCCAGCGCAAACACGAAGTAGCTGGCGGTAAAGATGCCGAATGCGGTGAGGATATGGGTATCCGAAAGGATCGCTGAATTGAAGGACATGTTCCGTGATGATTCCGTCTCCCATATTTTACACGATCTGCCGGAACTGGTGATTAGATTTCAGGATCAATTGATTTTGCCAATCCGAAGCAGTTTCCTGTCTAAACAATGATGCGCGGATAGATTTTAGATGTGATAGACAGCAGGACGAGAAACACCACGCCAAGAACCGCGAAATCTGTGCCGAATCCGTAAACGCTCTGTCCCCCATAAATCATCAGCCCGCGCAGGGCGTCGACCAGATAGGTCAGCGGGTTCAGCCGCGACACAATGCGCAGCCAGTGCGGCATCAATTCCAGCGGATAGATGGCGCTCGAGGCGAAAAAAAGCGGCATGGTCAACAATTGCCCGATACCCAGGAAGCGTTCCCGCGTCTTGACTACGCAGGCAATGAGGAGGGAAAAAGTCGCGAAGATCGCAGAGCCTGCCAGCACTGCGGCCAGAACGCCTAGAAGGGAAGCCGCATTGATCTGGAGCTTGATCCTCATAATAAATACGACCGCGTAAACGATCACGGCCTGCGACAATCCCCGCACGCCTGCGGAAATCGCCTTTCCCATAACCAGGGAAGACCGGTAAGCCGGACTGACCAGCATTTTATGTACGATTCCCAGATCGCGTTCCCAGATGACCGCGATGCCGTAAAAAATCGCGCTGAAAAGGATACTCTGCGCCAGGATGCCCGGCGACATGAACGCTGTATAGCTGATGCGCCCGGTGGGAATGCCGTGTACGCGCTCGAATACCTGGCCGAAAACCATAAGCCATAAAACCGGCTGGGCGGCCCGGCTGAACAGCTCCGTGGGGTCGCGCGCGATTTTGCGGAGTTCCGTGTCGACAATCGCCAGGCTCTGGCGAATGAAAGCCATGACTCCGGATTTTATGATGTTGTCAGCCGCGCTGGCGGATGGATTTTCGTCTTGCCCGGACATGACGGTATTCTCCTTCTTCTTCCTCAATGGTTTCGCCGCAGAATTTAACAAACGCATCGTCAAGATCAGCTTCCGGTCCCACCGCGGCCTTGATTGCCGCGGGAGTTCCGGTAACGACGATTTTCCCGTGATGCATCAACGCCAGACCGTCGCAGAGGACGTCCGCTTCTTCCATATCATGAGTGGTCAGAAGCACGGTAAGACCCAGTTCCTTCCGTAAACCTATCAGGCGGTCCCAGACGGCATGACGCGCCATGGGGTCCAGCCCGATGGTGGGCTCGTCAAGAAAAATCACATCCGGGCGATGAAGCAGGGCCTGGGCGATTTCCAGTCTGCGGATCATTCCTCCGGAATAAGTCTGCACCACCTTGCCCGCGAATTCCTCAAGATCCATGAACCGCAGAGCCTCGCGTATGCGGCCGGCGCGTTCACTGCGCGGCATGCTGTAAAGCCTGGCGGAGAGAGTCATGTTTTCTTCGGCGGTCAACGCCCCGTCTGCGGAAAGGAGCTGGGGGACATAGCCAATATGACGGCGTACCTGCACGGGATCTACACTGACGTCAAAGCCGGCGACAAAAGCTGAACCGGAACTGGGCGGCAGCAGGGTGGTGAGCATTTTTATCGTAGTGGTTTTTCCCGCTCCATTCGGGCCAAGCAGGCCGAATATTTCGCCGCTCGGGATTTCCAGGCCCAGGTGATCCACGGCTGCGAGAGAACCATAATAACGGGTAAGCTGAGACGTCCGTACGGCATATCTGCTCAAATCGACGGAAGAATCACTCATAATCCTTATTATACTCATGATGCTAAAATATTGGTTGTGGCACCCTTAAATATCGATCCATTGAAAACGGCGCTGGTGGTAATGGACCTGCAGGAGATGATGCGCGGCAGGCCTTCCGCGCCGCACGGCCCCAAGCAGGTATTCGATCAGGCCGCAAAACTTCTGGCTTCCTTCCGGGCGCACGGGGCTTTCGTGGTGCTGGTGAAAATAGGCTACAGCTCTGACGCGAAGGATCGCCTGAGCCCTCTCTGCGATGCACCTTTAGGAAAGGCCGGTCCCATGCCTGCAGACTCGCTTGCCCTGGTCCCGGAGCTGAACGTCCAGCCTTCGGATTATCAAATTGCCAAAAAGCAATGGGGCGCTTTTTATGGTACTGACTTGGATTTACAGTTGCGCCGCAGGGGCATGAAGACGCTTGTGCTTACCGGCATCTCAACGGCATTTGTAGTGGAAAGCACGGCGCGCGACGCCTACGAGCGCGGATATAACCAGATTTTTGCAGAAGACGCCATGACCGCCATGACCGCCGAAGAGCACAATACGGCGGTCACGCGCATCTTCCCGAGGATCGGCCTTGTCCGCTCCACTGCGGAAATCTGCAACGCTTTCCAGGCCGCTCTTTCTCAATCAGCCTGACCGCCCAAAATCTTCCTACGGAATTTCAGTTTTTGCTAATCTGTAGACTGTGCCTATCGTTTTGCGTCAAAGAACTATCATCGAGGTGATTCGATGGAACTTCCGCGCCGTCCGCTCTTAATAGCCAGAGGCTGGCCTCAAGCGGCTATTCTTGTTTTTGTTTTCGGGTTTTTTATTCTGGGGATCCTTGGGATCCGCATGCATTCATCAAAACCGCCGCTTCCGGATTCCACCGTGGCGCCGGATGGCAGGGTTCTCTATAGAGCTTCGGACATCATTGAAGGACAGAAGATTTTTTTGCGTCGCGGTCTTATGGAATACGGCTCTATCTTCGGACATGGAGCATATCTTGGGCCTGATTTCACGGCCGATTATCTGCACCGCGCCGCAGATTTTGTCGAGCAGTCCTATGCGGGCGAAAAGGGCGCGCGGGCTTTAACTGCGGACGAATTTAAAACCAACCGATATGATCCGGCTACAGGCATGTTGCAGTTTACCACAGCCCAGAGCCGGGCTTTTGATCATCTGACAGCTTATTATTGCGGCTACTTTGCCGATCCGGCAGCCGGCAAAGGACTGATGGCGCGGATGATCACCGATCCGCTGGAAATTAAACAAATCACGGCCTTCTTCAGCTGGAGCGCCTGGGTCTCATCCGCGCGGCGCCCGGGCAAGGACTATTCTTATACCAACAACTGGCCGCCGGAACCGAGGGTGAACAACTACCCCACGGGTTCCATGGTGGTATGGAGCGTTCTTTCGTTGATCGCTCTTCTGGGAGGCATAGGCCTTCTCTTTGCTTCTTTCGGCCGCTGGAACTTCCTGGGGTGGCATGGCCGTCAAAAATGCGTTGTCTCTTTCCGCAGGCCCGGTTCCGTGGCGCTCACGCCGGCACAGCGGGCATGCGCCTGGTATTTTCTGGCCATGGCCGTTCTTTTCCTAATTCAGACGCTGCTCGGCGGAGCCACGCAGCATTACCGTGCGGAAATCGACAACTTTTTCGGATTCAACCTGGCAAGCCTTGTTCCCTACAACCTTGCGCGGACCTGGCATGTACAACTTTCCATTCTCTGGATTTCAACGTCATATCTTGCGGCAGGTATTTTCTTCGCGCCTCTCATCGCAGGAGACGAACCACGCGGCCAGCAGTGGCTGGCCTACGGCCTGCTCGGCGCCCTTGTAATCTTTGTTGTGGGCAGCCTTGCCGGCGAATGGGCAGGAATCAGCGGGCATCTCAAAAGCCAGTGGCTGGGTAATCAGGGGTTTGAATACCTCGATTTGGGGCGTTTGTGGCAGATCATGCTATGCGCAGGTCTAGGGTTCTGGGTGTGCCTGCTTTTCCGCGGGCTACGGGGAAGGCTGGGAAGAGAGCACTTCGGCAACATGCCGTGGCTGTTTTTCTATGCCGCGCTGGCGATCCCGGCGTTTTATGCGGTCGGCCTGCTTGCCCGGCCTGAAGCGAATTTTACCAGCACGGATTTCTGGCGGTTCTGGGTTGTCCACCTGTGGGTGGAGGATTTTCTGGAATTGTTCACTACGATCATAGTTGCCTATATCTTTGTTTTGCTCGGCGTGGTAGCCGAACAGGTCGCCCAGCGCGTAATCTATCTCGATATTCTGCTTTATTCGGTGGGAGGCGTTGTCGGAACCATGCATCATTTATATTTTTCCGGCACGCCGGTTGAACATATGGCGCTTGGGGCTTTCTTTTCAGCGGCGGAGGTCATTCCGCTGACCTTTCTGACTCTGGAAGCCTGGACATTCCTCCGCCTGGGGATTCAACAGCAGGAGAAAGCGGCCGCTCCTTTCCCGCATCTCTGGTCTGTTCTTTTTCTCGTGGCTGTTGGTTTCTGGAATTTCGTAGGCGCGGGGATTTTCGGTTTCCTGATCAACCTGCCGATTGTGTCCTACTATGAAATCGGCACGGCCCTGACCGCCAACCACGCCCACGCGGCGCTGATGGGAGTATATGGAATGCTGGCCGCAGGCCTGGCTCTTTTTGCCCTCAGGTACCTGATCCCTGAAAAGCGATGGTCCGAGTGCGCCGCGAAAACCAGTTTCTGGTCGCTGAACATTGGGCTGGCATGGATGGTCTTCGCGACGCTTTTTCCGCTCGGCGTTATGCAGCTTTTCCATTCCGTCAGTACCGGTTATTTCGAGGCGCGGGAGCTGAAATATCTGACCACGCCGCTGCTGCGCTTCATTGAATGGCTCAGGCTTCCCGGAGATGTCGTTTTCATTATTGGAGGAACTTTGCCGCTGCTTTACCTTGCCTGGCTTGGTGTACGCTATCGCGGCAGGCCGTCAGAGGAAGAGGAGCGGCATGCGGCGCTTTTTACCGAGGTCATCGAGCCGGAGGTCCTATCCGAGTGAGACTCATTCATCCCGAAGTTTTGTTTTCTGCGGCTTATGCGCTTGTACTTGTTCTTATTGCACGCTTCCTGCGCTGGAGCGCGGAGCGCTTGCCGCAGGAAAACAGCGCCGAAACATCCTGGACAGATGGGCACGTGATTAGTTTTCGTGTGAATATTAGCCGGGTCCTTTTCGTCCTGGCCGGGTTCATCCTGGTTGTAGCCGCACTCCGGTTTCACCGCCCAGATGAATTGGTGCTTTCCACCTTGTCCGGTTTTATTTTGTTTCTTTTGAGCTGACATACCAGGTTGACTCCGTCCTGTGATTTGCACGAACGCTAAGCGTTCGCCGGCCGCTCAGCGGCTGGTCGGACAAATCACAGGGTCGGGGTTGACAGACTCCCGCAGTTTGGGTTGGATGTAACCATGCCTCCCTTTTCTATACCTAACGAGAGAGACATCGTCGGCCGCGCCCGCTGCGGCGACAAGAAAGCCTACCGCCTTCTGGTGGAGGCCTGCCAGGACAGGCTTTTCGGATATGTTGTCGGTATGGTCCGCCAGCAGGAAACTGCCGAAGACCTGTTGCAGGAAATATTTGTCAAAGCATATTTTGCGCTCGGCTCTTTCGCGGGGGATTCAGGATTTTACACGTGGATTTTCCGCATCGCTTCCAACCACTGTCTTGATTATTTCCGTAAAAAACGCGTTCAGACTGTCTCGCTCGATACCCCGCGTGCCGACGAAGAAAACCTTGTTCCGCTTGATTCCATGGCTGCTCCTTCAAACGAACTGCCCGACTCAGGGCTTGGACAGGATAGGGAAGCGGTTTCCCTGCTCGACGCTTTAACGCCTGAACAGCGGGAGATTCTGATTCTTCGCGAGGTGGAAGGATATTCCTACGAGGAGATGGCGAAACTGCAAAATTGTGCTACAAATACGATTAAATCCCGGCTGAACAGAGCCCGGGAAGCGCTGCGGATTGCATTTGAGTCCAGATACGGGAACATTTCGGGGACAGACTTCGTCAAAAATAAGAGGAGAAAACCATGAGCTGTTCATTCAACGAAACGGACCTGTGGGACTACCGGGACGGGGAGTGCGGTCCCGAAGACCGTAAACGCGCCGAAGAACATCTCGTCCGGTGCGCGCTCTGCCGGGGAAAGCTCGAGCGCTGGGACGCCCTGTCATCGCGAATTTTTACGCGGGAAGAAACCCGCGCGCCCGCTTTTATGTGGACGCGGGTTCTCGCAGGAATTGAATCTGAGGCAGCGCGCCGCAGCGCTGGTTCATGGTGGGGGGAATGGCGCTGGATGGTGAACTTAACTGCGGCCACCGCCGTGGCAATATCGTTCCTCGCCGGGTATGCCTTCTTGAAAGACCCGGTTGAGCCGTTTTTGCGGGGGGAAGAGGCTGATTCGGTGAGCTCCGGCCCGGTCCACTTTTTCCAGCAGGGAACATCGGATGAAACCACCGCCTGGATTTTGAAATCTCTCCCGGAATCAGGTGTGCCGGATACGGAGGCCGAATCATGAGAGGTAAACCTGCGGCGTTTATCGCTCTTGTTTCGATGTTTATCCTGGGATTGATCGCGGGCATGACCTGGGAAAGCACGCGGGCGCGGCACTCCGGTGGTTTTCATCATTTTTACGTTGAGCAGAAAATCCGTTTCCTGAAGCATGCGCTGAAACTTACTCCGGAGCAGGAATCAGCCATGCGCGACATTTTTGACGAAGCCCACGAACGGGTGATCCAGCTGCACCGGGATGTTTCTCCGGATCTCGCAGACATTCACGAAGATGCGGCGCGCGCGATCCAAGCGCTTCTGATGCCGGAGCAGTGGCAGAAGTTTGAGAAGTTGCGCCAGACCGGCCGCCACCGCCGCATGTCAAAGGAACGGGAGCCTGGAGCGGGCACGGGAGGGAATCCTTCATGATAAGGCCGGGCCTTCCTGTTCTCCTTGTATGGATTCTTGCGATGCCGTTGATGGCGGATAATCTGCCGCCAGGCGCTCTTGACCGCCAGGCAATGCATCAGGTTGCCGATCAGATTGAAGATCAGCGCGATAAGGTCCGTGACGCCAGGCACGCTTACGTCGAAGCGGTCCGCACCCGCAGTCCCAATGCGGCTGACCAGCGCAATGCCTGGCTGGCAGAACGCCAGAAGATGCAGGTTCTTAAAGATCAGCGCATTAAAATTCGTCAAACAAGCCGGCAAATGCGCCGCAATACCGCGATTTCCCGCTGAGCTTGCGGTTGTACAGGCTGTATCCGTCCCAATTTTCAGACGTCTAATAAACAGGATCATCAATCCGGAGGGAGACTTATGATTAACCCGATATCGCAGGAAGCCCTGGATCAGATATTTGTCAAAGCGCGAACACACAGCGCATTTAAGAATACGCCGGTGCCGGACGATCTCCTGCGCCGCATCTATGACCTGATGAAATGGGGCCCGACCAGCGCAAACTGCACGCCGGCGCGCATCGTGTTCGTCAAAAGCCCCGAAGCAAAGGAGAAGTTGAAGCCCTGTCTTGCTGACGGAAACATTGCCAAAACTATGGCCGCTCCGGTCACGGCCATTATCGCCATGGACGTCGAGTTTTATGAAAAGCTTCCCTTGTTGTTCCCGCACGTGGATGCGCGCTCCTGGTTTGCCGGCAATAAATCGCTGTGCGAATCCACCGCTTTTCGCAACGGTTCCCTGCAGGGAGCTTATTTCATTATTGCCGCCAGGAGCCTGGGACTTGACTGCGGCCCCATGTCTGGTTTTGATAATGATAAAGTCGATGCCGCTTTTCTATCCGGAACGAGTTGGAAGTCCAATTTTCTCTGCAACCTTGGCTTTGGTGACCCTGCCAGGCTTCATCCCAGAGATCCCAGGCTTCCCTGCGAAGACGCTTGTAGAATTATTTGAAGTCATATAACAACACCCGTAATTTTGGATAATCTGGTTTCCTATGGTTTCTACTCATATTGTTTACCGGCTGATCGGATACGGCAGAAAAGCGGAGACGAGAAGTCTTCCTCCCCGAGAAATTGACTTGTCTCATATACCGCTTCCGGTGTTGCGGCGCATTTTTCATGCGGGAACGGGAAATCAAATGCTGGAAAGACGCCATGTCAGCGCCGAAAAAGCGCAGGCGCTGGAAGCCTTTTGCTCCGACCGCATCGATTGGAAAGAATACCGCTGGGAATTTGCGGGAGAATGGTCTGACAAAGTTGTCTTCGCCCGCCACCCCGCATGAAACAGGGCGCGTTTACTGTCAGGACTGTTCGCGTGTCTAACTGTTTAGATGCCGTATTTCTGCGGCAAAAATAGAATAGCGAATGGGAGGGAGTACCGTGAGGAAAAAAACAAAGAAACTGGAAAAGTGTCCGAATTGCGGCAAAAACCGCGATCAATGCGTCTGCTAAAATTCCCGGTGCATTAAATTGCCGCCCGCGCCCCGTTCGACTCGTGCCACGGCTTCAAGCCATGCTCCCCGCTCAGGGTCGTCCTGAGCCGGGACGAAGGACGACCTGCCCCGCGGGACGGCGTTTTTATTTCCCGCCGGCTTTTTCCCTTGACAAAACCCGCCTGATCCAACAATAATCAGTAATACAAACTATTTTTATCACAAACTAATTCGATACGCCATGCCTGTTCAACGATCTGTTTCCTGCAGACTTACAGCGGATCAGCCCGGCCCCAGAGGTCTGATGACGCGCATGGGCTATTTATTGAACCGCCCCGCCCTTCAGATGCGCCAGAGGGCGGAGCGGATCCTGAAACCGCTTGCTATCCTGCCTCCGCATTTCGGCGTTATGGCCACGCTGGAAGGCGGCGGGCCGATGACTCAGCGGCAGCTCGGGGCAACCCTAAGGATCGATCCGACGACCATGGTCTGGCTTATCGATCATCTGGAAAAACGGGGATTTGTCCACCGGGACAAGCACCCCACCGACCGCAGGGCGCATTTAGTAAAGCTGAGCGCTGCCGGCAAGTCCGCCTTTCTGCAGGCCTCCGGGCGCCTGGAGCAGGTCGAAGAGGAGTTTCTGGCTCCGCTGACGAAAACTGAAAGGGATGAATTGCGCCGGCTTCTTGCAAAACTGTTTCGCAGCGTGCCGGTGCAGAGCATAGCAAGGACCTAATGAAACGATCACAAGCCATCAGTCTGATACTGCTTGCTTGCGCTGCAGGCCTGGCCACGGCGGAAACGCCCGCCACAATGACAGGCGGGCGGCCGCCGGACGTCTGGAGACCGCCTCAGCTTGCGCTTGGGCTCGATCAGGCGGTACGGGCCTCCCTCGACAATTCCGAGCAGTTGAGGTCATACCGGTCTGCCGCCGAAGCCGCCGAGGCCCAGGCGCTGGTCCAGCGCGGTTTCCTGATGCCGCATCTAAGCATCGACGGATCCTACCGCTACGTGACGGAAGTCCCGGAGCTTGCGGTTTCGCCGAATATCGCGCCCATCGCTTTTACGACGCATAACTCCTATTCGATCGGGCCCGACCTGACCTGGACGGCATTTTCCGGAGGAACGCTTGTTGAGTCCTGGCGTTCGGCCCAGGCCAATGCCCGCGCGCAGGCCCGTCAGGCCGACGCCATCCGCCGCCAGATCCGGCTTGCGGCGCGGCTGGCTTATTTCCAGGCGCAGCTGGCAGCGGCGCAGGTACGGCTCTATGCGGAATCCTGCCGCGTGGAGTCGGCGCAGTATCACGATATCCAGGTGCGCTATAAGGATGGAAACGCGGCGCGCGTGGACCTTATTTCCGAAGAACAGGATCTGTTGCTGCGCCAGAGGCAGCTCCTTCAGGCCCGGACTAATCTTGCCGCTGCAGTTCGCGATCTCACATCACTGGCTCATCTTTTTGAAGGGCTGGACCCTTCCTGGCCTACGGATTCGGAAACCCTTTTGCCGGTTTCCGGAGGAACAGGGCCGCTGGCGACGCTCGTTGTAGCCCTGGATCAGGTTACGGATTCCATAGGGAAAATGGATCGGGCAGGGCAGGCGGATTTTGACGTACACCAGCCGCAGCTGCAGTTCCTCGCGGATCTTGCCGAGGCGGCGAGGCACAGCGCAAAATCCTTCGAGGGCGGACATTGGCCTACTCTGAGCGTTCTTGCAAGCATAATGCAGGAATATCCAAACGGCCCGATCATTGAGACTATCAACCAGAAAACCTTTGGAGTAAACCTGAGTTTTCCGTTGTTTGCCGGGGGCAGCACCGTTAATGCCGTGCGTAGCGCACAGTCACAGGCACAATCCGATGAAGAAAAACGCCAGCAGACGGCGCGGGATCTGTTGGACAGCTGGAAGAAAGCGCACGACCAGGCGGCCTCCCTGCGTCTGCAGCAGGCGTTGAACCGCCGCTCCGTAGACAAGGCGGCGGAAGTGGCTCGTCTGCGCTACGAGGCTTACCTTGCCGGGCAGGGCCGTTTTTTGGACGTGGAAGACGCCAACCTGAAGGTTCTGCAAGCAAAGATCGACGCCGCCGCAACGGACGTGAATCTTCTGGTTCAGCTTGCCAACCTGGAAAGTCTATCTAAGGAGAATTAAATGAAGAAGTCCCGCCGGATTGTTCTCATAATTTTAGCGTTCATCTTTGCAGGCGTTGCGGTAAAAATTGTTTTTTTCAGCCAGGGATTCCTTTATGCGGGCACGCTCGAGGCGACAAAAGTCGATCTTTCCGCCCAGCTTGCCTCTACCATCGCGCAGGTCAGGCCCGAGGAAGGCGACCGGGTTTCCTCCGGAGAACAGGTCGTGGCCCTGTCCTGCGACGATACGAAAGTCGCGGCGGATCTTGCCCGGATCAATTTCGATCGGGGCACGCGGCTGTTCAAGGCCGGAAGCATGTCCAAGGAAAACTGGGATCAGGTTCGCAACCGGAAGGAAGAATCCGACGTACAGGTGAGCTGGTGTTCCATTGCTTCGCCCATCGATGGCACGGTGCTCAGCCGCTATCATGAGCCCGGTGAATGGGTCAATCCGGGAACGAAGCTTTTGACTCTCGCCAACATTAAGAAAATATGGGCCTACATCTATGTTCCTCAGCCCGAGGTGTCGAAACTTAAACCCGGCATGAAGCTTAAAGGCTATCTTCCTGAACTCCGTAACCGCGAGTTCGACGGCGCGATTCTCAAAATTAACGATGAGGCGGAGTTTACCCCCAAAAACGTGCAGACCAGGGCGGAACGCACAAGGCTTGTCTATGGGGTGAAGGTCAGTTTCGAGGAATCAAACGCCGAGGAGATACTGAAGCCCGGCATGACGATCGAAGTCGCCTTGCCGAAGTGAAGAGTCCCGAGCCTATCGCCATATCCGTCCGGGAAGTCCGAAAAACCTTTCAAAGCATAATCGCGCTAGATAACGTATCGCTGAATTTTGAGGCCGGGCTGATGCACGGGATCATCGGTCCCGAAGGCGCGGGCAAAACCACGCTCATGCGTCTTATCCTGGGACTGATGAGACCCGCTGGCGGCGCAATCGTTTTTTCGCAGGGTGGACAATCCGTGCATTTCGAAGACATCCGGCCTCAGGTGGCCTACATGCCTCAGCAGCAAAGCCTCTATGCCGATCTCTCCATCGATGAGCATCTTGATTTCTTCCGCGCCCTCTACAGCATTCCCGATGACATTTACCAGACGAAGCGCGAAGAGCTCCTGCGCATGACGCGGCTCACCGATTTTGTGGAACGCACGGCCGGCCGTCTTTCCGGAGGGATGTATAAAAAGCTCGGGTTGATGTGCGCTCTGCTGCGCTCTCCTCGGGCGATCGTGCTTGACGAGCCTACAAACGGCGTGGATCCGATCAGCCGGCGAGAGTTCTGGGACATGCTCTACCGCCTTGCCGACCAGAAAATCCTGATATTGGTGACG
This sequence comes from uncultured Elusimicrobia bacterium, assembly GCA_964604825.1. GTDB lineage: Bacteria > Elusimicrobiota > Elusimicrobia > 2-01-FULL-59-12 > 2-01-FULL-59-12 > CAZSAL01. The sequence goes on from CAZSAL010000002.1 coordinate 17,480, forward strand.
ACCGCCTACATGGATGAAGCGGAGCGCTGTTCCCGGGTGCATCTGCTGGAAAAAGGGCGGGTTGTGGCCGCAGGCGAACCCCGGGAACTGCTGAAGCGCGAAGGCGCGAGCGGTTTCGATGAGCTTTTCATACGGCACGGAGCAAAACGATGAATGATTTTGCCGTAGAAGTGCGCAACCTCACCGTCAAATTCGGTCATTTTACCGCTGTCGACAATATTTCCTTCTCCGTAGGCCGGGGTGAAATCTTCGGCTTCCTGGGCGCCAATGGCGCGGGCAAAACAACCACAATCCGCGTCTTATGCGGCCTTCTACCGCCGAGCTCCGGGGACGTGCTTGTGGCTGGAATCGGTTTTGCGCATGGAGAACATGCGATCAAGGAAAAAGTCGGATACATGTCGCAGAAATTCACGCTCTATAACGATCTGACCGTAGGAGAGAACCTGGATTTCATCGCCAGCCTGAGAAAACTGGATCGAGACGTTTACCTGCGGCGGAGGCAGGAACTTTTCGAGTTCATTACTTTCGACCGGGACCCCGCAACTCCGGTCCAGGATCTTCCCGGAGGAATCAAGCAGCAGGTTTCCCTGGCGGCCGCTCTGCTGCATGATCCGGAAATTGTTTTTCTGGATGAGCCTACCGCAGGGGTAGCTCCGGCGGCGCGCGACCGGTTCTGGCGGTTGATACGGCGGTTATCGGAGCGCGGGGAAACCGTGTTTGTGACCACGCATTATATGGACGAAGCGGAGCAGTGCGGCCGGATCGCTCTGATGCGTGAAGGGCGGATCGTCGAGGCGGACAGCCCGGATGGGCTCAAAAAGAAGCTGTTTCCAACACCAGTTTTCGAATTCGATCCGAAGGAAGCGCTTGGTTTCTCTGAAATTTCGGCCCTGGAATCGCATGAAGCCTTCGAGTTTTTTGAGCCGTATGGAATGCGTTTCCACGCGGCATTAAGCGATCCGGAAATCTGGGAACGCGTTCGCGCGGATTTCGAGAAAAAATTTAACATTCACCCCATCCGTCCTTCGCTGGAAGACGTTTTCATTCGCGCCGTGGAGAAACGGGGATGACGTCTCCTTCTTTTGTCTGGTCGCGCGCGATGGCAGTGGCCCGGAAAGAGGTATACCACGTCCTGCGGGACCCCTTTACTATGGGATTGGGTCTGGGGCTTCCCGTACTGTTGGTGCTTGTCTATGGCTTCGCTATGGATTTTAATATCCGGAATATCGCTTTAGCGGTTAACGATTCCGACAGGACTCAGGCATCGCGGCGGCTGGTGGATATTTTCACCAGTTCCGATTATTTCCTGGCCCACCCGGCGGGTTCTCCTTCCGTGGCGGTGCAGGATGTTACGGCCGAACGCGCGAAGGCCGCGCTCATCATCCCTCCCCGTTTTGAAAAAGATCTGCTTGCCGGACGCGGCGCACAGGCGCAGATCCTGCTTGATGGCGCGGATAATTCCACGGTGGCTCCTGTTGCGACTTATGTGCAAAGCATTCAGGCCATCGCATCCAGGCGCATCGGGAATTTCGATCCTCCGCAAACTTATGACCTCCGGATGCGCTTTCTGTTTAATCCCGAACTGAACAGCCGCTGGTTCGTAATTCCGGGCCTGACGGTGGTGGTGCTGGCGATCATTTCCATACTGCTTACGGCGTTGACCGTCGCGCGAGAGTGGGAAAGCGGTTCCATGGAGCTACTGCTTTCGACGCCCATCCAGCCTCTGGAAATTATTATTGGGAAGCTTGCGCCTTACGCGGTTCTCGGGCTCATCGCGCAGCTGTTTGTATACATTATCGCGCGGACCGTATTCGGAGTGCCCTTTGTAGGCAGCCACCTGCTGTTCGGCGTCGGATGCCTGCTCTGTCTTGCCACCTATCTTGCACAGGGAATCTTTATCTCCGTCGTTACGCGCAAACAGCAGATTGCAATGCAGTTCGCCACGCTGTCAGGCATGCTGCCTTCTAATCTGCTTTCCGGTTTTGTGTTTCCTATCGCAAGCATGCCGCTGTTTTTCCGAGGGCTGACGATGATTTTCCCGGCGCGCTGGTTCATGATCATCGCACGCGATACTTATTTGAAGGGATCGAGCTTTCTGGAGCTGAGCGTCCCATTTATCATGCTGGCATTATTCTGCGCGGCGATGATCACCGCTGCGACACGCCGGTTTAAGAGGGACCTGGAACCATGAAAGTCAGGTTAAAAGGCAAAATGCAAAGGTTTAATAAGGGGTCGCTGTGACCCTAGACCGGACATTGATCGGATTCGTCAAAAAGGAACTGATTCAGGCGCTGCGTGATCCACGGATGAAGTTCATCCTTTTTATGATGCCGATGATACAGTTGACGCTTTTCGGCGTGGCAATTTCGAATGAAGTGAAAAATATACGTTTGGCGGCATTCTTCGATTCAAAAGATACCGTGCTGCGGGATATCTATGAGCGAAGCATCAATGGCGGATGGTTTGTTCCGGCGAGATCATTGTCAAGGGAAGATCCGTTTGAATTGGTCAAAGGGGGGAAAGCCGACGCTGTGCTGGTTCCGCAGCCGGGAGGTTTTACGCGGGCCCTGGGTCGGGGAGACGCCGTACTGCAGGTCCTGACAGATGCGACGAACGTCACACAGGCGCAGGCAGTCGAAAACTATCTGCAGGCCATAGTGCAGCAGACCGTTTTTGATGACATGAAAATCGTCCCGGCAGATTTCCCGATCCGATTCGACTCTCGCGTGCTGTTTAATCCGTCGCTGGAGTCCGCTATTTTCATGGTGCCGGGCGTCATGTGCATGGTAATGCTCATGACGACAATGATGCTGGCCAACATCGCCATAGTGCGGGAAAAAGAGATGGGCACTTTTGAAATGCTGATTTCCGCGCCTGTTTCAAGGTCGGAAGTCATTTACGGGAAAACTATCCCGTACGTTATCATCGGCATGTCGAACCTGCCGCTCATCCTTTCGATTGTGATATTCGTGTTTCACGTTCCCATGAGGGGATCGTTTCTGGTCTTATGCGGGGCATCATTCGTTTTTGTCTGCACCACCGTCGCGATTGGAACGCTTATATCGACCTTCTGCCGGAACCAGCAGCAGGCCAGTATGGGAGGGTTTCTTTTTATGTTCCCGGCCATGATGTTCTCCGGACTTTTCTTCCCGATCAGCAATATGCCTGCCGCCATAAGATGGATGGCCCAGATCGATCCTCTGGCTCATTATCTGGGGCTTCTGCGTAACATCATGCTCAAGGGGGGAGATCCCAGGTATGTTGCCGTGCACTGCGGCGCGCTTGTCCTTATGGCCATGATCGGCGTCCTTTACAGCTTCAAACGCTTCCACACCACGCTGCAGTAACAGCCCTGCAACCCGGAAAGTTGTAACTTGCCACCCTTTGCGGCGTTCTAACTATTAAGAGGAGAACCTATTTATGAAACATAAACAGACGAGAAGAAAATTGCATAAAACGATGCTGGTCAGAGATGTAATGACGTCCGATGTGGAAACCATTCATCCTGATCAGACTATTATGGAAGCAGCCCAGAAAATGAAGGGCCGCAATGTCGGGCCTCTGCCGGTGATGGAAAATAACCAGATAATCGGCATGTTGACAGACCGTGATATTGCCATCAGAGTCGTAGCGGAGAAGAAAGACGCCAATGCTACAAAAGTGCGCGATATCCTGTTTGGACGCGAGGTCATTTGCTGCTTCGATGATCAGGAGATACATGAAGCGGCCAAGCTTATGGAAGATAACGAAGTGCGCAGGCTTCCGGTGCTTAATCGGGACAAAAACTTGGTGGGCATTCTTTCTTTGAGCGACCTTGCAGAAAAATCGCAGGATGAAGACCTCTGCTGTGAAGTTCTTGAGAAAGTTTCAGAGCCGGCGATGGTTTAAGCCCGGCAGGTTTTCAGCGTATTTCCACGTCGTTCCAGGGGCCTTTGACGGAAACTACAAGAGGCAGGAAGATCTTGTTGGGTCTTTTGAAAAGCCAGTGAGTTACCGGCGTATATTTGAGAACGTCTTCGAGAAAGCGGAAAAGTTCGAGGCGAACGACCGCCCTGATGTTCTCTTTGGGAATGTCGAGAGAACCTTTGACGCCCAGGTTCATGTTCGGCGATTTCAGGAAGAGATCGTCCGTGGATAGAATGCCATTTTGAAATGTAAGATTGCCGCTGCATTTGCCGAACTCTACCCCCTTCGCCTGCACTTGTGGAATACGCAGGGTTAAGTAGTTGCTCAGATTCAAAACGGAAAATATGCGGTAAATGGTTTTGAACATTCGAAGCACGCCGTCATCAATCCCCATCTGTATAGGTCCATTCAACCCTGTGACCCATTGGCCCTTCAAGGGGAAACTCAGCGAATAATAAATTTTCCCTGTGCCGGTTATGGGTGGCGGTGATCCGTAAAAATCCGCCGCTATACGATCCACCGGGATATGCTGAATATCCCCCGCTATCCTGGCCGAAGGTGAAGATCCGCCGCTGAATTCACCGGTTAAATCCATGTGCATGCCGGCGAGATCAAAGTTGCCCGAAGAAACCGTAAAGGTGATCCCCTGCATTTTCGCGGTCACGGTGCCACTTTCAATTCTCCAGGATTCATATGCATACGGGTGAAATTCTACGGAAGCCTCCCCGGCATGCGGGGGATGAGGGTTAACGTTCGGAGTTGACTGCAGATCAAATATCTCAAGAATCTGCCGTATCGTTACCGAACTTACGGTCACTGATAAATTTTCCCTGCCATCAGAGGCCTGTGACCACTGTATATGAGCCAGTCCTCCTTCCTCCGTAGCCGCATGGGCGGTCGCGGACGCGGAAAAGGGATTGCCTTCCGCGGAAAAATCCAGCACTTTGATGGCGGTCCCCGCTATGCCGAAATTCTTTCCATTTCCTGTCCATGCCCACCTGCCGCGATTCCCGGGCTTAGCGGAAGCGGTAAAAGAGCCGCCTCCAGGCTGACTGAAAACCGTCTCAATCTGAAGGCCGGGCGTCGTCCTGACCGTCAGTAGACATTGTCCCGGGATATCGTGAAGGGGAATATCCATATGGAGGATTGATTTAACGGCGGATGCCAGAGAAATATTTTCAACCCTGACAGTGACTGGAGGAGAAGCTGCGCCATTGTATTGCAGGTTGATAAAACAGCGTTTCCCCAGGCTGGCGGTTTGTCCCGAAAGTTTCCCTGTCTGAGGTTGTATCTTAAACCCGCCGAAAAGCCGGTCAAACACCCATTTCCCGCCGGTTGTATGATCCCAGATTTCAAAGGCGCCACTGCGGATCTCCACATCGCTGATTTGCGGCATGGCGCCGGGGGATTCGACTTCGGGTAATAGCAGCATGGACCATCCCCTGGCGTGCCGGTGCAGAATAAATCGCGGTTTCCAGAAGCGTATGGCGCTAATACGGGGCCTGCCGGTGAGCAGAGTGCGGATGGATATCCAGAGATGTACGCTCTGCGCCGAGGCAAGCACCCGCGATTTTTCTGCCGGATCAACCAGCGTCACCTGTCTGAGAGACAGACCGGGCAAAGGAACAAGTTCCGCGTGAACGTTCCCGAGAAGAACCCTGCAATGGAAATTCTTTTCCAGTAGATCGATAATTTCCGGGCGGAACGCGTCAAGGTTGGAGAAATTAGGCAGATACCATAAGACGAAAGCAATCAACAGCGCAACGGAAAGTATTCCGGCGCGGAGCGCAATGCGGTATGTGGATACACGGAGATGGAAACGCGTCATCTTGGAGAAATTGTAATTTGTGCTGAAGGAATAATGAAGAAAGAATTATCCCCGTTAGTTTGCTGGAGCCGCCGGGGGAAGTACAGGAGTGGAATGACCGTTGGTCCCCAGTCTAATGGCTATATATTCGTATAGAGGTCTGGCAGGATCGTAAATGGTTACGGCGCGGTAGATGAAGTTGTATCCGCCACGGTCAAACGGGGACTGCGTCCGGAGGCTTGAAAGATAGGAAGCGTCCTGTTCAAGCAGACTGCGAACTTCCAAATTAGGGCATAGTACCAGCGGTTTATCCAGCGCGACAATAAGAACAGGAACGATCTGGATACCCGCAGGAGCCGCTCCCGCTGCTGCTGCGGCTTCACGCGCTTCAAGCCGCACCATCCGCGCTTTGGATTCCGGTATGCCGGAATCAATGGCTCCTGATACCCAGTCCAGCAGCCGGTTGCGGACCGTAGCGATATCTTCCGCGCCGGATATCGACTGGATGCCGTTTTCTTTTTTTATTGCAGCGGCCAGGGAAGATATTTCTTTTAAATAGGTTGCTTTCTGACTTTCCGGTATGTAGTACATCACCAGCAGATGTACTTTTTGCCCATCGCGCGCCCCGTAGTCGATTCCTGCGGGGCTCCAGCCGACAGCGGATAAGAGGTCTCCGGTTAAATTACCCCGGACATGCGGACAGGCAACACCCAACCCGATCCCCGTATTAGCCAGATGTTCGCGGTTCAGTATCTCCTCGTCAAGATTTAAATGACCTCCCAGTTCCGGGATGGCTTCAATCAGGTGCGCCAGATAGCGCAGTGATTTATCCTTATCGCTGTCAGGCAGCTCAACCAGACGGCCGTCTTGCAGGGCGTTCAGCAGGCTTCGCATCAATCTCCTCCAAACTTACGCACGAACCAGACTTTTATATTATGCGTCAAAATTACATAAGACAGAAGCGTTGCGGCCATCCACAGCCAGAAAGAACCGGGCAGAGGCACAAAACCAAAATAGTGAGCCAGCGGCGAGAAAGGCATATATACGGCCGCAATCATGACGGCAATCGTAGTCATTGTCAACCCGGCGCTGGCGCGGCTTTGGATAAAGGGAATCCTGTTCGTGCGGATGACATGAACGATGAGCGTCTGAGTCAGCAGCGATTCGACGAACCAGCCGGTATGGAAAAGATATTCATAAGCCGTTTTACCTGCCGTTGTTGTTGCGGGATTGGCGTAATTCCAGCAGTGATAGAAAAACAACATCAGGAAGAATGTCGTATAGTCGAAAACCGAACTTGCGGGTCCGATATAGAGCATGAATTTTTTGATGCTGGCGATATTCCAGCGTCGGGGTTTTTCAAGATATTCCGGATCCACGGAATCGGTGGGAATTCCAATCTGGGAAATGTCATAGAACAGGTTGTTGATCAGTACCTGGATTGGCGCCATCGGTAGAAACGGCAGGAAAATGCTGGCGCCGACCACGCTGAACATGTTTCCATAATTTGAGCTTGCGCCCATTTTAATGTACTTGATGATATTGCCGAACACCTTGCGGCCTTCGATTACGCCATCCTGCAGCACCGACAGATCTTTTTCCAGCAATATGATGTCGGCGGATTCCTTGGCTACGTCAACGGCGGTATCTACGGAAATGCCCACGTCCGCCGCCTTCATGGCCGGGGCGTCGTTTATGCCGTCTCCGAGGAACCCCACGACGTGATCGCCGCGATGAAGCGCAAGAATAAGTTGTTCCTTATGCAGCGGCGAGAGCCGGGCGAATACCGTGGCGCGGCGGGCTATTTCCATAAGCCCCTCTTCAGAGAGCCCGTTAAGCTCGGGGCCGGTGACAACATGTTCGATATTTATGCCCACTTCCTGGCAGATTTTTCGGGTTACGAGCTCATTGTCTCCGGTGAGGATTTTGACGCTGACTCCGGCGTGGCGCAGAGATTCCAGGGCGCGCAGCGCCGAATCTTTCGGAGGATCATAAAAGGCAATGTACCCCAGCAGTATCATCCCCTCTTCATCTGTTGCGGAGAAGACTTCTTTTGTATTAGGGAATTCGCGGTAGGCAATGGCCAGAACGCGGTATCCCTGCGAACTGAGGCCGCGGTATTCGTCGAGCAGGTCGGCTTTCAGCATGTCTATCATCGGAAAAACGTCTTCATCCACCTGGTAACGGTCGCAAGCGTTGAACATTTCCTCTACTGCGCCCTTGCAGATCAGCACGTGATCGCCTTCGTAATCGATGATAACGGACATGCGCTTGCGCGAAAAATCAAAGGGTATTTCATCCACTTTACGGCAGGCCCGCTCGACGTCAAGGTCTGAATGCGCCAGAATTGCGCGGTCCAGCAGGTTGCGCAGGCCGGTCTGGTAGTAACTGTTCATGTAAGCGTAGCGCAGCACGTCTTCGCTTTCGCGGTTAGTGACATCAACGCTTTTTTCCAGAACTACGCGGTCCTGGGTAAGCGTGCCGGTCTTGTCGGTGCAGAGAACATCCATCGCTCCGAAATTCTGGATGGAATTGAGCCGCTTGACTATGACTTTCTTTCGAGACATTGCCAGCGCGCCCTTGGAAAGGTTTACCGTGACGATCATCGGCAGCATTTCCGGCGTCAGCCCGACGGCTACAGATAATCCGAACAACAGCGCTTCAATCCAGTTGTGTTTTGTCAGGCCGATGATTAAGAAAACAACCGATACCATGATGATCATGAAGCGGATCATCAGCCATGTGAAAGACATCACGCCCTTGTCGAAACTTGTAAGGACGCGCATGCTGGCCAGTTTCTGAGAAATTGAGCCGAAATACGTGCTAATGCCGGTGTTGATCACAAGGCCCCGGGCGGAACCTGAAAGGACGTTCGATCCCTGGAAACAGGCGTTGGGCAGTTCCAGCCCGCTTTGAACCTCCTTTGCCGGCAGGTTAGCGGTCTTTTCAATAGGCATGGACTCCCCGGTGAGCGCGGACTGGCTGACAAAGAAGTCCTTGGTCGTCAGGAGCCGTAGATCTGCGGGTATCAGCGAGCCCGCCGCCAGAATGACGATGTCGCCCGGAACCAGGTCGCGGATAGGCAGTTCCTGTTCCTGCCCGTCGCGCAACACGACGCTGGTAGTCTGGACCATGGCCTGCAGCTTTTCCACGGCGCGGCTGGAGCGCATCTCCTGAAAATAAGCGAGGAAAACGCTAAGGATGACCATCAACCCGACAGTAATGGTAGAAGGAAGGTCTCCCATAGCCATGGATACGCCCGCTATGACCAGCAACTGGATAACCAGCGGATTTTTGGCTCTGGACCAGATTTCACGGAGAAAACCCAGGCGGTGCCGGATCAGAACTTCATTTGAGCCGAATCGCTCCAGGCGCTCGCGGGCCTGATCTGATAGAAGACCGCCCGCTGAGGCATTAAGGCGCGAGACGGCCTGTTCGGGAAATATGCTGCAAAGCTCTATCAGATCTTTTTCTGTTGCGGTCATAGTTCTTTTGCTTAGACTAGCTTCAATGCAGTGAATTTGTCAACGATTTTGCCAAAATAATCATTGATTCTTGTATATGTTTCAGATATCCTCATGGCGCTTGCCATGAAAAAACCTCTACTTTTTGGATGTGTTTTAATCGGTCTTCTGGGAATCACGGTCTACCGAGCGGAGGCTGCTCAGTCTCAGATAAGCCAGTTCGATCAGGATGATTATAATACTGTAACTTCCACTTACCCCTGGTCGCAGGCGCCGTCAAATCACCATAGATTGTATCTGGATATTTACAATGTAACGGACTTTTTCGATTCCGAAACGGGTGATGTGGCAGGATTTACGGACCAAACTCTGCTGGCAGACACGGTCCGTCCGACCGCAACGCTTCTTTGGGACGACCGGTATCGTATTCAGCTGGGGTTAATCGCCGAGAAGGTGTATGGCGCTTCAGAGGGTTTCCGTGCAGTCAATCCATGGATACAGCTTTTATGGAAACCTATTCAGCCGTTAAGCGTGATACTTGGGGACCTCGACACCCCGCATTATTTTTTGCCGGCGCTTTTTTATCCCACCAACTACTTTATGCCGAATATGGGACTGACGATGAATCCCAATCTGCCGCAGACGCAGACAGTCCCTTCTAATTACTTCACCAACAGCCCGGTTGAAACTGGCGCACAGGTTATTCTTCAGAAACCGTATTTGTACGACGATCTATATTTCAATTACCGCGATCTGGACACGGCGGCCCATAACGAGAAATTTGATCTGGCCTTTGTCCACCGCAACACCTGGAAGTGGTTTTATTTAAACTATCAGATGCACTGGGTTCACTATGGAGGAGAACTTTTCCCGCATCCGATCGATACGCGAAATGATACGGCACAGGCCTTCGGACTTGGCCTACAGTTTCATCCATATCAGTCCCTAATGTATGGGATCAGTTTCAACCGGCTGCATTCCCATCTGCGCCAGGATTCGGACACTCCGGGTTATCTGATCCCTTCTACGGCAGGAAACGGCACGTTATGTCAGGCATGGGCGCGGTACGGACGTGTTAAGTTGATCTTTGGCGACTGGCGCGGACATAATTTCTATCACGAAGGCGGGGACCCGATGTTTACTCTGCCGAATGTAGATCTGGCAACGCTGCGTTGGGACATTATTCTGAGCCGCGACTTCAATCTGTACCTTGAGAATACTGAATACTTCATCGGCAACAATGATTTGGGATACAACCATTTCATGAAAACGGCGTTACTACTACAGGGCAGCTGGCAATTTTCCATTCCAATTATGGAATGGACGACCCCTGCTCCTTCCCCCGAAGGCGTACCGGTCCCGACTCGCTGGGATTACGGCCTCTAAATGCTGCCATTCCCGAATGATGTTATCGGGAATCCATCAATGAAATAAATCGACTGGATCTCCGCTAACTTCACGCGGGGATGACGTCAAGAGACTTCTTCGCAAGCCGCCTGATTTTACGCCTGCCTGGTTTTCTCCAGCTTTTTAATATCTGTTTCTGCAGATCATTTTTTTCTGCCGTCATCTTCAGGATGAGGTCGCGCATGGCGGTTCGTTCTGAACCCGTCGAAGTTATTTCTTTGCGCGCCAGATAACGGGAAGCCAGCCGCAAGCCTGCCAGGCGGTCCTGGCGCTCTCCTAACTGATCCTGCCTCTTTTCTAGCAGGCTGATCAGTTTCTTTATTTTGTTACTTCCTGTAGATTTAAAAAATTGTGAAGAGTAACGGAACCGGCGAACTGCCCGGCGCAGATCATGCAGCGTCCGATCGCAGGGATTATTTCTGGCAATCTTGGAAGCTTTCATCATCCGGCGTTTGCATTTTTTCAATATTTCACGCGCATCTGTCGGTGCCTTGTGGCAAGCCGGGATATTTTTAAGGATGCCGTTGATGTCTTCGGCAAGTTTCTTTAAACAAGGAGATTGAATCGCCCTGAGCGCCGAATTCCGCGCGCGGTCACGCTCGGCCTTAAGAAAGGACAGATAATTATTCAGAGACGGTAGACGATGCTCGGCGTTGAGGTATGCGATGTGCGCGTCGAGATCCCTGGTAATGCCCAGCTTTTCCCCGACTTCGGCCAAAAACCTGCCGAGTTGCTCGATTCCATTGGGGAGAATATCCTTAAAGAGTTTAAGCGCTGCACGCAGGCGGCGCCCCGCAAGCCGCATGTCATGAACGGCTTTTGGGCTTTCATCGCGGAGAATTACACGCTCAGCTTTGCGCAACGCTATGTAATTGTTTTTCATAACAGTGCCGCAGACTTTTGATAATGACATTGTTCGACTCCGTTATAGCTTCGCTCACCGTTGCATAAATATTTTATCTACATGGACCAATTTAAAAAATTACAATTATTCCATGCCCATGACACCTTTGCCTCCGGATTGGGATAAAGCCAGGCCATATCCAGCTGCAGGAAGGCGATGGATTTATTTATATGGTGTCGCCGGATTGTTGTTCGTATTGTTTGTTGGTGTGATGGTCATACTTCTGAAAGGCGAACGATTCCGGGCGCGGCTTACCTCCGAGCTGAGCAGTCGGCTTCGTCATCCCGTAGCCATAGGTTCGATCGATGCAGGCCTGTTCCCGCCGCGCCTGATTCTGCATCATTTTATTGTCATGGGTCCCAATGTGGATTCGCCTATCCTGACTGCGGAACAGTTGGATGTGGCTGTGCCGCTGATAGGCTTGGTTACCGGCAGGATTATTCCCAGGAATCTTATTTTTTCCAAAGCGGAAATTGTTATAGATCGTGAAAAGGATGGAAGATGGGGGAAAGATCTCCCTGAACCATCGCTTGAATCGCCTGGCGGCTCATCCCTGATGCGGATCGAACTGCGCCAGTCGAAGCTTCATTGGCAGGATGCTTTCGCCGTGCCTGCAAGAATTATGGATTGGAGAGTTGACCAGGCTGTTCTGGACAGGGATAACCATTCCTTGCTCTGGAAAGGCGAAATTGTATCTTTGTCTACGCCGGTGGAAATGACTTTCCAGACCAGCGGGTCTTTTCCTGAAGCTTGGACTGGCCATCTGGAACTGGCGGATGAAAAGCGTTCATGGTCTCTTGAACTTGATAAATCGGGCCCGCAGTTTAAAGTTCATGGTCATTCCGAAGAGTGGAGATTGGAAGAGGTTATGCCTTTGTTGGGGTTCTTCGGGCGCTGGACTCCCGGATCAAAAACCGCTTCCACGGCCGTTTCCTTCAGCCACTGGGATCAGTCAATGACGCTTAATGAGCAGGGTTTTTTGTTTTCCCAGACTGGCAATGTCGCCGGAGGCTACATTAATATCGCCGGTCATGCGTCTGCTGGAATGCGCCAAGCCTCTTTTGATTTCGCTTTAAAAAGTATAAATGCTTCAGCGGTGGAAAATATGGTATGCGGTACAAATCTTTGGAACGGAACGTTTTCTGCGAATGGTCATATTACTGTGTCGGTATCCTCTTCGGTCTGGACACAGCCTTCTGGAACGGGGACTTTCCAGCTGACGGATGTCCGCATGCGATGGCCCTCTTCTCTGAGCAGGACTCTAAAGAAAGCGCATATGATGCGGTATCTTCAACACAAATATCCCGATTTGATGACTTCCGGATTGTCCATCAGTAGCGTCAACGGTCGCTGGCAGGTCGGAGGGGCACGCCTGTCTACTGTGGATACCTTTTGCCGGTTGAGTAACATGGAATTTGCCGTTGCGGGCTACTACGATCTTATCCGTTCAGGCATAGACGCCTGGATGCGTTTGCAGGTTCAGGAACGGAATCCCGGGTTATTGAAATATGTTCCTCCCGCATATGTTTATCCCGCACACGGAGTAATGCGCGTACGCCCGATGTACGGGCATATTCAAGGGTCGGGTTCGGAAATCTTCCTTAAAGCCTATGGTTCTAAACGGGTCCCCGCTTCAGCTCTTGCAGAACTAAAGCAAACTTTCATTAAAAGATAACGATCAGTGCCTTTTGCCTGAACCTGCGGGTGCCGCATTATTGCCGGAAGGTTTTGCCTTGTTCGTCCCCGCAGCAAGGGCGATGACAATAAACGAAATAATCATTTCTTCAATACTGTCCATTGCCGTCAATAACCTGTCGCACTCCCGCCGCTTACCCCACCCGTATTCCCTGTATTAGGCGCAGGTGTTCCGACCCCTGCTCCTGGAGGAATCGTTGTAGTGACCGGACCCATGGAAGGACCGGAATACCCGGGATTTGTATTGATGTTAGGTGTTCCGATAGGCGGTAAACCGGCGGTGTTGCCAGAATTAAAACCCGTTCCGCCGACAGTTCCCGGCATTACTGATCCTGGGACTGCCGCAGTATTTGGATTCGTTCCCAAAGTTCCGGGTGTCGCAGTTATTCCGGGAGTTGCCATAGTCCCTGGTGTTGCAATCGTCCCGGGTGTTCCCGTCGTGCCCGGCGCCGCAGCGGTTCCGGGGGTAGCGGTTGTTCCTGGGCCAGGCGACGGAATACCAATTATGGATTCGTCGTTTTGCTGGGCTGAACTGATAGCGCCCATCGCAGCAATGAGCAGTACTGGGTAAAACAGTTTCATAATATTCCCCCCTCGATATTGGACAAAGCACAATTTAATGCGGTTACGAGGATTTCCTTATATCCAACGAAGGATTTTATGATCAGTTCCGCTCGTTACTCGTAGCGCAGCGCTTCTATGGGAGACAGGAGGGAGGCTTTTCTGGCGGGCCAGAAACCGAATATGATGCCGACACTGGCGGAAAAAATAAAAGCGAGCAGTACGGATTGCAACGTCACTTCAGCAGCCCAGCCTGCGAATTTCGACATACTGATGGAAATACCCATGCCCAAGGCGATACCGATCAACCCGCCGAAAGTCGAGAGAACTGCGGACTCCATTAAAAACTGAGCCAGGATGGCCCTGCGCGCTGCGCCCACTGCCTTGCGCAAACCGATTTCGCGCGTCCGCTCGCTTACCGAAACCAGCATGATGTTCATGATACCGATCCCTCCCACCAGAAGAGAAATCGCCGCAACAATGCCCAGAAGGACCGAGAAAGTCTGCGTTGTTCCCTGTAAAGCTGCCTGCAGATCCGCCATGTTGCGGATATCGAAGTCATCATCTTTCCATGCGGGCAGGCGATGACGCTTACGCATGAGCGTTGTCATATCCCTCATAACATCAGGGATGCTTTCGGGGGTGGCGCATTCGACATAAATGTTGTTGAAATATTTTTTCCCTAATACCCGGTTCATGGCGGTATTCAAAGGAACGAGAATCATATCGTCCTGGTCCCGGAATCCCGTGGCCCCTTTCAAGGGAAGGACGCCGATGACGCGGAAGCCTATATGATTGATTTTTATCGTTTTGTCCAGGGGGTTCTGCCTTCCAAAGAGATTATTTACTACGGTTTGTCCCAGGAGAGCTACCCGCGCCTGGTCCCGGTTTTCCTCCCTAGTATAAAAGCGGCCGTAATACGGTTTGGAATTTCGCATCTGTTCATAAACCGGCAGGGCGCCTGTGACCGAAGTGCTCCAGTTTTTGTCCGCGTAAACTACCTGCGCCGAGCCGCTCACATTGCCGTCAACATGCACCGCATTCGGGTTGCAGCGGGCAATGGCTCTGACATCATCCATAGTCAGGCGGCTGATCGTTCCCGCACTCATGCGCACGGCGCCTGCTGCGGAATTAGTAGGAATCAGCATAAGAAGATTCGATCCGAGGCTTGATAAACGCGCTTCGACTGCTTTTTGCGCGCCTTTACCGATGGCCAACATGGCGATAACAGCCGACACGCCGATCAGTATCCCCAGCATTGATAAAACGCTGCGCACCTTGTTAGCGGAAATGGCACGCATGGCAGAGGCGCCATATTCGCGGAATTCTTCCAGACGCAGGGGCATTTTAAAAGCCTCTCCCGCTTCTGATATTTGTTTTACTTCGTGGACAAGAACTGCTTCCTCAGGAGAAATGGGGTGAGCTGACTCTCTTGTTTTATCCTCAACTATTCTGCCGTCTTTGATATGGATAATTCGGCGGGCGTGGGCGGCAATATCAGGATCGTGAGTTACCATAATGACCGTGATTCCGCTTTGGTTGAGAAGCTTAAGCCTTTTCAGGATATCTTCGGCTTGGTCCGAAGCAAGATTGCCGGTGGGCTCATCCGCAAAAATAATGCGGGGGCGGTTGACGAGAGAACGGGCAATGGCCACGCGCTGCTGCTGGCCTCCGGAAAGCTGATTGGGATTGTGGTCGGTACGGTCGGCCAGGCCGACTTCCGTAAGCACCGCCAGGGCACGGGCATTGCGATTGGGTGTACCGGAATAGATCATGGGCAGGGCAACATTATCGAGGGCGCTGGTACGCGCAAGGAGATTAAACATCTGAAAGATAAAGCCAATGGTTTTTGAGCGCAGCGCTGCTCCCTCATCATCAGTTAAGCGGGAAACGTCCGCGCCCAATAATGTATAAGTACCGTATGTGGGGCGGTCGAGCAGGCCCAGGATCTGCATAAGCGTTGATTTGCCGGAACCTGAAGGCCCTACAATTGCCACGAACTCGCCTTCCTCAATTGTTAGAGTGACTTCCTTCAAAACCGGCAGCTCTCCACCGCCAAGCCAATAGGATTTCCCGATATTGTTAAGCTCAATGAGCGCCACGTGTTCCGCCTCCACCGGTTCTCGAAGGTCCCTGCATTATTAGAGGGCTGGATGCAGCGGCTTTCTGGGGGGTATAGCGTTTATGAATTAGCAGAACGGTGTCGCCGGCCGCAATGCCGCCCGTAATTTGCGCTTTCTCTCCATCTTCCAGGCCCACCTCCACAATGCGCGGGATTGGTCTTCCTTTAGGCCCGGGAACCATAACCTGACGCTCGCCGGATGCGGTCGGCGTGATGGCTGATTCAGGCAACAGAACTACATTTTCTCTTTTGTTGGTGATCAGTTTGATGTTGGCTGTCATTTGTGAGCGGAAAAAAGGCGGAACATTTTTGGGTTCAATTTTGACGCCATATGTGATGACGTTATTAGTGTTTACTCCTTCGTAAAGGATTTGGAAGACAGTGCCATCAATAGGTGCGTCAGGGTAGGAATCGAGCGTTATTACTGCAGGCAGGCCCAAATGTACCCGGCCCACGTCAGTCTCATCCACATCTGCCTTTACGATTAATTTGTCTGACATGGCGTAGATCACAACGGTCGAATCTACCGTTTGACCAACAACAACATTCCTTAAAATGATGACGCCGTTAAGAGGAGCGACAATGGGCGTTGGCTTGTAAGTGTCCTGCCAGTATTTCAGCTCGTCCGGGCCTTTGGCGCGGGCTGCATCGAGAATTGCCGCGCGGTCAGTAGAACTCATCCACCCCAGGATCTGCCCTGACTTCACTTGATCGCCTTCGTCAACAAGAAGCCGTTCAATGCGCCCGGCTATAGGCGGTTTTATTTCTACCCGGTTGAGAGGAAGCACCTCGCCTGTCGCCTCCGCCGTTTCTTCGATGGATCCCAGCGTCGCCTGAATTTTTTCAATCGTCATATCCGCATGCGAATGCCGATTTTGCTGCACCAACCGGAGAATTAGCACGCCCCCGCCAACAATCAGTATCGCACCTGTAAGATAAATCCATTTTTTTTGCATCGCTAATCTCCCAGTGGTTCGCCTGCGGCGAAACGCCATTGCGCTTCGGCCAGGATCAGATTTTGTTCAGATTTGAGGAAACTGGTTTGGGAATTCACAAAATCCTGAACAACGAGCAGCCATTCTTCAAAATTTTGCAGGCCGCTTTGATATAGAACGTCGTATTCCAATTTACGCTGTTCCGCGGCTTCGAGAAATGCCTGCTGAATTTTTACTTGGTCCCGGGCCTGTGCCAGTCCCTGCCAGGTGCTGACCAAACCGCTGCGCGTTTGAAGCCGTATGGAAGCCAGGTCTTCTTCGGCTTTCGATAGAGTACTTCGCGCTGCAGAAACGGCGAAATAGGTCTGGGTGAGACCGCCACCAAAGAGCGGATAATTGACTGCCCCGGAAAAAATCCAGTAAGGATTGGCAGGAAACTCTGATGTGTCCTGATAACCCTTGCTGTAATTGACCGATAAAGTCGGGAAAAGCGTGCTTCTGGCGGAATTCAGCCCGGCACGGGCTTGCGCCACAACCGCTTCCTGAGCTTGGACAGCGGGATGAGCGGCAGTCAGCATATCGAAATTCGGATTCGATGAAAGATTGCCCGTGGCCCAAGTGCCGGTTACTGAATAGGCCTGGAAGTGATCGTCTCCAAATACCTGCCCCAGGTTTTGCTGGGCAATGAGAACGTCGCGTCCGGCTTGCACGAGGTTAAGTTCCGCCTGCAGCAACTGAGCCTGGGCATGCATGTTGTCACCCTTAGATTCCGTACCAGAATTGTATCGAAGAGCTATCATTTGCGCGTCTTGCTTCCACGTATCACGGATCAGCGTGTTGACCTGTATTTCCTCCTGGGCATAAAGGAGTCCGGTAAAAGCCTGGTA
The DNA here is from genome assembly GCA_964604825.1 of uncultured Elusimicrobia bacterium. GTDB lineage: Bacteria > Elusimicrobiota > Elusimicrobia > 2-01-FULL-59-12 > 2-01-FULL-59-12 > CAZSAL01. The sequence goes on from CAZSAL010000002.1 coordinate 35,168, forward strand.
AAGATTTAATAGGACCGTGGACGCGGAAACACCCAAGTTCGCCTGATTCTGACGATAAAGGGCGGAAGCGGACTGAATGTTCGCCCAGGCATTGGGATTAAATAGATTCATGCTGACGGTTCCCTCAGCCTGCCAAAGTTCTGACTTTGTTGTGACTGAGGTCGTTCCGCCGCCGGCTGACGAACCAACACCGGAGGTGTTCGAATCGGTGTATGAATGGGTCAGAGAAAGCGAAGGGAGAACGCCGTTATAACTGCCGTAATACTGAGCCCGGCCAGCAGCGACGGCCTGTAAAGCAGATTGCAGAACAGGATTGTGCTGGGCCGCAAGGCGAACGCATTCGTTCCATGAAAGAGTATGCATTTCTCCTGTAGCCCCTCCTGCCTGCGGGGTGAGAGGAAATGAAATTGCAGGAAGAAGTAAAACAGCAAGAAGGAATAGATAAATTTTACGCATTGGCGTTATTTAACAATAAATATATTGGTATTTCGTAGTCTCCTTATAAACGTTTATCTCTTAATAAGGTGTCAAAGCTTTTTTGATTATAGGAATGTGCGCAATGTCGTTTGTAGAAGTTCTGGCCTGAACATGGAAGATGGCTTATCCACCCAGGCTTACGCCAAGCCAGTGTCCAATCGTGTATGTGATTGCTGCGGCGATCGAACCCATGGCCAGCTGGCGGGCTGCGGAAACCCAGAAAGACCGTCCAGTTACCATCGTAATGGCGCCGCCTATGGCAACAAGCCCCAGAGCGCTGAGCGCTATGCCTGCAATGACGGCCTGTGCGCCTTGAAGGAAAAAGAACGGTAGTAACGGCACGGCTGCGCCGCAGGCAAAAAGGAAAAAGGAAGCCAGCGCTGCTTCCCAGGAGGATCCGCCCAGCTCTTCGGGATTGATTCCCAATTCTTCGCGGGTCAAGGTTTCCAGCGCCTTCAATGGATTTTTGATCAAATTTTCAGCCAGCGCCTTTGCCTGGTTTTCCGGCAATCCCTTGGCCTGATAAATAAGACGGAGTTCTTCTTCTTCATCTTCCGGTGCTGCGGCCAATTCATCCGCTTCGATGGCGATCTGGCGTTCATTCAGTTCGCGTGAGCTTTGAACGGAAACCCACTCGCCGATCGCCATGGAACAGGCGCCTGCCAGCAGACCGGCAATACCGGTAATCGCAATAGAATGCGTGCTCATTTCCGCACCGGCAACCCCCATGATCAGGCTCAAATTCGAAAGCAGGCCGTCATTGGCTCCAAGGACTGCGGCACGCAAAGCATTTCCCCCAATTGCGCGGTGGCGTCCTTCCATCCGGGCCAGAGCGTTCCCGCCGATGCCGCCCTGCGCCGAACCGGCGATTTGGGCGAGAATGCGGGCATGCGAGCGTTCATCGCGGGGCAATTCTGTTGTCTTTGATTCCGGTTGATTGTCATACATCGTTTGCCCGGCGGATTCAGTAGCAGACATGACGTGCGCTACAATTTGCGGCCCGAAGCGGTGAGCAAGCCATCGCAGCAAGCGCGTGCGAAGGCTCGGCTTCCATTCGACGGAAGCGCCCGCCTCCTTTAAACGTTGCCTCCAGAAAATGGCATGCTTGTCTTCCACCAAGGCCAAGCGGCGGTAGACTTCCGCCAGAGATGGGGAAGACTCGCTGTCCGCCATGGCACGGTAAAGGGCTGCGCTGTCCATTTCTCCCTGCCAGTTGTTCTTCCAGCGCCTTATGTCAGATTTTGGTGCCATGTATCTATTTTACCCGATTCGGGACTCAGGGTAACCCCATTTCTCATATGGCGGTCTAATTTGGTGGAGGTATCTTATGAACAAGAGAGGCTGGTTTTCGATGGGAATCCTGGCTGGAATCGGAACGATGTTCTTTTTTGATCCGGATGACGGGCGCCACCGCCGAGCGCTTGTCAGGGACAAATTACTGCATTATTCCAAAAAGGCGCCTCGAATGATCCAGAATGCCCATATAAACATTCTAAATCGTTTACACGGACTGGTCTACGACATAGCCAGGTCATTTCAACCCGAACCGGGAGTTGCAGATGATGTTCTCGAAGGACGCGTGTTGTCTAAAGTCGGACATGTAATGGAAAAACCCGGCGTAATCGAAGTTAAGGCGCGAAACGGCGTAATCAGCTTAAGCGGTCCCGTTTATCCGGAAGAATCAGAAAAACTTTTAACAACGATTGCGATTATCCCCGGTGTTCAGAAAATCGAGAATCATCTTAAGAAACGCCAGGTTTCGCGCGGCAGGTAAGACGGGGTGACAAAGCCGGTTTTGAAAGGGAAGATCCGGCAAAGTTTGCGGGCATCCTTCTGGGATGGCGTGTTCAGTTCCGCCATGTCCGGCATTGTTGATTCATGTCTGATGCCCTTTGCCATAGCCCTGGGAGCAACATCGGCGCAGGTGGCAAATCTGGGGTCTCTCCCAAATCTGACTGCGGCTATTGTCCAGAGCCAGGCCACCGGCCTGATGGATTGGCTTGGCAGCCGTAAAAATCTGATTATTTCCGCTATCCTGGCGCAGACATTTTTCATTGCGGCCATGGCTTTTCTTCCGGCATTTCCGGCCTCGGACCGCGTGACCGCCCTCGTAGGGCTTGCGATGTTTTACATCATGCTAGGCGCTCTGGTGTCGCCCGTATGGGGCAGCCTGATGTGCGAGTACCTGCCCCCGTCCCGAAGGTCCGGATATTTCGGCTGGCGCAATCAGGTCCTGGGGGCAATCATAGTCGCGGCGGGGTTTTCCGCCGGGTTGATCCTGCAGGCCTTCAGCCGCGTTTCACTCAAAGGTTTTGTCATCCTTTTCAGCATGGCGGCACTGTTGCGCATTTGTTCCTGGATGAATTTGCGCCGGATGTTTGATCCTCATCACGAATGGCATTTCCGGGAGCGCCGCACACGGCTTCGGTTTGACCCCGGCAACAGGAAGAACTTTTTCCGGTTCCTGATCTTCGGTGGGGTAATGATGGCGGGCGTACAGTTATGCGGACCGCTGCAGGCGGTTTATTTTCTGAAAAGCCTGCAGATACCTTACATTACTTATATGTCTTTGATTTGCGCTTCGAATTTCACGATGTTTTACATGATGAAACCGTGGGGAAAGCACGCCGATATATCCGGGAACCTTAACGTGATCCGGTCTGTTTCTTACTTTATGCCGGTAATTCCTCTTATGTTGCTCGTATCAAAAAGTTCCGGATATCTGTTTACGGTTCAGCTGGTCAGCGGCGTCGCATGGGCGGGATACAATCTCTGCATTACGAATTTCATTTACGATGCCGTGCCGCCCGCCGAACGCGTGCGCGCCACCGCACTCTATAACATGGTCAACGGCATAGGTTTTTTTCTCGGCGCGATGCTCGGAGGCCAGTTGATTGATATTCTCCCGCCGGTAAGAGGTTTCCCCTATCTGACTCTCTGCATTCTTTCTTCTTTCGTGCGCCTGCTGGCGGTGATCATATTTTTGCCCGGCATTCAGGAAGTCCGTAGAGTGCAGCAGGTGCGCAGCATGGATTTGTTCTACAGCGTAATTGGACTCAAACCTATCCCGGGGATACCGCGGTCTACCCTGCTGAAAATACTGCAGCCCAGCCCGCAGGAGCAGTCCTGAAATCGGATTTTTACAGGAGGATGATATGAAATCAAAAGCAAACCGGAATGTGTGGAGCGATCAATCCTGGGGAAAGAACCGAGTCAATCGCGTCTTATCCATGAGCCGCGGAGGAGACCAACACCGCGGCACGGACGCCACGCGGATGATCAACCCGGATAAAAGCTTTCTTTTAAAAAATAAATTCGCCCCGCTTCCGAAGCAGGGAACAAGGTTGAGACCGGAACTCGGCGTGGAAAAAATCTGCGCTGGGTGCGGCATGACCAAAGATTTTTGGCGGGAAAACAGCGGCGAAGGCATTCATAAGCATGGATATGGCTATTGCTGCAAAGACTGCGCTTCTGGAAAAGGCTGCACCTGCGGAGAGAAGGCTTAAAAGAGGCGGCTTAGCCCTCTGGTGAGCAGAGCCATGCGCTTGTAGTCCAGCGTCTGCCAGCTATCGGTTGCACGGTGATAGTTGAAGTTCCGGTAATCGGCCGTGTCGGTAATAAGAACAGCAGGTATACCGGCGTTCCAGAAATTAATGTGATCTGACCTGCCCACGTCGCTCATAAAGCTTGGCAGTATCGCGCTCCTGATCTTAAGCTTTGTCTTAAGCTGCCGGCCAACGCTTCTCAACAGCCGGAAGGATCCCGGATTTCCAATAAGCGCCGTGAAGTCGCCTTCTGAAGGATAAAAATATCTCAGCCAGCCGGGGTATAGCTGGCTGTGCGGCGCAGCGTTGTAATAGCCGACCATTTCCAGACAGATCATCCCTGCAGTATCGCCTGTATTTAACTGCTTAACAAACTGATAGGACCCCATCTGTGTAGTCTGCCGGGTTTCTTCGTTGGCAAAGGCCACGAGGTACAGAGGGTGTTCATGAAAAGGTTTAAAATTCTTGGCCAGTTCCAGCAGCACAGCCAGACTGCTGGCGTTGTCATCTGCTCCTGGAGAGCCTGGGACAGTGTCGTAATGTGCGCCGATGACCCATGCAGGCCCTTTCCCCGGAAGGAATGCGCAGACGTTTTCATATTTATGAGAGCCCGAATTAAATGGTTGGCGCCACACGCGCAGCCCGCTCTTCTTGAAAGAAGTTTCTATATACGCGGCGGCGCGATTGAGGGACGCGGGTTTTGAGCGCGGTCCAATCGATTCGGAAATGTATCGGACGTGTGTTTTTAGAGCGTCGATGAGAGCGGTGTCCTGTCCCCTGCTCAAATCAGCTGCTGGCCGGGGGGTGTGGATGTCGAGGCAAAGGAACGCCTTAAAAAGAATCAGAAATGAGAAAAGCAGACTCATATAGACAGTCTAAGGACCGATTTTCCACCTGATTACAATGCAGGAGTTCCGTTTAATGTAACCGGATTTTTCGGCAAGTAGTCAAATTTTTATCCGCCGACGATGTGGTGGCGGATAAAGGAGCCTTTACACATGAAAAAATCGATAACGACACTTTCGCTTCTAGGCCTGTTTGTTTTAGGCGCAACCCTGCCGGCCCACGCCCGGGGCCGCCGGCCGCCGGACGACACGTCTACGGGAAATACGAGCAGGCAAAACATACGTTGACCGGATCAAACGATCGTAATCGGCACAAGGCAGGCTGAATGGTGCGCCTTTTTATTGCTTAAAATATGGGTATGGAAATTGATCCAGTTTGCGGCATGGAAGTCGATCCTGCCTCGCCTCGCGGAGGCACTGTTGTTTACGAGGGGGAGACGTACTATTTCTGTAGTCCCAGCTGCCGTGAACGCTTCGCGGAACCGGAGAACCGGAGACCCGGCGAACCGGTGAAAAAAGCAAATCTCCGGCTCCCCTCTTCTCCGGTTCCCCGGTTCTTTGTTTGTCCCATGGACCTCGAGGTCCGCCAGCCTGCGCCGGGGCCATGCCCGAAATGCGGAATGGCGCTTGAACCTGAAGAAGGAGCTTTGATATCTGAAGAATCTCCTGAGCTGCATGATATGACGCGCCGCTTCTGGGTCGCGCTGGTTTTCTCCGCGCCGCTGTTTGTCATGGATTATCCGCGATTTCGCTGGGCGCAACTGGTCATGTCTGTTCCAGTTGTTATCTGGGCGGGGAAACCATTCTTCGAGAGAGCCTGGTCCTCGCTCTTAAGCCGCTCTCTTAACATGTTTACGCTCATATCCATGGGAACAGGCGCGGCGTTTCTCTACAGTTTTTTCGCTGTTTTAGCTCCCGGCATTTTTCCCTCAGCATTCCGCAGCGCGACAGGAACACTTCCCCTTTATTTTGAATCGGCCGCTGTTATCACCACCCTTGTGCTGCTTGGCCAGGTGCTGGAACTGCGCGCCAGGATGAGGACGTCGGGAGCGATCTGTGCGCTGCTTGATCTTGCGCCTAAAATGGCCAGGCGTGTTAGCGCGGACGGGATGGAAACGGACGTCGCGCTTTCCGAAGTTCAGGTTGGGAATATCCTGCGGATCCGTCCGGGTGAAAAGATCCCTGTTGACGGCATTGCGCTGTCAGGCTCCGGCACAGTGGATGAATCGATGCTGACAGGCGAAGCTATGCCTGTAGTCAAGAAACCGGGAGAGCGTTTGGCCGGAGCCACCATAAACGGTGCAGGAAGTTTTCTGATGCGCGCGGAACGCGTAGGCAAAGACACAGTTTTATCGCAGATTGTCCAATTGGTCGCGAAGGCTCAGCGCAGCCGCGCACCTGTCCAGCGTTACGCGGACAGGATTTCGGCGGTTTTTGTCCCCGCAGTGCTTGTAATCGCAGGTCTGACATTTATTGTTTGGTCGCTTGCCGGTCCCGAGCCGCGGCTGGCGCATGCGCTTGTAAGCATGGTCAGTGTATTAATCATCGCCTGTCCCTGCGCGCTGGGGCTGGCCACTCCGATGGCGGTAATGGTTGGAACCGGACGGGGCGCACGCGAAGGGATCCTGATAAAAAACGCCGAAGCGCTGGAGCGCCTGGCGGACATTGACCTGATCGCATTCGATAAAACAGGGACGCTCACGGAAGGCAGGCCGAAACTCCTTACCCTCAACGCACGGCCGCCTTACAGCGAACAAGATATTCTGAAGCTTATCGCCTCCTTGGAGCAGGGCAGTGAACATCCGCTTGCTGTGGCATTGCTTGATGCTGCGCGAAAGCGGGGAATAGCACTTGATAGGGTCGGAACCTTTCAGGCCTTGAGCGGCCGGGGTGTTCGCGGTGAAATCGGCGGGAAATCGGTCGTATTCGGGAACCGTTCCCTGATGCAGGCATCAGGGATTGATATTGATTCCTCCGCTGGAGAGGCCGAGCGTCTTCATGGACAGGGGCAGACCATTATGTTTTTAGGGGTGAACGGTGGGTACGCCGGGCTTGCCGGTGTTGCTGACCCCGTTAAGCCTGGAACATACGAGGCTGTTCGTGAGCTTCACCGGGAAGGCGTAAAGCTCATGATGCTGACAGGCGATAATGTGGCTACCGCCGAAGCCGTGGGCCGGGTTCTTGGCATTGATCGCATCGCTGCAGAGGTGCGCCCTGAGGGGAAAGCGGAATGGATTCAAAAACTTCAGGCTGAAGGCTGCCGTACGGCCATGGCAGGCGATGGAATAAATGACGCGCCCGCTTTGGCCCGTGCCGATGTGGGGGTGGCTATGGCTACGGGTACGGACATTGCTATGGAATCGGCCCAGGTAACGCTGCTGCACGGAGATCTTCGCGGGCTGCTGCAGGCTTTAAGGCTAAGCCGCGCCACCATGCGCAATATCCGTCAGAATCTTTTTCTGGCTTTTATTTACAACGTGCTTGCTGTTCCCGTTGCCGCAGGCATCCTGTTCCGCTGGACAGGATGGCTCTTAAGCCCCATGATCGCCAGCGCAGCCATGAGCCTGAGCTCCGTTTCCGTGATTACTAATGCCCTGCGGCTCCGAAAAACGAAGCTTTAGTTTCACTGAGTTGGGTTCAGTTCAGGTTGTTGGTCCAGCTTGATTTCGATACCTTTGCCTGTAATGCCTGCGCAATCTCGCTTGTACCACAGGCCGAAGGCGTTCTTTTCCTTGATGACAACGCGGGGGGAAAGCATGGCGTCTGCGCTGGGCAGGGATTCGAGCGCTCCGTACCAGGCCCCTTCTATTGCTGTTCCTTCCGAATCAAACGAAAACCACTTATAGGAACCCCCGTCCCGCTTGACCCAGAAAAAAGGAACAGGCCAGAGCCCCACGTAATGGGCGCAACCGTTCCCCGAAGCCACGCCAATGATGCTGTAATCTTCTCTTTTGAGCGGCGACATTCCCAGGCCGGGAAATAGCATTCCGGGCGTGCTGGTCTTTTGTACAGAATCAACAGCACCTACCATGCGGACTTCCTGAATAGGAGGTGCTTTTGGCGGGCCCGAAAGCTTGTTTGACGCTATATAGGAAAACATCAGCACAATGAGTCCGGATAAACCGCCGATTATGGCGCCCATAAGTGTGAATTAGACTCTCGGAAAATGGTTGGGTTACAACGAGTACGGATCAGTGTATGGGCGCGTCAGAGTGGGGCCTGACTTTTTTCATTAGGAAGATAACAGGCATGGCCAGTATGAGGATGTATCCCAGGATTCTGAAGGTATCGATATAAGCCAGCATGGAGGCCTGGCGGCCGAGCTGGCCGTAAAGTCCGGCCTGGGCCAGGGCCCTGGATGTTACGGGGCTTGCTCCCCGGGTCATCAGAACCTGGCTCAGGCGCTGGAGCGCGGTCTGGAAATGGATATCAAAAGGCGTCATGTGCGCGACAAGAAAGCTCTGGTGGACCTGCGCCTTGCGCGCAAGCAGGGTCTGTGAAAAGGCGATGCCCGCGCTCCCTCCTATATTCCGGGAGAGATTGATAAGCCCTGAAGCGTTGGTGTTTTTCTCCCGGGGAACATACGAATAGGCGGTGGAATTGATGGGCACAAAAAGAAACCCCAGCCCGCCGGCCTGTATCATGCGCGAAAGCATCGCAGTCCGGTAGTCTACGGCCAGATCAAAACGGCTCATATAAAACATGGAGAAAGAAACTACAGTAAAGCCGAAAAGGATCAGCCAGCGCGGCTGGGTTTCGCGGGCAAGCAGAAATCCGACCAGAGGCATGGATAGCATGGTGACAAATCCCCCTGGGGACAGCACCAGACCGGCAATGGTCGCCGTATAGCCCATCAGTGTCTGCAGGAAAAGCGGCAGAAGAACGGTGCTGCCGTATAGGGTAAAACCAAGCACGAACATCAACACATTGGAAAAGAAGAAATTCCGCTCCCCCAGCAGGTGTACATCTGCGATGGGATCTTTATGTTGCAATTCCCACACCAGGGCGAACAGCAGGGCGAGCCCGGCGACAACGCTCATGGCGACAATAAGATGGGATGAAAACCAGTCTTCACGCTGCCCTTTATCCAGCACAAACTGAAGGGCCCCGATTCCCAGGGCAATCATGCTCAACCCGATGTAGTCGACGTTCCTGGCTTCCGAGCGTGAGCGCCGCCGCAGGTAGGGAGGATCTTCAACTATGCGGGATGTCAGATACATGGAAAGTATCCCCACAGGGAGATTGATGAAGAAAATCCAGCGCCAGGTAAAATTGTCCGTGATCCAGCCGCCTAGCGTAGGGCCGATGATCGGAGCCGTTACCACAGCAACGCCGTACAGCGCCATTGCCATGCCGCGCTGCCTGATGGAAAAGGTGTCCGCGAGAATGGCCTGTTCGCTGGGCTGGAGTCCACCACCGCCAAGCCCCTGCATAATGCGGAAGATGATCAGCCATTTCAGGCTGGGCGCCAGCCCGCTGAGCACGGAGCTGAGAGTGAACATCGCCACGGAAGCCATGTAGTAGCGTTTCCGGCCCATAATGCTTGAGAACCAGCCGCTCAAAGGAAGAATAATTGCGTTGGCTACTAGGTAGGAGGTTAAAACCCAGGTTGATTCGTCTACACCCGATGAAAGATTTCCCGCAATGTGGGGCAGGGCGACATTGGCGATACTGGTATCCAGTACTTCCATGAATGTGGCCAGGGTGACCGTGATGGCGATCAGCCAGGGGTTAAAACGGGGCTTCCATCCAGCATGTGGGTCGGGAGACATAGGCCCTCGGGCCTCGGTTCTTACTTTACTTTTACCGTAGGTACTACAGACATCCCCGGGGCAAGGAGCAGGCTGGGGTCGCCGGGCTTGTCCATAACGATTTTAACCGGAACCCGTTGGACAACTTTCACATAGTTACCGGTTGCATTTTCCGGCGGAAGCATGCTGAAGCGCTCGCCGGTACCGGACTGGATGCTGTCGACATGGCCTGTAAACGTCTGTCCGGGATAGGAATCGATCTCGATTGTAACCGGCTGCCCGGGCCGCATGTAGGTAAGCTGAGTCTCCTTATAATTGGCCGTGATATAAACACGGTCCGGCACTATGGACAGAAGCGGCTGCCCCACGTTGATATAAGCGCCGGCTTCGACGTTCCTGCGGGTGACGCGCCCGGATTCCGGCGCGCGCACAACGCAGTAGGACAGATTGAGCGCGGCCTGCTCTGTCTGCGCCCGGGCCTGTTCCAGCGCGGCTTTGGTGGTCGCGGCTGTGGCATTGGCCTGATCCAGCTGCTGCTTGGAGACTTCGTCGTTCTTGAAAAGTTCGGCATAACGCACTGCGTCACTTGCTGCGCGTTTTGTTTCGGCTTCGGCGGAGGCCACCTTGGCCTGCATTTCGTCAAGATGAGCCTGGTAATCCCGTGAATCAATGGTGAACAGGATATCTCCGGCCTTGACCGGCTGATTGTCTGTAACCGCCACTACGGAAACCTGGCCCGATACTTTGGCGCTGATGGGAACGATGTGCGCGTCGATGAAAGCGTCGTCCGTGGATTCCTTCCCATAAGTCGCGATAAAAATCCAGATTCCGGCGATAACGGCGACGGCAAGAACGCCCAGCCCGACAAAAAGGAAAATATGCTCCTTGGGCCTGCGCGGTGCGGTAGTGGGATGTTCGTGAGGATTCATTGATTACAAACCTTTCTCCGCCCCGGATACGCCGGCGGACCCGCCAAAAAAGAAGTTGCGGGCTTTCAATCGGTTACAGTTTAAATTTTTGCGCTTCACCCAGGGCCGCCGCAAGATTCACGCGGGCCGTGTTGTAGCGGGCCAGGGATTCCACTTCGTCCTCGCGCGCCTGCGCCAATACGGTCTGCGCCTGGATAACCTGGATATTGTCTCCTGCGCCGGCCGCGAAGCGATCCCGCGCCATTTTCAGCTCCCGCTCGGCCAGTTTTACGGTTTGATCGGCGCTTTTCACTTCTTCAACCTCCGCGCCCAGCGTTTGAACGGAGAGCCGCGCGTCTTCTTCCACCTGCGCCTGGGTGTCAACATAGCGCGCCTGCGAATCGTCGCGCTGGCCCCGGGCCTGCCTCACTGCGCCTTCAATCTCGCCGCCGGTGAAAATAGGCAGGCTCAGGCGCCCGCCTATACTGCCGGTCCGTGCGGAACCAGCCGGAAGATTTCCGCTGAACCCGTAGTCCGCAGAGGCGGAAACAGAAGGCAGATAGGCGAAACGGGCGGAATCCAGCAGCAACTGATCAGCCCTGAGCCGTTCTTTAGTGATTTCCAGTTCTATCCGTCGAGTTGAGGCGATCTGGGTCGCTTCATTTTCCGAAGGAAATGCCGTGCCGCCTGCCCCCAGCTTGTCAACCAGTTCAATGGGTTCTCCCAGGCTGATGCCGATAAGACGTTTCAGCCGCAGATCTGCTTGCCTGGCGGCTACCTGGGCGCGGATCAACCCTACATTCTGCTGTGAGACCTGGGTTTCCGAGCGTGCCAGATCAACGCCTGTGGCAATCCCCGCACGGTGCTCATGCTGTGTCTGTGTCAGAAGGTCCTGCGCCAGCGTCAGATTGGCCTGCGCCGCAGCAACGGCCTGTTGCGCGCGCAGGGTATCGGTATAAGCCAGCGCCGCAGCGGCGGCAAGCTGTTCATCCACCAGGTCTTCCTGCATCTGCAGGATGCCTATGCCGGCCAGCCCCGCCCGCGTTCGCCACAGTGACGCCATGTCAATAATTTTTTGCGTCAGCTGGATGCGGGCGTCGAAAACGTTGTAGGGGCCTAGGATGGGATTAAAAAGGTTGCTGTTGGGGGGAAATCCCTCGGCTTCGAAATTGATTTTAAAAACGCGTGACTGCTGAATGCTCCCCAGGAAATGCGGGAGAAGGTCGGATGCCGCCTGAATGGCGAGCCCGCGCCCCTCTTCAGTTTGAGCTTTGGCCAGGCGGCTCGATAAATTATTTTGGATCGCCAGCCGGATCGCTTCCTGAAGCGAAAGCTGCCGGGCAGCCGGACCGGGAGCCTGCGCGAAAGCGATCGCACCTGTTAATGCAAGAAAAAGAGTAAGATAGCGGCGCATACGGTTACCTATTTTAGGAAATTCGCCGTATTAGTTCTGGAAACCTTTTAATTTTTGCTTTTTATCATTGTCTGCGGTAGCATAAAGCTTGGGGGTACCCCAATGCAGTCAACCTTGGGTGAACAGCTGCGAAAACGCACGCGCGAAGGAGCTCTTTACGAGAAGCTCCCTCAGGGAAAAATCCGTTGCTTCGCATGTGGACACCGCTGTGTAATTCCTCCCGGCAGGGAAGGAATCTGCCGGGTGCGCTTCAATGAAAACGGAATCCTGCACGTGCCCTGGGGGTACGTGGATGGCCTTCAGCTAGACCCCATCGAGAAAAAACCCTTCTTCCACGCGCTTCCCGGAGCCATGACTTTTAGTTTCGGCATGTTGGGCTGCGATTTCCACTGCGGTTATTGTCAGAACTGGGTGACCTCGCAGGCGTTACGCGATCCGGTTGCGGGCACGCCGCCCCTGTCTATTTCTCCCAAAGAGTTTGTCGACCTCGCCGCAAGATACGAAGCGCGTGCAGTAACCAGCACCTATAACGAACCGCTTATTACGAGTGAATGGGCCGTGGCTATTTTTAAGGAAGCCAAGGCCCGCGGATTGGTCTGCTCCTTTGTTTCCAATGGCAATGCTACGCCCGAGGCGCTCGATTACATACGGCCCTGGGTGGACCTGTATAAAATTGACCTGAAAAGCTTCAAAGACAGCGCCTATCGCCTGCTCGGCGGGGTTTTGCAGCATGTTCTTGACGGCATAAAGGTGGTGCACGAGAAGAAGTTCTGGCTGGAAGTGGTGACTCTGATCGTGCCGGACTTTAATGATACGTCTGAAGAGCTGCGTGATATGGCGAGGTTTATAAAATCGGTTTCCCCGGACATCCCCTGGCATGTAACCGCGTTTCATAAAAATTACCGCATGACTGACCACAATAACACCACTGCCAGAAAACTGGTGCAGGCCGCGGAAATCGGGTATGAGGAAGGCCTGCATTATGTTTACGCGGGGAACCTCTCCGGCGAGGTGGGCGATTATGAAGACACCCGCTGCCCTTCCTGCCAGAAAGTTTTAATCGAGCGCAGCGGGTACGAAATACTCTCCAATAAAATCCGCAACGGCGCCTGCTATCACTGCAAAACACCCATCGCAGGATACTGGGAATAACGGCAGTAACAACAGTAACTACAGTAACTACAGTAACTACAGGGCCGAGTAACGAAAGTAACTGCCATCGCTCGGCCCTGTAGTTACTCGGCCCCGCCGTAGTTGTTGCTAGGCCCTTTCGTTACTGTTGTTACTCGGCCCTGCCGTAGTTGTTTCTCGGCCCTGGTGTTATCTGATGATCGCGAGTTTGCCGCGGGTTTTGTTGCCGGTGGAGTCGGTTACTACGTAGAGATAATATCCGGAGGCCACTTTCTTGCCGTCGGAATTGGTAAGGTCCCACTGAGCAGAACCTTCTTCGGCGGAAAGCGTCCGCACCAGGCGCGCGGAAATGGTGTAGATTTTAATCGTAGCGCCGGAGCCGGCATGATCGAATGTAAGAGGCACGCCTGCGTCTTTGTCAACGCGCCAGGGATTCGGGTAAACCCTTACGTCTGTCTCCGGAGATGCGGTGGTAGTTGATGGAGTCTTCGAACGCGTCGGAGCCGGAGCATTCGTAAGCTGTCCTATGGGGCCGCCAAAAACCGCGCCTGAAACCATTACGCCAAGCAGCATCGACGCTAAAGGGGATCGCGCTGTGGGGATCACGCGTATATTCTGTCTCCAATTCTCCTGAATTCCAAGGGTTTTTCCGTCAGGCTGCGGCTTGCACTGCGTACTGATGCGCCGTCCCCGGCGTCCCTGGTCCGGATGCGGATGGCGGGACGTAAGAACCAGCACTGCCCTCATGGGATGTTTCAAGAATCTGAATAGGAAGTCCTATAAGATCGAAGCCTTTGACTTGCATAGGTTTTCCATCTCCGTTCTGGTTGAACGCTGTTTCAAGTTCAAGTGTATGGTAAGCCATCATCAATGCCCATTGTGTGAGGCCTTGAAAAATACCGCTAGGAGATTGGAAAAATAAGCCGCGCCTCTCCACGAATGATTCTGCTCCCCTGGTAATTGGTTGAACCCAAAGGCCTGCGTCGATTTTCCCTGATTCCACAGAAACCTTGATGAGAAAATCAAACAGAAGATCGCTGAGGCCAGGAAGTTCATCCCCCCGCTTGAATAGTTCGATGTCCCCGATTTCCAGCGCCAATCCTTGAAGACCCACCCGTTCTCCGATGAGAAGCGTGATGGTTGCGTGACCCAGCAGGGATTCCCGGCCTTCCGTTGCGGCTAAAACTCCAAATTCCAAGCTGTTGAGGTCGCTGAACATTGGCTCGTAATTAGGCCTCCATTCATCAATAAAATGTTGATCATTAACACGGTCCAATCGCCGTATATAAAACCGGATTCCCTCTTTCTGACAGCGGCTTAAAATATCCTGTCCGAAGTACAAAATAATTTCTTCATCCGTCAGCGCAATCACCGCCCTAGAGGCTTCTGACGGACTCTTCATTGCACTGGCGACATCCTTTGCCGGCGCTCCCGGTACGGCCGCGGGCGGCGGGAGGGGAATCCCGGTATCCTGTTCTCTATTCTCGCCGGTTTGACCTCCGCCGCCAAGGCTGAGTTCGGGAGTGGATTCCATCCCGTTCGAGTTCCAGTTCCAGACCAGATTCCAGACCGCGTGCAAAAGCGCAGGAACAAGCCAGAGCACGTAGGCCGGATGCGCCATGCCGAAAAATCGGTACAGCTCGGGCATCGCACAAAGGCTGATCAATACGGCTCCCAATAAGCGCCACAAGAACCGCGTTTGGATGCCTTCAGAGACCGAGCCCTCCCCCTCCTGGGGTGAGCTGTCCTCATTCTGTAATTCTGGCCAATACTGAATGAATTCGCGCCCCAGGTGTGCCAGCGCAGCAAGAAGTCCGCCGGACATCGCGGCCAGAACGGGATTAGCCCCCAGCCATACATGCATCGCCCAGGCAAGTCCGGGGAGAAGAGGCAATTCGATGAGCGGCACAAACATCGCTTTGAACCACAACTGCCCGCCGATGTCCCGCGCTTCGGCGCAGGCCTGGCGCCAGTCCGTCGGCCATCCTCCCGTCTTTTTGAGCCTGGATACGGCAGGGATGCGCCACCAGAGCCATATAAATGGGGCCAGAAGATAACCGTAGTTCAACAGACAAAGCGGAGTGTGCCCGTATACTCCCGCATGGAGGGCTTGCGCATCTACCAGGGTGGACCTTTCCGCATGGAACA
Source organism: uncultured Elusimicrobia bacterium (assembly GCA_964604825.1). Taxonomy (GTDB): domain Bacteria; phylum Elusimicrobiota; class Elusimicrobia; order 2-01-FULL-59-12; family 2-01-FULL-59-12; genus CAZSAL01. The sequence continues at coordinate 50,387 of CAZSAL010000002.1, forward strand.
CTCTAATTGGTTTAGGGTCATTTCGCAGGCGCAAGACCAGATCTCCCGGTTGAACCTGCAGCGTCTGCCCGGTCTCATATCCCCGCAGGGTCTCGTTCCGATCGCTGATGTAAATTTGCTCAATGGAATCAGCCGGGAGAAACGGATCAGCGCTCCTCAACCCGGCGATCTGTACTCTCTTTGAATCGGGCAGGCGGATTTCCCAGCCATTTTGGATATACCCATATATGTCGCCTTCAATCTGGCGGAATCCGCCTGCCCGTAATACCCTGACGATTGGCCGGTCAGGCACTTCATTCAGGAACTTGTCCCGCGACACGGTTTGCGAATGACCGTCAGTCAGATAAGCGTTAACCTGCGCCTCATCAATCTTGAGGTCTGCCAGATTCGTTGTTTTAAGCCGCAGACTCTTTAATGGATTCTGGCCGGGGGCGATAAGGATTTCGGGATTACCCCGATTGTCCTGTAAGTCCGCGGCCAGCCATCCTTCCGGATGAACCCAAGGCCAGATAGGATCCTGTTGAGTCCGGAAACCGCTGTGACGCAGAAGAAGCTGGATGGGGGTGAATTCAGGATTGCCCGGGCATCCGGTAAGCTTTAGAGGTTCGTTCTCGCGGAGGTTTATTTTTTTGATTCCGGCCAGTTCCCGCGCGCTGATAAATGTCCCTGGCCATTCCGGTTTTCCGGAAACCTTCCAGCCGCCTCCGCTCACCCGGATCGTCCAGCGCCACTTCCTGTAGAGCGGGCCTTCCTCATCGGTCGAGCGGTTAAATCCGGAGTAACGCAATACGGCTTCGTTACGAGGAAGCACTTCCCTGAAAATTTCCGCGTCCGGCTTCCGGAAGATCAGTTCGTCGCCGACGGCATCTTCCGATGTCCCGTCAAACTCGACGCGCAGGCGATCCCCGTTCTCCGTAAGTTCCGCGCCGCTAAGCCGGGCGGCAGGGCCAATCAGTTGGGTGCCGGCATCGGGCATATCTTTCCGGCTTAAAAAGAGGCTGCCGTCCGCATGGATGAGAATCTGCCAGGAAAAATCTTTATCCCACAGGAGAATCCCTTTCTGCGAGGTCTCCACCGTAGCAAACCCGGTTTCTTCCAGAATCTGCACGGCTCTCGCCAGATGGGCGGGAGGCTCCGGCAACGGCTGCGCCGGGGAAACGGGTAGAGGGGGAGCCGGGGAAATTTCACGACGTTGCTCTGGCCCTCCGGTTTCCTGCGGAGCCGGTTCGCGTTTCCGGCTTACGTGCCGGACAATTAATATGGTGATGACCGCCGTGGCAATGATAACGGCAGCGGCAATCCACCATAGGAGATGAGTCGTTATACCCGGGGTCAACGCCGCAGGTGGAGGCGCAGACACAGTTGAAGGCGCGAACGCGGCAAACCAGCTGTCCGGAATTTTCAGCAGGTCTCCCCAGCGCAGGGAATTCGGGTCAAAGGGATTAACCGATGGATTAGCCGCCCGCAGCTGCTGGACCATGGTTTCAATGAGATGTCCATCCTGGGACGGGGCATAGTAGGCTGCAACCGTGTGAAACAAATTGCCATTCCCGAGCAGTTGAAGCGTTGAATCCGTAATGCGGTGGAACGGCGCGCCTGTGTGCACTAACGAAAACAAATGATCAGTTATCTGCGCCGCGGCGTGATGCGGATGCATGAATGAAAGCGCAATAACGAATCCAATGATCAGCTTCGGTGTCTCCCGGAGTCTCTTTAAAACGTTAGATAAATAACTGGGGCTAGTTCCAAGTTCATTGGCAATTTTTTTCCGGCCCCCATATGACGCCAGGAGGCCGGGGATCGAAGGATCTTCCTGCAGGCGTTCCATTAATGTTTTGGGGCGGCCCAAAGAGATGCCGTATTGATCGAGCAGTGTTTTGAGGGTTTTTTCTCTTGTCCCGGTGGTTCGCGCGAGATGCGCCAGTGTAGGATCCTGATCGTTATGTTCAATTTTATGCTCCGCAATATGCGCCAACAGTTCCGTACGGAGTGGCTGATGCCATCCAGCCTGCTCTCTGACAAGACGGAGATTTCCTGCTGACCGCTCCAATCCCTGTTCATCAAGACAGCGCAGCACCCACTCTTCGAGGGCCGGCTGTGGAGAGTGAACCGCAGCGCCAAAAATTCCCAGAGAATTCAGGAAACTCCAGCCGCCGCTTTGATTTACTCCGTACGCGGCGCCCTGTCCCGCCTGTTTTTCCACTGTGGTCCTGTGCGACGCCCAATTGCACAGGCCGTCAATGGTTTTATTCAGTCTGCCATCCAGCAACTGAGCGCTGACGGGCTCGTTCGGGCTTCTGCGCATGGAAAACAACGTTGTACGAAGATTATTCTCTGTAACATGGTCAGAGATAATTGAAAAGGCGGCGAAACCCAAATGAAGTCTGTTTCGGAGTAACTTAGTTAAGTCCTGAGGGATTATCCCCAGCGTTTCCGCCACGGCAGTCGGAGTGGGCTGGCGGTTCTCGGCCTGAAGCTGTTCGACAGCCCGCTTCACAAGGCACAACCGCTTTGCGTCGTCGGACTGGCGCCAGGCATTCAGGTGAAAGGCCCGCTCTTCCGGCGTTAGTATGACGGCTGTGTACACCGGGCGCATAAGTGATTCCCAATATCCAGGATCCAGATCGCTGGCTTGAACCATTCTGCGGATGGATTCCGCCTCCTCCATGGAGATTCCATTCCACGATCCGTTCACAGCCAGAATCAGCCAGTCCCGCGCAAGGGGCTCTAAGGGCGGTCCTTTTGTCATCCTTAAAATAACCTGGAGGATGTTTCGCGTGTTTAATTCGGCCCGGTGCAGGGCCAGAATTCTGGCGGCTTCCAGCCTGGCGTCAGCGTCTTCCAGGTAGAGCGACTGTATTTCCGTAATGTGCTGGTCGGGTTCCGCGGGATGGAATCGGTCCAGGAAATTATCCTCAGCGACAACGTGAAAATGCCCGCGCAGATAATGCCGGGCTGAGGCATATTCCGGCGGGGTTTCCCGATGCGCCCAGGACCGTATCGAGTCAGGAGGCAAATCCAGAACATGCGCCACATCCCCGAGAAGAACTTCTTTGCCTGGTTCATTGCTAAGAAGATAGTATGCGGCCCACAGATTTTCGGCAGAGGGGCCGAAGGGAGTCACGGAAACCGCCATGGGCGACAGATAGCGCTTTCGTGGGCTTCCTGCTGGCCGGCTCAAATTATCTTGATCACGGAAGAAATCCCGCACGTCACTATGGCCGCCAAACAACGGACGCGTTTCCCAAAGCATGCGATGAGGAATAACAGGGGTTCCCATCCGAGCCTGCTCCTCCCGCACGGCGCCGGCGACGACGGTTAATTCGTGCGAGCTTGAAGAAGACGGCAGCACGGAAACAACCACCGGACGGAGCACCGCCAGCATCTTTTCAGCGGGAAACAGGCCTTGATCAACGGCCGCAGACAGGCGACCGCGGAGGTTCTGCATGACTTCCCAGGTGATGTCCTCCCAGACAGGAACTTTCCGCCCATTGGCGGGATCAGGACGCAGCGGTTCCAGCTCCGGTCTCTGAATGGCCATGATCAGCCACTCCCGGGCGGTTTCGTTAAGGAAAGTCCCTTCGGTCAGACGCTGAATAATTTGGATCAAGTCCTCGGTTGTAAGGCTCTGTCGATCACGGTAAATTATTTTGGCCGCTTCAATCTGATTGCAGGAATCGGCCGACTGCAGAGGTTCGAACGGATTGCTGGCCCTGATAGTGCCGAGAATCCCTTTGCGGTGCGCCCACATGCCAATATAGATATCTGCGGTGCGAAGGGAAGGATTGTCCGGAGGGATGCCGGAAGAAGATCCGGCAAGCAGCTCAACGGCTTCTGACTGCTTGGCCAACATGTCCGACATGCGAATAATATCGCTTCTGATAGAGGCAATGGGTTCATGAAAGAGGCGCTTTGTAAACTTTTCGTCCCATGCATTGAATTCCTGCATCCATTGGTCCCTGAGGGTACGGCATTCCTGAAGCGACGCTTCGTGATCCTGCTGTGCGCGCAGGGAATCATCCTGTCTATAGGTCAGACATTTTCTGGCTTCAATTTCTTTCCTGCGCGCTTCGCATAACGCATCGTGGATGCCCTGCAGGCGGTCCCGCAGTTCAGTCCATGTATTTGTGGTTTCCTCATCAGAAGGAGATTTTTCCTGTCCGCTTGTACCGGCGATGGCTGCGGGCATCATCCCGATTGCGCCGAGGAGAACTGTCGTTACCCGGCGGTGCAGCCCGTCCCGAAAACCAGGGTCACGAAACCGGTCTCCGATGCGCCGTATCATGCCGGCCCTGCGGCGGTCTCCTCCGGGCCGGACGGAAATCCCGGCAAAGGAGAGAGCCTGCGACTCGAAAGGCCCGTGAAGCGGTCTCCATACATTTGGCGACCGCCCGCCCCGAGGTATGGTGGGCGCACCTCGTGAAGCGCAGGTAGATGTGAACGCTTCACGAACGCCTGCGATAGCAGGGTCGGCGATCAGGCACCCCGCCAGCAACAGCGCGATCAGCTTTCGCCCGTAAGTCATGCGGCGGCTCCTGTGCTCCGGTTCGGTGTTCTCCGTGGGGTTGCCCTGCCATTCGGGGGTATTCCGCGCCGGTCCATTTCTTTTGTGACAGCGCTTTTAATCTGTACGGGGAAATCAGACCAGGAGGTGTTCAGCATCCGCTGTAGTATCTGTAACCGTTGCGGATCTTCCTCCTCCAAAGCGCGGACAAGATTCGAATCCATGAGCTGGGGGTCTTCAATCCAGCGCTGCCGCAGCAGATCCCGCGCTTTGGACTGCACTTCGGCGGAAGGAATTTGGTCCATCAGGAGAGTCAGGACTCTCCCGATGTCCCCTTTTTGGATAAGATCGCGCACCGAAGCCATAGACTCCACTATCGCCTGGAAATCTCTAATCACTTCATCGGGTTCCATGGTGCGATCGCTGTCCTCTGGGAGGATGTTTACTTCTCTCCGCAAATCTCCCAGCAGCGACAAAGTCAACTCCGGCCGGTCCAGAAATTCAAAACGGAGACGCTGCTCGCGATCGTCCGATGGCCCGAGGTGCAGGAAGGCCCGGTAAAGATCCCGCCCTATAACTGTTCGGAGAACTTCTTTCTGTTTTTCACGGGACAAGCCTTCAATAGTTTCCGGAAGCCTGGCCATTCTGTGGATGTAGATCGTTCCGCTCGCGTCAGTCTCGGCAATTGGAGTAAATGCGGAATCAATATAACCCCTGACGCCTAAAGGGGAAATGACTATGGCAAGGATGAACCCGATCGCGTGGCCCCAGCCTTTGCGGAAGAAAGGGTGTTTTGGCTTTTCGCTTTGCCAGCGCATTCTCAGGAGATGGATTTGTTCCATGAATGGGAAAAATTCCGCGGCCAGCAGACTTGTGCCGGCCATGTTGACCAGGTCGGCCAGATTAAACGGGTTGAGCCCGATGGGATCACATCCTGCGCCGGTGGCAAGCGTTTCGAGAGCGTTGGCCAGGGCGGCCGTTGACATCAGAATGATTCCCAGAGGCCAGTGGATGCGGGCGGATGTTGTCCTAAGAATATGCCATACCGCCGACGCTACGACAACGCCGACCACCAAAGAGGTTGCCGGGCCGTTGGAAACATCGTGGAGATATGCTTTTCCGAAAATGACCGCGAAGGCATTGCATAACAGGAACGCGGCGGGAAGAATCCACAACAGCATGCGAGTTTGCCGCGGTGTCGCCTGTGGAACAAAACGAAAACCCATTTGGGGATCTATGGTTTTTGTTTGTTCAGAAGCCTTTTTCTGTTTTTTGTTGAAAAACAAACCCAGGATAAATCCCATCAATCCCGTGGGGATCAACGCGGCTAAAGGGTTGACCATGTTTTGAGCATGAGCTATGGGATGGGAGGAAACGATTGTGGTGATGCCTGCGATAACCGGGAGCGTCAGCAGCGCATCAAAGCGCAGAGTCTGCAGGCCGCGCCAGGGCCATGGGCCGCGGCCGCAGGCCTGAAGGATGCGCACTATTATCAGGACGAAGATGCCGGTCAAAAGCCCGATCAGTGCGGCTGACACCGAGGGCTGCGATCTATGCAGGTTGTAGTTGAACAGCCCTAACAACACCGGCGACGCTGACAGGATCGTATTGAGCTGGTCCGGTACTGCGTACCGCTGCGCCAGTCTGCGCAACTGACTGTCCACTCGGCTTTCAAAACCCATCCTGATCCGTATGAACGCGCCCACGGCCAGAGGGGCGAGAGCCTGCGTTTCAAAAGGCCCGTGAAGCGGTCTCCATACATCTGGCGACCGCCCGCCCCGAGGTATGGTGGGCATTCCTGCGATAACAGGTTCGGCGATCAGGCTCGCGACCAGCACCAGGGCGATCAGCCGTCGTCCGTTCATGCGGCGGCTCCTAATCGCTGGGAATCCGCCGGAAGCTCCAATTGGATTTTTAAATACATGCGGGGGCTGCGATGGTTCTTAACCATTTTCACAATGCGACTCAATAGCTTGTTGAACTGAATTTCCGGTATTCCTGCTTCGATAAACCTGGTCGTGACATCCAGAAGGCTTATGTAACCGAACTTGTTTTGGAAACTCTCGGTCAGCACGTCTCTGGCCGCTCGCTGGTAGAGGCCCTCCACGAATGGCAGTATTATTTCCACATTGCCGCTATCGAATAGCCACTCGTCAACTTGGTGTTGTTCAATCAGGTGGTCGTTCATTTTTCTGGACAAATATTCACCCTCCCGCTCGAGTATCACTCCGGTATGCGGCAGCCTTCTGGCAATTCCCTGGACGAGGAAGGGGAAATTAACCTGGGATGTGGGCTGTCCCTTAATGATCCTGATGAGATGCCGATATCCGTTGGCCGGGGTCGAGTGATAGCCGTAATCGAAGGTCTGCAGGTATCCTTCATGTTCCGGATTCAGAAGTTCGACGGCTAGCAGCAGATGTCTGAAAGCGCCCATGTTCAACGGGATCTCCAGGTCTCTGCGGGTCCGGGCAAGGTTCTCAAGCCACGCGCGGTGTTCGGCAAACGGTGACGCGAAAAGATCCAGCGGAAAATAATGGCTTTCCCATGGCACCTTTTGCAGTAATTCAGGTGTCATCCAGCCGAGCCCTTTCAGAGAAGAAGGCAGTTCTTCGATAAGGCCTTCATCCATGGCCAACACCGGATCTCGGGAGCTTGAACACGATCCCGGGGGTTGTAAAGCCAGACGTATCCCTGCTTCAAGGAGATGACCTTCAGTGGCTGCAATCTGCCGCACACCCGAAAGGTCGTCGAGCAATTCATACGAGCGTACCAATAGCGCGGAGCGGGGCTTGAAAGGCAGAGCCTCTTCTGCCTTAAGCCGGACGAACTGCGTTACCAATTTGTGTGGTTGCAGGCGGCCTGACGAACGCGCATTGTTCAGCATGCGTTCTGAGTAGTCCCCCAGCACATAGCGCATGCGGGGGTAATATTCATGCCCGGGATGGTCCTTGTCCCGTTCAATGATGCGGTCAAGGAAATCAGATGCGGACCGGCCGTCCCCGACACCGAATTCGTAAACCGTTAAAGTCTCGGGAAGAGAAATACCGCGCCGCTCCAGATCCAATAGATGGTCATAGAATTCGTCGGCGGTGGCCTTTGACAGCAGATCATCTCCCGAAACCGGAGTTCGAAAGCCGGTCTCCTTTCGCAGTGCTTTGCGACCGAGCATCGCGTAAAAAAGCGTATTCAAAAGGCCAATCGCCGCACCGACCGGTGAATATCGCGTCAGGCATCGCAGCGGGATCGAATCGTCATCGGAAAGAGGTTTGTGCAACTGTGCTTCTTCTTCCTCTTGGCGTTTTTCGGCATCTTCTTTGAGCCTGCGTTTTTCCTCGGTTTCCTGTCGCCATTTTTCAAGCTCTCCGGGGAAAAGCCGGTCTGCCAGGTAGCCTGTCAGAACTCCTCCGTTGGGGAAACCAATCTCGGATTGAAGTGAACCAGCAGGTAGGCCTTTGACGACGCGGTTGAAGAAATCAATCATTGAAGGCTGAAGAGCAGGTTCCAGCCCCAGAGGCCCCGGATTTTGCAGTTCCGTGCGAATCCGGTCCACGTTACCGGCGACGGTGCGGAACGTCTCACCAAAGTCTTTTAACGCTGAGAGATGCTCTTCGTCTGACGTAAGGTCGGCAGCCCAGATTTGCAGTTGTTTCGCCAGGTTTGAAGAAATATTCAGCGAAGGAGCCTTTGACTTTCCTCCGCCCTTCTTCGCCATGCCGTAGACCGGTTTGAAGCCTTCGTATATCTCGTCGAGGATTGCCTGAGGAACATTCCATGCGAGATGCACGGCTATGGCGCAAAGGAGCGCCTTGCCAATCACCAACGCCGTAAGCGTTATAAATGATCCATGTGGATTGGCCAGAGCCGCCGCAGAATAATGCAATAAGCCTGTAGCCCATGCGGTCTGCTCTGCCATAGAAAGGACTGTGCGCAGTATTTTCTCCCAGCGCGTCTGCCCAGGGCCGTGATCTTCGACAAATTTTCTGGTCATTTTGCCCGGTTGCCCCAGTACCCGGGGATGCGTGAGGGGATAAATCAGCCGGTACCACACCGGCTCGCAAATCCCGGCAAGAAATGCCCGCAGCGACACCGGCAGCTTCGCGAATCTGTCCCAGAAAAGAGTCATGCCTTTGACGGATTCAGGCGCTGTGTGTGGTTTCCGGTTAATCAACAGGTAACGACTATTGACTCGGTCTCCCGGTTGGGCCAGTTCTACGATTTCAAAGCCGGTCTCTTTAAATGCCGTAACAAATCGTGGGTTGGCGGTGATCGTATCCGCCAGAAAGATACCGTTATTCACCAGAACTCTTCGTAGTTCCTCAGCCGCCGCTTTGTATGAGTCTTTAAAATAATCGGAGTGAAAAAGATTAATGCTGACAGCTGTTTCAAACGTATCGTTTCCGAACATGTTCATGTCCTGGACAACCCCTTTGATATAGCCGCTGCTTATATCGTCTTCCACATCGCGGTCGAGTCCTATGATCGGTATGCCGCATAACCGGAGTATAAAAACCAGGTTGCTGCTGGACAGGAATTCTTCGCCGGTTCCCCAGCGGCTGAAATCCATCTCTGTTTCCAATCCGATATCAAGCAATCGACTTCCGAGAATCCTTTCGGAAGTAACGTCCAGTTCCCTGGCGCGGTGATTAGCATCGACATAATTAAGCAGCTCATAAAACGCGAATGCGTGGCGAGAAGGACACCTTTGCAGCCATCTCATGATTGAGACCAGATCGGGAGTGGTTTTCTGCACGGCAGGTTCTGCTATGCCGCAGTTCCGTTCGCTGGCAGCAGTCCTGAGAATGAAAGGCAGCAGAATGGATCCTCCGAGCGCCGCCAGCCATGTGCGGCCGGACGCCAGCCCGAAGATCAGTGCGGCGGCTCCGAAAACCGGCGTCAGGCTATCGGCTGGATCATCCGAGTTCCGCAGGAGCGAGGCAGACGCGATGTTCCGGACTTCTCCGGCGATGTTGTGATGATGGGGAAGCCGAACGGAAATCCCGGCGAAGGCAAGAGCCTGCGTTTCGAAAGCAGGAAGCGGGGAACCAGAGAGCCAGGGAACCGGCGAAGCGGCGTGAAGTTTCTCCGACGCGCTGATGCTCCGGATCGCCGGTTCGGCAGCTGCCGTCTGCGCTACCAGGCATCCCGCCAGCAGCAGGGAAACAAGCCGTCGCAGAAGAGGGAAACAAAAACTGTCTTTGTTCAAGCGTTCCATAATAATCGCGCGCGCGTTCGGCAACATGGAGAAAGTCTACCGGGTATCGTCGGAATATTAAATATGACCAAAGGCTAAAAATCAGGGACCAACCCACCCACCCTTTTTTGGGTCTTTAGACTCATTTTCTAATCTGGGTCTTTTGAAAACACCTGGACCGCACTATAACGTTTTTGAAAGCCCCGTCCTCCGTCTGGTTTTTCAATGGAGGTATCGAATAAAAAGGCTTCTGCCGACTCTAACGGTTAGCGCGATATGAAGGTTTGTCTCTTTTTCAGTCTTTGTCTGTTCATTGTTCCCGAGCTTCAGGCTGCTGATGCCGGTACGACTTCTGCGGATTTCCTTAAGGTTGGTATTGGCCCGCGCGCCGCGGCAATGGGGGACGCCCAGGTTGGTTTGGCCGACGATATTTATTCAGCTTACTGGAATCCTGCGGGGCTCGCACATTTGAAAGTTTCCGAAGCCGGTTTTACTAATACGCAGTATGTTCAGGACATCACTGAGCAGTTCGCAGGTTACGCGGTCCCCACGGCTTATGGCACTTTTGCCGGGCAGTTCACCTATCTCAACGTCGAAAAATTCCAGGGGTACGATGCCTCCGGGCAGTCTATAGGGGAAATCGGAGCAAACGACTCCGCAATGGGGATCAGCTACGCCAAAACCATTTTCGGGAACCGCCGCTACGGTTCGGAGTTGAGCGTGGGAGCTACCGGCAAATGGATACAGGAACGCCTGGATACCGTAAGCGCCGGAACTTTTGCCGGGGATCTGGGCCTCGCATTTTCCCCCGGCCGCAGCTGGGGGGAATGGTCGGAAGGATGGAGGACTGGCCTTGCGCTGCGCAATACGGGCAAGGCGCTGACGTTCGATGAAGAATCCTTCGCTTTGCCGCGAACCATTACCGCGGGAGTGTCCTGGTCCGGCCAGATTTACGGTGAAATCCTGACCTGGGACCTGGATCTGCGTAAGCCAAACGACGGTCCGGTTTCCACAGGAACAGGCCTGGAGATCTGGGCCTTTAATATTCTTGCTTTGCGCGGCGGCTACACCAGTGAAGGCGATTTAGGAAGCGGGTTGCGTATCGGCGCCGGAGTCCGCTTCAGAATAGTCGAATTTGATTATGCCTTCTCCACCATGGGCGATTTCGGCGCGGTAAACCGGATCGGTCTGACGATGCGTTTTGCTTCGGAAGCAGAAGATCCCCAAATCATAGCGCAGCGCTATTTTGATAAAGGGATGAAGGCATATAAGCGTCAACGGTACCCGGAAGCGCTGGTCGAATTCAATAAAGCGCTGGAGATCGATCCCTCTCATCCACAGGCGCTTGGCATGATGAAGAAAACCTATGAACAAATTAAAGTTATGGTTCCTGCTGAGTAGTTCTGCAGTCATATTACTGGGGCGCCCGGCGCGCAGCGCGCAGGGAGGGAATTATACGCTGACCAAAGACCTCTGGGGAGCGTCCGGGAGCGCGATGCTCAGCGGCGGCAACTATACCCTTAACGACTGTATTGGAGAGCAAAACTCTCAGGGCGGGACCAATCGGGACAATCAAGTTTTGCCTGGATACTGCGGCGGACATTTTGGGAATGGGAATATGCTGCACGTGGTCAATGTTGCGCTGGATTCGACTACGTTTACGATTAATGGCATGCCTTACGGTATCCCCTTGCAATCCGCGGCGCACATTCAGCTTTCGGATCAGATCGAAATGGATACCCTGCAAAAAGGTGTTGCCGTAATCACGCTTCAGGATCATCTCGGTCAGGTTTCGAATCAGCCATTCGCCGCGCAGTTAAGCGTAGATCCTTCCGACCCGTCGCAACACACATTGTTGGTAATACCAAACCAGCCCTGGCAGGGGAACACGCTTTATTCTGTTGCAGTATCGCCAGCATTGCAAAGCGTTGACGGTTTTCCAGCAGATCAGAATACGGATTTCCAATTCATGACGCTTCTCGATCCGCATCAGCAGAACATCATTTATGCGCCGCTCGGAGGCATTTCGGCATCGGGTTCCGGTACAAGCCGCAGCCCTGTTTACGGCAATACTCTGAGCATTAACATCCCAGCGGACGCTCTATCTGATTATTTTGCCGTATTGACCGACGCGGATCCTTTGCACAATCCAATCTCTGTGGATCCTCAGGCTGTTTCAGACGCAAATTCCAAAGCCCTGGTTTCAGGGAAAGGTTACTCAAGCCCGGTAGCCATGCAGGAAATTTCGTTTATGAATGTCGCCGGGCAGAAAACGGGAGCGCTGACCAGGGCAGCGCAAATATCGTTTTCTTTCGACAGTCAAAACGGACTTGTATCGGGAACAAGCGCTATACGCGCCGGGACGCTGCGGTTGTATACGCTGGATCAGGATCATCATCTCTGGGTGGAAATGCCGGACAGCACGCCCAAGATCCAGACGGTCTCCGGTTCATTTACTCAGTCGGCAGTATTCGCGTTGATAGGTGGTCCCGCCGGCGACGCGTCTGATGTTTATGTTTTCCCGAATCCCTGGCGGCCGCACGGGCCTAATCAGGGGAATAGCGCCGGTCAAACCGGGACCGATCAGGGTGGGCTCACTTTTTCCAACCTTCCATCGGAATGCACCATCAGGATTTACACAATCAGCGGAGAAAAAGTGCGTGAACTGCATCATTCCGATTTGAACGGCACACTGGGACAGGAAAAATGGGATGGTAACACCTCAGGCGGATCGCATGCCGCCAGCGGTGTATACCTGTGGCGCGTAGAATCGGATTCCGATTCTAAAAACGGCAAGTTGATGATTATCAGATGAGAGGAGAAACCATGAAAAAGGTTTTTTTTATTTTATTGTTTGGATTTCCGGGGTTATTGCAGGCTGGGTCAGTACCACAGCAAATCACTTACCAGGGTTCTCTGAAACAGCAGGGGGTACCGGTAAACGGAACACAGACCATGCTTTTCAACATCACCAATCAGGATGGGTCGGTTCAATACTGGTCCAGCGGCGATCAGACGGTTCAGGTCATGCAGGGGATTTTTTCCGTAGTGCTTACTCCCGCAGGTGTGGATTGGCAGAACGTGGCGCCTTATATAGAAATTTCCATAAATGGCCAGCTGCTCCTGCCGCGCGATCCTCTGACTTCTACGGTATACGCGCAGATCAGCAATACGGTTGTTGACGGCGCCATTACCGCGGCAAAACTTGCGCCAGGCGCTGTTACTTCTACGGGGCTTGATGCAAACACGCAAAGTTATTTGGTCCCCCCGGGTTTGATTGCAATCTTTGCGGGGGATTGTCCATCAGGCTGGGTGCGCTTTAGCGCCTTAGACAATCTCTTCCCCATGGGGGGCTCAAGTTACGGAGCGACCGGCGGATCGGCTACCCACAACCATTCCATCGCAGACAGTGGCATCATGACCACCAATCCCGGGCCGAATAACGATCAGTGGGTAAGCGCCCAGGCCGCAGACCGACATGTAGCCAATTTTGATCACGCGCATACGATTCCCAGCCACAATCACGGAGGATGGACTGGAACGGCTTCAAGCCTGCCGCCATACATCCAGGTGGTCTACTGTCAGAAAACATGAAACTGCTTTACCTGTTCTTTTTCATGCCGTCTCTAGTCTGGGGAGATAATGCCGCTCCAGGTTTTGTCCCCATGTTGCCGGATTTTATGGGCGAGACCGAACATTTTCTGAAAGTCCTTGAAGCGGAACCAGAAAATCCGCAGGCTCATCAGCGCATCGCTCTGATCATTCAGGAACTGGAAACGCAGCAGCATGCCCGTACCGAAAAGGAAAGGCTTCAGATCCTAAAGGAATCCACCCACATTCTTGGAGCGAGAGAAAAATTCACCAGGGCGCTGAAGCAGGCTTTTCAACAGGCGATGTACAAGCCTATGAGCGTAAAAAAGGAACGTCTAAAAAACCGCTGCGAAGAAGCCAGGTTGGAAAAAGATTTGGGGCATTTCCTGGCCGCCGAAGATCTCCTTTTAGATGTGCTGGAAGAAGATAGATCCTACGCTCAGGCGCAAAGGGACTTAAGCGATCTGCAGGCAGAAGTCAGGATGCTGCTCGATCACGGGTTATCGGTGTCCACTATGGAGCGGTATGCCCTTGAGGGCTTTTACGCTTATGGCCAGGCGGATTATGCTGCAGCCGCAGCGGCCTGGGATAAAGCCCGCCAACTGCTGAATCAGATGGAGCCCTCCGGCCGTCAGAGCCTGGGGTCTCTTCATTTTGAGAAGCACGAAAAGATAGCGCGGGCGCATGTTGAAGAAGAAAAACAGGTCAGAGCCGTTGCGAATACTTTTTCACGGGGCGTAGAAAACCTGCGGGCCGGACGTCCCTTGGAAGCATTGAGCCTTTTCCGTCAAGTTGCGATAGCTAATCCGGAATATCCGCATCTGGCGGAATATCTGCTTCAGGCTGAAGCGGACGCGGAAAGGGACAGGACCAGGAGGCTCAGCCTTAGTAAAAAACAGGAGGCGGATCGATGGTTCAGGGAAGGGCTCGATGCGCTTGAACGCGGGAAAAGCGCTTTAGCTGAGAAAGATTTCGATGAAACGCTGAAGCTTGATCCCGGCAATCCTCAGGCGGAATCGTACATTAAAGTTGCCAGGGCCGAGCTGGATCGCCAGGAAGATCCCAAAGCATCCCAGGCTCACTATGAGGCTGGTCTTGTGGCTTATGCCAGCGGGAAGCTCGATGAGGCAAGCCGCGAATGGCGCATCGCATCCCGCCTTGACTCGCATAACGAAAAAGCCGCCAGGGCCCTGGTTAAAGTGGAGAAAGAAATTTCCCTGTTCAAGAATCCGCAAACACCGTGAGACTCTTTCCTAAACTCGCGCTGACGGTATTATCCCTTCTCATATTGACATGCGCTCTTCTTGCCGGATGTTTTTACTGGTCTGAACAACGGCAGATTCGCCTGGAAATCGGCCAGCAGGAACAAGGAATCCTGGATAACCTCGTTCACATAGCGCAGGAATCGTTCCTGTCCAATGACGACCTGTTGCTTGTTAAATACGTCGGGTGGCTCAGAAACTGGAATTCGGATATCGTCAGCGCCAGCATTGTGGAAACGCACGGTGAAATTCGCGCGCATTCCGAACCGGATCGCATCGGCAAGAAGATGACCGATAAACCTGGAGGATCGGACGTCCTCTTATTCAGCCAACCTGTTTATCTGGGACACAAGTGGCTGGGCACAGCGTCCATCGCCTTCTCCGCGCAAGCGATCGAAAAACTGATAAAGAACCGTCTGCATCATTTGAAGCTTCGGATCTGTCTGGCATGCAGCCTCTGCGGGATATTGGGAGTTGCGGCGGCTTTTCTTTTTGCGATGACGCTGGCCCGCCCGGTAAACCATTTATCAACCGCCATGCGGAATATCGCATCGGGGGAGTGGTCGCCGAATCTGCATTCGATAGACATGAGAAAGGATGAAATCGGCGCCCTTGCCGCGTCGCTTAAGGCTATGGCTGCCCGTCTGGGGGAACTCGACCGGATGAAGGAGGATTTTGTGTCTGCGGTGACGCATGAACTTCGTTCGCCTTTAGGGGCGATCGAATCTTATTTAAGGCTTATGCGCGAAGAAAAACCTGCGCACCCGCCCGACGAATGGCCGCTTTATCTGGAGCGCATGGAATTCAATACGCAGAGGCTGACCCGGTTCGTAAACGATCTGCTTGATGTAGCGGCGCTCGAGCGGGGGAAAATCCAGATGAAGCGCCGGCCGGTGGATCTTGCTGTGCTTATCAAAGAGGTTATGCAGCTTTTTGACGCGAAATTGCGGGAATGCAGTCTGGCGGTTTCCCTGGAGTTCGGTTCTGGACTTCCCGAGGTCTCCGCCGACGGAGACAAGATCCGCCAGGTGCTTATAAATTTCGTATCTAATGCCATTAAATTCACTCCTTCCGGAGGCCGTATAACCGTTTCCGCGAAACAGGAATCGGATAAAGCCGTCATCGTTAGGGTTGCGGATACCGGTTTAGGAATATCCCCGTCCGATCAGGAAAAACTTTTCAATAAGTTCGAACAGGTCCGGGAAGCGCGACTGCAGATAAAGGGGCCCAAGGGAACCGGCCTTGGCCTGGCTATCAGCCGGGCGCTCGTAGAAATGCATGGCGGCCATGTCGGTGTTTCAAGCGAGCCGGGTAAAGGCAGTATCTTTTACTTCACTCTGCCGGTTGAGAACGCGGAGAGCAGAGTACATTCTTTGTTAATCAATTAATCGGAGGGTTCCTCATGAGCAATCAGGTTCTCTATATAGAAGATGAGCTGGATTATCAGATTCTGGTTAAGCGTATACTGAACAAAGCGGGTATTGCGGTGAAGACTGCCGATACTGCGGAGGAGGGATATCGGCAGTTGGAAAAGAGTAGACCGGGTCTTCTTTTGCTGGACATAAACCTTCCCGGCGCCGATGGATACAGTGTTTGTCGGAAAATTCGAGCTGAAGCAGAGTTGCTGGATATGCCGGTTCTGATGCTTACCGTGCGCCGCAGGCCGGAAGAATGGCTTGAGGGGTTTGGCTCAGGAGCTGATGATTATCTTTCAAAGCCGCTCAATCCTCCTGAGCTCGTGGAGCGGGTTATCAGCGGCCTTCAGGGGAAGTCGCGTAGGGCTTTCGGAAGCGGTGGACCGGAGCATCAGCTGATCCAGGCCGCTCTCGCCGGCAACCGCACTGCGTTTGAAGTGCTGATTCAGCGATATCGCTGTACCCTGACGGACTACATTCGAGCGTATGCGCGTTCGCCTGACGAGCTGGAGGACATCGTGTCCAGGGCTTATCTCATCGCCTATAAGAAAATGCATCTTTTCCGCGGTGATTCCTCATTCCTCACATGGATCTGCCGCATTGCGATTAATGAAGCAAACCATGAACGCCGGAAAACGCCTGTGGTCTATCTGGAGGATTGCTTCCGCGGCCGAGGGGAAAGGGGCTGCTCACAACTGTCTGAGCCTGATCGTTCCGGCGAAGGTTTAATCAACCAATCAAAAAAAGAACAGCTTAAAACTGCAATCCGCCGCGTCCCTCGCCGTTACCGCGAAATGCTTAAGTGGCGGCATATTCAAAATCTTCCCTGCAAAAATATATCCGATCGATTGAAAGTTCCCCTCGGAACCGTCATGTCGCGGTTGTTCACCGCCAGGCGCCTGCTTATAAAGGCGTGGAAGAAAGCAGAGGCAGGCCCGAACAACAGCAGTAACTAAAGGGCCGAACTAGGCCCTGCAGTTACTGTTGTTACTCGGCCCTTTAGTAACTCGGCCCTGTAGTTACTAAAATGACGTTATGCAATTGAACGGCCATTCGCTGGATACCGCTGTTTCTTCGGTGGTGGCAGCGCTTAAGAATCCGCCGGTTTTTCTCACGGGCCTGCCGGGCGGTGGGAAAAGTTATTTCCTGTCAGCGCTCGCAGACTCCCTGAAGCGCCCCATTCTTGTTGTAATGCCTGAAGATATCGATGCCGAGGGCCTGGTCGCCGATTTGGAAGCCTGGATAAACCTGCGCCCTTCGAATGAGCGCCTGCCTTTGCTGCTTTTGCCTGAGCAGGATGCCGCCGTGCGTATCGCCTCTCTTGAAGCCTGGAAAAAATCGCCGCGTTCCATTGTTGTTGCGTCTTTGGCTGCGCTTGATGCGGCTGTGCTTTCCCCTGAGCAGCTTGCCAGCCAGACTTTGGAACTGCGGCCCGGACGCAGCTATCCCAGAGCATCGCTGCTTGAATCCATCGCTGCGGGAGGATACGAGCGCACGGACATGGTGGAAATGGAAGGGGAAATTGCCGTGCGCGGCGAGGTTGTCGATATCTGGTCGCCTGGAACGGAGAAACCATGGCGCCTGCTTTTCGACGGAGATCAGCTTGAATCCCTGCGCGGGTTCCATCCCGGCACGCAGCGCTCCGAAGCCTATCTTGATCCGCAGATTCTTTTGCCCATAAGGGAAACCAAAGGAACCGGCCGCGTAGCTGATTACGCTCCGGCAGACACAGTCTGGTTCTGGGACGAAGTCGCCCCCCTCCCTGCACCCTCCCCCTCGAGGGAGGAGGGCGTGGGTGGACACATCCTCTATAAAGGGCTCCCTTCTCCGAAGGCGATTGATCTTGGTTTTCATTCCACTGCGGGATTAGCCGGCCGGCTTTCGCGCGCCGCCCAGGAAGCTAAAAAATATCACGACAACGACTGGCGGGTCTGCTTTTTCAGCTACAACACAGGTGAAAGCGAGCGTCTTGCGGAACTGCTGGAAGAGGAGCTCGGTTCGCACCGTATTGAAGGCATGGAATTTTTAATCGGCCCCCTGCGCGAAGGGTTTTTGTTGGAAGATGTAAGACCACTGATCCCTTCCCCCCCGGAGGGGGAAGGTGCGGATGGGGGGGAACACAAGGGCGCTCACCCCCCACCTCTATCCTCCCCCTCAAGGGGGGAGGACGGTAGTAAAGGCCTTGTCGTCTTCACCAACTCGGAAATTTTCGGACGCTATCACCGCAGGCCGCGCCTTCCCAAGTTCAAAGGCGGCCAGGCGATACGCGAAGCGCACGATCTGCGGCCCGGCCAGTATGTGGTACACGAGCTTTACGGCGTAGGCCGCTACAAGGGGCTTGAACTGCTCCAGGCCGGGGGCCAGGAAGCGGAGTATCTGAAGCTCGAATACCGCGGAGGGGACAGGCTTTACGTGCCGCTTTCCGATTTCAGGCAGGTGCAGAAGTATTCCGGTTCCGAAGGAAAGACTCCCAGGCTGAATTCTCTTGATACCGCGGCCTGGGAGCGCGTCAAGGCGCGCGTAAAGGAAGGCATCGAGGAAGTAGCAAAAGATTTATTGAAAGTGCATGCGCAGCGCGCCGCCCTGCCAGGTTACGCCTTCCCGGAAGACGGACATCTGGAACAGGAGTTTGCCGCTTCCTTTGTATATGAGGAAACCGCAGACCAGATCAATGCCATAGGCGAAGTGAAAAAGGACATGGAATCGCCCAGGCCCATGGACCGCCTGATTTTAGGCGACGTGGGCTACGGCAAGACCGAAGTCGCCATGCGCGCAGCCTTTAAAGCCGTAGTCAATTCCATGCAGGTGGCTGTACTTGTTCCCACAACCATCCTCGCGGAGCAGCATTTCCGGACATTCTCGGAACGTTTCGCGGACTATCCGGCGAAAATCGGAATGTTGTCGCGGTTTCAAAGCCCGAAAGAGGTGCGTGAAACGCTCGCGGGCATCGCCGGCGGCACGATCGATATCGTCATAGGCACGCACCGCATGTTCCAGAAGGATGTGCATTTCAAGGAGCTGGGTCTGCTCATTATCGACGAAGAACACCGCTTCGGCGTGAAGCACAAGGAACAGTTGAAAAAACTGCGCGCGCACCTGGACGTTTTGACGATGACGGCAACACCCATACCGCGCACGCTTTCCTTTGCCATGTCGGGCTTAAGGGAACTGTCCATCATCGAGACTCCTCCAACGGGACGTCTGCCCATCAGCACTTTTGTCGGGCCGCTGGAGGACGCGGTGGTCAGGGAGACGATTCAAAAGGAACTTGACCGGAAGGGACAGGTCTTTTACGTTCACAACCGCGTACAGTCGCTGAACAAGCGGCTGGAATTTCTGAGGAAGCTGATGCCCGGAGTATCGATCGGCGTGGTGCACGGGCAGATGACCGGCGATGCGATCGAAAAAACCATGTGGGAGTTCCTGCACGAGAAGCACCAGATCCTGCTGGCCACAAGCATTATTGAATCGGGCCTGGACATTCCCACGGTGAACACGCTCATCGTCGAAGACGCCGAAGAATTCGGTCTGGCGCAGCTTTATCAGTTGCGCGGCAGGGTTGGCCGCGAAAGGCAGAAGGCTTTCTGCTACCTGTTCTATTCTCCGTCCATGCCCCTTTCCTCGGACGCGCGCGAGCGGCTCGAAGCTCTGCGCGAATTCACGCAGCTGGGCAGCGGCTACCGCCTGGCTGTGCGCGATATGGAAATCCGCGGCGCGGGAAATCTGCTCGGGCAGGAACAGCATGGCTTCATCGCGGCGGTCGGGCTTGATCTTTATTCGCAGCTTCTGCAGGAAGAAATCGGCCGCTTAAAAGGCGAAGCAGCTCCGGCCGCGAAGCGTTTCCCGAGCATGGATCTGGCGGCCCACGCCTTTCTCCCCGCGGAATACCTGCCTTCGGAAGAGCTGCGTATCCTTTTTTACAAGAAGCTGGCGTCCGCGGAACGTTTCCAGGATGTGGATTCCATCCAGAATGAGTTGGAAGACAGGTTCGGCGCGCTGCCGGAGGAGGCGAAGGAACTCATCCAGATTTCGCATCTGCGTCTGAAGGCCTGTGAGCTGGGCATTTCCGGCGTGATTCAAAAACCGTCAGCGCTCGAAATCCAGTTCCTGGAAAACTCGCCGGTCCTGCCGCAGCGCCTGGTAGAGCTGAGTTCCGAGCGCTCGAATGTGCGCTTTCGCCCCGGTCCGCCCTTCACCCTGCAGATTCAGTCCGCTGGTTACGAAGCGCAGGGAGCGATACGTTATCTGGACAATCTTTTCGACACCCTCCGTCCGCAGTAGATCCCCAAAACGGGCCCATAAAATCCATAGGTATTTTGGACCTGAATAATTAGCCTTTAGTTGGATTGTTTCATTTCCTCCTTCCCATTAAACTATGGCAAGGTTTCACAATATATTTTCATAGGAGTTTTACGTGAATATGAAACAACTTAAATCCGGCCTGGCCCTTATTCTTTCTATCGTTCTTTTCGCCGAATCCGTCCCGGCTGTCCCCATCGCGCCTTCCCTCCCATCAAACGCTTTTAATATCACGCTGCCGGAACAGTTGGGATTTATCACCGATGCCCATAAGGCCAATTCGGCGGTAACCCGTCCGGACGTCATACTCATCCAGGATTTACACGTCAACCGCTCCGTTCAACGGGCGATCTCCTCCATTCTGAAAACGCTTCAGCATCAGAACCTTCTTCCCGAACGGATTGCCGTCGAAGGCGCTTACGGTTCTGTGCCCGTTGAGGCCATGCAGAAACCAGACCCTGCCTTGCGCCGGCAAGCGGCCGATTACATGGTTTCCCAGGGCGAAATGCCCGGGGCCATGCATTTCGTCGTCACGGAGGGTCGTGGTGGACTTTATGGAATTGAAACCGACGGCCTTTATAAGGCTGATGTGGAAGCGTTCCGCCATTCCTATATAGGAGGGGACTCGCTCCGTGCGCAGCTCGCGCGTCTGAAAAAGGCACTTCCGACACTGGCCCAAAATCCCGCTACCCGGGATAAAGCGGTATTGTTGGGAAAAGACATCACCGCAGCGGAAGCTTTCTTGAACCATCAGGTGATGCCGCAGGAGATGGAATCCACGCTGAGTCATCTGATGGTGGCCCTGGATCATTTCAAGAAAACCCTCCCCGCTGACAGCCAGAACCTGGTCGTTCCGCCGCTTTCCGCTGCCGTTCAGTTTTATGCCCTGGCCTCCCTTCGCGATCAAGCGCTTTTCAATCATTCCATGGAACTGCGTGCTGCGGATCGGCAAACCACGACCGTCATCGTAGCAGGGGGCTTTCATACGCAGGGACTGACGGAACAGATGAAACGCTTGGGACTCAGCTACGCGGTGATTACGCCTTCCGTCCGCGAGCTTTCCCGCATCGATGAAAACCTTTATGTCGCTCGGCTGCTCGGCCGGCATCTGTCCGCGGAGGAAGCGCGCAGCGGGCTGGACTGGGCCTCCATGCAGATGCTTGCCGCGCCGATGAACTATGCCGCGGGAATTTATGGCAACGTGATCGCAGGGATACGAGTGAGGAGAAGCCTGAGGCAACGCCTGACGATGCTCCTATTGGCGGTTTTTGTAGCGACCTCATCGATGGGTGGTTGTTCACCGAAATCCTCATCCTCCTTACCGCCTCTTCACGATACCTTGGTTAGTCAACCGTCCAACCTGCCGGATGCGACGCCATCCCGGCTGATTATTGCTCCCGACATCATCGCCGCCCTGAATGGGGAAGGCCAGGCGCTCAGCGGAGATATTATTAACGTCACCGGCGCGCACGCATTAGAAGATTCGGCTCTTGTTTTTACAGCCAGCGGACCGAGAGGCCGTCGCATTACTCCCGTCTTTACTGACGCCAACGGCCTTTCAGTGAGGGGAAGCGTCATAACCTGGATTCAGCCTTCCCCGCAGAGGTTTATGGTCAAGCTGGGCGAGTTGCATCCGCCGGAGGGTTTCGATTGGACACGGATTCGGCAAGTCCTCCTGTCTGCGAGCGGGCCAGTCGAGGTGACGCGTGAGCAGCTGGTTGATTTGAGAGCCATCCGCCAACGCGGATTTGCTCTGGGTGTATTTGCCGGCGGGATCGATGTGGAAACCACGCCGAAAGAAATGGATGACGGCAATCAGTTTGCGCCCTACAATGGGCTGGATCGCCGGATCGATGAGCGCCGCAAACCCTTTTCCGTTCTGTCATTTACCAACATCACGGATGATCCGCAAGTTCTTCGGGCCGAATGGAACCGGCTTGCCTCCAATGGTCAAACCCCCTTCGACACCATCGAATTCAAGCCGGAGGGAAGCAAAACTGACAATACCGTTCTTGCCAGGATCGCTGACGGGAAATATGACGACCTGATTCGCGCGCAGGCTCAAGCAGTCAAGGCCTTTGGAAAACCGATTATGATCCGCATCTTTCATGAATTTAACGGTGATTGGTATCCCTGGTCTATTCGTAATAAGGAGGATATTCAGCATTTCGTGGATGCCTGGTTACACGTACAAACTATTTTCAATAAAGAAGAAGCGAATAACGCCCGCTGGGTGTTTGCTCCCGTTTACTACGAGTCCCCTTCGCTTCTAAAGGCGGAAAATAATGAACGATACAGCTTTGTGGCTGAAATCGTAAATCGCATAACCAACCGCGGTGGAAGGATCGATCTTATGGGGTTGTCCGTCTATCAAAAAAGTGAGGGCTCTCCCGGCTTTAATGAAGCGGCCACCGGGCTACTCGATCGTTTGAGCGGCTTCAGCGTTCCGATCGTCATAGCGGAGTTCGCTTCCGCAGATGAATCCCATTCCCCTGGAGGGAGAAGCCATAAGGCAGGTTTCTGGCGTTATTTCCGCACGGATTCGGCCAATGGCCTGTACCCCGAAGTTGTGGGTGGCTTCCTTTTTGATATTCGAAAACATGAAGGTAATAAATGGTTAGACTTTCGTCCAGAACCGAGAGATGCCGAGGAGCTCGAAAGTGACTCCTATTTCGCCCGTAACCCACTGTCCGATCTGCTGACGCACGGGACTAAGGCTCCCTGGAGTGGCTCGATCAGCGTGTCCGCACCTGCTGCGGCTCCCGCGTCCGTGGCGTCAAAACCGGCTCCTTCCGGTTCGGAAACCTCCCCCGCCGCCACAAAGGCAGATCTGTCATTTAAATGGGCGCCATCCTCTAATTCTGGAGAAGGATGGTCCTCTCAAAGGATGACTCTCCCTACCCCCGTTAACGCCAGCGAATATAAGTCGCTGGTTCTTTATATCGCCGACGGGACAAAAGGACAAAAAATTAAAGTTCAAGTCCTTCGACCGGAACAGGATCCGAATTCTAGTGACGGACTGCTCGACAGCGTGACGCTGACCGGTGGCCCCCAAACGGTCGTTCTCCCTCTGCCCGGAACCAGAGAATTTGCCGCCGTTGTCGTTCACACCGGCCCCACAGTGTGGGGCGTGCCGCTGAACGACGATGACAGCCGGACTCAGGTAACGATCGACAAGGTTGGTTTCTCCAAGACAGCCGTACGGACCAGCAGCCTGCCTTCCTCTGGGGATGTGATCTCTTCCCGTCCTTTCAACTTGAAGATGATCCTGGCGTCCGCAGCGCTTCTTCCCTTGTCTGCCTCAGCGGCAGAAGCCGCATGGTCCGGGTCATCTGTACAGCTTCCCTCCGTTCTGACGAACTTCGCAGGACTTACGGCCCTGCAGGCCGGTATCGCCCTGGCCGTAGTGGTCGTAATTGCAGCCTGGATCATTGTATCGAGGCTCAGAAAACAAGCGCAGATTAAGGACCAGGCCGATCAATCTCAGTTCGATGGTGAACTGGAACAAAACCTGAGAGGCCAGGGACCATGGAGCGGACGTCCGACCATAGAATCAATCCAGGCCGCCTGCTCGACCATCGGGGGTTGGATTCATGACGCGGAAACGCGGCGCGCATTGTCAGCGAGACTTGCGGAATGGCGGCGGATCCAGCTCGATAAAGCCCGCGCAGGCATAGCGGCGTAGCGTCGGCGTAATTCGGAATAGCTTTGCACCTGCATTGTTCTACGACATAACCCTTCAATCCCCTGGAGGGTTTTTGTTTTCCACTTCCGCTGAAAGTAATAACGGCGATAACCAGATGACTAGATACCTAAATTACCGAATGACCTGACAAGGTCAGCTAACAATCAAGTCATCAAGTTACCTTCATTCTTATTTTCGCGCAGCTCATCACCATCCACTAGGTATAATAAAAAAAAGGAGAATTGATGCGCTGGCTGTCTGCCATTTCCGATGCAAAGGCGCTTCCTGAAGCGTTCGATGAAGCTGTTTCGACCCTGCGAAAATCCTTAGGGGATCAAAAGCCTGATCTGTGCCTGGCTTTTGTCTCCAGTAATTTTCTCAGCGGCTATGAATCCCTATGCGAAAAGCTGCAGGCCGCTCTAGGCCCGCGCGTGATTCTTGGCTGTTCCGGCGGAGGCATTGTGGGGCCGGGCCGCGAGATCGAGCATCAGCCGGCCTTGTCCATAACCGCAGCCATACTGCCGGAAGTTACCATTACTCCCTTCCGGGTCGCAGACACTTCTTTGCCGGATCTCGATGCCAGCCCGCGCGTCTGGCACAGTCTCGTAGGCGTCAATCCCGCAGACGCGCCGCACTTCATCGTCCTGGCTGACCCGTTTTCCATCAGGGTGGAAAACTTCATCATGGGGCTTGATTACGCATTCCCCAAGGCGGTCAAGGTTGGAGGCCTGGCCTCCGGAGCCACGCAGCCGGGTGAAAACGCCCTTTTCCTGAACGGTGTGTGCTACCGTTCCGGAGCCGTAGGCGTGGCTTTTACCGGGAACATCGCGCTGGACGCTCTGGTAGCTCAGGGCTGCCGTCCAATAGGAAGGACGTACCGTATAACGAAATGCGACCGGAACATCCTGATGGAGCTCGAAGGAAAACCGCCGCTGGAAGTGCTTAAAGATTTGTTTTTGACTCTGGAGCCGCGGGATCAGAATCTGATGCAGAACGCCATGTTTATCGGTCTGGCGCAGGATTCCATGAAAACGCACTATACCCAGGGTGATTTTCTTGTCCGGAATATTGTCGGTCTTGATGCGGAAAAAGGCATTATCGCAGTGGGGGCTCTTCTGCGGGAAGGCCAGTCGGTGCAGTTCCATCTGCGCGACGCCCGGACTTCTTCCGAAGATCTGGAACAGGTGCTGGCCGCATACCAGAATCATATCCGCCGCAACGAGGTTTCCGGCGCGCTTCTTTTTTCCTGCCTCGGGCGGGGCGAGTATCTATACGGTCAGCCGAGCCATGACACCAGGGTTTTTCAGAGGAAAATGGGGTCAATTCCGATCGGCGGTTTTTTCTGCGACGGAGAGATCGGTCCGGTTGGCGGGACCACGTATCTTCATGGGTACACCAGCTGTTTCGCGCTTTTCCGGCCGCTGTGCGCGCCATACGCGCAGAGCCCGTTTGAAAACGCTCCGGCGGTGAACCCCTTTCATTAATTCGTTGATTTTTGAAAACAGGAAATGTAAGCTCATTGCACGTTTTGAGCGTTTATGAATAAAACTGACTTTCGCGAAGCAAAAATTTTCTCCCTCGCCCAGGTGGTGGACCGCTGTATTGTGGTCATCGAAGAGGTTAACGGCCCGCGCCTGGTGCCCATCTGGATAGGAATTTTTGAAGGCGGCGCCATAGCCGCGGAACTGACCGGCCAGCAGCCGCCGCGGCCGATGACGCATGATCTTATTTCCGGCATCCTGAAAACGCTCAAGGCGGATGTGTCGAAAATCGTGATCAGCGACCTGCGGGAAAATACTTATTTTGCCGAAATCCATATCCGCCACGACGGAAACACCTTTATCGTCGATGCCCGGCCGAGCGACGCGCTGGCTCTGGCCGTGCGCAGCCACTGCGCGATTTTCGTGGCGGAATCGGTTTTCCGGAAATGTCCGGAACTGCTGAAGCCGATCTCCGAAGATGAAGTCAAAAAATTTAAAGAAGAGCTGAGAAACATGAAGCCTGAAGACTTTTTCAAGGATTTGAAAAAGGGAAAAGGCCCTCAGGAACCTCCCACCGCAGGCTGACCAATTCCTCACGCAGCGCCGGTTACGGGCCCAGAGATATCGTGAGTCTTTTGGTCCTGCATTTTTAGCCGAAGGTCATCTTGTTTTACCGTTAGAAATACTTTAACCTGAACACGGGAATCTCCGTGAAAGTATTTCTCCTCAGATCTGCCGTTGTCCTCCTCGCCGCCGCACTGGCCGTGGATCCCTCCAACACGGCTTCATTGGGTGATTTCTTCCATACCAAAGCGGATATGCCCTGCGCGGCCCGGGTTCCTTCCCAGTTTGTCCAGACCGAAGCCGTGATCCCTCCGGTTGAAAGGGTACTGCATCCTTTTGGGAAACCGCACGATGTTCCCTTGCTGAAGAGGATGGGAGCAGGTATTGCCGGACTTGCTGTCCGCGGTTTGGCGCAGACTACAAATGGAACCTCATCCCTGCTGGCAGGAGGTGTTCTGGCGGTGTTCGGAGGCTACGAACTGATCGGCCTTTTGGCGCTGTGCCATTTCACAGCCTTAGCCTGTCTGACGCCGGTTATGTGGACGGGGCTGTCCATGCTTGCTTTGGGCGGCATAATGATGACGGCATTCTTCATCCGCGAGGGTCCGCCTCTACTGTTCTGGCTTGTCGAGCGGCTGCATCGGACGCCTTCGTGGCTTCATTATTTGGACGGGAAAATTCCTTATCGGGAATTCAAAATACCGCTTCCGGCATTGCTTGCCTGCGGCTATGCCCTCATATTGTTCAGCATGAATTTGCCGCTGCCCCTCTTTCCCGCTTACGCAATTAATTATCTTGGCAAAGGAATTTTAGCGTTTGCCTTCGTGTCCGCCACGCTGGCAAGAGACAGGGACGTTCTTCAATTGGCGAAGAAGCATCGGTATGCATGGCTGCTGGGAGGCCTTGCCCTGATAGAGATTTATGGACGGTTTAGCGGAGTGACGATGCAGCAGCCATTTTGGAAAGATTTCTTTTCGATCACGGCCGATCTTGTCTGCTGGATAGCATGGCCGTCTTTTGTGCTCGGGCTTATGGGTTTCATGATCGCCAAGCCTGACCGGTTCGTCCAAGGACTTATCGCGCGCGTGAACCGCATGCGGGCGCGAAAAGAAGAACTTTCCCGGCGAAGATCCGGTAATCACGGGCGCAGCTGGCGATGGGAACGGCCCGTGATCGCGCTATTTCTCATCGGGCTGGTCTTGTTTGATTCCGGCGTCAGTGAGATTCACTCTGCGTGTTTTACTCCTGTGAAAGCCGTGCAGTCCTATGTCCTTCGGCAATCCGCGCAAAAAATAAAAACTGCTTCTTTGCATCATCCGATGACCACGCCGACGGAGACGATGCCTGTGCTGTATAGACTGCGAAAACCCGATTTGCCCATGGAAGAGCAAAACGCTTTTGTCGTCTTGTGGACGCGGGACCATCTTAACAATACTCGGGAGGGCATCGCTGCCTGGAAGAAAGAGTTTGACGTCATGCCTTTCTCGGAACAGCGTATTGTGATCGCGGCGATGAAAGAATTTGTCGGTCACGAGCAGCGTATCGGCAGGAATGATTTGCGGGCGCGGGCCGCGGTGGCGCTGCTTAAAGTTTCGTTTATTAAAAGCTTATCAGGCATTATGAACGACAAAAAACTGCCTTTTGACCTGCGCCACGATCTGTTGGGGTTCTTCGGAGCGCTTTTGCGCTACCGGGATGGATTTGAGGCGGATCAGCGCTTCGAGGGGCGCTTCCCTGCGTCAAATAGAGAACTTCTGGAGACCCCCATTCGGTATGAAGCCTATGAAGCGCTGCGGCTGCGGCAGGATAGTGAGCTGGCGGCTGCCGCAAAAACTATGGCAACCGGTTGTCCGGACTATAGCGGCGGCATTACTTCGGAAGAAGATCTTTCTTTAATCCTCTGGAATTCCCGGACCCCGGACGAATTCCGGAAAACACTGGAATCCTGGCGGCGATTAGCAGATCCAAAAACAGGCACGATATTTTCCTCTCAGGAGCGTGAAGCTGTTGCAAACATGCGTGCGATTTTAAGCCCATATAAGTCTTACATTGAAAACAGCGCCAGGGACTACGACGTTCCGCCGGACCATCTGGCCTTGATCCTTGCGATAAACGTAGTGATGAAAAATTATGGGAAAACCTATTCCATTAATGACGGCGCCCTTGTATCGCGGGACTGGTTCCCGTCGCGCGCTCACGACATCGAGTTCCAAATAGTAAGCCGAATGCCGGATGTTATCAGGAATATTCGTCTGCCGGATTACTGGGATGGTTTTGCTGCAGGAATTTTAGGAGGAGCTTATCCTACTCAGGGAGTCATGGCAATCCGCAGCAAGCGCGTGCGTGAACTGCAGCCGTGGAAGAAACGGTTCGGTATAGACGTTTCGGATTGGTCTGAGAGAAAAATCAACCTTTATCTCATGAATCCTGGATTAAATATTGAAGCCATGGCGGCACTCCTGCGTTATCAGATTGACCAGACGCTGCAGCGGAAACCGGCCTGGTGGCAATATGGTCTTAAGAATCCCTTAAAGACTTACGGTTATAACAGCTCTTTTTTAACGGGCTATAATCCGCTCGTGGATCCAGGCTGGGCGCCGGGGCTGTTTTTGAGCGATCTGGGACAGCCGGATCCTGATATGACCTGTGATGGGAAACGGGGAAATGGTGTTTTTGAAACGGACTACTGGTACACCAATACGGGAGTCGCAACTCCGGAGCTTTATCGACTGGTAGTTTTGTCGCATCTCTTTAGCTCTGTTAGTAATGCCCAGGGAGAACCCGCTGGATCACTGTCCGGCGGCAGGCAGCCGGGACCCGGCGCCCGCCGGGTGCGCGGCTCGGCATGACGGCCAATACCGGCTGTCCTTTTATTCCTTTCGCCTTCAGACCGATCGAATAATTTCCGCTTTGCAGCCTCTAACGGTTGAGAGCTCACAGTCCCGTTGTCATTCCCGCGAAAGCGGGAATCCCTATGAAGGGATTCCTTTTATGAGGGATCCCCGATCAGGTCGGGGATGACAGCTTAGCGAGACAGGCTCTTAATCTAATCACGGAGGTTGTTTATGGAAAAACATTGGCAACAGACACTCGCGGGCATGATACTGCTCGGAGTTATTTCGATCCCGGCGTTTGCGCAGGAAGCGGCGCTTGCTCCCGGCGCTACGGGCGTTACTGCGCCTGCGGTTTCTCATCGCAGCGTTATGCGCGGTCGCGGCGGTTTTATTCATGACCTGAATGAAAGCGTCGGCCTTACCCCGGAGCAGATGGACTCGGTGCGCGGCCTTCTGGCCGAACAGCGCTCGGAGCAGCTGGCGCTGCGCCAGAAAACGGACGACAAGATCCGCCAGCTTCTGAACGCGGAACAGCAAAAGAGGTTCGATTCCTTCCTGGCTAAACAGAAGCAGGAAAGACAGAACCGGTTCCGGAACTCCCGGCAGGAAAACTGAACCGGGTAACTCTCTCCCTGATCCCTCGGTCCCCTGGCCGTATGGGGGACGAGGGAATGGCGAGAGGGCTGAGCTCTGAGCTGCAAAAGGTAGTCTGTGATATAATTTGTTTTCTCCCTCCTATAGAAAAAACCAGGCGGGTAATAATGCACAAAATTATTCAGAAAAAACCATTAGGCCAGGATATTTATTTGCTCGAATTTGAGGCCGCAGACATTGCTCTTGCGGCTGGAGCGGGGCAGTTCGTAATGCTGCGCATAGACGAAAACGGCGAGCGCTTCCCATTAACTCTTTATGATTTCGACAAAACTCGCGGAACGGTTTCCGTAGTCTGCCAGGCTGTAGGCAAAAGCACTAGAAAGCTCTGTTCGTTGAATGCCGGGGACGCTGTGCGCGACATGGCCGGTCCCCTCGGGCATGCGGTTGAGACGCGGCTTATCGGGAAAATCATCATTATCGGCG
The DNA here is from genome assembly GCA_964604825.1 of uncultured Elusimicrobia bacterium. Taxonomy (GTDB): domain Bacteria; phylum Elusimicrobiota; class Elusimicrobia; order 2-01-FULL-59-12; family 2-01-FULL-59-12; genus CAZSAL01. Next base: position 80,290 of record CAZSAL010000002.1, read on the forward strand.
GGGGCGTGGGCACTGCGGAGGCCTTTCCCATCGCCCGGGCAATGCAGCGGAGCGGCAATGACGTTACGGTGATCATTGGCGCCCGATCCCGTAATCTGGTGATCAGCGAGCAGGAGATGCGGGCTTTCTGCAGCAAAGTGATCGTCGTTACGGATGATGGCTCCTGCGGACGTAAAGGACTGGTAACAGATGTGTTGCGTGAGCTTATGGACAGTGAGCGTTACGATCTGGTTTATGCTATCGGCCCCGCGATCATGATGAAAAAGGTTTCTGAAATGACTTTGCCGCGGGCGGTTAAAACTATGGTTTCGCTCAATTCCATCATGATTGATGGTACGGGCATGTGTGGCGGCTGCCGCATTATTTACGGGGGGAAATCGCGCTTTGTCTGCGTGGACGGACCGGAGTTTGACGGGCATAAGGTGGATTTCGACGACATGATGCGCCGGGGCGCGCAGTACCGCAGGCAGGAAAAGCAGTCTCTGGAATCCTATGAGCACCAGTGCCGGATTTCCGGACAGCAGGAAACAAAATAATGACGAGGAAAAAAGCAAAAAAACAGCGCGCCCTGGAACGCATAAAGAATTTTCATGAAGTTTCTTCCGGTTTCAGCGAGGATGAAGCTATAGCTGAAGCCGGCCGGTGCCTTCAGTGCAAGCATTCCCCCTGCGTTAAAGGGTGTCCTGCGGAAATTGAAATCCCCGCCTTTATCAAAGCGATAAAGGAACGGCGTTTTGAAGACGCGATTTTTGTGATTAACAAATCCAACAACCTCGCTGCGGTCTGCGGGCGGGTATGCCCTCAGGAAGATCAATGTGAAAAATTCTGTGTTCTTGCCAAAAAGGGCAATCCCATTTCCATAGGATATCTTGAGCGGTTTGCCGCAGACCGTTCCGCCTCTCACGATAGAGCGGGAAAACAACCCGCAAACCAAGAAATGCTGCTTGAGAAAGTGGCGGTCATAGGAGCCGGACCGGCAGGCCTCACCTGCGCGGCGGATCTTGCCAGACAGGGATACCGCGTTACGGTTTTTGAAGGGCTGCATGAACCGGGAGGGGTGTTGATTTACGGCATACCGGAGTTCCGTCTGCCGAAAGAAATCGTGCGGAGGGAAATCGAATCTATAAAGAAGCTGGGGATCGATATCAGGCTGAATTATGTAATCGGCAAGATCAAGACCATAGACCAGCTTCGCTCCGAAGGTTTCCGGGCGTTCTTCATATCTACCGGCGCCGGACTGCCGCTTTTCATGGGGATAGAAGGGGAAAATCTGAACGGCGTGTATTCGGCGAATGAATTTTTGTCGCGCGTGAATCTTATGAAAGCATACAAATTCCCCGAATACGATACGCCCATACACGCCGGGAAAAATGTGGCGGTTATCGGCGGCGGGAACGTTGCGGTGGATGCCGCGCGTTCGGCGCTTCGTCTTGGCGCTGAAAAGGTCTGGATTGTTTACAGGCGGACCGAGGTGGAAATGCCCGCGCGGGCGGAAGAAGTCGAGCACGCCAAAGAAGAGGGCGTGGCATTTCAGCTGCTTTCAAGCCCGGTTAAGATTCTTGGCGACGAGCGCGGTTCGGTGCGCAAGCTGGTATGCCGGCTGAACCGTCTGGGTGAGCCTGACGACCGGGGCAGGCGGCGTCCGGTTCCCATAGAAAATTCTTTTCTTGAGCTGGACGTTGATACTGTGATCGTAGCCATAGGCAGCGCCAGTAACCCGTTGTTGCTGGAGACCATGGAAGGACTGAAGCTCGGTGCGCATGGAACGATCGAGGCCGACGATTCCGGCAGGACCAACCTGGAAGGGGTATTCGCAGGGGGCGATATCGTCACGGGATCTGCCACGATCATCGCGGCTATGGGAGCCGGCAAAAAGGGCGCCCGCGCGATACATCAGTTCCTGCATGGAAGTGAAAAAATCACTTCTTTGCAGAAATCGTGAATTTGATAAGATTTTTATATGGCGATAAAGGCATATGATCTAACCATTATCGGAGCTGGTCCGGCGGGGCTTTATGCGGCGTATTACGGAGGATTCAGGGGTCTTTCCGTAAAGCTGGTTGACAGCCTTAGCGAGCTTGGGGGTCAGGTAACCGCGCTTTATCCGGACAAGCTCATTTATGATGTCGCCGGATTCCCGCAGATCACAGGCCGCGATTTAGTTAAAAATTTAATTGACCAGGCAATGCAGTACAACCCCGATGTTTTCCTTAATGAACGCGTCCTGGATGTCATTACCGGCCCGGATAAAATAATTCGTTTTGTCACTCAGATAGACTGCCACGCCAGCAGGGCTATCATCATTACCACGGGCATGGGAGCGTTTGATCCCAAGCCCCTGCCTGCGACCGGAGCAGACCGTTTCCCGGGGAAGGGCCTGGCTTATTTCGTACGGGATATCCGCCATTATGAAGGCAAGCGCGTGGTGGTGGTGGGAGGCGGCGATTCGGCGGTTGACTGGGCGCTCAATTTTCTCAAAAGGGGCGCCGCATCGGTTACGCTGGTGCACAGGCGCGACGGATTCCGGGCGCATGAAGACAGCGTCCAGCAGCTGAAAAATTCCAAGGCCCAGCTTAAATTGTTTTTTGAGGTAAAAGAATTACGCGGGAAAGATCATCTGGAAAACGTTGTCATAGCCAGCAACAAGGGCGGCCCTGACGAGGTCCTGCCCGCGGATGAAATCCTGCCATGCCTGGGTTTTGATGTGAGCACCGGTCCTCTTGTCAATTGGGGTCTGACAATGCATGGCAAAGACATCCCTGTAACATCCAAAATGGGAACTAACCTGCCTGGTGTTTATGCTGCCGGAGACGTGGCCTGGTATGAGGGCAAGGCCAAATTGATTTCCACCGGCTTCGGAGAAGCCGCAACAGCAGTAAACAATGCCGCAGCTTATTTGAAACCCGGCACGAGCGTTTTTCCGGGCCATTCGTCAACCAAGGGCCGGCTGGCCACCTCTCATTGAATTTGAATCCCAAAGTTGTTGAAGATCAGCTCCGCAAGCATATTGCGCCCCCGGCGAAGCTACTGGTCGCAGTATCCGGAGGCGTCGATTCCGTTGTTCTGGCACATCTCATCAAATCCCTGCAGTACCCGCTGGTCATAGGTCACGTAGATCATAGGATTCGAGCCGGATCGCATCGCGATGCCGCTTTCGTGCGGCGGCTGGCTGCGCGCTGGCATATTCCTTTCCGTTTGAGCCGGATTCACGTCCCTTCCCGGGCACGGGCATCCGGCATGGGGCTCGAGGAAGCCGCGCGCGAGGCGCGTTACGCAGCGCTCCGGAAAATTGCGGAATCGGAAGGCTGCAATGCAGTCCTGACCGCCCACTCAGCAGACGATCAGGCGGAAACGGTTCTGATGCATTTCCTTCGAGGCACCGGCCTTACCGGTCTGGCAGGAATGGCTCCGGCGCGGCAGCTTTCAGGGAAATGCCGGTTAATCAGGCCTCTGCTGGATGTCCCCCGCAAAGAAATAGAAAACTACGGGCGGAAACACGGTCTTGCGTACCGTAACGATTCTTCCAACCGTAACAGGAAATTTTTCCGGAACCGCATCCGTCTTGACGTAATACCGGAACTGGAAAGCATAGTTCCGGGTTTAAGAGAAAGGCTGGTTCAAATGGCTGATGTTTTCCGCGCGGAAGAGGATTTTTCCGCCCGGCAAATGACGCGGATTTTTTCAAAAACAGCGCGAAAGAACAATTCAAAAGGTATAATTGATTTGAAACATTTTTTACGATATCATAAAGCGCTTCAGCGGCGTCTGATCAGACAAATGGCGGGCAGTCTGTCATTCCGGGATATGGAACGCCTGATCGCGTTTGCCGCAACTTCAGCAAATACCCCGTCTCTTCAGCTTAACAGGAGATTGGCGCTTATGCGCAGGGGTCGGAAGTTGATCATTTCAGGTCATCGTTATAGAGGTAATTAATGAATAACCGTAACTGGCGCGGTTTAATCGTCTGGATATTCTTCTTCGCAATCATCATGTTCATCTGGCAGTCCATGCGCTCGGTGAACGTGGAGAAGGAAATCAATTATTCCGAATTCAAACATCGTCTGGAAGATGGGCAGGTGGTAAACCTGACCGTCAGGCCGGATGAAATCAAGGGTTTGTCCCGTACTCCGGAAGGCAAGGACGAACGTTTCCGGACAATCCCGATGACTGATCCGAACCTGGTTCAGGAACTGGAAAAATATCATGTGAAGGAATATTCCGGAGAAGTGGAGCACGGCTGGCTGGGCATGGTTTTCATGAATTTCGGGCCGGCTTTTGTCTTCCTTATTTTCTGGTTCCTGATGATCAGGCAGATGCAGGGCGGCGGCAAGCAGGCGATGGCTTTCGGCCGCAGCAAAGCCAAACTGCAGTCCACAAAGAAAACGCGCGTAACTTTTGCCGATGTCGCGGGCTGCGATGAAGCCAAGGAGGAACTGCGCGAGATCATCGAGTTTTTGAAAGATCCCGCTAAATTCCAGAAGCTGGGCGGCAAAATTCCCAAAGGAGTGCTGCTGTACGGCGCCCCAGGTACGGGCAAAACGCTCCTGGCAAAGGCGGTTGCGGGCGAAGCCGGCGTTCCTTTCTTTTCTTCCTCCGGGAGCGAATTCGTGGAAATGTTTGTTGGCGTCGGCGCCAGCCGCGTGCGCGACCTGTTTGATCAGGGCCGTAAAAACGCTCCCTGCCTCCTGTTTGTGGATGAAATTGACGCCGTAGGCCGCCACCGTTTCGCGGGGATCGGCGGAGGCCATGATGAGCGCGAACAGACCCTCAATCAAATTCTTGTGGAGATGGACGGGTTCGACACCAAAGAAGGAGTAATCCTGATCGCGGCCACGAACCGTCCGGACGTCCTCGATCCGGCGCTTCTGCGTCCCGGACGCTTCGACCGGCATGTGACCGTGCCCTTCCCCGATTTGCGCGGCCGCGAGGAAATTCTCCGCGTTCATGCCAAGGTCGTGAAGCTCGCTCCGGATGTGGACTTTAAAGTTATCGCGCGCAGGACGCCCGGGTTTGTTGGCGCGGATCTGGCCAATCTGATCAATGAAGCCGCGCTTCTGGCTGCGCGACGGAACAAGCCTTATGTGGAAATGCCGGAGCTGGAAGAAGCGATCGAAAGGGTAATCGCCGGCCCCGAGCGTAAGACCCGCATGATCTCGGAAAAAGAAAAGAAGATCGTAGCCTATCATGAGTCCGGTCACGCGCTGGTGGCCAAGCTTACTCCGGGAACTGATCCCGTGCACAAAATATCGATCATTTCCCGTGGCCAGGCGCTGGGATATACGCTGCAGCTGCCAACGGAAGACCGTTATCTCACCAGCCGTTCTGAAATCACCAGCCGCCTCTCGGTTCTGCTTGGCGGGCGCATCGCGGAAGAACTCGTCTTTGGCGAAATAACCACGGGCGCGCAGGACGACCTGTCCAAGGCCACGGAGATCGCAACGAAGATGGTGTGCGAATACGGCATGTCGGATAAGGTCGGCCCGCTTACCTACCGTAAAAAGGAAGAGGAAATTTTTCTCGGACGGGACATCGCCCGCGACCGGACGTATTCCAATCACACCGCAGAACTCATTGACTCGGAAGTCAAGCAGTTCATTCTTAACGCCATGGCCTATGTGCGCAAATTGCTGGCGGACAACCGCGATAAGCTGGACCGGTTGGCTCAGCGCCTTATGGAAAAAGAAATTCTCGACAGCGAAGAAGTGGAGTCGCTCATACGTGAAGGCCCCAGCCCCATCCCCGCAGGCTGAACGCATTTTTTCCGCACGCCGCGCATGGATTATGGGGGTGATTAATACCACCCCCGATTCATTTTATCCCGGCGCACGCGTGGCGACCGTTGCCGAAGCCGTTGCCCGCGCCGAGAAAATGATCGTGGATGCCGCAGACGTAATCGATATCGGCGGCGAATCCACCCGGCCCGGCGCGCTTCCTGTAAATGAAGATGAAGAAATCGGACGGGTTCTGCCCGTCATAGAAAAACTTCATTCCCTCTGGCCGCAGCAGCTTTTATCCGTCGATACCCGTAAGGCCTCCGTTGCCCGGCGCGCGCTGGCGGCGGGAGCGGTGATGATCAACGATATTTCCGCTTTCAGCTATGACCCGGAGATGCCGGCCGTAATTGCGGATGCGCATTGCTGGGTGGTCCTTATGCATATGCAGGGCACGCCTGAATATATGCAGACCAGCCCGAAATATATTGATGTCGTAGGCGAAGTGCGCGCTTTTCTGGAAGAAAGGCTTGCCACCGCCGTAAAAGCCGGCGTTGACGAAGACAAAATCATTCTTGATCCGGGCATAGGGTTTGGTAAAACGGTGGCGGACAATCTGACGCTGCTGCGCGGCTTGAGAAAACTGGGAGCGATCGGCAGGCCTCTTCTGGTGGGCGTTTCGCGCAAATCCTTTCTGGGAATTCTGGGGGGGCGGTTGATCCCTGCGGAGGAGCGTCTGGAAGGGTCTTTGGCTGCCGGATTATGGGCGCTGGACAACGGCGCGCACGGGCTTCGCGTGCATGATGTGAGATCAACCCGCCAGGCTATCGAGGTCTGGTCGGCGCTGCGTTCGAATTCTTGATATGGTCCTGATTCATCAAATCTGGTCGGTATTCCTTGTCCCCGCGATCGATATCCTTCTGATCGCTTTTGTTTTTTACCGACTGCTGTTGATGATCAAGGGCACCCACGCGATGCAGGTTGTGATCGGCCTGGCCGTATTGATGCTGGTCACGCTGATCATGCGCGACTGGATGCGCCTGCCCACTACCAGGTGGCTTCTGGACAATTTCTGGGGAAGCGCGGTTGTCATTCTGGCCGTTGTTTTCCAGCCTGAATTGCGGGGAGCGATAGCTCAATTAGGCACAAGACCCCTGGGCAGGATATTCATGCCGAATCCCGCAACCGTGGCCAATGAAATTATTGAAGCGGTCCGCGAAGCGGCGGAGCGGCAGATGGGAATGCTTATAGTGCTGGAGCAGGACGTGGGACTGCGCAATTACGCCGATACCGGCACGTCGATCAACGGGGAAGTCTCCAAGGAACTGCTTTTGGCCATTTTCCACTACCGTTCCCCGCTGCATGACGGCGCAGTCATAATCCAGCATGGACGGCTCGTCGCCGCCGGATGCCTGCTGCCGCTTTCCAACGATCCCAGCCTGGCAAAAATTCTGGGAACCCGGCACCGGGCCGCAGTGGGGCTTTCCGAATTCACGGATGCCTGGATCATCGTGGTTTCCGAGGAAACCGGCGCAATATCGCTGGCGCGGAACGGGCAGTTGGAAAGGGATTTGAAATTGATTGATCTTCAGCAGATGCTGACCAGTCTGTTTCAAATCCGAACCCAAAAAATGAAGGACCTTTCTCTAAAATGATGGGAGCATGGAAAAATAACTGGGGGTTGCGCCTTGTCGCGCTGCTGATGGCCGTTCTGCTCTGGCTGTACGTTAGGAACCGGGTTTTATGACCCATCCCGTCCTTTTCGGCACGGACGGCATGCGCGGCGTAGCCGGGGAATACCCGCTGCAGAAGCCGCTTCTCCGGAAACTGGGTGCGGCCGCGGCGGACGTTTACCGGCAGTATATTTCCGACCGTTCCCCGGTTTTTCTTCTGGGGCGCGATACGCGCGGATCCGGTCCCTGGATCGCCGGGGCATTTGCCGAGGGCGCAGGCACGCGCAACATATTGATCAGCGATCTGGGGATCATCTCTACTCCTTCGCTGGCGCATTTGGTCCCCGGCCGCAATGCGCTTGGCGGAGTGATGATCTCCGCTTCGCATAACCCCGCTGCTTTTAATGGCGTAAAACTGTTCGGACCTACCGGCAGAAAATGCCCGGACGAATGGGAACGCCAGATCGAAAGGGAAATTCACGGGATGAAAAAAGTGCCCCGGACGAAGTCGTCGCTTCACAGCGACCCCAAAGCGCTCGGCGAATATATCGATTTTCTTCTGCATACCGTCCCGCCGCGGTTTTCCCTGAAAGGAATGACTCTTGTGGTTGACTGCGGGAATGGATCAATGTCCGCCATTGCGCCGAGGCTTTTAAAGAAGCTCGGGGCCCGCGTTATCGCTATCGGCACGCAGCCGAACGGCAAGAATATAAACCTGGGGGTGGGTTCCCAGCATCCGGAGCGGATGCAGCGCATTGCTCTCGAGAAGCACGCCGACGGCGGTATCGCCTTTGACGGTGACGCGGACCGCGCGATTTTCTGCGATGAATTCGGCCGCATATTGAACGGCGATTACGTGCTTGCATGCGCGGCGCACTGTCTGAAGGAAGAAGGCCGCCTCAAAGATAATGCTGTAGTTATCACGGTGATGGCAAATCTGGGGCTTGTGAAAGCGCTGGAGTCATGGGGGATTGAAAGCGTCGCCACGAGCGTCGGCGACAGATTCGTGTCGGACGTGCTCTTTGAGCGCGGCTACAGCGTAGGCGGGGAACAATCCGGCCATATCATTTTTCCCGAGTACCTGCCTACGGGCGACGGGCTGCTGACCGCCCTTCAGGTGCTGTCCATGGTCCGCCACAGAAGAAAGCCCCTCTCCTGGATATATTCGCTCCTCAGGCGCTATCCCCAGGTGCTTCTCAATGTGGAAGTAAAAGAGAAAAAACCAATCGAAGACTGTCCTGAGATCCGTGAAAAAATTGAGAAGGCGCGGCAGGTGCTGGGAGATCAGGGGCGGGTGGTTGTGCGCTACTCCGGAACCGAGCCCCTGTTGAGAATTATGATGGAAGGCCCGGAAGAATCGCTTCTTCATTCGCTGACCGAGGCAATCGCTTCCAGCGCGCGGCGCGAGCTTTCCCGCAGTTGAATCGGATGATACGCCTGGGCGTTAACGTCGATCATGTGGCCACGCTTCGCCAGCAGCGTAAAGGAATTTTTCCTGATCCGGTCGAAGCCGCTCTGGCCGCGCAGGCGGGCGGGGCGGATGGCATCGTTGCCCATCTCCGCGAAGACCGCCGTCATATTCAGGACCGCGACGTCCTGCTGTTGCAGAAAAAAGCCCGCAGATTTAATATGGAAATGGCGGCCACCCGGGAAATGGAATCAATCGCTTTTGACCTTTCACCGCGCGGAGTTTGCCTCGTTCCGGAAAAAAGGCAGGAATTAACCACCGAAGGCGGCCTGAACGTGATCAGGAACCGTGCCGGGATTGAAAAACTGATCGTGCGGCTGTCGGGAAGGAAGATCCGCATCAGCCTTTTTATCGATCCTGAGGAAGAGCAGATCCGCTGCGCGCGTGACCTCGGCGCTGATGCGGTGGAGCTCCATACCGGGCGTTACGCAGATGCGCGTGGAGCGCGCCAGGCAAAAGAACTGCGGCAGCTTAAAAAGGCGTCGGAAGCCGCTTTAAAGTTCGGCCTTCATCTGCATTCCGGGCATGGCCTGGATTATCAGAATGTGAAACCCGTGGCTCAGATCGAGGGGATGGAAGAGTTGAACATAGGCTTTTCGATAATATCGAGAGCAATTTTTGTGGGGATGGAACAGGCGGTAAGGGAGATGAAAAAGTTGATCACCCCTAAAAACTCCTCTCCCTTGAAGGGAGAGGGGTAAAGAATTTATGTGCGGCATCGTAGGATACATCGGTTCAAGAGAAGCTTCAGAAATCCTGGTTGAAGGCCTGCGCAGGCTCGAATACCGTGGATACGACTCTGCGGGCGTGGCTATTTTAAACGAACACGGTCTTGAGCGCAGGCGCAGCGCGGGCAAGCTTTCCGTTCTGGCGGAGCTGCTTCAGCAAAAACCCATCAAAGGAACCGTAGGCATAGGCCACACCCGCTGGGCCACCCATGGCCGTCCTTCCGAAGAAAACGCCCATCCCCACACCTGCTGCAAGAACCGCATCGTCGTAGTGCATAACGGCATCATTGAGAACTATGTGGAACTGAAGAAAAAACTCCGGGATGAAGGGCATAAATTCGCCTCGGAAACGGATACCGAGGTCCTCGCTCACCTGATCGAGTCGGAAAAAGGAGACCTGCTTACCGCCGTGCGCCGTGCGCTGGGGAAGGTGCAGGGATCCTTCGCGCTGGGCGTGCTGGCTGCAAATGACCGGAAGCGTTTTGTGGCCGCACGCAAGGATTCGCCTCTGGTTATCGGGCTCGGGAAAAACGAGACTTTTCTCGCATCGGACGTCCCCGCCCTTCTGCCGCACACGCGCGAAGTGATTTTCCTTGAAGACGGCGACATCGCGGAGATTACTCCCGCAGGGGTGGCCATTTTTGACCTGCAGGGCAACCGGGTGGAACGGAGAACTCAGACAATTCTCTGGGACGCGGTCATGGCGGAGAAAGCAGGTTACAAGCACTTCATGCTCAAGGAGATTTTCGAGCAGCCGCAAACGGTTCAGGAAACCCTGCGCGGGCGTTATTCATTGGAAAGCTCGAGGATTGAACTTGATGAAGTCCTGCCTGAAAAAAAGGCTAAAAATATCCGCAAGGTAAGCCTGGTAGCCTGCGGCACGTCCCTCCATGCCGCGCTCGTGGCCCGCTATTGGTTTGAGGAAATCGCCGGGATTCTATGCAGCCCGGAAATCGCCAGCGAATACCGCTATCGCCGTTCCGTGCCGGAACCGGACACTCTTCTGGTGGCGATTACTCAGTCCGGCGAAACCGCGGACACGCTCGCCGCGCTGCGCAATTCCCGGGACAAGGGAATGCCGACGCTTGCGATCTGCAACGCGGTCGGCTCCACGGTCACGCGGGACGCGGACCACACGCTTTATACCCATTGCGGCCCGGAAATCGGAGTGGCTTCTACCAAGGCTTTCACCGGGCAGCTGGCGGCGTTGTTTCTTCTGGCGCTCTATATCGGGCAATGCCGAGGCACTTTAACGTCCGATAAAATTCGTCCCCTGCTTGAGGCGCTGACGCACGTGCCCGGCCAGATCAAGAATGCGCTTAATCAGGCGGATAAAATTGAGAAGGTTGCGCGCTCCCTTTTCCGGAAAACGAATTTTCTTTTTCTTGGCCGCCATTTGAATTATCCCATCGCGCTGGAGGGAGCCTTAAAGCTCAAAGAGATTTCCTACATTCATGCCGAAGGTTATCCCGCGGGCGAGATGAAACATGGGCCCATAGCCCTGATCGACGAGAACCTGCCGGTAGTCGCGCTGACTACGAATTCCTTCGTGCTGGACAAAATGCTTTCCAATATCCAGGAAGTGAAGGCCCGCGGGGGAGTGGTGGTCGCGGTCGCGAACGAGGGCGCCGCGGAAATTGCCCGGATAGCAGACTACGTGCTGACCGTGCCGCCCGTGCGCGAGGCGCTGACGCCGCTTGTTTCCATCATTCCTTTGCAGCTCCTTGCTTACTACATTGCGGTCTTAAGGGGATGCGATGTGGACCAGCCGCGCAATCTTGCCAAAAGCGTGACAGTGGAATGAAAAACCTGCGGTACTCCTCCTGTGGCGTCGTCCCGGCAGGTCGTAGGCCGGGACCCAGTTCCTCAACGATGGACCCCGGCCAACGGATCGCCGGGGCGACATCAGAGGCGAACGGGCTTACTCGCTATTATGTTTGAAATCGGCGTTGACATCGTGGAGATCGACCGTATTGGGGCGCAAATGGATAACGCCCGCTTCCTGCAGAAAGTTTTCACCCCTCACGAGATAACATATTGCCGCGCCCGCAAAAACTCGGCACAACATTTTGCCGTGCGGTTCGCGGCCAAGGAAGCGGTTTGGAAGGCGGTAGGCGAGAAAAAGCTGCTGCACCGCGACATCCAGGTGCGCAACCGGCCTTCCGGCAAGCCGGAGGTGGTATTCCCCGGCAAATTTAAAAAACTGGCGCGGCGGGTTTCCATTTCACTTTCGCACGGCCGCCATTACGCGGTGGCCATGGCAATCTTCCAGCCTGACGGAAAATGAAACCGGATTTTCTCACCGCTTCTTCCATAAAAAAAATGATTCCCTCCCGTACGCGGGACAGCCACAAAGGGAAAAACGGCCATGTCCTGATTGTAGCGGGCAGCCGCGGAATGAGCGGCGCGGCGGTACTCTCCGCTCTGGGCGCGCTGCGAATTGGAGCAGGCCTGGTAACAGTCGCCATGCCGGAAAGCGAACGCGCCGTGCTGACGCGAATTGTCCCGGAAGCGCTCAGCCTGCCTTTGCCTGAATCATCCAAAGGCGCTGTCGCGGCCGGCAGCCTGAATATCGTCAACAGTTACATTGAACGCCGCCGCATCAATGCGGCTGCCGTGGGCCCGGGACTCTCCGTTGCTCCGGCGATCGGCGCTTTAATCAAAAAGATTTTGCGCACGTGGAAGCTGCCGCTGGTTCTGGATGCGGATGGCCTGAACAACGTCGCGGCATCTGATCTTAAAGGATATCCGGCCCTCATAATCACGCCTCATCCGGTGGAACTTTCCCGTCTTATTAAGGAAGACCCCAGGGTTGTTCAGGCGGATCGCAGTGGGGTTGCGGAAAACACCGCGCGCAAATACGGGCTGACCTGCGTACTGAAAGGCTTTCAAACCGTTATTTCGGACAAAACCCGCACGCGAATAAACCCCACAGGAACACCGGCAATGGCAACCGGCGGCATGGGCGATGTGCTGACAGGCATGATTGCCGGGCTTCTCGCGCAGGGCCTCAAGCCCTGGGAAGCCGCCTGCTCCGGAGTTTACCTTCACGGCCTGGCAGGCGAACTGGCAGCCGTTGCCGACAGAGGAATCCTTGCCCGCGACGTTGCCGCCGCCGTACCTCAGGCTCTCCGCAGGATTGGAAAAACTCTTTAGTTGAGCGGGCGCGGCAGTTCTACAACGGCTCATCCGCTCCCTCAATGAGAGCGTTCTTGACCTCCCGGATTACGCGGGGCTATAATCCAACCGTTTCAGCTTCCTAAACCACTTCCCTGGAGGTTTCAATGCGCACCCATCCGATCGCACTGCTGCCATCCCGGTTCGAATACATTCCCTTAAACCTGATTGATCTTCACCCATTGGCCCGGCAGCACAGCCAGAAAGGGATCGCTTCTCTCCAGAAAAGCATGAGCCAGAAAGGACAACTCCAGAACATAGTGGTTTGCCCCAGCAAAGACGGCAGGTATGAAGTGATTGCCGGTGCAGGCCGCGTGAGTCAGGCTTTGTCCGGTAAATGGGAAAAGATTTACTGCAGCATCCGGGAGGGCCTGACCGAAGTCCAGAAGCTTCAGGTTATGCTTTCGGAAAACGATGCCCGTGAAGCGGAAAACCCTATCCACAAAGGGATGGTCTACCAGGCCATGATGGATGCCGGAAAACTTACCCAGGAGGAACTGGCCAAAGAGGAGGAGATCAGCCAGCAAACCCTCCAAGAATATGTAAGCTTGCGCGGCTTGCCGGAAGCTCTACGGGAAAATACCGCTCGAGCGGTAAATCTGGGATTGAAGCATTATTTGCAGATTTTAAGGCTAAAAACCCCAGAAGAACGGGTAGAAATGGCTGAAAAGGCCGAAAAAGAGGAGTTGACGGTCAAGGAACTTACTGCGGAAGTCAATAAAAGGCTTGGGAAGAAAGCCGCAAATCCCCCTTCGTCCCCCTTTCCCAAAAGGGGAAAAAAGGGTGATTTTGCTGTCCCGGACCCGCTGGCTGATTTCTGGCCAGGGGTGCGGATGGCGGACATGGGGTTCTGGAAGGTGGATTTCGGGACTCAACGATTTGGGGGAGGAAAAGGACCACAGTTGCCATCCTGGACGATCCATGTTGCCCGTAACGGATCAGGCGATAAGGCTTATCTGGGGCAGTGGTTCCGCAAGATGGCGGAAGCCATCGACCCGGCAGAGAAACAGCATCCCTCACCCCGCCCCTTGAAGGGAGAGGGATGCGCGGAGCGACTGGTGAGGGATGGTTCTCCTGTCGTTCCGGTCGGTCAAGAGGCGGCAAAGAAGTACCGCATCGGACGGGCTTTCGGCATCCATCCCGCTTCGGAAGCCTACGATCCTTCTTCCCACGACCATGGTGCGGATGCCCGGATTCCGGCTACTCCGCAAGACCGGGCGGAGCTCGAAGCTTTGGTTCCGCAGGGCCCCGCAGCGGTGTACCGCTGGTTTTTTGGCCCGAAGAGCCGGAGCGCTGCCTGGCTGGAAGGGATGACCTGGGCGGATCTGCAATTCCCGTCCGATGCCAGGGGGGCCATTAACCGCGTTCTCGCTTGCATCGAGGGGGACCGCAAGTCGGATGCCATTATCAATAGCAAGAAGGCATCCCAACCTAAACCGCAGCCATCGGCCCCGGCCGAGCCCCCGCTCGATCCGGAGCTTGCGGCGATGCTTGAGCGAAGGCTCGCGAAAAGGAGGCTGCCATGAACGCCGAGTCCAAGGCCGCGCCGCTTTCGCCCTATCTGAGGCTGATGGTGGAGGAAAGAGTGCTGACGGTGGGAGTCGCCGAGGTCGCAAACCGGTTGAAATCGAAAGAACGGCAGGAACAGGCCGTTGAACAATGGGAGACTCAAGGCATTGCGACCATGGAAAAAGTTGTCTCGCGTTTTGAAGGAAAACCGTCCTGGCGGGTCAAGTTGTTCTGGGCCGCCGTCATCCTGTTCGGTTGCTGGCGCTTCTCCTCAACTTTCCGGGATGTTGTGTCCTGGCCTTACCGGAACTGGCGCGCGAATGTGGCCGCCGAGGCTGCTGCCGAGACCGCGGAGCGAGTATCCGCCGAGACCGCGGAGGTGATCCGTGAAGAGATGTTCGCTCCGAAGAATTTCGATTGGACCCTTCACTTTCCCCGCTTTACCGCCTTCGGCTTTTCGAAAAAGGATGGATTTAATCTGGCGTGGGATAATTTTGGGCAGGGGTGGCGCTATAACCTTTATTGCGCTGCGCCCGATGATTTCAGCCACTACCTGCTGATTCCTCCAGGGCGGATCGCGATAACGGACGTAAACTGGAAGCCGTCCCACCCGGATGGCGTTTACCGTTTCGTCGTCACCGCCGTCGATAAAAATGGCCGGGAGAGCGCGTATTCCGATCCCGTCCGGATCGCGGCGCAGTGACGCCTCAAAGATTTATTACAATTTAACGATAAAATCTCAAATCTATTTAAAATCTCGCAAAAAGTGTTACGATATATATGAAATAGGAGGAAAATATGCTTATAAAATTCACCATTGAAAATTTCTCTTCGTTCAAAGACAGAGTCACTCTCAGTATGGAGAAAACCTCCCTCTCCGAATATTTGGAAACTCATGTTTTTAAAACGGATGACGACGGACCGACTCTTCTAAAAAGCGCAGGTGTTTTTGGCCCGAACGCGAGCGGGAAAAGCAATTTGCTGTGGGCATTGAGAGTGATGCGCAATATGGTCGTGAATTCCGCTAAAGGTCAAGAAGGGGATCCCATTGGTGTTATTAATTTTGAACTGAATACGGTAACGGAAAAAAAACCGTCTTATTTTGAAATCCAATTCCGGCAGGCCGGTACGACGTATCGATATGGTTTCGAGGCAGATAAAGAACGCGTGCATCGCGAATGGCTGTACGGAACGCCTAATGTAAAAGAAGTGGAGTTCTTTAACAGAGAGGGACAAGAAATTACGTTAAGTTCCTACTTCAAAGGTGAAGGTGCTCTTAAGAACATGGCAAGGAGTAACGCCCTGTTTCTGTCTGTCGCGGCACAGCTCAATGCCCCAACGGCAAAAGAGCTCATGGCTTGGTTCCGATCAGTTCGAGTTATTCGGAATCGCAAGAGAACGGAGGGAATGCTTCAGGATGACCTGAGTAGGTCTGACATCGTACAGTTTCTTAAAGCCGCCGACATTGGCATACTCGGCGTTGAGATAGAGGAAAAAATACTGAGAGAAAGTGATTTGCCGACAGATATGTCGGAAAGTGAGAGACAGCGCTTGTTGAAAGATCCCAAAATCATCAATATCTACATGACGCATGCCAAGTACGACGGAAAGGGGAACATCGCGGGACAGGCAAAATTTCCTCAATCCTACGAGTCTGAGGGAACGGATGCGCTTTTTGATATGTTCGGGGCAATCAAGCAAACCATCGAGACTGGCGGGGTGCTGATTGCGGATGAAATTGAGGCCCATTTGCACCCCGAAATAACGGAATTTGTATTGAAGCAATTCCACAATGCGGACAATAAGCATGCTCAGCTTATTTTCGCGACGCACTATCCGGATCTCATGGGGTTATTGCGCAGAGATCAAATCTGGTTTACTGAAAAAGATAAATTTGGCGCATCCCAGTTGTTTTCGCTGGCTGACTTTGAGGAACCCCCTCGTAAAGATGCCTCGCTGGCTAAGCGCTATAGGATTGGGAAATTTGGAGCCATTCCAAATGTAGATGATTTTTTTTTCTTGGGACCCAAGAGTAATGGATAGAGAGAAATATCTTATTGATCGTGGGGGGCGAACAACAGTTCCTCGCTCCGAAAGAAGAATTATCCTGATCCTGTGTGAAGGAGAAAAAACGGAGCCCAACTATTTTAAATGTTTCCGATACGACGCTCAAAAAGCATTTGTATCTGTAAAAAAGTCAGAGTATACAAATGCCAAAGGCATCGTTACCGAGGCTGTTGAGAGAATGAGAGGCGGGGATTATGAAGCTGTATGGTGTGTGTTCGATAAGGATAATAATTCCCCGCAGGATTTTAACCAGGCCGTTCAAACAGCGAAAGACAAAGGGATCGGGTGCGCTTACTCCAATGAATGTATAGAGCTTTGGTTCGTTCAACATTTCCAGCACATTGAATCGGCGTTGCCAAGACACGGCGGCGGTTCTTATGAGGATATCCTTGACCGGAAACTTGAAGAGCTGAAGAAAGGCAAGTATGAAAAAAACCGGAAAGACATGTACGACATACTTTTCACAAAGCAGACTGACGCGATCAGAAACGCAAAAAATCTTATTCAAGGCTATCTCAATCGCTCCCCGATTCCTACGCTAAGCCAGCAGAATCCCGTCACAACCGTTCATCTTCTCGTCGAAATGCTTAATAACCTTCCCCAGTGATGCGGGAATACTGTCACAAAAACGATAAGAGGCCGGTGACGGGCCCCTGACCGACGCTCGGCGCAAACCGGTTGAAATCGAAAGAACGGCAGGAACAGGCTGTTGAACAATGGGAGACTCAAGGCATTGCGACCATGGAAAAAGTTGTCTCGCGTTTTGAAGGAAAACCGTCCTGGCGGGTCAAGTTGTTCTGGGCCGCCGTCATCCTGTTCGGTTGCTGGCGCTTCTCCTCAACTTTCCGGGATGTTGTGTCCTGGCCTTACCGGAACTGGCGCGCGAATGTGGCCGCCGAGGCTGCTGCCGAGACCGAATCTCTTTTAGTTGTAAGGCGGGGTTTCTCTCAAGAACTCCCTCTCCCCCAAGACGTCTGTGGGGAGAGGGCGGGGGTGAGGGGATTATCGACGAAGACTGATTTTGAGCAGGCCCCTCATCCGACCCTGCCGGGTCGGCCTCTCCCCCGGACGGGGGCGAGGCAGTTAACGGGTTCCGTCGCACTCGCCGCTCAACTAAAGAGATTCCCTCGACCTCCTGCTTTGATCATCCATTGAAAACGCGTTATTTGTGTATTATAATGTGTATTAGAGGTGTATATGAATACACTGCGAATGAACATCACTTTGCCGTTTGATCTGGGGATGAAGCTCAAGAAAACCCGGAATCGGAGCGCTTTTATCGCGGATTCGGTTCGCGAGAAATTGGAGCGCGAGGAGCGCGAGCGGTTCGTCAAGGAACTGCAGGCGGCCTACGCGCAAAGCAGTTCGGATGAAAAAGCGCTCAATGAAGACTGGGATGCCGCCAGCGGAGACCATTGGTGATCCCATCCCCCGCTTGCACGCACACGGCGGTTTGGGAACCCAGACAGGTGATGGGATGATTCGCCGGGGAGAGATTTACTGGGTTCAACTGGATCCGGCCATCGGCTCGGAAATTAAGAAAACGCGGCCGGCGCTTGTTATTTCCAACAACCAGAACAACGAATTCGCTCAGACGGTCACCCTCCTCCCCATCACATCCAATGTGAAAAAGATTTACCCCTTCGAGGTTTTCCTTCCGAAAGGTGAAGGCGGCGTTGATAAGGAAGGGAAAATTAAAACCGATCAGGTCCGCACCGTGGACAAAAGACGCCTGGCCGGCCCGCCCCTTGGTCCCACCGTGAACGCAGAGATCATCGGAAATGTTGAGAAGGCGCTCAAGCTTCACCTGGGGTTGTAGGCCGCTCCGCAGTTCCACTCCCCCCATAAAGCAGTCATCCCCCGGCGCATAAACATCACGGCCTACCCCACTCCCCTCACCCTCGGCTCTCCCTGGGGTCGGAACGTACGCGAGGGTGAGGGGAGTTTTTAAAATGGGGGAGGTTGAGACAGATCATCCATTGACAGGTTCGCATTCCGGCTGTAAACTTCAACGTCAATTCAAACCTCCCATTAAATTGACAACGTCTTAAACTAACGATATAAATTAGCCAAGTTTACGAAAATTAACCTTAATTAATGTCCGCCCAATGCCGGCAGAAATGAGACTTTCTCATGAACAGCGCCCTCCGCTTCACCAGGCACTTTAAATCTTTTGCCATTTTCCGTACGGCCTGCCTGTCCCTGCTGGTGATCGGGCTTGGGTTTATTTGTAGTCCTGTTGCTTTTTGCGCCTCCACCAGCACATGGAACGGGGGAAGCACTGATTTCAACGCCAGCGGCAACTGGACACCCAGCGGTTTCCCCACGGACACCGCCGAATTCAGCAACACAGCCTCGAACAATACGGCGAATCTGTCCGCCACAACGAATCTAAACGAGCTCCTGTTCGATGCGGGGGCCAGCACATATACGATTAATGCCAATGGCTATACCCTTAGTATCAACGGAACAGGGATTGTCAATAAGTCGGCAAGTACCCAAACAATTAATGTGGGCAACAGTGTAAATTCAGGGTTAACGTTTAACAACACTGCTTCGGCGGGCAATGCTTATATTACTAACGAGCGTATTCTTCAGTTTAATAACAATTCTACGGCAGGCAGCGCTACCATTTCGAACACGTACAATTATTTGGATTTTTATGGCAATTCTTCGGCTGGCAATGCTTCCATTTCGAACTCGGCTACCGTTGATTTTGATAACACTGCTTCGGCTGGCAATGCTTCCATTTCAAACTCGGGTACGTTACACTTTTTTAACAATTCTACGGCTGACAATGCTTCCATTACGAACTCGGGCATGGTGATATTTGAGGGCAATTCTACGGCCAGCACTGCTTCCATTACGAACGCAGGCGGGACTGTGGATATTAGCGGTCTCTCTTCCTCCGGCATGACCGCGGGTTCTATCGCTGGAGACGGCTACTATAATTTAGGCTCCAAAAATTTAACGGTGGGCGGTAATAACCAGAGCACCTCTGTCTCCGGTGTCATCGCGGATGACGGATTCTCCCTCGGCGCAGGAGGTTCTCTTACCAAAGTCGGCACGGGTACTCTGACGCTCTCCGGGGTTAATTCCTACACCGGCGGGACGACGATCGAAGGCGGGGGCGCAATAGCCATCTCGCAGGATGCTAACTTGGGTTCAACCGTGGCGGAATCGACCGTCTCCTTTGATAACGGAACGCTGCAGGTGGTCGACGGCTCAACTTTCACAACGACCCGCAACATGGTCCTGAATTCGGGAGGCAATGGCGGTGGGACGATCAATATGATTGGCGGTTCCAGCATGACGGTGGCGGGGGTGATCAGTGATGGGACGCATGGAGCAGGTTCACTGACCAAGGATGGGGCAGGGACGCTGAGTTTGTCCGGCGCCAACACCTATACGGGCGGCACCACCATCAATGCCGGTACACTGCAGGCTGGCGGGGAGAACGTGTTTGGAACGGGCAAAGTTACGGTGGATAATGGGGCCATATTTGACCTTAATAATTACAACCAGAGTATCGGCGTCCATGTAAACAACGGTACCACGAAGCTTGGAACGGCTGTCTTGTCTGCTTCGAGTTATTCCGGTTCAGGGACATTGAGCACAACGCTTGCCAGTGCATCTTCCTACGGCAAGCTGAATATTACAGGCACGGCCACGCTCACAGGAGGTGTTCTCCAGGTTGTGCTTGCCGGTCCCTATATTCCCGGCAGCAAGGATACGTTCACCGTAGTCACGGCACAAGGTATAAATGGGCAGTTTGCCAGCATAGATCAGCCAGCGGGACTTTCGTTCACCGCCGACTACAGCGCTACGGCAGTTACGCTTTCACTGGGAAGTATAGTGCCGTACGTGGCCTCAGCGAATAATCCTAACCAGACCGCTGTAGCCTCAGCGCTTGATACACTTCGAACAAGCTCGGATGCTGACGCGCTGACAGTTACCGGGAATCTTAATACTCTTTCAACGTCGCAACTGCAGAATGCCATGGATCAGATCAGCCCGGCTTCACTGAATGGTTTGACGCAGCTGGGTGTGATGAATACTACGGCGCACTTTTCGGGGTTGAACCAGCGCTTTTCAGCCATAGCGGGCGGCGGGGCTCTGGCCTCAGGCGGGTTTGAATACTACAATGCGCAGATGCAGCAGAATGCGCCCACGGAAGCGGAGCTTGCCTACAATGGCACAGACGTCAGCCATCTGGGGATCGGTTCCCGCAAGGACGAATATGGGAATCTGGTGACGAAGAATACGGCGGAAACGCAGAGTCCGCTGGGATTTTTCGCATCGGGGGTAGGCAGCTTCGGGACCTTGAACCAGACCCACGGACTCGAACGGCCTTCAGCCTGGGTATAAGTTCACTACAGATGGCTCCGTATTAGGTGTGGACTATGCCCTGCGCGAATGGCTGACACTGGGAGCTTCGGCCGGACTGATTGCCACGCATTCGCTTTCCAGCGAAAACAGCGACACCACTGATGTGAACAGCCAGAAGTTCGGTGTTTACGGTGTAGCTCATCGGTATGGATGGAACATGAACGGATACCTGGGCGGCGCGACTGATGCTTACACCACGAACCGCAACATCACCTTTGGAGATATAAACCGCTCAGCTACGGGATCAACAGGTGGGCGGGAGTTCAACACGCGGTGGAGCCTGTCGCGCGAATGGCTGGAAGGCCAGACGCTGATCGAGCCCACGGCCTCCGCGGAATATAACTGGATCAACTCGCAGGCCTACACGGAAGGCGGAGCGGGTGCGCTTGATTTGAACGTTGGTTCCCAGAAATCGAGTTCGCTGCGATCAGAACTGGGCGCCCGGCTGAGCCGGGAGTACAAGCTGAAGGACAGGCTGTTTACGCCTTATGTGAGCGCGACCTGGCAGCATGAGTATGACGACCAGAGCCAGTCGATCAATGCGGAATTCCAGACCGGCGGTATTCCATTCTCGGTAAAGACGTCGGATGTGGGACGGGATACGGCTCTTCTTGGCGCAGGGATGACATTCCAGTGCTGCAAACGTACTTCCTTATACTTCAACTACCTTGGGCAGGTGGGCAGGGCTAACTTCATGGCGCACTCGTTCGACGGCGGTTTGCGAGTAAAATTCTAAAACAATATCTACTAACGTGACGTCGACTTCTCGTTGCAACGTAAGAGAAGCTACGGACCTGAAAACAGGCGGGCTGAGCGATTTCCTGCGCACGGCCAGGCCCGTGTTCCCGAAAGAACTTATGACTCCGGGCATGTACCTGCGGCTGGAATCCTTAGCCCGAAATCTTCCATTGACCCTGTTCCATCGTCTGAACCGGACGCATTTTTTAGT
>CAZSAL010000003.1:0-97274 GCA_964604825.1 uncultured Elusimicrobia bacterium
CCGGGCAGTCAGGAGTTCCTGTGGTCAGGATGCTGGGCTACGATCCTGCTCACCGTGTGATCCTCAAGTGGGATTCCCTGGGCCCAGGCTTTACCTACCACGTGGTCTATTCCAGGAGCCGGAGCATCAAAGGCGTCGCCCCGCAAAAAAGCTTCCTCCCCTCTTGCCTCACCGGGTCTTCGACCACCCTCTCCCTCGGGGAGAGGGGAGGGTGAGGCTTCCCTGGACACCGCCTCCCGGCGTAGAAAAGCTCTATCTTTTTTACGTTACCGCAATTAATTCCCAGGGAGAGGAAACAGACGGCAATGGTGCCGTTGATGACAGATGACAGATTGAACGTACAACTGTCATCTGTCATGACAGGCACTAAAGCCACGCGAACCGGATATTTTCAAATGCCCGTACTGCCCGTGCGATAAGTATTTCCATCATGAAGGCCGCTGCCTGCTTTGCAATGTGAAGCATCCTCCCGAGCCGCAGTCTCCGCCGCCAAAAAATAAAACGACCGAATAATTTCCGCCTAAGTAGCTCTAACAGTTATCCGTCACTGTATCATTGGCGGGCAAGCGGAGGTGCATGATGAAACTTATTTCGGAAAAAGATCTGCAGGCACGGATACATATGATTCGTGAACAACGCGTGATGCTTGACGCTGATCTGGCGGAAATTTACGGGGTATCTACTAGAGCCCTTAACCAGGCAGTAAAAAGAAATCGAAGAAGATTCCCGTCTGATTTCGTATTCCAGTTGAATAAGACGGAGATGAAAAATTGGATGTCACAATTTGTGACATCCAAATCTTCCCTGAAAATGGGGCTAAGGAAACCGCCGTATGCCTTTACCGAGCATGGAGCCATAATGGCTGCCCACGTGCTGAGAAGCGGACGTGCCATTCGCATGAGTGTTTTTGTGACCCGCGCGTTTATAAAAATGCGTTCACTGCTGGGGGAACGTCAGGAACTCGCAAAACAACTGGCTGCTCTGGAGAGAAAGCTGACGCAGCGGCTGGATATCCATGAAATGGCTATAGTCGATGTTCTGCGGCGTGTCATACAGCTGCTTGACCCGGCGCCGACACCGCTTCTGCCGACGCCCCGGCAGCGCCGAATTGGTTTTCGATCCAAAAAATAAATTGAATAAATTCTTCCTTCGCTGTCTAACAGTTATGGCGTTAAATTATCTGTTGAAGGTGCGTAAACTTTAGTGTACACTAATATGAGAAAAGTTATCCGCTACAAAACGGCCGGAGGCCGTGAGCCCTACACCGATTATCTCGATTCGCTTAGAGATCGGTTGACTGCAGCCAAGATGCGCTCACGTATCAGACGCGCAGGTCTCGGCAATCTTGGCGACTACAAGCCCGTGGGAAACGGCGTACTGGAATTACGTATGGATTGGGGGCCTGGTTTCAGATTGTATGTCGGATTAGACGGAGACAAACTTATCGTTCTGATGGCCGGGGATAAGAGTACTCAACAGCGCGATATCATGCGGGCACATATTTATTTGACGGATTATAGGGGGAATAAATGAGACGCTACCGTACGGATGAAGAGGCTCTCAAAGAAGAATTAAAGGATCCGCGCGAAGCTGCGCTGTATTTGAACGCTGTTCTTGAAGAAAACGATCAGGAATTATTGATGGTCGCGTTGGCTGATGTGGCACGGGCGCATGGACTGGGCAGGATGGCAAAACGTGCGCATCTTTCACGCATGGGCCTGTACAAGGTTCTTTCCGCGCATCAGAATCCGCAACTCGGCACATTTCTGTCTATTCTTGAAGCCTCCGGCATCACAATCCAGTTTAAATCGAAAGCCCTAGCCGCCTGAACCAATACGGCTGTGGGGACAGTACTTGTCTCTATTAATCATGTGCCAGGCACGGTCGGGCAGGAACGCAGGGCTGGGGGACGTAGCTGCCTAACTGCTTTTTATATTTTTCGAACCAGCGCATCCCACAAACGACGTTTAGGTATCTACCACTTTCCTGCTAATCCAAAAAAACAATCGAATATTTTTATTGATGCGGCCTCTAGCAGTCATGAGCAAATAAATCTCTTGATAGCTGGGAGCATATAAGCTCCTATTAAGGAGGCGGGCATGGAAGTCACCACGCGAATCATCGACTATTACTATACGCCGAATCAAAAATGCCCATATAAAATATGGTTTTCCTCTCTCGGAAAAACGCAGCAATTGATGGTCGATATCCGGTTAAACCGCGTTCGGCTGGCGGCTTGCGCTTGTTCCCAGACAAGTCCCACGCAAGGATGCTGCTTGAGGAGAATCTACAATCTACGATCTACGGCGCTTAGCCACTTTAACCTGTTCATCAGAGGAGAAAGGTATTCCTGCCTGTAAGCATCTCCGGCCTTGATCTGAAAGCCGTGAACCCTGCCCGGCGGTCTTGAGCGCAATCCTTCGCCGCATAATAATCGTTTTTCGTCGGGGATTACATGCTAAAATGAATAATGGTTTATTGCTCAAATTGCGGGCTGATTCAGTCCAGATGGCATCGAAAGCAGGGGTTCACCATCGGCAAGAAAAAATACTGCTGCATGGAGTGCGGCTTCAGCGGCTGCATCTGCCTGCCGCGTCCCAACCGTAAGACCCTTCCCAAATCGGTTCGCGATCAAGCTTAATAATAATTTTATAATCCCATTCGTAGATGGCCCTTCAACAGCTCATTAACGGTCTGACTCTGGGATCGCTTTATGCCCTGATCGCGCTGGGGTATACCATGGTCTATGGCGTGCTGCTCATGATTAACTTCGCGCATTCGGAGATTTTCATGACCGGCGCGTTCGTGAGCTGCCTAGTGCTGCGTTCGCCGCTTACGAAGGGATGTTCCCCGCTCGAGGCCTTTTTCATAGCGGTTTTGTCGGCTTTGATAGTGGCGTCTGTGCTTGCCGTTATGATGGAACGCACGGCCTACCGGCCGCTCCGCCACGCTCCGCGCCTGGCTCCGCTGATTTCGGCAATCGGTGTTTCGCTTTTTCTGCAAAATGCGGGATTTCTTTTTATTTCCGATCAGTCGCTTGCTTTCCCGGCAGTTTTTGCCGTGCGTCACTTCAAAATTGCGGGCGCCGGGATCAATTCTCTTCAACTGCTGATCATCGGAACTTCTCTCGGGTTGATGCTGGGTTTGCGTTATTTTGTAAACAACACGCGCATCGGCATTGCCATGCGCGCTACGGCGCAGGATGCGCCTACCGCGTCCCTGATGGGCATCCCCGTTAACGGCATTATTGCACTGACATTTCTTCTGGGCGGAGCCCTGGGCGGCATTGCCGGGGCTTTAAACGGCATGTACTACGGTTCTATCAAGTACAACATGGGTTTTGTCCCGGGGATGAAAGCATTCACCGCCGCGGTTCTGGGCGGCATCGGCAATATCCCGGGCGCCATGTGGGGGGGATTTATTCTGGGAATCGTTGAATCCATGGCAGCCGGGCTGATTCCTAACGGCGCGGAATGGAAAGACGTTGTCGCTTTCAGCATACTGATCATCGTCCTGCTGTTCCGCCCCGAAGGGCTTTTCGGCAGGCATGTGCCGGAGAAAGTCTAAACGGCAGGTAAAAAGTGAAAAGTGAAAGGTAAAAAATGAGGTTTTTTAAATGAAGCGCCGTTATTCCTTACTTTTTACCTTTTCCCTTTTACTTGGTGTTTTTGGTGTTGGCCCGTACTTCCTGCAGGCTACCCGCGGGGCCTTCATCATCCGGATCGCCGGCATAACCGGGCTGTACATGCTGCTCGCGCTTGGCCTGAACCTGGTGGTGGGGTTTGTCGGGCTCCTGGATCTAGGGTTCATGGCTTTCTACGCAATTGGCGCGTATACGTCCGCTCTCCTGGCCATCCACGGCTGGTCGTTTATTCCCTGTACCGCGGCAGCCGTAGCTGTGACCATGCTAGTACGTCTTGTCGTGGGATTCCCTGCGCTTCGCCTGCGCGGTGATTATCTGGCTATAGTTACGCTTGGTTTCGGCGAAGTGACCCGTCTCGTATTGAATAACCTGGATGCGCTCACCAACGGCCCCAAGGGCCTCCCTCGTATCGGTGAAAATATCCCGCCGCCAAAAATTCTTGGCATCGTTTTGTCAACGAACCTGCATTTCTACTATCTCATTGTCATGTGTGTTGTTGCGGCGATATGGCTTTGTTATCGTCTGGACCATTCGCGCCTGGGCCGGGCCTGGGTGGCCATCCGGGAAGATGAAATCGCGGCGGAACTGATGGGTGTCAACGTCACCAAACAAAAGATTGTGGCCTTTGTGGCCAGCGCATTTTTCGCAGCCGTGGCAGGATCGATTTTCGCGCACTGGGAAAGCTTTGTGACGCCGGAATCTTTTACGTTCTGGGAATCCTGCCTTCTCGTCTGCGCCGTCGTGCTTGGCGGCATGGGGTCCATCGCAGGCGTGGTTTTAGGAGCCGGTTGCATTGTAATTGTGCCCGAAATCCTTCGCGATCTTCTGGGAACGTCTTTTGCCAATGCTCGGTACCTTCTTTTCGGACTGTCGCTCATCCTTATGGCGATTTACCGGCCTCA
This sequence comes from uncultured Elusimicrobia bacterium, assembly GCA_964604825.1. Lineage (GTDB taxonomy): Bacteria > Elusimicrobiota > Elusimicrobia > 2-01-FULL-59-12 > 2-01-FULL-59-12 > CAZSAL01. Next base: position 4,546 of record CAZSAL010000003.1, read on the forward strand.
GGGGTTGTGGCCCAGCCGCCGCCGCACCATGGAACTGCGCCCTGCCGAACCGGAAAGTTCGCCATCCTCCCTTTTTGATGTTGAGGAAGATCAATGAGTCTTCTCGAAGCTATCGGTGTCACCAAAATATTCGGAGGAATCGCGGCTCTTGACGGCATTGATCTTTCCATACATGAGGGGGATATCCTCGGACTGATTGGTCCGAATGGAGCGGGCAAAACGACTTTTTTTAATGTGCTTACCGGTCTTTATCAGCCTGAGGAGGGGGATATCCTTTTTCAGGATCAGCGCATCAACGGTCTGGCGCCTCATCAGATCACGGCACTGGGTATTGCCCGCACTTTTCAGAACATAAGGCTTTTCCCGAACATGTCCGCCATCGAAAACATCATGACGGCGCGTCATTGCCGGACAAAAACGGAAATTTTCTCAACGATCCTGAAAACGCCGTCTTTTGTCAGGGAAGAATCTGAAATCGTCAAGGCTGCGCGCGACCTGCTGAATTTTGTAAAGCTGCTGGATCGCGGCAACGCCCTGGCAAAAAATCTGCCTTACGGCGAGCAGCGCCGCCTGGAAATTGCCCGGGCGCTGGCCACCGAACCCAAGTTGCTGCTCCTCGACGAGCCGACTGCCGGGATGAATCCTGCGGAAAGCGAAGAATTAATGCATTTGATCCGGCAGATTCAGAAACGCGGTATTACTGTGCTGCTTATCGAACATCAGATGCGCGTGGTCATGAATTTGTGCCGCCGGGTGGTCGTGCTCGATTATGGCGAGAAAGTTGCGGACGGCACGCCCGCTGAGATTCAGAGCAACCCCGCGGTGATTGAGGCGTATTTGGGAAAAACCGGTGAGTGACCATCCGCCGGCACAAGGCCGGCGGCATCCCTGCCCTCACCCTCGCGTCCGTTCCGTCCGCTACTCCCTCTCCCGCCTGAGGCGGGAGAGGGAGAGGCCGACCCCAGGGAGAGCCGAGGGTGAGGGTAGGTTCTACAACGTCTCATCCGCTCCCGCAAGGAGAGCGGCATTCGACAAAGGAACAGGAAGTAAATTCCGTCATTCCCGAGGTAGTAATCGGGAATCTAGTTGTTTTAAAAAGGCTGGATCCCCGCTAACTACATGCGGGGATGACATCTTGTTTTATGTTAAGCATTAAAGACCTTCGCACGCTGCATGGCCGCAAGATCGAGGCGCTGAAAGGCGTTTCTCTGGAGGTGCTGCCGGGAGAGATCGTGGCGCTGATCGGCGCAAACGGCGCCGGGAAGACAACGCTTCTGCGGTCCGTATCCGGCCTGCTGCCGTCCGATTCGGGAGAAATAGTTTTCGAAGGGCAGGCTATCGGGGGGCGTCCGCCGCATCAGGTTGCTTCGCTGGGAATTGTTTATGTGCCGGAGGGCCGCCGCGTATTCCCGCGTCTGACTGTTTACGAAAACCTGGAAGTGGGAGCGTACCTGAGGGGGGATCATCAAAGCATTCAAGAGGATCTGGACAGGATGATGGCGCTTTTCCCTGTTCTTCGCGACCGTCGGAAGCAGATGGGGGCTACGCTTTCCGGCGGAGAACAGCAGATGCTCGCCATGGCGCGCGCGCTGATGGCGCGTCCGAAGCTGCTTATGCTGGACGAGCCTTCGATGGGGCTGGCTCCGCTCATGGTGGAAAAGATTTTTGAAATTATCGCGGAGATTCACCATCAGGGTATGACTATACTGATGGTGGAACAGAACGCGCGTAAGGCCCTGCAAATTGCCCAGCGCGCTTACGTTATTGAAACGGGTAAAATTGTTCTGCAGGGACCGGCCGGCGATCTGCTTAATGATCCGCAGGTCAGGAAGGCGTATCTTGGAATCTCGTAAAAGCATTGACTCGTCACTGATTTGTGTCGGTTCCGAATTGTTGCGCGGAAAAATCAACACTCATTCGTCGGCTTTATCCCGGCGTCTGGCCTCAATTGGTCTGCCGCTGAATCATGAAGAGACGGTCGGCGACGAACTCGGTGAACTCACGGCCGCGATTCGCCGGAGTTTGAATGAATATAAGATCGTGTTTGTCACTGGCGGTCTCGGCCCTACTTTTGACGACATCACCCGCGAAGCTGCGGCTGCCGCTGCTGGTAGAAAATTGATTCTATCTGAGGCGTTGAATAAGGAAATTGTTTCCAAGTTCCGGCAGGCGCATCTTAAAGGGAAAATTCCTCCAGCCAATGTGCGCCAGGCATATTTGATCGAAGGAGCCCGGGCTATCCCGAACAGCAACGGTACGGCGCCCGGGCAGTGGCTTGAGTTGTCATTGCGAGGACGACCTCCCATTGATTCCCAAGGAAAGGTCGGACGCGATTACGATAGAAGAGTGTTGGTGTTGTTGCCTGGTCCGCCGCGGGAACTGCTGCCGATGCTGGACGGCCGGGTGCTCCCTTACCTGAAAAAGATTTTTCCCGCCAGCCCCGGAGCCGAAGCGCATCTTCATTTCGCAGGCGTTCCGGAATCGGTTGTTGATCAGCGCGTGCGTCCGGTTATCGGCCGCTTTTCTAAAAGGACGGACTGCAGGATAGATTTCACGATCCTGGCGCATCTGGGGCTTGTTGATTTTGACGTGTTTGTGAGAGCTGATAATGCCCGGCGTGCCGGACAGGTTATCGACCTAATCGCGCGATCGGTCCAGCGTCTTTTCCCCCGGGAATTTTACGGTATGGATGACGATTACCCGCTTGAAAAGGTGGTGGGGGATCTTCTTCGCCGTAAGAAGGCGACCGTGGCGGTGGCCGAATCGTGCACCGGCGGGCTGGTGACGGCTAAATTAACGGATATCCCGGGAAGTTCCGATTATCTGATAGAAAGTCTTGTGACTTACTCGAATCAGGCCAAGTCGCGCGAGCTTGGCGTGGGGATGAGTTTAATTGAGCGTTTTGGCGCCGTTTCCAAAGAAGTTGCTGTCGCCATGGCTGAAGGCGTCCGTCACCGAGCCCAGGCTGCTTACGGTTTGAGCATCACCGGAATAGCGGGCCCCGGAGGAGGCACGGCGCCAAAACCCGTCGGGCTTGTGCATATTGCCGTTGCTGGCCCGCAAAAAACAATCAGCAGGAAATATCAATTCAGCGGGAATCGAGAAGCCGTCCGCCAGCGCTCCGTCGTAGCGGCGCTTGAGCTTCTTCGTTCCGTCCTCGCATTTCCATCCCCGCCTAAGCCATAAAATTTCTTGTCAGGCGCTCACATATATCCTATTGTTTTCCGCGATGAGATCATCTCTGAAAACTTTTTTGCGGTTTTCGAAAAAAGATATCGCGGTCTGCAGGCATGAAGCGATTCTTTTTTTCAGCGTTCTGCTTTTGTCCGGAGCTGTAATGCCGTCCAACAGGGAGCCGCCGATCCAGTTTTATTCCGTTCCGGCCGCTTTTGCCCTCCCCGGACATCCCTGGGTCGCCTTGACCTTCGATGATGGACCGCATCCGGTTCTTACGGAACGGCTGCTGGACGTGCTGAAAAAAGAGCACGTCCCCGCCACTTTTTTTGTGGTGGGGAAAATGGCGGAGCGCTACCCCGATGTCCTGCGTAAAATCGCCGGTGACGGAGACGAAATCGAGAACCATACGTATGACCATCTGAATCTGGCGCGCCTGTCTTCGGACCAGGTGCTGGAAGAACTTAACCGCACGCGCTCCGCCATCCGCCGCATCACCGGGCAGGACTCTATTTATTTTCGTCCCCCGGGAGGCGATTATAGCCGCATGATGCTGCATTCCACCATTCACAACGGCTACCACATGGTGCTCTGGAGCGTGCTGACGGACGACGTTGAAGGAGCGTCCGCCCGAGCGATCCGTTCGCGGATTCTTGCCAGCGTGAATGACAATGCGATTATCCTGCTGCATTCCGGCGTAGAAGGCACGGTGGAGGCTCTACCCGGGGTCATTACCTCTCTTCGTCAGCGCGGCTACCACTTTGTGACAGTTTCAACGCTTATCAAATTCCGGCATTCCGCAGACCTGCAGCTTGCCTACGGCAGACACGCTCCCGCCTCCGTTCAAGTACAATAAAAGAGACTGATGTCGAAAAAATATTTCATTGTTATCGGCTTTATTGCCTTGTTCCTGGCGGTGCTCCTGGGAAGGCCCGCAGGCGGCCCGCCTCAACGGTTCATTGTGTCTAAAGGAGAGTCTGTGCGCGCCATCTCAAGGCAGCTGGCCTCAAAAGGCGTGATCCGTACGCCGTTTATTTTTCGCGGGATCGCAAAAGTATTCGACGTATCGATAAAACCCGGCGCGTATACCTTCTCCGGCAGGCAGACCGGCTGGGAAATTCTTCGACAGCTGCACAGGGGGCCGGAAACGGTGCGCGTGACTGTTCCGGAGGGGTGGACGTCCGCGCAGATCGCCGCGGCTCTCGAAACGCACGGTGTTGTTGCGGCTAAAGATTTCCAGGCCGCAGTGAAACAGAGCAATAGCGAAGGCATGCTTTTCCCGGACACTTATTTCTTTGAACAGGGCATTCCCGCGGAAGAAGTCATCCGCATCATGCGGAAGCGTTACGATGAAGAAAAACCAAAAGACCTCGTTGACCAATGCCACAAGCTTCATCTTTCAGAAAGACAGATATTAATTCTGGCATCGCTTGTGGAACGGGAGGCGCGAGCTCCGTCGGAAAGGCCTGTTATTGCGGGAGTGTTCTATAACCGGTTGAAGAAGCATTGGCGCCTGGAATCCTGCGCCACAGTCCAGTACGCCATGGAAAACCCCAAAGCGCACCTTACTTACAAGGATCTGGACATAGATTCTCCCTACAACACGTACAGGCACCCGGGACTTCCTCCAGGCCCCATATCAAATCCGGGCGCGGCTTCCCTTGACGCGGCAACCCATCCTGCCGATACTGATATGATGTTTTTTGTCGCTAACGGCCAGGGCACGCATCGATTTTCCCGATATTACTCGGAACATCTGGCTGCGCAAAAAGGGAAGAAAAAACGTACATGAAGCCCGGGTTATGTCTGCGGTAAACGATCCTGCTTTTCTGCGTTTTGCCGAAGCGGCGCGGGCCGTCGCCTCGGCGCTGCGTCTTTCGGATGTCCTGCGTATTGTGATGCGCTCGGCGGCCGAGGTGGCCAATGCCGAAGCCTCCTCCATTCTTCTTCTGGATGAAGCCACCGGCGAACTCTATTTCGATGAAGCATTGGGAGAGAAGACGGAAACGCAGCCCCGCGTACGCTTCAAAAAGGGCGAGGGTGTGGCAGGTTGGGTCGCTGAACACGGGATTCCAGCCATAGTAAACGACGTCCGCAATGATCCCCGCTGGACAAGCAAGGTTGACGAGATAAGCCGTTTTCGAACCCGGGCCGTCATGGCGGTCCCCGTCAGGCTGGGGGAAAAGCTGATCGGCGTCATGGAGGTTCTAAACGGCACGGAAGCGGCGCCGTTTGATGAAAGCAGCCAGCGGAATCTGGAGCTTTTCGCCGGACAGGCGGCAGTGGCGATAACGAATGCGAGACTTTTTGAATCTGTCCGCCAGGAAAAGGAAGAAATGGCCGTGATCCTTGCGGACATGGCGGAGGGCGTCGTATTGATTGACGCGAGGGGACGCGTGCTGGTTGCCAACCCTGCGGCGGAAAAACTGCTGGAGTGGCCCAATTGCTTCGGCGCCGAATGGACGGCCGTTGATGGGAAATTCAAGGCATCCCTGTCCTGGGTAGAAATGTACTGCCGGCCCGGTTCCCTGTCGCTGGAATTAGAGCGCCGCCTGCCCCCTAAATTGATTTTATCCGGAGTCAGGACCGTGGTTTGCGACGACAAAGGAGAAGTCGCGGCTTTTCTGCTCGTCTTCCGCGATGTAACGGAGGAGCGCAAGGAGGCCTCTCTGAAGAAGGATTTTCTCTCTCTGGTTTCTCATAAACTGCGAACGCCGCTGGTGGCCATACGCGGGTACGTGCCGCTTCTGCTGGAAGATTCCAGGATGTCGCCTTTTCAGCATCAGGCTCTGGCGGCCATTGATAAAAACAGCCGGCAGCTGGCCGATCTGGTTGACAAGCTGATCCGGTTCTCGTTAGCGGAGTCGGAAGCGTTTGAAATCAAGCCGGAAAAACGCCCTGCGCTTGATCTTGTCAAACAGGCGGTCGGCGAATTGCCCGAGGCTAAATTGAGCAAAGCGGAAATTGTCTACGAAGGTTCGTTGCAGACGCTGCCGGCTTTGCTGGTCGACGCGGGGAAAATCAAGCACGTCATTCAGAACCTCGTTGAAAACGCCGTCAAGTTTAATCGCCGCCGCGAAGATAAGCCGGTTCGCATCGTTATCAATGGCGGCACGGCCGGACCAGGCAGGGTGGAATTATCCGTCAGCGATAACGGCCCGGGGATCCCGCCCGAAGAGCAGGAGAATATCTTTAAAAAGTTTTATCAGATCGAAGAAAACTTTACCGGGCAGGTGGAGGGGTTCGGTATCGGCCTGTCACTGGTGAAGCGCATCATCGAGGCTCACGGAGGAACCATCCGAGTCCAGTCCGAACTTGGCAAGGGCAGCGCCTTCATTTTCACTCTGCCTGCGGCGAAATAATAATTATGGAATTACTGCAAATTAAATCGGAGTGGCTTCAGCCCGGGGATTATTCCGATCTCTATTGGGAAGATACATTGACCACGGCGATACGCTGGGAAGACAAAAAAGTTGAAAGCTTTTCCAGCGGCCGCGAGTGCGGCGCGGGCCTGCGGTACATGGTTGGCGAAGAAAACCGCTATGGTTACGCTGACGATCCGGCGTCGGAAGAGATACACCGTTTATTTAAGCAACTTGCACCCGGGCACCTTCCCCCCTTGAGGGGGAGGGTGGGGATGGGGGGTTATATTACATCGCCCCCCACCTCAGTCCTCCCCCTCGAAGGGGGGAGGATGTATGATTGGTCAGGTTCCCATCCCAAGCTTTATCGCCCCGTCATTGCAAAGCCTGTTAGTGAAATCTCTCCGGAAGAAAAAGTCCGCCTTATTGAGACGGCTTTTAAAGCCGCATCGATCCCAAAAGTCCGCCAGGTTTCCATCGGCTATGGCGAAACCGAGAAGCATATCCGCATTTATACTTCGGAAGGGGACGCGACCGAGGAATTCAGGACGATCCTGATTTTTTCCATAACCGTTGTGGCCGAAGACAAGGGGCTGCTGCAGACGGCCCACGAAGCTCTGAGCGGCGCCTGCGGTTTTGAGTTTTTCGACAGAAACGACGTCACGGCAATTGCCCGTAAAGTTGCGCATCGTGCCGTGAGCCGCCTGAACGCGCCGTCTGCGCCCGCGGGAGAAATGCCCATCATCATTGCGGCGGAAGCCGGCGGCACTTTAATACACGAGGCCATAGGCCATCCTCTTGAGGCGGATGCCGTTCAAAAGGGGATTTCTCCGGTATATAAGGGTGCTATCGGAAAGGTTGTCGGAAACGAGAAAGTGAGCGTGCTGGAGGACCCGACTATGCCGGGAGTGCGGGGTTTTTATGCTTTCGATGACGAAGGCGTTCCTTCACAGCGGGTTACTCTGGTGGACCACGGAGTTTTGAAAACCTATCTCTACGACCGCCAAACTGCCCGGAAAGACGGCATCCAGTCGAACGGACATGGTCGCAGGGAATCGTTCCGCCACCGCCCCATACCGCGCATGGCGAATACCTTTGTCGCACCTGGTCCGGATGATCCGAAAATGATTTTACGTTCCGTGCGGAACGGTCTGCTGGTAACCAAGATGGGCGGCGGACAGGTGGAAACGGCAACCGGAGATTTCGTCTTTGAAGTAGAGGAAGGATTTCAAATCAAGGATGGACAGGTCGGTCCGCTGATCCGCGGCGCAAACCTGATCGGCAACGGACCGGATGTCCTGAAATCCATCGATCTCGTCGGATCTGACATGGGCTGGTCCGTAGGAACCTGCGGAAAAGACGGCCAGGGCGCTCCGGTTTCCGACGGTCTTCCCACCCTGCGCATCCCCAAAGGCGTTGTTGTCGGCGGCACAATTTAGTCTCGCACTCACTTCAACTCCCACTTTTCTTTTCGCGGGCCCATGTGTTCGTAGGTCTTCCGGTCCTGAAAATTTAGTCTTTCGGCATATTGTTCTACCAATATCTTTCGCGTAAAGTATAAGCGTTATGCAGACCTGTAAGATTTGTCAAAGTCCGAGAGCACTGTGATGAAAAGATATTTTTGCCGTCTTAAACCAGTTCTCTCCGCAGTTCTTTGCGTAGTTCTGATTGCACAGTCTGCCCTGGCTGTTTCTGTCAATGCGGCTTCCACTTCTTCCCAATCGTATAGCCTTCCGTTCGTTCGGCATTCCAACACCCTCTTTGAAGATCAAGCCTTGGCTGCGCAGGCATGCGGGATGCGCAGTACGTTCATTGCAGGCTGCAATCATGCGGCTGCCTTGCTGCGCAAATTTGGCCGGACAGTTCCTGAACTCAAAAGCGCCGGTGGTGATCAAGCCAACCATGCGCCAGTCATTATGGGCGCCATATCAGGTGAGAATCCCGAGTGGCCGAAAATTGTCCGGGAGGTCGTATTCGCTGTGGCAGCACAGATGGGTCACCTTCCCAGCCCCGAGGTTCAGGCGGCGGAAACCCCGGAAATTGTTGCCCAGAATTGGTGGAAGACCGCGGTGGGTCATACGATGTCTCAAGCGCGCAATCTGTTGGGCGATGCCCTGCCGTACAATATCGTTCTTCAGGTTGAAGAAGTCCTCGCTAATGGCGGCATGCCCACTTCGCATGCCGTGGACGTTGTCCTTAAACTGGGAAATCGATTTTCCATCGCCCATCCCCTGCGAACGGACGACAGCCCTTTTCTCGATGCTTTCCGTTATCATTTTGAGCGCCTCCCGCGATACAGAAACAACCCGGTCGATGAAGCGACTCTCGAACGAATTACAACGCACACGGCTAGCGCCCTGCTGGCCCAGGGTATACCGCTCGACCGCATTCGTGTCCTGACTACGCCTGCGCCCTCAGGACCTCCTTTCTGTGAAAAAGGTTTTCCCTTTATCTCCTATACGGCTGATGGCTATTATGGTGTGGATGTTAGACGCTTAGTGCATTATTTGGATACTGAAGCAGGTATGGCCCTCGCCAGTTACCGTGGGCCTAATGGTTCTGACCTTTATTTTAGCTCTCGTGCGGCTGAAGTGAAGGAACGTTTATTTGTGGCAGGGGTCGTGGGATTCCTGCTGCATGAGAAGGAAGAGATAAATCTTCTGCGTATCCAAATGGCCCGGGAGATTTCAAGACGCAGGAAAATGTCCTACGAAAATGCTGCCGGGCTGGTCGACGCCTTTTTTGCAAAGGGTTTTATAGCTGATCCGGAAGACGGCGGTATGATTAACGGTATCCTTCGGGAGCTCTCTACCCCGGAAAACATTACAAAGCGTCACCAGATGGCCGAAGCCCGGTATTCTCTGCGGCAGTTCAAAGAGGAACAAAATAGTTACTGCAGACACGTGAATAATTTGGCGGAACGTGTGATGAAGATGCTGCGTCAGGATTCCACAGCTACGCTGCGTGAAATGATGGCGCTCCCATATTGGAGAAAGAGTTTTCATTTCGATGGGCAGGACCGTGAAATTAACGCTTTTCAAGCGCAATTTATGGTGTGGGCAGCTTACGAACGAGTGCGTCACCGGAGAGAGAATATTGAGCTTTCAAAAAAGTGGACCGCAGCCACCTGGAAACAGGTTATTGCCAGCGAGATTGAGATGACTGAATGGAAGATTCAGCCGCAGGCCCAGAGCCCGCGCGGCAAGCTGCGCTGGAACCGGATAAAGGATAAACGGCCGGTTTGGGCCGAGCACCGTCCCATCGCTCCAGAATTTATCCCGGAAGATATCTCACGGCGTCGCATAAAATCCCTCCTGGAAGCCACCCAGGTTGCCAATTCTGCCGGGATCAAAACGATCATAACCCGCGATGAAGCCACTGAGACGCAGCTCAATGTTTTTCTGCGGCTCCAGCGTGTTCTGGAAATGCTTTTCTTTTTTGACGAAGGATTGGCCACAGGTGGAACCATGGAGCCGACTCATCAATCTTTGGCATTCCTTGTAGCCGGACTCAGGGGCGATTCCGTTCCCCCGGAAGTCTTATATAAGAATGAAGACGGACAATCCGTTGCAGCCCCGAATTTTAATCCTGTAGTTTTTGCTGACCGGTTAGAGGAAATTTTTAAAAAAGCCTATCCAATGCCTTCCGTTGGTCTGACTCATGAGATTCCAGGAAAAATGCGAAAGGAAATGGCCGGCTATGCCCGGTTGAAAACCCTGGCCCAGCTCGATGACTATCATTTTGCTGTAGCGATATTTTCCGATCTGAGGCAGATTCTAAGCACAGAAGTCATGCCTACTTACGGCAACGAACACTGGCTCTGGCTGGTCGATGCGTTGCGTGAAGAAGCGGAAAATCATCTGCGCGTGCCGATGACCAATATCGATGCCTCTGCGGATACGGTGGCAAGAGAATTCGGTTATTCAATCGAAGACTCGTACGCTATTAATAAGGAGGCTGGTGCAGGCACCGCAGGGCACGCTGCTTTCAATGAAGGTGTGATGTGGTTTTTCTACCGGTTTTACCGCTTTTTGCCGTGGTATCTTCAGACGGGGCTTGCCCGGACAACATATTCTTTAACCTACAGGTATCAATGGGGACTTCCTGTTATGCGCCTGATGGCATTAGCCCCATGGATGAAAAATAATTCACCGGACCAATATGGATTGTCATGGACACATGTTGCGCCGCTGACGGATACCACACTGGTTCAGAACTGTTACAACATTCTCAATATGCCTGAAGATGAAGACATTTGGAAAGATGTGACACTGGTGCGTCTGGTGATGGGACGGTGCCATACGCTCACATTCGGGGAAACCAGATGGGTCATGCGCCGCCTTCTGCGGGACAAGGAAATTCCTGATGACCTTGTAAACTCCGCATCCATGGAGCGCACAAATGGCGACAGCGATGCCAAAAAAGTACGCTCGATTCGTGAAATCATGCAGGAACACTGGGATGCCTGGCGGGAGGATTTCCCTGCGAAATGGGACAGGCTTGAATCGACCATCCGGCGGCGCATGATGACCACCGGAATTACCCAGGGGACGGCCCAGATCCTGGCGCATTCACACTATCAGACGGTTCTGGTAGATAAGCCGCACAAGGCAGGAGTTGTAAAGGGTGGATTGTTTGGCGACATTAATGATGAATTCACTTCCAGTCATATGGCGTATTCCCCGTGGACCACGCGCATCATAGTTGAAAATGCGCTCCCGCCCAGCATGACCAGCGAATACATCAACAGATCAACGTTCCTTTACGATCCTCCACATGAAGACGTCGAGCCATTTGATCGTTCTTCCATTGCTGCCTGGTATGAACATCATCACGGCCATCTTGTTCATGTTCTCCGCCCGGATCTTCGTCCACCGGCAGATTCCGCGCCGTCAGCTTCTCCGGATAGCGATAGTAAGAGGCCAGGTATAGTTGCTGCAGGCCTGATGGGTGTTATGGGGCTTGCGATGGTCGCGTTATATCTTCACGGTCATACAGGCGTACTGCTTATGCCTGACACCTTCCAGAAGGGGATGCTGGGTTCTGACAGCCTGCTGGGCTTCTTGGCAGGAAACACTGTGATCGGATGCATTATCCTGTTGTTGCCTCATTTTTCCCTGCCGGCAGCGCGCCTGCTCAGGCGCGATAAGAATCCTTTCGGCACGGCCGCCTGAGATTTACCCCGAGATTTTTTCCTGCGAAATTTTGGATAATACGTAAGCTATGGAAAAATCATTCAAAATAACTCTGAGCGAAAAAGATATTCCGCACCGCTGGTATAACGTTGCCGCTGACCTGCCGTTCCAGTTGCCGCCGCCCATGCACCCCGGCACGCACAAGCCGCTCGACGCGCAGGCGCTCGAAGCGATATTTCCTAAAGCTCTGATTCAGCAGGAAATGAGCGGTGAACGCTGGATCGAAATCCCGACGGAAGTGCGCGATATTTACCGCATGTGGCGGCCTACGCCCCTGCGCCGCGCGCATCGCCTGGAGCAGGCGCTCAAAACCAGGTGCCGCATCTATTACAAGGATGAAAGCACATCGCCTACGGGCAGTCATAAAATCAACACTTCCATCCCGCAGGCCTACTACAACAAAAAAGAAGGCATCAAGCGCCTGACAACCGAAACCGGCGCGGGGCAGTGGGGCATGGCGCTCAGTTTCGCCTGCAACGTATTTTCCATGGGCTGCCGCGTGTACATGGTGAAAGTCAGCTACCAGCAGAAGCCCTTCCGCCGCACGCTCATGCATATCTGGGGAGCGGAAGTGGTGGCTTCGCCTTCGGACCAGACCAAAAGCGGCCAGGCAATTCTCAAGGAAGACCCGCACTGCCAGGGTTCTCTCGGCATAGCCATTTCCGAGGCGGTGGAGGAAGCTGCCGGTTCAAAGGAAGTAAATTATTCCCTGGGCAGCGTTTTAAACCACGTGCTGCTGCACCAGACGGTGATCGGCCAGGAAACGCAACAGCAGCTGGAACTTGCGGGAGAAAAGCCGGATTATCTTATCGGCTGCGTTGGGGGTGGAAGCAATTTCGGCGGGCTGGTGCTGCCTTTCGTGAAGGAAAAACTGAAAAACCCCGCGATCAAGATCATCGCCGTGGAGCCCACCGCCTGCCCGAGCCTGACCAAGGGTGTGTACGCATACGATTTCGGAGACACCGCGATGCTGACGCCGCTGATCAAGATGTATACGCTCGGACACCGCTTTATTCCGCCGGGCATTCATGCCGGAGGCCTGCGCTACCACGGAGCTTCGCCGCTGATCAGCGCTCTCTGCGAGAAAGGCATTGTAGACAGCCGCGCCTATCCGCAGACGCAGGTGTTTGACGCGGCGGCGATTTTCGCCAGAGCTGAAGGTATCATCCCGGCCCCGGAAACGGCGCACGCAATTGCCGCGGCTATCGATGTGGCAAAGATTGAAAGCGAAGAGAAGGTGATTGTCTTCAACTTGAGCGGCCACGGCTTCCTGGATCTGACCGCTTACGAGAAATACTTGAGCGGCGAACTTAAGGATTACGAATATCCCGCGCACCAGATCGCCGAAGCGCTCAAAGACCTGCCAAAGGTATAAGTCTTAATTTCTCCAATATTGGCGCCCGTCTGAGCGTCTATGACGGGCCCAATAAAACGTGGGCCATTCAGGACCTTATTTTGTCCCTTCCGCTCCATTGCATTAATTATGCATTCGGATAATACTTAAACCACTATTATGTTACCAGCACGGATACGCCTTATCGCGCTTCTCGTTGTGCCCTGTCTCTTGACTGAACCGGTTTCCGCCTGCACCGGAGTTTTTTCTTCAGTCCGATCTGGAACAGGGGCAATGTCATTTGCGGCTCCGCAGGTTTTCGAGGAGGAAGCTGTGGTTGCGCCCATGCTGAGCGGACTGCGCCCTCTGGCTACACGGGTTAGCATGGGCGGGTTGTTTTTAGCGTCACAGACAACGGCTTATCCACAAACCTTGAGCAACCATGCAGCCAGTTATCAAGGCTCAAGCATATGGCCGGTGGTCCTGGCCGTAGCAGGGGTTGGTTTGCTTTTATCGGTAATTCCCGAATCCGAAATCCCTGTCTTTGCGCGTTTACGCCAGGATGTCAGATCATGGTGGAATTATGGAGTCATGCCATGGATTAGAAGGCATTTTATAGCGGAAGATCCGCGTGCGTTGAAACCCATAGAACTGCAAGGGGAATCACAATACCACGATATTGCTCAGTCAATTAGGGATGATAGAGAAGAAAGATCCAACCCCAGGTTGTATTACGGTATTATGTTGGCGTTCTTGCTAGTGTATAACATCATTAAATCTTATTATAACGAACCGTTTTATTTCAGGTTGTTTGGATCTTTAGTCATTGGGATTGGGTGCGCGACTGTGAGCAAGTGTCTCAACAGCCTGCATGAGCATCGATCGTTTTGGTGGGCATATAACCAACTTCTGATTAGACGATACAGTCGTCTGGTAGATATGACGGCGGAGTTTAATGCGCATCTTTATCATCAGGATAGATTTGTCGAATATTACCTGTCCCCTGCGACGAACGTGACAATTAAGGAAGCACCCGTTGAAAGATCAGGGACAGTCGTTGAGAGACCAGAGACAACCGATGAGAAAAAAGACCGTATACTGCTAGTGATAGGACAGGAAATGCCTGGTTTGTATCGAAAAGATCTTGAGAGAACCAGAGTTCTTCTCCTGGGACTGATTGAAGCGGAGATCGAGGAAGCAGAGACCACTCAGAATGACTTGACCTTATCTCAGGCGGGGAGAATCGAATTTGTGTACAAGAAGATCAAAACAACAGGACAGGCCAAACTGCTGGAACTGCTGCAAAATCTCCGTCCGGCCTGGGGGCGCAATGGTCACCATCCAGAGAACCTGGAGCGGCTGCTGGCACATTACGAAGGGCGGGTTTATCAATCCCCTGACGACCTTAAACCCGCTAATCTAACAGAGTTAGCTGCTGCCCAAACCAGGGTAGAGATGCTGGGCTTACGTGACAAAGATGTTGGGAGAGATGAACAGTCGATTTCAACAGGCGGCTCCTGGTGGAACAATCCCGTATACACCAGATATTTTGCCTGGCTGGAGACCGTGGCGGTCTTTGCAGCGGCGTCGTTTCTGCCCGGTCAGTACCATGCGCTGGAACCCCTGCTTGTGGCTTTGCTTTTCAGAGAGGGTCACCGTATCGGCAACCGATCCGCGCTCAACAGTTCAACCGTTTTGGTATTGACTACCGCCCACCTTGGAGTGGGCATCCTGCATGTTGCTCTCGGTGTTTCTCATCCGCTGGCTTTTGCCGCAATTGCCGTCCTGGCGCTGGTTCATCTGGTCGTTAACCAATTCGCCTCGCATACAGAGCGGCGGCCCTCTCTGCTCAGCTTCCAGATCGCCGCCTGATTCAATAAGGTTATCTCCCCTGCTTGGAATAGTACGCCGAAGCTCTCAAAGACCTGCCAAAGGTGTAACCTCCAATTCAAAAATAATGCACTTCCGGGGTTTGACCCAAAACTCAAAAGTAGGCCACTTCCGGGGTTTGACCCAACGCAGAAACACAGCGCGTTTATTTTATACAGCTTTGTCCAGTTTGACTTTGCAGTGGTCGGAGAAGAAAGGCAGCAGGCTTTTGATCTTTGAGACCGCTTCTTCGGCAGCAGCTTCGCCTACCTTGATGATCTCTTCCGCGCGGTGAAATTCCGTCCAGGTGAAATCCCGGGCATCCGGCGCGATCACCACATGGGCGATTTCCGTACGCGCCTGCGCAATTTCATACTGCATGGTGTAGATCATTTTGAAGAGGATCTCCCGCATTCCGGGCGACTGGGGGACCAGGGAAAAGGATTGTTTGCGCTTCATGCCCCGGCGCAATGACGGCTTGGCTGTAAGGTTTACGGATATCAGAATATCAGCTCCCATGTTGGCGATCGTGGAAGTCGGCACAGGATTGACCAGACCGCCGTCCACGAGATAGCGGCCCTTATAATCTACGGGCTTGAAAAGTATGGGCAGCGAAGTCGATGCCCGTACGGCATCAGCCACACGCCCCTCCTTTATGACGACTTCGTCTCCGGTGCGGATATCGGTGGCTATGACTGCGAAAGGAATGGAAAGCTGATGGAATTCGATCGGGCCCAGAATACTCTGCAGAAAACCGCTCAAAGTCTGTCCGGCCATAAGCCCGGAATGAGGGACCGTCAGATCCCCGAGAATATTTTCGAAAAGCCATTTTTTCGTGATCGTTTTTGAAATCTTCTCGATTTCCAGCGGAGATTTTCCGGCACAGAAAAAACTGCCGAGCAGCGCGCCCATGGACGTGCCTGCCGCGAGGTCTATGGGGATATGCTCGCGCTCAAAAACTTTTAAAAGACCTATCAGTGAATAGCCGTAAGCGGCTCCTGAACCCATGGCCAGCCCCACGCGCAGCTTGCCGAGAGCTCTGGCCAGACGGCTGAGAGCGGTGAATGCATCGCGCGCCTGGTTCTGTTCCAGGAAAGGGGAGCCGCTTTCCCTGAAGGGCTGATGAAAATCCTCGCTCCATGGGATGCGGAAATCCGCGCGCACCGCGGCCGGCACGGCGGGATCGTGCAGATGCACTTCCATCACAGGCAGATCCGTCTTGTCTGCGAGATTCGTCTGAAATGCCTGCCTTACGGGCTCAGTCAGTTCCGGCGCCTTATCCCAGGTGACTATCACCGCCTTATCCGCTTCCTGCAGGACAACCTGGGACAGTTCATCAACTTCCACCGGCGGAATTGCCAGGACAAAATCGTAATTGTCCTTCAGCAGCTCAAAAAACGGCGGGATGGAATTGAACGAGGAATTTTTCAGGATCTTCGGCGGCAGCGACAAGGTTTCAAGACCCGAGGGATGGGTCAGCGTCATGCGCCGGATAGAAGGGAAATCGGTAAGATCTTCTTCCTGAATCTCCGGGGCGATCACGGGTTGAAGACCCAGCGAGCGGGCGATATCCCCGCTGCGCGGCGAAAGATCAAGGAGTAAAACTTTCCTGCGGGTCTGTTCGACAAGCGCGATCGAAAGATTCGCGATAAAAATCAGCATAGCCTCGTGAGGCAGGGCCT
This sequence comes from uncultured Elusimicrobia bacterium, assembly GCA_964604825.1. Lineage (GTDB taxonomy): Bacteria > Elusimicrobiota > Elusimicrobia > 2-01-FULL-59-12 > 2-01-FULL-59-12 > CAZSAL01. The sequence continues at coordinate 21,161 of CAZSAL010000003.1, forward strand.
GGATCAGCGAATAGAAAGTGTGGGTATGCGGCCTGTGCTCAGGCAAATGAAAGGAAAGCGCCAGCCTGTGCGAAAGCGCGCGGGAAAGATGAATAGCTACGATCGGGTGCGCCTCAAGGATGGCGTCGAAATCAGCCTTATGCAGCACAAGGAACTCGCACGGCGTGTCCGCCCTGACGGAATAGCCATGAGGCTCGCCGGTTAACAGGGTAAGTTCGCCGATTGCTTCTCCACGTCCGAGATAAGTGGCGGTCTTTTCCATGCCGCGCTCGTGCGAGACAATCCTTACGCGGCCTGACTTGATCAGGTAAAGGCCTTCGCCAAGGTCGCCTTCATGCAGCAGAAAAGCGTCCTTATCCAGGCGAGAATGCTGCAGTTTTTCTACGAGTTCGGAAAGCACTTCCTCGCCCATGGGCCCGAAAAGCGGGTTCCGGCGCAGGAAGTAAAGGCCTTCCGCCCGTGTTTGAGGGTCAAGAGGCATAAATAGGCTTAATAGTCATCCCCCGCGGACACTGGCGGGGGATCCATGCTGACACGGCTGGATTCCCCGCTAACAACCGCGGGGAATGACAAAGAAATTCGTATAATTCCTCTCTATGAAGTTTCAGTCTGTTCGCGGTACGCATGATATTCTGCCGGCCGAAGCCGCCCAGTTTCATCAGGTTGAATCTGCCGCCCGGAACGTTTTTGAACGCTTCGGCTTCGAAGAAATCCGCACCCCGACTTTCGAATCCCTGTCCCTGTTCCATCGTTCCCTCGGCGAAACAACCGACGTAGTCGAAAAAGAAATGTACGCTTTTGAAGACCGCGGCGGCCGGAAACTCGCTTTGCGGCCGGAAGGTACGGCCGGCGTAGTCCGCGCCTTTGTCGAGCATCATTTAGACCAGATTCGTCCGTTTTGCAAGCTGTTTTACATCGGGCCAATGTACCGGGCGGAGCGCCCTCAGGCCGGGCGTTACCGCGAGTTCTGGCAGATCGGAGCGGAATCCTTCGGGAATGCTTCGCCTGCGGCGGATGCGGAGACGCTGCTTCTGGTTCAGACCCTGTTTGATTCCCTTAAGATCAAGGATTTTCAGCTGAAAATCAACAGCCTGGGCGACGAAAAATGCCGGCCCCTGTACCGCAGGGCCCTAACCGAGTTTCTGGAAAAAGAGAAATCGAATTTGTGCGAAGACTGCAGGCGGCGCATGGTAATAAATCCGCTGAGAGTGCTCGACTGCAAAATCGACGGTCCGCGCCTCGGCGGGTTGCCTACGGTAGACGCTTACTGGTGCGACGAATGCCGGTCTCATTTTGACTCCACACGCAATCTTTTCGAAAAAGCGGGGGGGCGTTTTGTCTTTGTCCCAAAACTCGTGCGCGGACTGGATTACTATTCGCGCACCGTATTCGAAGTAACTGCCGATATCTCGGGAGCCCAGGATGCCCTGGCTGCCGGGGGGAGATATGACGGTCTGGTAAAGGATATCGGCGGGCCGAACATGCCTGCTCTGGGATTTGCTCTTGGCATGGAACGTACCGTTGAAGCCTGGAAGGCCTCGCAGGGAGAATCAGCGCCGGGCCGGCACAGGCTTGTTTTTATAGCAGCGCAGGCGCCGGAGGTTATCGCTGAAGCTTTCCAGCTTCTTGAAGAACTGCGCCTTGACCAGGTTCTGCGCGATGCGTCCATTGATATTGAAGGCGGTTTTTTTGAGAAAAAACTGGGAGCGCAACTGTCCATCGCTGATCGTCTGGGCGCTTCGCATTGCGTGATCGTAGGTCAGGATGAAATCCGCAGCAATGAAGTGACTTTACGCAGTCTCAAAACCAGCTCACAGGAACGCATCCCTCGCGCCCGGCTGATCTCCAGGTTGATCGAGTAAACTCCCTCGTCTTGCCCGTATAAGGTGTTCAAACTGGTGGGAGAAAGATGAAATAATGGCTATTTTCTGGCGGTTGATTCTGGCGCATTTCATCGCGGACTTCACTCTGCAGTGCAATGATATTGCGCGCGGGAAGCGCGCCACCGTCTGGGAAATGCTTGTCCATTGCCTCATCCACCCGGCCGTGTCTGCCGTGCTTGTCTGGCCATTTTTAAAAACAATCTGGATTCAAATGCCTGGGATAAATCTTCCCGGGTGGGTATGTATTCTGCTGATTGGATTTTTTCACTGGGTAACAGACCTGTGGCGCGCCTGGTCTATAAAAAATGCGGGAACCCCGGACAACACAAAAGTTTTTCTGCTGGATCAGCTGGTCCACATTTGCATTATCATGGTTTTTGCGCCTTTTATACCCGGGATGAAGGCGCAGATATGGGTTTTTATTGCGCTCTTTGTCGTGCTTTTGACGCACTTCACGTCTGTTTTTATTTTCTTCCTGGAAAATGACCTGGGCGGTCCCTCGCAGGTTCTGGGAGAGAAAAAATATAAGTTCATGGCAGAGCGATTGTCCGCAGTTGTCCTGTTTCTGTTGCCGGGTTATGGCTTCCTGCTCGCATTCGCCTGGATCGCATGGGTCCTGTTTGTATATTACCGCAGGGTAGGCGACCGCAGCTGGGTCCATCTTTCCGTAAGCAGCGTAGCAGTAGTCCTGTTCGGTCTGGCCATGAGAGGATTGCTTTACCAATAAAAAAACCGTCACTGTGCCCGGCGGGATTTCCAACCACTGAGTCGTTGGCGGGTCCGCCAAAGCCGTAGGGGCGGAGAACTCGCGACCTGTCGCCGCGGCGACCGCTCAATCTGGATCAACGCAAAAGCTTATCGAGTTCCTGGCGACCTATCCCGGTTTTCAGGTATCGTTCCCGCCGGACCGCTTCGGCTCTCGAAGAACGTATACGAGGCAAGATCCCGGCATGGCAAGATGAAAGGAAGTGGTCACTGTGCCCGGCGGGATTTGAACTCGCGACCTCTTCCTTCGCAGGGAAGCGCTCTATCCAGCTGAGCTACGGGCACAATGACCACTACATTTCGAACCGCGACCTGTCGCCGCGGCGACCGCTCTATCCAGCTGAGCTACGGGCACAATGACGACTCCAGACGAAAAATAATTTTAGCAGATTTCCTTTAAGCCTCGCCCCTCAACGCATTTCGTAATTTATAATAAGAGTAATGAGTCTGATGCAAATCGTCAAATACGGCGAACCTGTGTTGCGCAGGAAGACAACTCCTGTGCAGGATATCGATGCCGATCTTAAGAAAACAATCCGTGACATGTTTGTCACCATGTACGCGGCGCCGGGGATCGGACTGGCCGCCAACCAGGTAGGGATTCCCAAATGCTTCGCAGTAATCGATCTGCAGCCGGAAGGCCGGAAGCAGCCCCTGGTAATCATCAATCCGGTCATTGAGGAAAGGTCCGGAACCTCTTTTGAAGAAGAGGGGTGCCTGTCGATTCCGGGATTTGCTGGCCGCATCAAACGGGCCGCCAGGGTGCGTGTTCGCGCTCTCAATGAAAACGGACTGCCCGTCCGTATAGAAGCTGAGGGGCTGATGGCCCGCTGCCTGCAGCATGAAATTGACCATTTGAACGGCCGCCTGTACATGGATCATCTTCCCATGGTCCCGCGGTTAAAGATGAAAAGTGAAATCAAGAAGCGAAAGAAAGCAGGTTTGTTTTAGTGTTTGTGTTGTCATCCCCGAATGTCTTTGTCGGGGATCCATCTTTTTTTAAGCATACCTGGATTCCCGATTACGACCTCGGGAATGACAAAATATGATGAAAACACTCTTTTTTGGGACGCCGGCTTTAGCGGTTCCCTTCCTTGAATCTCTTGCCCGGAAGACAGATCTTCGTGCCGTTGTTACAAACCCTGACGAGCCTGCAGGACGCGGCTACGCGCTGAAGCCTTCGCCTGTAAAAGAGGCCGCGATCAGGCTGGGGCTGCCTGTTCATCAGCCTGTAAATTTAAAGGAAGAGGTTTTTGTTGGTGCGATGCGGGCCGCCGAAGCGGGATTCGCGCTCGTTGTCGCTTACGGTAAAATTTTGCCCGCCTCTGTGTTGCAGTCAACGCGGCATGGATTTTTGAACGTACATTTTTCGCTTCTGCCGTCTTATCGCGGAGCCGCGCCGGTTCAGCGTGCCTTAATAAACGGAGAAAAGGAAACGGGAGTGACGCTCTTCTGGCTTGACGAGGGCATGGACAGCGGAAACATTTTTCTGCAGAAAGCGTTATCGATAACTGACGAGGAAAATGCCGAGGAGGTACGGCAGAAACTTGTTCCCTTGGGATTGAGCCTCATAGATGAGGTTGTTTCCCGCATTGAAAAGGGCGATATTGTGCGTCTTCCGCAGGCGGGGCCGGTTAGCAGGGCTCCGGTACTGAAGAAGGAAGAAGGACGAATCGACTGGTCCCGGCCAGCCTCTGCGGTTCATAATTTGATCCGCGGCACAGTCCCCTGGCCGGGAGCTTACACTTTGTTTTTTCATCAGGGTAAAAAATTACGGCTTAAAATAAGCAGGTCGCAGGTTGTGCGCAGCGAAAAGCCAGGCGTCCCGGGACAGATCGTTGACCTTGAAGTAGAAAAAGGCCCGGTTATAAAGTGTCTAGAAAATGATTTACTTGTAGTGAATGTGCAGCCGGAAGGCAAGCGCGCGATGTCTGCCTGGGAGTTCTGGCAGGGCGCGAGGCTGAAAATAGGAGATAAATTAGGAATATGAATACCTTTAAAACATTTTTATTGCTGACAGGTTTAACCGCATTGTTTTTGTTCGTCGGCAGGCTTCTCGGCGGGCAAAGCGGCATGGTGACCGCATTTGTTTTCGCCTGCGTCATGAATTTTGCCTCTTACTGGTTTTCCGATAAGATCGTGCTAACGATGTATCGCGCCAAACCGGTAAGCGAAAAAGACGCCCCGGGACTTTACGGGATCGTCCGCAGGCTGGCGGAAAGAGCGAACATCCCTACGCCCCGCGTTTACATTATTGATTCTCCTGTGCCGAACGCTTTTGCCACAGGCCGCAATCCGCAGCATGCGGCGGTAGCCGCCACCAGCGGCATTCTGGAGCGCCTGGATCAACGCGAAATCGAAGGGGTGCTCGCACATGAACTGTCGCATGTATTTCATCGCGACACGCTGATCTCTACCATAGCGGCTACGGTTGCCGGAGCGATCATGATGCTGGCAAGCATCGCGCGCTGGGGATTGATTTTTGGCGGGATGGGCGGACGCGACCGGGAACGCGGCGGCAGCGGGCTGGAGATTCTATTCGTAGCCATTCTGGCGCCTCTGGCAGCCAGTTTGATTCAGATGGCCATCTCAAGGAGCCGCGAATATGAGGCGGACCGCGGTGGAGCGGAGCTGACCGGCAATCCCCTCGCCCTGGCGAGCGCGCTGCAGCGGATTTCGGAAGGCAATCGCAACACGCCTGTGCCCTTGAGTACAAATCCCGCGACAGCGCATATGTTTATTATGAATCCGCTTCGCGGCGAAGGGCTTATGAACCTTTTTTCCACGCATCCGCCGACGAGCGATCGGATCAAGCGCCTCGAAGCGATGGCCTCGGGGATATCCTACCGGTAAAGTTCCTTATGTCATCCCCGAATGCCTCAGTCGGGGATCCAGCCTTAATTAATAAACTGCTGGATTCCCGCCTACTGCATGCGGGAATGACGACGCAGGTGGAGGATACAGAGTAATGACTTTAAAAACGTTTCTCGACGTTCCCGTAGATGATTTTCTTCTCTTTTTGAAAAAAGAAGGTTCTCCTGCATTTCATGGAAGGCAGGTTTACGAGTGGTTCTTTAACCGGGACGCTGCGGATTTCCATTCCATGTCGGACCTGCCCCTGGCGCTGCGCGAAATGCTGAGCAGGGAATACAGGCTTCATCCTCTCGCGCTCCGGCGTAAAGAAAACTCAAGTATTGACGGAACTGTCCGTTATCACTTCGAAGACCGTGACCACAGGGATGTCTCGGCGGTGATGCTTCCCGAAGCGCCCGCCGCAGCTGCGGCGGAGGCGGGGCATTATTCTATTTGTCTATCCTCCCAGCTAGGATGCTCCTACAGGTGCAGCTTTTGCGCTTCGGGATTGCTTCCTTTCCGGCGGCAGTTGAGCGCGGCGGAAATTATCGACCAGATCCTGTTGATACGTGGAGATGCGGGAAGCGGGTTGTCAAATGTGCTCTTCATGGGTATGGGCGAACCCTTGGCCAATTACACGCAGGTGGTCAAGGCCATGCGCTGGATAACTTCACCCGGAGGAATCGGCATGAGCCCTTCGCGCGTCACGCTTTCAACTTCCGGGCTGGTCCCGCAGATCATAAAGCTCGCAGACGATGGCGTAAAAGTAAATCTGGCCGTCTCGCTGCATGCCGTACGGGACGACCTCCGTCTTAAGATAATGCCTGTCTCCGGGAAATTCGGCGTGCGGGACCTGATAAAAGCGGCAAAATATTACTCGCGAAAGACGAATGCTCCTGTCACATTCGAATACATCCTGCTGAAGGGCGTCAACGATCATTTGATCGATGCCAACAGGCTGGCATACCTGATCAAGGGATTCCCGAATAAAGTCAATCTCATTCCATACAATGTTATTCATAGCCTGCCTTATGAGCGCCCTGATTCGGAATCCATTCATCGATTCCAGAACTGGCTGCGCGATCGAAAGGTCCCGGTGTTCGTGCGCAGGGCAAAAGGGCTTGATATCGGATCTGCCTGCGGGCAACTCGGCCCGGCGTAAACATGGCCGACAAACCTCAATTGCTATAATGCGAACATGAAGCGGCGTCTGATAATCTTTTTGGCTATGATCGCAGGTCTTGTCCTGATGTATTATTCGTTTGAATGGGCAATGGGCGGCGTGATCCACAGCCGCAGTACCGTGCCGGTCCCGGATTTAACCGGCAAGAACGTGTCTAGCGCCTTGGCCCAGCTGTCCCGGAGCCACCTCGGCCTGATGAAAGAGGGAGAACAGTTCGATCAGCGTTTCCCGACTGGCGTCATTATCCGGCAGAATCCTCCGGGAGGAATGCTTGTACGTGAAGGGCGGATAATTAAGATCACGCTCAGCCAGGGAGGAGAGACGCAGTATGTGCCGGATCTTCTCGGGCAGCCGTTGCGTGACGCTCAAACCGCTTTGCAGAACGCGGGCTTGAGCATCGGAGATATTGAACGGCGGCCTTCCCTTAAATTTGCCAAAGAACAGATTATAACCACTGATCCGCCCGCTAACGCCGTGATAGCAAAAAGCGGCCTGGTAAATTTGACCGTTTCAGACGGCCCTCCTGCTTCAGACGTCCAGTTGGCTCCAGATTTTATCGGTAAACCGGCTGAAGAGGCCCAGCGCTGGGCGGAGAAGCATCACCTGAATGTCACCGTTCAGAATGGTATGGATGCGTTGAAAGGCTCAGGAGTGGTATTGAGCCAGGTCCCGGAACCTGACACTGCTATGAGTCCGGCTAACGGGTTTATTATTGTTATCAATTCTGCGGGGTCTCAGGAAGGCGGCCATGTTCATTTTCAGGTGCCGGAGGGGAATGAAGAGCGCGACATAAAGGTTGTGGTCATCGACGAAACCGGCGAGCGGGAAGTTTTCCGGCACGCTCAGGCGCCTGGTTCTGTAATCGATTTTTCTGTGAACGCAAAAGGCCACGCCAGGGCCCGCGTTTTTGTAAACGGTATTCTGGCCGCGGAGCAGAACATCCAATGACCCCTACGCTCAAGCGGCGCATAGTGCCTTCCATTTTATCTGCGGATTTTGCTGATCTGTCCCGGCAATTAAAGCTGGTAGAACAGGCGGGAGCGGGAAGCGTGCAAATTGATGTTATGGACGGTCATTTTGTGCCGAATATCACCGTAGGTCCGGTAGTCGTTAAATGGATGCGGAAATGCACGAAGCTTTTTCTGGATGTGCATCTCATGATCGAAAACCCATGGATATACGTCGAAGAATTCGTTAAGGCAGGAGCGGGTTTATTGACCGTACACTACGAAGCCTGCCCTCAGCCGGCGGATGTTATTGCGCAGATTAAAAAGCTGGGTGTAAAAGCGGGAATGGCTATAAAACCGAAAACCCCGGTGGAAGCTTTTGATCCGGTGCTGAAAGATCTGGACTACGCCCTGGTGATGACTGTTGAACCGGGATTCGGCGGCCAGGAGTTTATGGCCGATATGCTTCCTAAAGTGCGGCATTTGCGCGAAATAATTGACAGGGAAAAACTTTGCTGCGAAGTTCAGGTAGACGGGGGAATCAATATTAAAACCGCCCCTGTTGCGGCCCAGGCTGGGGCTACATCGCTGGTTGCCGGAAGCGCGGTTTACGGGGCGAATGATCCGGCCCGCGCCTTCCAGGAGCTTCAGAAGCTGGTTGTTGACTTACCGTCGATCTCAAAGGTAAAATAACTTCGCTTTAAAAACAGGTCCGTTCAGCAGACGGGCCTTATTTGTTTTTATTCTGATTTAAGGGAGACCTATGGTTCGTATCCGATTCCAACGTGAGGGCAAGCCCGGACAGGCCTATTACCGTCTGGTGGCTATAGACCGCCGCGCAAAACGTAATGGCCGTCCGCTGGAGGTGGTTGGCACTTATAACCCCCGCCTTGAAAAAGACAAGATGACGCTGAACGAAGAACGTTTAAAGTTCTGGTATAAACAGGGCGCTTTGCCGAGTGAAACGGTAAAGAACCTGCTTGTCAAGAACGGCGTCTGGAAACGCATTTCAGCAGAGTAATCAGTTCATCCCAATGTCTTCCGCGCCTCAGGTTTATAAAGTGCGCGACCTTGCAGGGTGTGAGGTGTTTGCTGAAACAGGCGAAAGCCTCGGCATACTGGTTGACGTCCTGCCATCGGGCGGGAATGATATTTTTGTCGTACGCGCCGGAGAGAAAGAGATTTTAATCCCGGCGCTGAAGCAGGTTGTGAAGTTCATTGACTTGACCGCGCGGCGCATTGAAGTGGAATTGCCGAAAGGTCTTCGTGATGTTTATGGGAAATAAAAGACCAGCGCAGCTCCATAGGATCGATATCCTGACCCTGTTCCCGAAGATGTTTGACGGCCCCCTTTCGGAAAGCCTGATAGGGCGTGCCCGTGAACGTGGAACGATTGATCTGCGCATTCACAACATCCGCGATTTCTCGACGGACAGGCGGCACCGCACCGTAGACGACCGTCCGTATGGCGGCGGCAGCGGTATGGTTATTCAGGCGGAACCTGTTTTTCGGGCGCTGAAAACTGTTCGTTCAAGCGGCAAAAAGGTTTTCAAGGACAAAGATCCTTTTGTTATTTATCTTTCGCCGCAGGGAAAGCCGCTGAGCCAGCCCCTGGCCCATAAGTTGGCCGGTCATCCCTGGCTTGTTCTTGTGTGCGGGCACTACGAAGGCGTGGATGAACGCGTAATGAAATGGGTGGACGCGGAAGTCTCCGTAGGGGATTACGTCCTCACCGGCGGGGAACTCCCCGCGATGGTGCTCGCGGATGCGGTTATACGCCTTGTGCCGGGTGTGGTTAAGGAATCAGCTTCGATATTGAATGATTCCTTCCAGGGCAAGCTTCTTGATTATCCGCATTACACCCGCCCGGCAGTCTGGCGGGGGAAAAAGGTCCCGGCAGTGCTTTTGTCCGGGGATCATGAAGAAATAAAAAGCTGGCGGATGAAGCAGGCGGAAGCAATAACAAAACGTAAACGTCCGGATTTGGTTAGCCCGGCCTAATGCCTGCCGGGACGATGACAATTGGGACAGGAGAATCACTATGAAAATCACAATGGATATGATTGAAGCCAGCCACAAAGGGAAAGAACTCCCCAAATTTCGCGTGGGCGACCAGGTCCGCGTTACCTTAAAAATTATCGAAGGCGAAAACGAACGCCTTCAGGTATTTGAAGGTATTGTCATCCGCTTGCGGGGACACGGTCTTTCCGCGACATTCACCGTGCGGAAAATATCTTTCGGCATAGGCGTGGAGCGGACTTTACCGCTTTATTCACCCCGCATCGAAAAACTGGAAGTGGTGCGCTCCGGACATGTCCGCCGATCCAGGTTATACTTCCTGCGCGGGCGCGCCGGTCGTGCGGCCCGATTGGAAGAAGTGGAACATCGCGACGAAGCGCAGCCTGTTCCAGGCGCTGCAGCCAAGGAAGCGCCCGCAGCTGCTCCAGCCCCCGAAAAACAGTAAAAAACAGTAAAATCCCTGCATGAGTGGCCGTCGTTCGTTGTTCCAGTTTGACCGGCCCTTCCGTGAAAGGCTTGGGATCATTGCCGGTGTTGATGAAGCCGGCCGCGGACCCCTTGCCGGCCCGGTTGTTGCCGCAGCGGTAATTCTTCCTGCCGAAGTACGCATTCCCGATCTCAATGACAGCAAAGCCCTGCCGCCGGAAAAACGCCGTAAAATTTATCGCATCATCCAGCGCAAAGCGCTTGCCATAGGCGTGGGTGTCGTAGACCACGTTCAGATCGATGCTATTAATATTTATCAGGCTTCCCTGCTGGCTATGCGCCTGGCGTTGTCCCAGTTGATCATGCAGCCGGATCACATTTTGGTAGACGGTCCCTACACGCTGGTTCCGGAGCCGTCCGCAATATATCAGGTGGACGGGTTATTGATTCCGAAAGTCCCTGAGTCGCAGACAGCGGTGATCGGGGGGGATGGTAAAAGTGCGTCGATTGCAGCGGCGTCAATAATAGCCAAGGTCACGCGGGACGCCATGATGGAGGCTCTGGACAGTCGGTTCCCTGGATACGGATTTAAACAGCATAAAGGATACTGCACGCCCCGGCATCTTTCCGCTTTAAGCGTACTTGGCCCCTGCCATATCCACCGGCGCAGTTTTGCGCCGGTTCGCGATACTCTGATCAAAACAGGCTACCGGGCCCTGCAGAACCAAACAAATGTTGAATTCGGAGTGCGGGGTTCGGAAGAAGGAATCTTTTTATGAAAACCACCACCTTCCGCATTTCAAGTCGTTATGAATAATGTCGGCTTATCCGGCGAGAATACTGCCCGGGAATTTCTCATAAGCAAAGGGCTTTCCTTCGTAGAAGGGCGTTTCCACACTCGCTGGGGGGAAATCGATCTGATTTTTCGTGATAAGGACTGCTGGGTATTCGTTGAAGTAAAAACCCGTCAGAGCCTGCACAACCCCGCCGCAGTCGACGCCATTACTCCCGCCAAACAAAAGCGGCTGATCAATGCCGCGCTGATGTTCATGAAACGCCGCGCTCTGGAAGGCCAAGCCATGCGTTTTGACGTTGTCCTGATCGAAGCCGGCAAGATCGAATGGCTGCGCGACGCCTTCCAGGGGTCTTCCTGGTTTACTTTTTAATCCTAAACTGAGTCTCGGCGGGTTATCTGCTGACGGTTTAGTGGCGGATAAGATCGAATAATTTAGCGGCTGCCGCCTCTAACAGTCATGCTGGCCAAGGTTGAAAGCGCATGTCTAGCGGGATTTGAGGGAGCTTCCGTGCAGGTGGAGGTCAGTCTTGCCAAAGGGCTTCCCTGCTTTTCTCTGGTAGGTCTGCCCGATGCCTCGGTACGGGAGGCCAGAGACCGCGTAGTGGCAGCTGTGCGCAACAGCGGTTTTGATTTCCCTTCCCGCCGCGTGACGGTAAATCTCGCTCCCGCAGAACTGAAGAAGGAAGGATCGTTTTTTGATCTGGCCATGGCCGTCTGCGTGCTTATGGCCAGCGGAGGGATTTCGGCAAAAAAGTGGCCGCGCGCCATATGGCTGGGAGAACTTGCGCTTGACGGGTCGCTGCGCCCTGTGCGCGGCATTTTACCTCTTGTCCGCAGCCTGACCGCGCGGGGATTTTCCGACATCGTGCTCCCCGAGGCAAACGCTGCGGAGGCTTCCTTCGTAGACAGTGCCAGGCTTTTTCCTTTTCGTCATTTGAAGGATGTTGTCTCGTGGATTGAAGGCGGCGAACAGAAACCCCTGCAGACAAGGGGGGAATGGCGGGCTTCCTCAACTCCGGCTCTCGACTTAAGCGAGATCAAAGGGCAGGCTTTCGCCAAGCGCGCGCTGGAAATCGCTGCGGCGGGGCATCACAATATCCTGCTTGTTGGCAGCCCAGGCACGGGAAAAACAATGCTGGCTCAGGCGCTTCCAGGGATTCTGCCGGAATGGACTTTAGAGGAAGCGCTTGATGCCAGCCAGGTTCATTCTATTACCGGGGCATTGAACGGTTCAGGCCTGCTGCGACAAAGGCCGTTCCGCAGCCCGCATCACACTGTTTCACCTGTGGCTCTGATAGGCGGAGGAGAATCTCCGATGCCCGGGGAAATATCACTGAGCCACAAAGGCGTGCTTTTTCTGGACGAACTTCCCGAATTCCGGCGGGACGCGCTGGAAGCCCTGCGCCAACCTCTCGAAGAAGGCAGGGTGCATATCCAGCGCGCCCGCGGGCGCGCCGTTTATCCCGCGGAATTCCTGCTGATCGCGGCGATGAACCCTTGTCCCTGCGGTTACCGCGGCCATCCCACGCGGGAATGTCTCTGCTTTCCCCTGCGGATTCAAAAATATCTCATGAAGATTTCGGGACCTCTCCTCGACAGGTTCGATCTGCAGATACAACTGCCTGCGCTCAAAGCGGAGGAGCTTCTTGTCGATAGTTCGGGCGCTGAAAGCACGGCGGATGTGCAGAAACGCGTTCAGGCTGGCAGACAGCGGCAGGAAATACGTATAGGCGCAGGGAATGCCTCCGCCAATGCTTTTCTGAAAGGAGCGGCTCTGCGGCGGCATTGCCCGCTTAACAGTGGAACTGCGGCGCTTTTGAAATCCGCCGTAGAAAAACTCGGGCTTTCCGCGCGCGCTTTTGACCGCATCCGCCGTGTTGCCCGGACAATCGCGGACCTTGAAGGAGCGGAAAGTATTGACAGCCGGCATGTCGCCGAAGCGATCCAGTATCGCCTGTTCGACCGCCCAAAAATTTACGAGGCAGGGTGAAATACATTGACAACAAAGAGGAAATCATTTAAGAATCATGGATAACGAATCAGCTGCATGGATCTTTCTTAATCATATCCCCAACCTGGGCCCGATGCGTTTTCACCGGCTGCTTCATGCCGCGCGCTCGGCCGGCGCCATTCTTGAGCTTGATGCCTCCGGTCTGACTGCGGCGGGTGTTTCCATCGAAACGGCGGAACGCTGGCATAAAGCTTTTCGTGACGATGCTCTGCGGAAAGAAGCGGACGGCGAAATCGGCCTGGCGCAGAAAGGGCGTCTGGGTATTGTTACCGAGCTGGACGCTGAGTATCCGGTCAGGCTTAAGGAACTGGTGGACAGGCCTCCTGTTCTTTATTATCAAGGCAATTGGCCGGATGCTTTACTTCCGCATATCGCGGTCGTGGGTACGCGGCATCCCACAGGATACGGTATTGGGATCGCTGAAAAATTTACGAGGGATTTGATAAAGCGCAACTGCGTTACTGTCAGCGGTCTGGCCCGGGGTATCGATACTTGCGTCCATGTCGAGACTCTTGCAGAAAAGGGAATAACTATCGCGGTTCTGGGAAACGGGCTGTCGCAAAATTTTCCAAGGGAAAATTTCCGGCTTCAGAAGGAAATATCCGAAAAGGGACTCGTTCTGTCGGAGTTCCCGGTTAAGACCATGCCTGATCCCAGGCACTTTCCCAGGAGAAACCGCATTATTTCCGGTCTATCGCAGGGTGTTATTGTTGTGGATGCCGGAGATCGCTCTGGCGCATTGATTACGGCGCGATATGCTGCCGAGCAGGGCCGGGAAGTCTTTGCCGTACCCCATGCTCTGGGCAGTCCCGGGGCTCCCGGATGTCACAGGCTGCTTAGGCAGGGAGCCAAGCTGGTTGAAACAGCTGATGATATTTTGGAAGAATGGTCGCTCTCCTTAATAAGGAAAGAGCCCCAGGGACATGTCGAGGCTGAATTGCCGGTAATGGATGCGGAGGAGAGGGTTATTTTTGATAAGCTGGGACCCGAGGGGGAATCTATTGATGAGCTGGTTGAAAAACTAGGGCTTCCGGTAGACCGTATAGGATGTCATCTTTTAAATCTTGAATTGAAAGGCCTGATCAGATCATACTCAGGACAACGCTATGCCAAAATCTAAAGCTTCTCATTTTCTTGTAATCGTCGAATCGCCTACTAAGCAGCGGACCATCGCCAAATTTCTCGGGTCCGGCTACGAAATCGCCGCAACTTTCGGGCATATCCGCGATCTCCCGTCGCGCCAGCTCGGGGTAGATGAGAAAAATAATTTCGAACCTCAATACGTGGTTTTACCCAAGGCGAAAAAGATTCTGCCGTCTCTTAAGGCCTCGGCCGGTTCTGCTTCCAAGGTTTTTCTGGCTACGGACTATGACCGCGAAGGGGAGGCCATCGCCTGGCACGTCACAGAAGCGCTGAATCTTGGTAAAAACAACTTCGCCCGCATTACGTTCCATGAAATTACTCCGGAGGCCATCAAGGAATCGTTGGCTCATCCGCGCAAAATAGACGAAACGCTGGTGCGCGCACAGCAGGCGCGCCGCGTCCTGGATCGCCTCGTGGGATATAAGCTCTCGCCTCTTCTTTGGACCAAAGTGCGCAAAGGGCTGTCCGCCGGACGCGTGCAGTCCGTAGCTCTGCGGCTGATCGTTGAGCGCGAGCGCGAAATTGAGGCGTTCAAATCCCAGGCTTATTGGACCGTCAGCGCCGAATTGCGCAAAGACAACGAGGCTTCTTTTAATGCTTCCCTTGTTGAAATTGACGGTAAGCGCATAGAACAGGTCACGCTTATAAAGCTCTTCGCCGATGATTACCGTGTAACAACCACGAGTCTCAGCGAGCAGACCGTGGTTGATAAGCTGGTGGAAATACTTAAAAGGGCGTCTTATCAGGTTGTTAAAGTTACAAAAAAGGATACGCGCCGCCAGCCGCAGCCTCCATTCATGACTGCGACTCTGCAGCAGGACGCGTCAAGGCGCCTGGGATTTTCCGCGGTCAAGACAATGCTCGTGGCACAGCAGCTTTATGAAGGAATCGATATCGGCGCTGCCGGGTCTGTGGGCTTGATCACATATATGCGCACGGATTCGCTGAATATTGCGGTATCAGCTCAGCGGGAAGCCCGGGAGTTTATAAAAAATACTTACGGACAGGAATTCCTGCCGGAAACGGCCCGTATTTATAAGTCGAAGTCTAAAGGCGCGCAGGAAGCTCATGAAGCGATCCGGCCCACTTCTGCGGCACGCGCTCCGGAATCGCTCAAGGAGTTTCTGACAGACGAACAGTACCGGCTGTATGACCTGATCTGGCGCCGCTTCGTTGCCAGCCAGATGGCGGATGCGGTTTTTGACACAGTCAGCGTGGATATTAACGCCAGCCCCGCGGGAAGCAGCAACACGTATCTTTTCCGTGCTAATGGGCGGGCAGTAAAAGCTCCTGGTTTCCTCAGAGTTTACGCAGAAACGGAAGATAAAGGCGCTCCGGTTGAGAAAACTGAAGGGCAAAAGCTGCCTGTTCTTGCTGAAAACGATCCATTGGAACTATTAAAAATTGCACCGGAAGCCCATAAAAGCGAACCCCCGCCGCGTTTCAACGAGGCAAGCCTGATTAAAATGCTCGAGCAGCACGGTATCGGGCGGCCTTCGACATACGCTCCGATTCTTCAAACGATTCTGGGGCGCGGGTATGTGCGCAGCGAAAACCGGCGGTTGTATGCGACAGAGTTGGGGACACATGTCACGGACCTGCTGATAAATCATTTCCCTGGCATAGTAGATCTGAGTTTCACCGCGCGCGTTGAGGAGCGGCTGGATGAGATTGCCGACGGTGGAGCGGAGTGGTCTTCCGTGATCAGGGAATTCTACGACCCGTTCATCAGGGATCTGGCTGCGGCGCAAACCGGAATTTCAACCAAGCCTTATGAGCCTAAAGAATCGGGTGAACTTTGTGAAAAATGTGGTTCCCCCATGCTGATCCGTGAGAGCCGATTCGGCAAGTACCTTTCCTGCAAGGCATACCCTAAATGCAAAAATAAGATCTCTCTGGATGCGAGCGGGAAGAAAATCGTTCCGGAGGTTGTTGATAAAACGTGTCCGAAATGCGGCAAGTCTATGGTGAAACGATTCGGCCGGCGCGGGCCTTTCCTGGCGTGCTCCGGCTACCCCGACTGTAAAATAACCATGTCCTTCGACAAGGATGGCAATGCCGTTTTGCGTCCCGAACCCAAAATGACCGATCAGAAATGCGAAAAATGCGGCAAGCCGATGTTGCTGCGTGTCGGAAAACGGGGCCAGTTTATAACCTGTTCCGGATTCCCCCGATGCCGTAATTTGAAGCGCGTTCCCGCTAATAAAGGATGAACGGCAGGGGCGAGGCTTGAGGTATGAGCGCCGAACAAAAATGGGCTCATGAAAATATTCCTCCAACTTGGGCCTTGGAACTTGACGTTACCGGTGTAGTGAGGTGTTAGACAAACAGATCCAACGCTTCATTCTCTACCTTCGGGTCGAACGCAACGCTTCTACGCATACTCTCCGGGCCTACAATCATGATCTCGCAGGTTTTGCCGCATTCGTGCGCGAACGGTATCCTTCAACTGATTTGAGTACGCATTCCCGCCTTGTCGTTCGCGACTACCTTTCGGAATTGCATCAGACTGCCCGTCAGCGTGCCACACTCCTGAGGCCCATCGCCGTTTTAAGGGCTTTCTACAAATTTCTTTTGCGGGAGGGAGAAATCAACCAAAATCCCTTTGCAGGCATTCCCCTGCCTAAAAAGGAAAAGAAGCTGCCCCGATTTCTTTCAGAACAGGAAATGGTTGTTTTGCTTGATGCACCCCTGAAACACGGCGCGGGTAACCTGCGGGACGCCGCTCTCTTGGAACTGCTTTACTCATCCGGTATCCGGATTCAGGAATTGTGTCAACTTAATGTCGAAGATCTGGATCTTCTGGGAGGCATGGTTAGAGTTTTCGGAAAAGGTTCCAGAGAACGTCTTGTGCCTTTCGGGCAAACTGCGGAGCAGCGCCTGCGGGATTATATTTCCAGCAGGCCTGCCAGCATGCGCCAGAGGTATCCTTTGTTCTTAAATCACAACGGTAGCCGCCTGACTGATCGCGGTGCTAGGATGATCGTTTCAAAATGGGTGATAAATGCGGCTTTGCGCCAGAAGATCAGCCCGCACGCTTTCAGACATTCTTTCGCCACGCATCTTTTAAACCGGGGATGTGATCTGCGCAGCGTTCAGGAGATGCTCGGCCACCGTAATCTGGCTACAACCCAGAATTATACGCACGTCACCACAGACCATTTAAGGAAGGTCTACGAAAAAGCCCATCCTAGAGCATGAAATGGCGCAGGATTCGTGACAAATTGATTCTCCTCCCATTCCTCGTACCGATTCCGATAATTTAATAGCCGGTACGTCCCGACTAGTAAGTTTCATAAGGAACGGTACGTCGAAAAACGTAACTTTCGTAACAAAACACAAAAAACATTGACAATTCAATAAGTCGAGGCTAGACTTAGCCCAGTCTTAGAAATATTGGGGCGAGTTCGCATTAAAGTTGTTGGCAGATTCGCCTGTGTGGCAATGATGGGAGAAAGGACTCTCAACACATGAAAACACGCATCCTGCTGATTGAAGATGACCCGGCCCTGAGAAAACTGTTAAAAGAGGCGCTGCCGGAAAGCATTTTTAACATTGAAACTGCTGAAACCGGACGGGAAGGCCTTGATACAGTTGTCAAGAAAAAGCCGGATCTGGTCCTTTTGGACTGGAACCTTCCGGACTTGAACGGCTACGAGGTCTGTAAATATATCAAGCAGAACAAGGATTGCGCCCACATCCCGATAATCATGGTCACGGTATATTCCGAGGTTAACAGGAAAGTTTCCGCCCTGGAGATAGGGGCCGATGACTATATTACAAAGCCGTTTGAAATCGAAGAGCTGATTGCGCGTGTAAAGGCCGTGCTCCGGCGGCGATCAGGAGGGGCTCCCGAGGACGTAATAAATAAAGCGGGAATAAATCTTAACCTTACAACGTATTCTGTTGAAGTAGAAAAAAAGCCCCTTATTCTGACGGCTAAGGAATTCGACCTTCTTTATGTTCTGATGAAAAACGCGGGCCGCATCCTGACGCGCGAATTTCTTCTGGAGCGCATCTGGGGTTACGCGGTGGACGTTTCCACCCGCACCGTTGACGTGCATATCCGACGGCTGCGGAAGAAGCTGGGTATAAAAGTAGCCAATAATATACAGACCTTTCGAGGTGTTGGTTATAAGTTTAAGGAAGACGGCCGGTGAGTCCAGTCCTGACTCAGACTCCCGGTTCTGACAAACGTCTGGACGAAATGAATACCAAAAACGAATTAAAGGAACTGCAGGAGCAGTTCCTTTCTCACGTATCACATGAGTTCCGTTCGCCGCTCACTGCGGTAAAAGGATTTATGGATCTCCTGCTGCGTCCGGGAGAAAAGCATTCCCGGCGGCATCTTCGCTACCTGGAATCTATGAGGCAGGGTGTAACGCGCCTGAATCGTTTTATTGACAATTTAATGGATATTACCACGCTGGATTCCGGAGTTATTGAACCGATGCTGGAGATGATTGATCTGAAGAAAGCCATTGAAACGGTCATAACGGCTATGCGTGACGAAATCAGCGAATACAGGCTGACAATCAAAGTCAATGTTTCCGATGGATTTTGCGTACGGGCGGACAGGGAGCTGCTTAGAAAGATCATTTTTCAGGTGTTGTCTAACGCCATAAAATTTACGCCCGACGGAGGGAAAATCATCTTTCGGGCGAAAATGGAAGAGTCACGCATTTTAATGAGTATTTCCGATTCCGGGGTCGGAATCCCTTCCGGTGATACAGAGCTGGTTTTTGAAAAATTCCATCAGGCAGAAACTAAGAACAAGGCCCGCAAGACCACCGGCGCGGGATTGGGTCTTGCTATAGCGCGGAAGCTGGTGGAATTGCAGGGGGGAAAAATGTGGGTTGAGAAATCCTCTTCCCGGGGAACTACAGTGGCATGGTTCCTGCCCAGGTCTGCATAAGGAGGATGCCATCGCAACTATTCCTTCCACAGGCAAGACCATATTGGTCGTTGACGACGACAAATTGATCCTCGATGTGCTGACTGATACCCTGGAAACGTGCGGCTACCAGGTAACGACTGCGGTTGATGGAGAAAATGCGATAACAAAGATCAATGAAGCGGCTCCGGACCTGATTCTTCTGGATGTGCAGATGCCCGGGCTTAATGGTTTTGAGGTGTGCCAGCGCGTGAAAAACGACGTCTTTTTAAGACATATACCGGTCATCCTTCTGACCGCGCAGATTGGCACGGAAAATAAAATTACGGGACTCGAATTTGGCGCCGATGACTACATTACCAAGCCTTTCAGTGTGGAAGAGCTTTTGGCCAGGATAAGAACCATTCTCCGCCGGACTCAACTGGGGCTTGAGGCCAATCCTCTCACCCGGCTCCCGGGGAATGTAAGTATCGAAAAGGAAATACTTGCCCGAATCAAGGGGCAGCAGCAGTTCTCCGTGTTGTATATCGATTTGAACTCTTTCAAGGCTTATAACGATGCGTACGGATTCGTTAAAGGAGACGATGTCATACGGGAAACGGCACGAATTGTGCTGGCTGCGACACAGGATTCCCGGGATTTTGTGGGCCACGTGGGTGGGGATGATTTCATCGTTGTCACCGTGCCGGATTGGGCGGAAAATCTCTGCCGTTCGATCATTAAGAATTTTGATGCCAGAAGCCCGGAATTTTACAGCGCCGAAGACCGCGCGCGTGGTTTTATTATCACGAAAGACCGTAGAGGAAATGAAACAAAATACCCTTTGTTGTCTGTTTCCATTGGCGTGGTATCCAACTATCACAGGGTGATCTCTTCTCTAGGCCAGGTCAGTAAAATCGGCGCGGAAATGAAGCATTTTGCCAAGGAACACAAGGACAAAGGTTCTTATTACGCGATAGACCGGCGGAAGGATTGAGGAGGAAGGGTTGAAATATAAGATTCTGGTAGTCGAGGACACTAAGGAAGATGCCGTTTTGCTGTCAGAAGCTATTCAACAGGCGGGGTTTCAATCCCTGACGGCTGACAGTGGGGAGAAAGCCCTGGAAATGGTATGGACGGCAAAACCCGATCTCATAATTCTTGACCTGCTGCTTCCCGGAATTAACGGCAAGGAAGTATGCCGGATACTGCGCGAAGACGAGCGTGGCCGCGCAATACCGATCATCATGGTTACTGTGGCCAAAGAGCGGGCCGATGTTCTTGCCGGTTTTACCGCCGGAGTGGATGACTACATCGCAAAGCCCTGTGAGCCCCTTGAACTTATCGCCAGGATGAACGCTGTTTTGCGGCGCTACCATAAAATTTCAGCCGAGGCGGAGATCATCAGGGTTGGGAAAATAATATTGAATTTGTCCAAGCACAACGTTGAAGTTGACGGGTCTGAAGTGGAGCTTACCGGCAAGGAATTCGGCCTGCTCGAAGTCATGATGAAAAAATCCGGCCGCGTGCTGTCGCGCCAGTTTCTTCTTGAATATGTCTGGGGCTACGATGAGGAAGTAATGACAAGGACAATTGATATGCACATTGCCCGGCTGCGCCAGAAGCTCGGGAAGGAAGGACGCGACCGCATTCAGACCGTAGAGCGGTTTGGGTACCGTTTTTCAGATGAATAATTCAAAAACAGCTCTAAAAATAGACGAAAATAGTTTTACATGATGTTTACAAGATCATAACATCGTTGTGACAAGCATCTGTCATACTCTGATTGAAGAAAGATAAAAACGGCAGACTTTGAAAAGGGAGAGATTTTATGGAAAGGCGACTGTTAATAATAGATGACGATATAGCGCTGGGGAAACTGGTTCAGGAATTCCTCAACACAGAAGGATGGTCCTGTTACTGGGTTGATAATGGGGAAGAGGGCTATCAGGAAGCTTTGGCCCTCAAACCTGATGTCATCCTGCTCGACCTTAACCTTCCTGGAATCGGGGGAATGGAGCTTTGCCACAGGATGAAAGGCGATCCGCGCCTTTCGCATATACCTGTGGTCATGCTGACTGGTGCATATAAGGAAGTTCGCGACAGGGTTCGCGGCCTGGAAAGGGGTGCGGATGATTATATCCTTAAACCCTTTGACCTTGATATCCTTAATGCCCGGCTGAACTCTATTTGCCGGGTAAAAGGCAAGGTAGCCTGAGCCTTCAGCGATCCACGGGACTTCCTTTGGATTAAACGTCAATATCCCATAGTCTGCTCATGAAAAAGGCTTTCTCCAACGGAGAAAGCCTTTTTTCATGTGGTGTCTTTCGGCAAAAAATTATTTGCCTATTGTTGCCAGCGGATGCGGCGCTGACGCGCCCAGAGTTACGGCATTATTGGCCTGGGCGTAGGTGACCTGGGAACTGGTCGCCATCGAACCGGTATGAGACTCCATTGCCATGGCCTGGACTGCCAGAGGGTTGGGCTGGCCGTTTGCCCCGAAGAAGGGAATGTAGCTTGTCAGGTCTTCAAATTGATATCCGGGCTTCAGCGTGTATACGGAAACTGTGTCCAGGGCATGCCCTTGAGCATCAGCACCGCCAGGGGTAACAATCACTACGCGGTCGGGACCTACTGTGCCATCAGCATTTATCGCCCCTTTTTCCACAAAGGTAGTGCCCGTAAGCGAGGAAGTCAGGCTGGTCTGGCCTGTGGCGCTGGCCATGGCGGTTGTCAACGCGGTGACCGGGACCGAGACAGATTGATATGCCGGCAGATTACCGGTCAGATTGATGGTTGTGCTGCCGACAACCAGGGATCCTACGGTGAGAGCGAGTACCGGTCCTGTTGCCCAAACGGCCTGGATCTGACTGTTCAGTTTCTGCAGGGCGCTTTCATTGGCGCTCGTGCTGGTGCTTTGATTGCTTCCCTTATGAGTCATCAGCCCCAGAATCAACAGGGCTATCGCGATGACATACGCCCAGGGAAGGCCGAAAACAAACGATTTGGCAGCCAGCCAGCTGAACATTGTGCCCATTTGGGCTAAAACTGGCAGGGCCGCATGAATCAAGGCATAACTGGAGTACAGGGATAAAAGCGCCATGGGTTTCAAGCCCTCTTGCGCGATTTCCTTCCCCGACTCATAGGCCATAAATTCGCCTCCGGCAGCTTCTGCGCCGGCACCGATCTCAGCACCAAGTGAAGGCGACCTGGTAGCAGAAGAGGCAGCGGAAGTGGTAGTAGACGAAGTGCCCGCTGAGCCAGTGGTGCCTGTCCCGCCCCCCGATGTGATGCCTTCAGTACCGTCGGTGCCTACCGCAGCTTGCCCCGCTACGTGTGAAGCTCCGCCTGCTGCAGTTCCAGCCGTATTGCCGCCGAATAACCCGCCCTGCATCAGGGAGGGTAAAAGCGATATCAGGGACGTCATGTTGTTCGAATTCGAACTGCCGGAAGAAGTGGCAGCCGGTGGATCGGGGTAAACTTCCTTGTTTGTGGTCCCGTCGGTTATTGATACCGTGTCCGGGAGGAAGCTGTTCTCAACCTGGCTTCCGTCGGAAAAAGTGATCATGAAATTCCCTGAACTCCCTACGGGTGTCAGATTGGTGATTGTTTTTGTCGTAAGCGTATTCCCGTTAGAATCGGTCCATTTAATCGTATCCCCGATCTTCAGATCGACGGATTGCGGCAGCGTGGATAGATTGGAGTACTTTGCATAAGTACCGTCAGTTACGCCATTGGGTGTCCAGGTATATGAAGTGCTGGAGTCTGCCATATTAGCCTCAATGAAAGTATGCGCGATCAGTGTTACGGCAGTATTAAATGATTGTTTCAGGAAGGTTAAATTTTTTCCCTTGACAAGTTTTGGTAGCGCCAAAGGTCCCAAAAATAAAAACCTAGCCAAATGCCGGAATTCCTTATAAAAGGATGGGGGGTCTAATAGCCTAAGGAGATAGGCTCAAAGGGCAAAAAATTTACACAAATGTCTTTTTACCGTAATACAGATGTAACAGTGTGATGGTACTCTAGACCCGGATGCTAAAGACCCAGAAGAGATCTGAATGAAATGAGATTACCTGTAATTTTCATGGTGTCTATTGCATTAACCAGCCCGCTTAAAGCTGCTGATATGGCGTCATTTGCCGGTGTTCCAAACGCGGGTTCGCAAACGCCGCAGGATCGGTCTGATGAACTTATTCTTGATGAAGGGAAAACCCTGTATGCTCGCGGCCAGTATATGGAAGCGCTCAGTCGGTTCATGACCATTTTGAGGCGGGATCCAATGCAGCCGGAAGCACGAATGTATCTGCGTCAGGTGATTGAACTTTTAAAAAAAACACCTAATTCCACGGCCTCACAGGAGCGTACAGCAGTAAAGCAACAGGTAACGGCGGCTGTGACGGATGATTTTCAGAAAAAGCTGCGCCAGCGTTTTCTGCTCCTCGAGGATTTAAAAGTTATTCCCGGAGTTCTTTTCCATTCTGCGGACAATACGGAACAGATTGAATTGAATACTAGTCTCCTTTTTGAAGACGGAAAAAGCGGGCTTCTTGACCAGGGCATACCGGTGCTTGACCGGATATCAGCGTGGCTTAAGACCTTTGACGACCAGCCGGTAGTAATTCACTGCCTGCCTGAAGAAGCGCAGGACCCGGTAAAGACGGGAGATCTTTTCCTGCACCGCTATGCGGCGGTATACAGTTTTTTTGTTGAAGAACGGCATCTTTCTCCGTCGCGATTTGTCAGCGCGGATCTTCTGGCGACCGGCAGCGGGAGCCAGGTATCGGCAAATGCCCCACGCAAGGTAATAATCCAGACGTTCGGCAATCCAGCCATGGAAATGCAACTCCTGCCGGCGGAACAGCCTTCAGTTTCAAGCTCGCGATGGTTGGAGCTGTCAATTATCGCTTCGCGCACCTCATTAAATCCGGAAGAAGGAGAATCCGTTGATCTGGATATTGCCGCTTTAACCAAATCCGGCATCCGCAGCTGGACATTCGTGATTCTGCCTGTCACTTTGCCGGGATCTCTGCCGGTATTTTCCGTTCATGGTAAGGGCAACGTATTGACACGGGCCGTCTGGCATGGCCTGGAAACACAGACAGGAAGTTTTGTAAAAGCCGGAACCTATATATGCCGTCTGGCTGCTACGGATGCGGACGGATACAACATGAATCGTGAACTGATGATCCAGGTACAGCGGACAACGCAGGATGAAATCCCGCCAGTAAAGCCAAAGCCGGCAAAACACGTTCATCATCACGTAAAACCCAAGCCGAAGCCTGCTGCAGTCGCGAAAGCCCCGGATGTTTCCCAGCCTGCCTCAAGCCAGCCTCATGTGTTGAAACAGCCTGTGGCGGGAACTGCTCAGGAGCAGCCTGCGGCGGACGACAGCACTGTTCGAGCGATCTGGAAGCAGGTCATACAATTTGATCCGAATAACAGTGAAATAAAGCAGGCGTTGAAAAGCTCGCTGGAACGCATTGCCAAGACGCTGGAAGTATATCCCCTGCAGAAAGTGCGCATAATGGGTTATGCGGACGTGACGGAAGATAACGCAAAGGATCTTGCGAAACATCGTGCACAGAAAGTGCGGGACACCCTGGTGAACGAATATAAAGTAAATGCTTCCCGCGTCAGCGTTGCAGGCGGGCAGGTCCTTTCGGGAGCTGTCGAATCCGGCACGCGTAAAGTGGAGATGTCGATCATTAATTAAGAAGAAACTGTTCCTCCTTGGAGGGGAAACATCAACAATATGTCGAACTCTTCTGTACTGCCTGTATCGGATCCCGAAGAACGGAAGCCGCGGTCCAGGCTGCTTTACAAACTGACTGCGGTTTTCCTGCTTCTGTCAGTGGCGCCGCTTATCCTGGCGGGATTTGAGCTCGTGCGGATCGGCAACGACTACATCCAGAAGGAAAGCCGCGGAGTGAAACTGGCTATTGCCCAGAAAGTGGCTTCCAACGTTGCCAGCTACATAAGCGATGTGAAAAACGTCCTGCAGATTGTGCATAAATCGAGCGATTTTCTGATGATGGATCCGGTCAACCAGACGGAAATTCTTAGCAACGTTATGAATGCATACCCCATGTTCAGCGAAATGGCTGTAATCGACATGAACGGGAAAGAACTGGCTTCCGTTAACCGTATGGGCAACGCCTCTTCCGCCGCTGCGGCTGAGGAGGCAAAAGCGCTCAGTTCCATTCGCGCGCTGGGCGAGTATACCGGTTCGGTGGCGCATTCTGCGGAGGGCTATCCGCAGCTGACAATAGGAGTGCCGATTGAACGCATTCCCGGCCGTCCCATCGGCGTTCTTCTTGGGATGGTGAATCTTATTGATCTGAGTTCTCTTATAAAGGATCTGACCATAGGCGAAAAAGGATATGTTTATATTCTTGACACCAAAACCAAGCAGCTCGTTGCGCACCCGGAAATCCAGACCCTGCTTCATCCGGATCAGGCCCCAGAGATAGCCTCGGCGTCGCTTTCCCCCGAAGATGCGGCTGCAGGCGCTTTCGAATTTACTGACCAGAAAAAGCGCCAGTTCCTGGATACCTATGCTACGGTTCCCGTTCCGCAACTGAGCTGGCGCGTATTTGTGCAGCAGCCCACGGACGAGGCCTACCAGGCTGCCACGCGCATGCGCGCGGAGATCATGACAGCCCTTGTCCTTGTTATCGGATTTACTTTGTTCGTATCGATTGTGGTAAGCCGCGTTATCGTCAAGCGCGTCACAAACCTGCAGCAGGCCATGGAGCAGGTGGGGGAAGGAAATTTTGACGTGCCGGTTGTGGCCAGTTCAGATGATGAATTCGGCATGCTCGCACGCAAGTTCCTCTGGATGGCGGGCGCGCTGCGCGAGAAGCACCTGAACCTGATGTCGGCGCAGCGTGAGTTAAGGAAATGGAATACGGAACTGGAACGGCGCGTGGATGAGCGCACGCGCGCGCTCAGGGAGGCGCAGGATCAGCTTATTGCCCAGGAAAAACTGGCCGCGCTCGGGCAGATGGCTTCTGTCGTGGGTCATGAACTTCGCAACCCGCTTGCCGTTATGAATAATTCAGTGTACTTCCTTAAAACTAAACTGCAGATGGTTTCCGGCGCCGGGGAAATCGACCCGAAAATGGATAAACACATAAAAATTCTGGAAGGGGAAATTGCTAAATCCAATACCATTATCCGTGACATCCTTGATTTCACCCGGAACCGGGCCCTGAATGCGACTCCGCAGAAAATCGATGAGCTGGTGGAGAATGCCATCGAGCGCATACAGTTCCCGCAGAATGTAAACGTATCGAAAGAACTTACCCTGGGCGAAGCCAGGGTCATGGTGGATGAAGATGAAATCCGTCAGGTGCTGGTCAATCTGATGGAAAATGCTTGCCAAGCGATGACCTCTGGAGGTAATCTGTCTATAGGAACAAAGACCCATAATGATTGTGTTCAAATCCGTATTTCTGATACCGGGTGCGGCATACCTAAGGAACACCTGCAGAAAATATTCGCTCCATTTTTCACGACAAAAAGCCGGGGGACCGGGCTTGGCCTTGCCGTCGTAAAAAAAATTATTGAACGGCATCATGGCGTCATAGAAGTTGAATCCATTATAGGCGAAGGGACCACCTTCGTAATACGGCTGCCGCTGAAGGGTGTTTCCGCCGTCCCCGTCCAGGCCTCTGTCCAGCATCGTGCAGGGACCGGCGAGGATCAGGGAGGAAAATCAGCAGCTGCGTGAAGCGGTGTCATTGCGAGGTCGCCAGAAGTTTGGCGACCGTGGCAATCTCAGATGTGAGATAAAGCGGTTGAGATTCCCACGTCCCCGCCAAGTGACTGGCGGGTCCTCGGAATGACGGTATAAAGGAGACCTTAATTTATGACTAACGACAAAGAATTATACATGCGCATCGAATCCGGCAGGCCGTGGATTCTTCTGGTAGATGACGATGTGAATATTCTCGACACGGCCAAGGATATTCTTGAGGAGTCCGGCTACGTGGTCATGACGGCGCCTACGGGAACCGATGCCGTGCGGCAACTGGAGGAACAGCAGTTCAATATTGTAGTTGTCGACTTCCAGCTTCCCGACACCACGGGACTGGAGTTGGCCAGGAAAGTCCGGGAGTCGAATGATTACAGCTACGTTATACTCATGACCGGTCACGCTTCGCTCGATATGGCGGTCAATGCTATTCATGAGGCTGTTTATGATTATCTGATTAAACCGGTGGATCCCGGACAGCTTCAACGGACAATTGCCCGCGCAGTGGAAAAGCAGCGTCTGACTCTTGACAATAAGCGGCTTTTCGACGAACTGCGGGTGATGAACGAGGCCATGGCGCGCCTGGATACCCTGAAGTCCAAAATGCTCGCGGTCATGTCGCACGACCTGCGTACGCCCCTTTCCAGCATCCGCGGATATTCCGAACTGCTGCGCTCTGGCGTCAAAGGCCGCCTGACCGAGGATCAGAAACGGATTCTGGAAATTACAATGCAGGAAGCGGACAACATCAATGGTTTGATTGGAGATCTGCTTGACCTGGCAAGCGTGGAAACGGGCAAGCTCAGCCTTGAATTGCGCACGATCCGCATAGATGAGCTGATGCAAAAGGCGATGCCGCGGGTAAAGTTGAGTTCCGAACTGAAGGAAGTCGGGGTGGAAGTGGCGCTTTCAACGCCGTCCGCGAGAATAAAGGTGGATGTAAACCGCATGGTTCAAGTGTTGTCCAACATTATGCGCAACTCGCTGAAGCAGACGCCGCGCGGCGGCAGGGTCTATGTCAGCGCCGTTCCCAAGGAGGGGAAAATCGAGCTTCGCATAGCGCATACCGGCAGCGGTTTTGCGCCCGAGCAACTTAAAACGCTGTTCAATTGGTCTAATAAGGAAGAAAATACCTCGCTGGATGGATTGCGCGTTGGATTGGCCATTGGTCGGGAAGTTATTCAGGCTCATGGCGGCGATATGGGTGTGGAATCGGGCGGGCCTGATCAGGGCAGCGCCTACTGGCTGACTTTGCCGGTGGAAGGGTAAAAAGTTGATCTTCTTCCCCCCTTGAGGGGGAAGGTTAGGATGGGGGGTAAAGATTGTTCCCCCCACCTCTGTACTCCCCCGCAAGGGGGGAGGATGAGATACAAGGAGAAATCATGCTTTTAAAGCGATTAAAAATTCTTTGGTGGAATCATAAGTTCTGGTTTATTTTGACGGTCATCTTGGTCGTTCTTGTCATTTTGAGCATCCTTGGGCTTGCTTCGCTGGAATCTTTTTTCCAACAGCAGATCCTGGGAACCCTGCCGCTTGAGTTCCTCAAGGCGATAGTCTGGTCCATACTGGGAGCCTGGTTTTTTGTAATCCTTGTTTATCGCTACGGCTCGCCGCTCCCGTCTATCCGCGCCGGCAAGATCAAGGGAACGGATGTAACGGTTTCATTCAACGACGTAATCGGATTGTCGGAAGCCAAGCGCGATGCCATGGAAGTGGTGCAGCTTATCCGCGACCGCGCCCGGGTTAAAAAAATAGGCGGGAAGCTGGTGCGCGGCCTGCTTATGGTCGGGCCTCCGGGATGCGGCAAGACCTATCTGGCCAAAGCGATCGCGCATGAGGCCGGGGTGCCGTTTTTCTCGGTCGCGGGCAGCGAATTCGTGGAAGTGTTTGTAGGTGTGGGCGCCAGCCGGGTCCGTAAAATCTTCCAGATGGCGAAGCAGGCGGCCTTCGTGCACGGCGGAGCGATCATATTCATCGACGAGCTTGACGTCATAGGGCAGCAGCGCACTTTTTCCTTCATGGGAGGGCAGGAGACCAACAGCACCCTGAATCAGCTGCTTGTGAATATGGATGGCCTTGCCAAAGAAGAAGCGGGCAACGTTATCATGATCGGTGCGACAAATGCCGCGGAGGCAATTCTCGACCCGGCGCTTTTGCGACCAGGCCGTTTCGACCGCAAAATCATGATTTCAAAGCCCAACTTAAAGGATCGCGAGGAGCTTTTCCGGTACTACATGAAAAAAGTGAAATCCAATCCGGCCATAGATGTTGGACGGCTGGCGCGCAAGGCGGTACACAAATCTCCCGCGGAAGTGGAAAACATCGTGAAGGAAGCGGCGCTCATAGCCCTGCGCCATGACCGCGAAGAGGTGGACGTCAAAGATCTGGTGGAAGCGATGGAGCGCGTTGATATCGGGCTGGAAACGCATCTTGACCTGACCCCCGCCGAACGCGAACGTGTGGCTTACCATGAATCCGGGCACCTGCTGGTTATCTACTGCCAGCATCCTACGGACGATGTGTTCAAGGCGTCGATTAAAACGCGCGGGGGAGCTCTGGGCGTGGTGTACCATTCGCCGCGCGAAGAACTTTTCACCAAGACGCGTGACGAGCTTTTCGCCAACGTCAAGGCCGCACTTGCGGGTTATGTTTCCGAAAAAATCAAATTCGGAGTCACTTCCACCGGTGTCGGCTCGGACTTTGAAAACGCCATGCGCCTGGCGCATGCCATGGTCTGGAATTTCGGCATGGGATCAAACGGTTTCGTGGGTGACTTCACGGTCATACCGGAGAACCAGATCTCCAACGACGTCAAAAACCGGCTTAACGACGAGGTACAGGCCCTTCTCCATCAGGGGGCAAAGGAAGTTGAAGAATTCCTGCGCAAAGAACGGGATCTGCTGGACATTTTTGCCCGGACGCTTCTGGAAAAACAGGAACTCGACTACGACGAAATCGAAGCGATTTTCAAGGCGCACGGGAAGGAAAGACTGACGGTATGAAAAGCGAGTTAAAAGTTAAAAGTAAAAAGGGAAAAGGTGCGGTTTATCTTTTTAATAGAGAGAACCTTACTTTTTACCTTTTACTTTTTACTTTTTCCCTGTCGCTGGTTTTTCCGGGCTGTAATTGGAAGATCAAACCTACGTACAGGGATAAAAAGATCGCATCGGATATCGAGCAGATGTGCTTCAAGGAATATCGCCTTTCAGTGAGGGCGCATCGCGAGGGCAATACGCTTGAGGCCTATCTGTGGCGGGTCGGCCTGCTTCAGCCCGGACGCACCGAGATGATGCCGGAGGCGGCCGATGCCCTGGAACGAGTGCTTTTATGCGCTACGCGCATTGCGCTCAGCACGGACGCACGCCTGCAGTTTGTGGAAGTAAAGATGTCTGACGTTCTATCCGGCGCCTCTGTGACCCTGTGGCGGTATGTGCCGGACATAAGGGATTCGATGTACACGCGGATGGCGGAGGAAGAGTACATCAACCGGCTGGTTATGGAGGTGAAACCCGGCACGGGAAACGTTTCCATCCTGACCCCGCAATGGGATCCCCCTCTCACTATGGATGAATTTTTGGCCAAACAGGTTATTCTGCGTGCAAAACGGTCAAGCCCGGTCAGCATTGTGGCTCATGAAGACCTCTCTGTGCCGCAGACGCTTGTGATCGTAATGGACAACTGGCCGGCAATCGAGAAGGAAGGCGATCCGGAAAAAGTGACCGGTATTTTGGAAATGTCGGCTCGTGCCGTGCTGCGCGGATATCATTATCCGGGGTTCCAGAACATTATTATTCAGAACTCGAGCGGCGAAGCTGTGCGGCAGGCCAGATTATAGACGGAACCAATTTTGAAGCAGGGGGATAAGGGAGAAACGGAGAAACTTGAATGGCTGAAGAACGCAATGGAAATGGGGCGGCGCCGCCGGCCAAAAGCCCGAAACACGACAAAGTTCGCCTGCTCCTGGCGGATGATCATTCGCTGTTTCGCGCCGGGTTAAAGGACCTGCTGGACGGGACATCGAGCTTTACCATCATCGGCGAAGCCTCGACTGGACCGGAAGCCATAGACATGGTGGAGAAAAAACGTCCGGATATAGTTCTAATGGATATCCGGCTGCCGGGCATGGACGGAATCGCCTGCACGCGTCAGATCAAAAAGACGCATCCGGAAATGACCGTGCTTATACTGTCCATGTACGACGATGAATCGCACGTGCTGGAAGCCTTCAACGCCGGAGCAAACGGTTATTTGTCCAAGCTCCTCTCGGCGCAGGATCTGGTGCGCGCGATCGAAACGGTGCACCAGGACGGCTACCTGATCCCGGGAAACATCATGACCAGGCTCATGGGAGGCTTAAGAAAGCTCGACCTGACCGCCATGGAAGATGCCAACGGTGTGGTCACTAAGTCCGAACTGCGTGTGCTCTGCTCGCTGGTGCAGGGGCGGTCAAACAAGCAGATAGCCGAAGAAATATTCGTTTCGGAAAAGACCGTTAAGAACCACCTCAATCACCTCTTCAAAAAGCTCGGAGTGAAAAATCGCACCGAAGCGGTGGTCAAGGCGATCGAACGCGGCCTGGTATCGATGCAATAAACCCCCTGCCCTTCTCCATTGCGTGAAGGATGGGGGTTGCAGGGGGAATGGACTGGGTCCATTCCCCCCGGGTTGCACGTTATTGAAAACAGGGGTCAGACTGAAGGACGTGTAAGTGCCCTTCAGCCTGACCCCCATCTTTTGGAGGGTTTGGACCTGTTACCAGGTTGGATAATAACTTGGAAGCCCATCCGCCACAATCGGGCGGATGGGCTTCATTTTGTCCATCTTCTAAAGCCTCCCAGCGGGGAGGGGGTTCGCTGGGAAGAATGTTGTTGTACTATCTTTAAACTAACGCCTATCAAATCACAGTTTTATTTCATTTGTGCCATCAACAGAGCCCGTATAAAGTCCTTGAGCTTTATTTATAGCGTCCTTTGCAGTCTGAGAAGCGCTTTGAGCCGCTGCTGCTTGTCCTTTTGCCCACGCATCATTGGCTGAATTAGTAGCTAAATTTGCTTCGCGCTGGGCCAAGGTGGCCTGCTGTTGAGCATAGGCTAGATTCCCTCTCTGAGCAGCACTTATAGCGTTTTTAGCGAAAGTTTGTGCTGTGCTTGAATGTGTTTGGACCTCGTGATCTAATGCGACCTGCTGGGATCCCTCCTCCTTATTCAATACTTGCTGCGCGGCAGTATCGGCCTGCTGTTGTTCTTGCTGACGCTGGTGCTCTATCTGTATCGGCGATGTGGCGTTGGAAGGGTTAACCAGATTGCTCTCTGGGAAGCCCTGCGCCTCCATGAATTCAGCTGATACAGATTTTGGAACGTTCAGATCCGTTAAATTGGGAGAAGTAGTCAGAATTCCTACCAATAATGCGTGAGTGGTGGGATCGTATTTCGGGGTATATGTTGCCACCAGTGTGGAGGTTTGTTTGCCATTAGTGTTTTCGTGATTCATGTTTACATCAACAGCGCTGTTGTTCCGATTAATTGCAGTTAATGGCGACACTTCCATAAGCGCACCATTAGCCTGATCGAAGAGGTAAGAGGCAGTATTGAATTGGACGCCGTCTATATTTTGCGGGTTTCCTTGAACGTAATAGGTGCCGGTATCATCAAATGATTTCAAGTCTTTCCCATCAGC
Organism: uncultured Elusimicrobia bacterium; assembly: GCA_964604825.1. Lineage (GTDB taxonomy): Bacteria > Elusimicrobiota > Elusimicrobia > 2-01-FULL-59-12 > 2-01-FULL-59-12 > CAZSAL01. The sequence continues at coordinate 53,492 of CAZSAL010000003.1, forward strand.
GTTCAAAGCTACAGTTTTTGTCTTGATGTCTTTGGGTTTTCCATCCAATTCCACGTAATTTGCGCCGTTATGAATGCTGGTTCCAGAAACGTTTGAAATCATTTCGCGATCTTTGTCGCCGTTGGTGTAATGATAAACGGGCTCGTTATTCTTGTCAGCCCAATAGCCGTCAATAATATTTGCAGTGTCAATTTTCACCTTATTCGCACGGGAAGTGATTTGTCCTGGGGCGCCATCAGTCTCATTAGGAAGCGTTACTTTGAAGTCTTGTTCGTATGTTTTTCCCGTATATGTCGGGTTTTGATCAGCTAAAGTGCTCAGGTCAAGTTTTAGAGAGACATCGCCTGATTTATAAGCGTCTTTTGCAGCAGTGGGGAATTCATTGATAAGCGAACCCGCTCCGGAAGCCCAAACATAATTCGCGCCTTTTGGATCGGCCTGGGTCTGGTTTTTATTGAGGGCGCCTGTCTCGAAATGGATGAGGGTTTGAGAGCCATCGGGAGACTTCCTTGCGATGTAATACCCTTGATTCTGGTCTCCTGCATAATAAAGAGGCTGAGAACTGGCGCCGTTTCCGAGGTCTATCGTATATGAAGTGTCGTCTGCTGCAGGTGGCGTAACGGCAAATTCGTTCCTTGTCTCAGATTGATCTGTGCCCGTTTTAGAGTTGTGATCCTGGTAGATAAAGTAATTATCTGTGTTTGAGAAGGTGGAAGCCTGCCCGATGCTGGAATCGCCAGCTTTATTTGGAACATTTATCCCGCTCCTCGCGTGATATACGAAGGCCGTTGTCTTACTTGCCGGATACGTAAGGGTAGTACCTGCTATGGTCATTTGCTGGCTATTTGGTTTGACTATTTCATCGGTCTTTTGATCTGGAACAGGGAAAAGAGTGGAGTCGTTTACCGCAAAAACAGCGCCGGAATCCTGTCCACCGTTTTTGTTTTTGGTAAAGGCTGATTCTCCCGATTTTAAAAGACTCTTCACTATGTTTGCGTTTATCCCTGAAGCAAGCTCTAATTGGTTGTTGCTGTTTTTCTGCACTCTTGTGTAAGTTGTTGAAACTTCTCCGTCTGCGTCGGCAATCTTAATGGTTTGCAGTTTCGATCCCGCATAATTGAAAGAGGTTCTATTTTTAGTAGTGTCTGAGCAATTCAGGGCGTATGTCCAGGAATTGCCCGCGGTTCCTTTGCCTTTTGCCGTTACCGTTAGAGATGTGGCTACGCCGTTCTCTCCGAAATCAACGGAAAATGAATACGGCTTCGAATAATTTAGGAGTTGATTGGGAGATATTCCCAGGGCCAGTTCAGCAGTTTCATTCGCAGCCTGATCATCATGGTGCGTGCCTACGGCCCATGCTGTCCATGCATTTAACGTTTTGCTGAAGAATACATGATATGCCTGACCTGTAGAGTCATGCCATTCGCTGTTCTGAAAGGGGCCCGTTTCATTGCGCGTAAGATGGATGGGGACAGTGGTTTTGACGTTCCCATTGCTAGGCATTTCCCAGTCTGCAAAAGTCCAGTCCGTTGCCTGCTCATCCTTGGCTGCGCCGCTGGGGCCTTTTACGGACTGATAGATCTTAAGGGCCATGGAAGCCAACATGGCGTCCTGTCCTATTTTGCTGTTGCTGCTCGTTGCGGAAAGCACTGTGCCCAGTAGCAACCCGTCGTTTGAAAGCGTATCAATGATGTCTGAACCAGATGATGGGGATTGACCGGCATCCGCATGGCCTGTGGTAACATGCAGCCCCGCTGAAAGACTAAGTGCCTTAGCATCTTGGTCAGAAACCGAACCTCCGGGGACGTCCTTTGCTGCATTATCCAGGCCGATGCCTGTAGGATTTGATCCCGAGGGATTGTAATTGACGGGAGAGCCCCCTGAAATGTTTACTGTTGCGTTAACAGGAACAGATGGGAGAAAGGCAATGATGAATGAAAGCAAAGCGCCCAGGAGGCGGGAGTGTTCCATGGCCCCTATGGAACACTCCCGCGTGAAAAATGTCCGATGAAGTTTTCTTCTCATAAAAAATATCTCAGAGCGCCGACCTTGTCTCGCTTTATGACATCTTCCCTTCCCTGGAAAGATGGACCCCGTGACGCTTTAAGTGTAGAGATTTAGTGTTACAGGAGGATTAAGGAATTATTACAGGAGGGTAAATTCTGAGGGACTAGAAGGCCCAGTTTAACCGGGGGTGAAAGGTAAAAAAAAGGGAAAAAGTGCGGTGTTTCCGTTAAGAAAACCTCACCTTTTCCCTTTTAAATTTTACGTATAACCTGACGTTATTCCTGGCTGAAAGTAAACTTTACGCCCTTATATTTGGCGGTCCAGAGGTTGTAAAGCCAGGCCATCAGCGACAGGACAAGAGACACAACCAGCGCGTAAACAACTGTAAACAACGCAGTCGCGGCCAGTTTCTGCCAGAAGGCTGTAATACGGATGTTTGGATTCGGAAGAATAAAGAAACTGATAATTCCAACTACCAGGCCCACGATGAGGAATATACGCAGAGCGTTGATAAACACAGATCCGGGCGCTATAGACTTTAATTCATAGTTCATTGAGTATGTCCTTTCTTCTAGGTTGTTTCGGGCTTCATCCCGCCGCTATCAACTTCAGACGCATCTGGCGTCTGGTCAAGTGGCGGGGTCAGCGCGATCAGTGTTTTAACCACCGCGGAGTTTTGTCCCGGAACGCATAAAACTGCAGCTTCATAAGAAGCATCCTGGAAGCTGACCGGGCCGCGCATTACTTCGCCTTCTTTCTGAAGAGCGGCATTTACGAGGTTAGCAAAATTGGCGTCAGTGATCAAATCCATCATATGCCCGCCGTGAGGAAGATCGCTGTTGGCGCTGTCATAAATAAGCGCGTTGTCCTTGTCCGCTGCCAGCATGCGTGCGCCCGGAAGGAATGATTCGGCGAAAAGCCGTACCATGGATTTTTCCTGGTCGCCGTGCTCTACGGTCTGCGCGTAGCGGTTTTGCCATTCGGCCTTGAACCTCAGAATCAGGTCGTTGAGGGAAGTATTGATAATCCCGAACAATTCCGACGATTCCGGGAGATTTGCCTCAGGCGCGGAAGTGTTTACGCTGAGAATATTCCGGTTAAGAATGCTCAGCGGAACATAAAAGTAATGCCTGACGGCGGAAATAATTACAACTACGGAGAATACCGCAAGTCCAAGAAAGATAGTGAAAAGCGCGGTGCCGGACGACGCTATCTGGCTTTCCACAAGATGATAAGTTATCTCTATGCGCATTGCGCCTATAGGCTGCGGCTGGCCCTGAATTTTCAGGGGGGCGATCAGAATAAGCGATTTCCCGCCGGCGTTTGAAGATACGTTCATTCCGCCGTCACCTGTATTGAGCACGGTGGAAATCTGCTTGTCGTCGAGCATTGTTCCCACTCGCTGCGGGTCGATATGGTAGCGGATTTCTCCTTTCTGATCCACGACGATTACGGATGTTACTTCAGGATCAGCTTCAAGTGATTCGACTATCTGGAGCAGGGAAACATCGTCATCGCTCTGAATGGCCTGGGCGGTCAGGATGGTGTAGACTCTGCTGATGAAATTCACCTTCTCTCGGAGGCGCAGATCCAGCAGGCCGTTTTCCTGTTTGTAAAAAAAGCTGTGCATCATCAGCGTCACCGTCAGGGTGATGCCGCATGCGATAATGGCAAACTTCGCAAAAATGGACAGCTTTTTCATGGTGTTTCCGCGGCCTGGCCGGCGCTGACCGCAGCCCACGCGTTTTTGGCGCGCTCATAGGCTATATAAATATGTTCATTTGTCGGATCAAGCTGTTTGGCTATCTCCAGTTCTTCAACAGCGCGATGGAAATCTTTTTCCCTGAAAGCCTGCAGCCCCTGGCGGTAATGCGTCAGGGCTTCTTCCGGGTTAGGAGGCGGGCCTTTGGGCGCCTGCGCCACAACGGGAGCGGATGAAACCTCCACAACAGCAGGCTTGGGAGCCGGTTTTGGTTTGGGCTGGCGGTTTATCCTGGCAAGCCGTTCAGCCTCCTGAATCAGCTTCTGCGAGCGCTGGATCTCAAAGCCGTATTGAATGGATTTTTCCCAGTCTTTGATGGCCAGAACGTAGAGATGCTTTGATAATTCCTGGTGAGCGCGCTTAAATGCAGCCTGCCCGATAAGAATGCGGATTTTCGCGGACATCCGGCGCGCTTCCTCATGGCGGGGATCGAGCTGAAGCAGTTCGTTGTAGCTGTCCAGCGCTCCCTCAAGATCGTGCTGTTCGTACTGCTCGCCGGCCTGTGTGGCAAGCCTGTTAATCCGGTCCTTACGTATCCCCAGTTCGACTTTTGCCATCAGAAGAAGCAGCCCGCGCTGTTTGAATGAAGGATCGAGCGCTATGGCATTTGACCAGTTATCAAGCGCCTCAACCATGTCTCCGTGATGGTAATGAAGATAACCCGTCTCAAATTCCTTCTGCGCCATCATGTGGCGCACTTCATGGATCTTTTTTAGCGCTGGTTCATAGTGGGGATCCACAACCAGGGCCTGTTTCCAATAGTCCAGGGCAACGACATTCTGGCCGTCGGCCAGGGCTTTATTGCCTTTGCGCATGAAGTCTTCAAGCAGGTTCCGTCGGCTTTGATTGTCCTGGGAAATTTTCATGCGCCCAACTGTGTCTCGAAGGGAAGCCACGTCCTGATAATACGGGTCGATGGAATAGATCTTATTCAGCAGATCGAGGGATTCGTCGTAGCGTCCCTCGCGGTAAAAATCCACGGCGTCGCGGTAAAAAACATCCAGAGTTTCACGGGCGATTGACTGTTTGGTTGAGCGTATGGATTCCTCATAAAGCCGGTCTTCTGACGACGACATGCGCCCGGCATCCATGGAGGCCGCCTTCATCAGCTGGACGTCCCGGGCGTCGGGCGCGTCGTCGCCCGCGGCATACAGAAAGGATACGGAGAAGAGGAGCAAAAGTAATAGAACCGACAGGAATACTTCATTACTCCCTCGCCCGCAGAAGGCGGGAAAGGGCGGGGGTGAGGGTAGGTTGTCGTCCATGCTGGCTACTGGGAACCCCTCACCCGGTCGCCATGCTTCTGGCGACCGGCCTCTCCCCGTGGTCGGGGCGAGGCAGTCGGAAAAAATCGACTTCAAGCTAGTTTTCATGTTCATTTTCCGCCCAAAAAGGTCATGGCCAGCGGCCCGAAGATTATCACAAACACAATGGGAAAAAAGAATACCATCATGGGGAAAAGTATTTTTACCGGAGCTTTCCCGGCTATTTCCTCGGCGCGCAGAATGCGGCGGGTGCGCATGTCTTCCGAATAGGATCTAAGTACTCCTGCAAGGCTTGTCCCCAGTTCTTCGGACTGAATAATAATTGATGTGAGCGCCTGAATATCCGGGAGATTCGTCCGGAAAGCCAGGTGTTCAAGCACTTCCCTGCGGGATGTTCCCAGACGATTTTCCTTCAGCATTTTCGTCAGCTCGTCCTTCAAAGGGGACGGCTTCATCTTCTCCAGTATGCGTTCTATGGACGCCATTAAATCTACTCCGCTTTCGAGAGCAAGGCAGAGCAGGTTAATCAATGCCGGGAGCTGCCGTTGAATGCTTCTCTGACGCGCATTAATCTTCCCTTTGATATAAAAATCTACAAGGAAAAAACTCCCTCCCAGGGACAAGATCCATGCGCCTATATTGGTAACACCGTTCCGCCATAAAAAAATGGCGGCCAATACGACGCTAAGCTCCTTGAACGTAAGAAAATCTTCCGGTTTCCATCCATGCACATTGCCGCTGCGCAGCAGCAGGAGATCCCATTTCTGGCGCAGCCTGGCGTTGCTCAAGAAAAACCTGTTAAATGCGAATCGCGGCAGTTTGCGATCTTCTGTGGGCGCCAGAATACCGTCTGTTGATTTATTGAAGACGGTGCGGTGTTTAACCTTGCCGGGTTTGGGAGCCATCCCGATTAGAGTGTAAACAACGATCCCTATGGGAACAGCTATCAATAATAGATTGAAGTCCATAAAGGTTTATCCATCATATATCCACCGCAATGATCTGTTTGGTAACTACAAGTCCTATACATTCCCATATAATCAGGCCTATAACCACAATCTGACCGGTTGCGGTGGCGAGAGCCGGCCGCATCATTTCCGGCGAGGCAAAGTAAAAAAGTAAAGCCAGACCCCAGGGGAATATTGCCATGAAATAAATCTGGGTTCGTCCCTGGGCCGTCAGGGCCTTTATTTTCTTCTGTAATTTGTTTTCTTCCCGGATAGTAATTATCATCTGGTCAAAAACTTTAATTATGTTACCGCCGGTATCCCGCTGCAGGATGATGGCATATACTGCCGTCTCAAGCATTTTGCTGGGTATGCGCTCAATCAAATCCAGCAATGCGGTTTCCAGGGGAGTTCCAAGCCTGTAGGCATTAATGACCAGACCGAATTCCTCAGAGATCGGGGGTTTCAAATTAGCGCTGACAAGATCAATGCCTGCCGCTATATCGAGACCGCTTTTTACGGCGTTGCCCAGAAGAATCAGGGCATCCATTAACTGCGCGTCGACTTTCTGTGTGCGCATCTCTCGCCAGAACGAGAGTACGAGACGTGGGGCGAAAATCCCCGCCAGACAAAGCGCTGCGGCAAGGACCCAGCTCCGCGTCAATAATCCGATAAGGACGGCAAAAACGACCGTTCCAGCGATTATTTTTACAGGTTTAACGTCGAAGAAAAATCTTCTTAGCTCGCGGGACGTTTGGTCCATGTTAAGCTTGTACCGCCCATGGTACCAGGAAATGATTTGCGGTATGCCGTTCATGACTGCGACCGCGAATAAAAAGACCGCAATATAAATGGGAAGGAGGTTATACATCAGGCGGCCTTTCCTTTATGAAAAACGTTGACGTCCAGGGACAAGCCCCTTGATTTGAGGTCCTGGAAGAAGGTGGGAACGTGTCCGCAGGCCTCATGATGGCCAATGACATGGCCCTGTTCGTCCACGCTCTGCTGGACAAACTGGAACAGGTCCTGAGTCAGGATGGTTTCTTCGTTACGCCCCGTAACTTCGGTGATGCAGGTCACTCTCCGCGATCCATCCTGCAGGCGGGATAACTGTAACACGATATGAATAGCGGAACGTATTTGTTCGCGCAGCGCCCATACGGGCAGATCCATGCCGGCCATCAGACACATGGTTTCAAGGCGCGTAAATGCGTCACGTGGGGAATTGGCGTGAATTGTAGTCAGGGATCCGTCATGGCCCGTATTCATGGCCTGAAGCATGTCCAGAGCCTCGCCGCCACGGCACTCACCTACGACAATGCGGTCCGGTCTCATTCGCAGGCAGTTCCGGACAAGATCCCTGATCGTGATCTGACCGTGCCCTTCCACATTGGAAGGCCGCGCTTCCAGGCGCACTACATGTTCCTGCTGCAACCGGAGCTCAGCGGTGTCCTCAACCGTAATAATCCGCTCATCTTCCGGGATGAAACCGGAAAGCATGTTAAGGACTGTTGTTTTCCCTGTGCCCGTGCCGCCTGATATGACGATATTTTTTTTAAGGGCGACGCATGTTTTCAGAAATTCAATCATCTCGGTTGAAATGCTGTGCATGCTGATAAGGTCCTGCGCGGTATAAGCTTTTTCGGGAAACCGCCGTATTGTAAGAGTTGGTCCCTGAACGGCCAGGGGGGGGATAATGGCGTTTACGCGCGAGCCGTCTTTGAGGCGGGCGTCGACCAGGGGAACGCTTTCGTCAATGCGACGGCCAAGCGGGGAAATTATGCGGCGTATGACCTGGATGATATGGTTGTTGTCAACAAAATGTTTGTCGGAAAGGCTGATTTTTCCTTTACGTTCGATAAATACCTGGTCGCTTTTATTGACCATGATTTCCGTAACGGCAGGGTCGCGGAGCAGCTCTTCCAGGGGGCCTAGTCCCAGAGCTTCGTCCACAAGTTCCTTTACCAGTTGTTCGCGTTCGTCACGGGTCTGCACCAGATCACGCATTTTTGAAATCAGGGCATTGACCGTGCTTTCGACGTTGGTGCGCAGCTGGCGTTCCTTGGCAGGATCACCCTGCGTATCGAGGTCAATCCTCCGGATGTTCAATTCTTCCACCAGTTCGCGGTGAATTCGCTGCTTGATCTGGTTCCAGCGCTTACGCTTTTCGTCCATAAGCGTGTCGGCGACTGCATTTTGGAAAGAGGCGGCATCGACCTGGCCGGCAGAGGCGCCGTGCCCCATAGAAAGAAAACTAACGCCAACATTCCGTTTGAACCGGGGGAGCTGGTCTACGAGAGAAGACATTTTCTGGAAATAAAATGAACGGGACTGTTCGACGATGGCGGGTTTTCCCTGATTAAGCAGGCGCGGGATTTCGCTTTCATAGGGAAGCTGCATATCCACCGTTTCCTCAAACCGGTCAAGCGCCTGTTCCACGGCATCCTGAGGCATGCAGCCGGGAAGCCCGGTCTGATTGGCAATGAACACAAATTTATCGAACCCAAATTTTTCGTTATGGAGCCATTCCAGGTGACGGACGGTTGATTGAACGGAGATCAGATTGGGGAGAAAGCTCCAGCAGACCATGTCCGCCAGGTCAATGGAAACCGTATGCAGGGGATGAATGGCTTCCAGATCGACGACGATGTCATAAAGCTGGACAAAGGTTTGTAAAAAGAAACCCCATTGTTCGGAAGTAATGTGCTCAATATCTTTAGTCTGCTCCGCAAGGTTAATTACGCCTATGCCGGAGCGGTTTATTGGAATACGGCCGCGGAGCATGGACAATGAAAACCGTTTGTTTACGATATTTTCCAGTATTGTCAATACAGTCGGGCCGGGGTGTGACCCTGCCACTCCGGAGAGATCGCTGCGGCAGAGAGTATCAGTGTCAACCAGGATGACGGGCTGAGAATGGATATGGGAATATCGCGCTGCAAAATTGGCGGCCAGAGTCGTTTTGCCTACGCCTTCGCGCGCCCCGGTCATGATGACAATTTTATTAGCCATGTTATTTGATCAGCCGGAATGTCACGAAAAGAACAAGCGATGTTTCCGTGACGATTTCTTTGCTGTGCCGGAATAGAAGTCCCAGAAGCGGAATATAGCCAAGGATCGGAACGCGCACCGTAGCCTTGCTGCGGTTTGACTGTTTTATTCCGGCAAGGACAACGGTTTCTCCGCTTTTCACCTCGACCTTGGAAGATGTCTCGCGCGAAGCGATTCCAGGCACCGTAACCCCTCCGATGGTGAGAGTCTGCGAATTGTCCGGATTGGAAACGCCTATTGTAATCTGCGCGTCAATGGTATTTCTGGGAGTTATTGCAGGAAGGATCTTCAGGGCCACGCCGTATTTTTTAAATTCAACCCCAACCGCTCCTCCCTGCCCCACGGTGGGGTAAGGAATTTCTCCGCCTACTAGGAAATTAGCCTCAAAACCGCTTTTTGTAAGGAGAGTAGGGTTTGCCAGAACGCGGGCCTGGTCATGCTCTATAAGGGCATCCAACTGGGCCGCCAGGGCGCTCCTGCTCAGTTCTCCAACCTTGAAAAGAGCCGGCACCGCGTTTTCAAAAACGTTGACCTGATTATTGACAAAAGTACTTCCACCGCTGCCTGTAGTGTTGTTATAGCCCCAAAGAACGCCCAGTGTATTGGAATTATTCTCGCTGATTTCCAGAGAATCCACACTTACTTCGATCAACGGTTCCTTTTCGGGGATGTGAGCGGCAATCGGTGGTTTTGCGCCAGGAATCGCCTTCTTTTTTTTTGCAGGTGTTGCGGCCCATAAGAAAGAATCGGACGGTAGAAGGCAAAATATCATCGCGCACACAAAATATTTGCGAAGTTTATTTACTGAAGGAACAATATAAGTGTGGTCCATATATCCTCAGTTACTAGGCCTTTCCACCTAAATATATCTCGGCTATGTTACATATAGATTACGCCAACGTTAAAACTAGGTTAAATCCAATATTCCGGGATTTCAAGGGGTAATTTTTAAGAAAAATATCTATTTTTAGAGGAGGTTCAGCTGATAATGCGGTTGGGAGTAATGCTTGGGACAGGCTTTATAGAGTTATCGCCAAAAGGCCTAACTACTACGGAAATTTCGCCCTGCGATTCTGATTGAGCCAGAGTGAGCCTTTCAGCCTCGGTTGGTTCCAACGCCAGCGTTAATACCAGGCTTTCCGCAGTGTCCTTCTTCCCGGAAACATCCTGGCCCGGTTTTCTCAGTTCTCTGCCTACGCCTATAACCAGAACGTTCTGCAGGATGGTATATGTCGCGCGCGATGGTGCGTTGTTTTGTTTAATGCTAAAAGTCGCCATAATGTCGATATGGTCTCCGGGCAGAATAAGTTCCGCAACATCTATATTTCCCAGACGCAGGAGGTAACCGCGTTTCCCGGGAGGTATCAATGGCGCGACGCCGCTGGTGTTGGGGGAAGGGTCGCCAAGATTTGATTGCAGAATTTGCGCCCCTGTCGGGACCGCGGCCACAGTAACTTTTCCCTGAACCCTGCGTACATCCTGAGCGAGAATTTTTACCATGACTGCTCCGGGTTCCATGAATTGCCGGGGAATCGGCCGTGTGGTTAGAAAATCAGGAAGAATAGCCGTATGTGGAGGTATGTCACGGGTCGCAACAAGGACATTGATCATGTCATAGCTGTTTTCAATCGCCTGTTCCTTATTGTGCACATAAAGATGAACAAGAAGGAACGCCAGAATGGCGCTGCTGATCAATTTTATTAAGCTCTTTTTTTCTATCATGGTGTCAGGAAGTCGCGTTCGGCTGATAATTCATTCGCGTAATCGCTTTGCCGTTGACTTGAATGTAATAAGGTCCTCCAGTGTCCCGGCTAAAATTGAAAGGCCCTAAATTGGTTGAGTTGTCCGCGCATAAGGTGCTCGCTGGGGATGAATTAACGCTTATGAATGTGTTAAGTAGCTGTCCAACAAAAGGAAACGTTCCGATTTTTGCGGAAGTCCACACCGTCACTTCTGCCGTTACAGCGCCCGGCTGATCCGTTTGAGCGCAGGCCCGCACACCGGATTCTTGGTTGGATTCATACATCCCCACGGTCATATTATTAGTGAGAGGAGTCGTCTCATCAGGAGTCAAATTTATCCCATGGAGATTGCCGTCTGCGGCAAAAGGAGGATCCGCCTGCGCTATACGCCTTCCTATGCTGCCAGCGCTGTAGTTGACTATCGTAAGCGCAATACTCAACTGGCCAAGCTGGATAGCTATAAATACCACCAACAGAAACAGAGGCAACAACAATAAGGTTTCTGTTATTGTCTGGCCCTTTTGAAAGCCTGACCTTTGACTCCGCAATGAGACAAATTGCAGATTCAACATGTTGGAGCATACCTATAGTAAATCCGCATAAACCCGGATGCGTCAAATACAGGCAGAAAATGCGGTTGTGACTCTTTTTAGCTTGCGCTGGTTATCTGGCTGCTAATCGCAGCGCCTTTGCTGGTAAGCGCGTTTCTGACCCAGGGACCGAAGACGACTACAGCCGCCACAATGATGGCTACGATTATTATGTATTCCGTGGCGCCCTGACCTTTTTCATGTTTTAAGCTCTTAAGCATGTCTTACCTCCGATTGTTAGTTTATGTTTGGTTCGTCAAGCCGTATTTGCCATGTTAGTGTTAACTACGTATTACAATGAGTTAGGTCTTTTGATCGCTTTTAAACTTTCCAGTGGCCAGGAACAAAAGACCTATGCCCACATAAAGTGTAGAGGCAAAAGCTGTTCTTGTCCAGTGTATTTTGTCAAAACTCAAATCAAAAGGTAGGAAGTAGAAAAGAAACAGGTTTATAAAAAAGATGGTTAAAACCCCGCGGAGGCCCCATTCCCCGGAAAACATTGTCGCCAATATCCAGGGGATCAGAAGGACACCGTCGTAATAGTGGCTGTAAACGCTTAACAAAGGTCCCAGGGCAAGAGCTGTTGCGGCAAGCCATGGCAGTGATAACCGGGAATATTTTAAAAAAATCAGCCAGCAAAAAAACGCCAAGACAAAAACAGCAACAACGGTATTTTCCATCGGTTTTATAAGACTGACAGGGAATTCAATGGTTGGCCTGTTGCGTTGCGCCAGATTATTTTTTGCCGTGCGGGGCCAGGTTAAGCTGTACAAGCGGGGGACAATTCCTTGGCCATCAGTACAATAAAGATTATCTGCATGGTATCTCAAACCAGACACCCAGTTCTTAAGATCTGAGCATGGCCTGTAACCTGTAAGAAAAGGTAAAAAAGTTAAGAAGAAACTGATCAATAGCCCTGTTAAAAAAATCTTCTTGCGAAAGGAACGGAAAAATAACCCGGTTATAAAAAATAGGAAAAGATGGGGTTTCATAAGAAGAAGTCCGGAAAAAAACCCCGAACGTCCGGATAATCCTTTTTGTTCGTAAGTAACTGCCAGCGAAGCGAAAAAAAGAAGCAGGATAGTCAGTTGGTGGCCCATGATGCACCATATCAGCGCAGGAAGAAGTGAAATCAGTAATCCGTATATGACGAGAGCAAAATCCGGTTTTTCGCCGCGCAGGCAATTTATCCAGCAATAAACCGATCCGGCCCAAGCGACGATCAAAATTGACGGCCATAATGCACAGGCAAATCCAAGTGGCAAAAGCGACGGCAGAAGCATCAATAGCATTGTGCCGGGGAAATGCGGATAGATGTGCCAGGAATAACCGGCGTAAGCGGCCGCCTGATAAGGGTTTTGCCGGTGGAGCAGAAGCTCGCCCGCGCGATAAAACAAGTAAAAATCTCCATCCGTGAACGTTGAGAGTTTGACTAAAATTACAACGATCCCTGTCAAAATTAAGAGTGGACGGATAATATTGGAATTGTGATTATTGTCCATATAAATAATTTTTTGGTCGCCGTTTCTCAATTTCCCGCCATGGCCATAAATAAAGAAAAGAACCTAAGACGAAGTATATAAGCGACGCCCATCCCATTCGAGCCCAGTTGTAATATCCTTTAGGGCTGTAACAGAGCACATAATACAATCCCAGGTTTATAAGTAAAACAGCACAGCATACCACTCCGACAGGGAGTCTTCGGGAAGTTGAACTTATGCCCAGAAGCATGACGGGAAGCATCATTGCCGCATCATAGAAGTGACTATAAGGCGCAAATATAAGATTCAGCGCCAGACCGGAGGCGGTCAGCCAAAGCAGGGAGGATTTTTTTATCTTAAGCATTAATAAAATCCAGATCGCCGTAATGACCGCAAAACAGCCATATTTAACGGCCCGCTGTCGTTTAACCGCGTGATTTTCGATAGAAATGCCGGGGACCTCGATGCCGTCGCGATATGCTACAGCAGGGAACATCCGGACAATAAGATTTTGATCATCAAAATAATAGTTGTTGTTGCAGGCTAACGCTCCTCGCGTAATCTGGGGGATGCTGAATGATTTGTGAAATAAGAGCAAGTACGGCACGTACATCAAAACCAGGCCCGCAAGCGCTCCGGCGCAGAAATTTTTTTTATGTGATGACCTGAAAAAAAGGGTGATGATTGCCAGAATGACAAGATGCGGTTTGAATAAAGCCAGGGCGCTGAAAAATCCCGCCTTCGAGTCGTTGCCCAAATAAGATGCATAAACGGCAACGGAAATCAGCAGAAGCAGGGGAATAATCAATTGATGGGCTTCAAAAGCCCAGACAACGGGAGCGGTAATTGATGCGGCAAATATTAATGTAAAAAATGAGAAATTATCGGATTCATGCTTCAGCCATAATAAGCGGATCCATAAAAATACGCAGAGCGATAAGGACAGTAAACAAATGAAATCCCACATGCGCAAAGCCAGGGAAAACAGTGGGAAACGGAATAATGACGGGATAGTGATTAAATAAAAGGCCGGAGGGGGATAAGAAAATCCAGGATAACCTTTGGGGTAGCCTGATATAGAGTAAGGATTTATTAGATTAAGAAAACGATGGCCTGCCAGATAAAAGAAGGTAAAATCCCCGTCGCCCGAAAGGTTTCCCATCTCGAAGATGAAAAGGACAAGAAAGGAAAATGCGATAACGGTCCAGAAAGTAACAGGTTTAAGTTTCATTTGAGGAAAGTTTAATGAATTCTGTTTTTGTGCTGTTAAAGAAACGGCTTAAACATCTGTGGTAAAACCACATCCCTGCGAAAATTGCGCTGTAAATAATGGAGCATTCGCCTACGCGGTCCCAATGGATGCAATCCCCAGTTCCCGGGAGAAGGTAGCAAAGCCCCAGATTAATGAAAAAAAATAAGACGCAAATCCTGATGGGATCCGTTCCTTTCGATAATTCGAATATGGTGAGCAGCGCTAGCGGGATCAACAAAACGCCGTCATACCAGTGGCTGTAAGGGCTGAAAAAGAGCCCGGCCAATAATGTCAGGGATGTTGCGGGCAGTATGGGAAAGCGTTGCTTCCAGGCAAAAAGTGCCAGCGCGACGATAATTGCGCTTAAATAAATAATAAGTTTGATCTTATTGAACGGGGGCATAATATCAGGTCTGACAAGATTTAGGTATAAAGATGGCGCTGGCTTGGTCTTAAACCTCATAAGCTCTGCTGCCAGGCTCTGCTCATCCACGACATAGGTTTTAGTTGCCCAGTTTTGAGTGTTGCGGAACATGTCTTTTAGATCGGTAACTGGTCTGTAGCCAGAAATAAACGGAACGAATTGAATGGTGAAAAAAAGCAGCAGGCCTGCGAGGAACCGCTTTCTGTTCGGGGCCTGGAAGAAAAACAGGATCAGCGTGATAAGAGTCAAATGAGGTTTTAAAAGTAAAAATGAGGATGTAGCTCCAATCCAAAAAGAATCCCGCCGGTGTTTGAAAAGCCAAAGCGTCAACGTGATAAAAAATAACAGAACCATCATCAAATGATGGTCGATAAAAGACCAGAGACAGGGAGCCAGGGCTGCGGCAAGAGCGATTTTGGGAAAAAGAACAAAGCCACCTTCCTTTTCGAAGATGATCACGGTTAACAGATAAATCGAGGCCATATATAGCAGGAGAGAAAGCAGGCTCCACAGCAGGCATGCTGTACCGACATCAAAAATGGAAAAGAAAGACGTGATCAGAAAAGCCCAGGGAGGGTAAGGGAAACCCGTAAGAAATTTAGGCGGCAGCTCATATGGGTTTTGACGGTGAAAAAATAATTTATTGGCATCATAAAATTGAAGAAAATCCATGGGTGGAGAGCATAGCGCCATGCTTATTAAAATGATAATGACCAGGGAAAGCAGTATAAAAGCCTGCCAGTAGGCCGCATCGGAGAAATGTGCAAATAGCCGTCGTTTAACATAGCGTTGCAGGCTTAATTCGAAGGTTTTGCTGTTGGCAAAGAGACTTTTCATGGTCTGCAAGGTTTTATTAAAGGATCATGTCTTAGACGACGGCTATAAACCCACATTCCTGCGAAAATGAGGCTGTAAATAATGGAGCATGCCCCGACGCGTCCCCAATGGATAAGATTCCCGATTCCCGGAAGAGGTAGAACGTAGTAAAGCACTGCATTGACGAGAAGAAATAAAACGCAAATCCCGCGGGGGTCCTTTCCCTTGGATAATTCGTGCACGGTGAGCAACATCAGCGGCACCAGCATTACGCCGTCATACAAATGGCTGTAAGGACTGAGGAGCAGACCAGCCAATAATGTCAGAGAGGTTGCAGGAAGAATGGCAATCTGTTGTCTCCGGCCAAACAATCCCAGCGCAGCGAGAATGGAGCCAATATAAACAGCAAATTTGATCGTGTTGAAAAGCGGCATAATATCCAGTTTGGCAGTATTTGGAGATAAAGATGCTGCTGGTTTGGTCTTATACCGCATCAGTTCTGCTGCCAGACTTTGTTCTTCAGCAAAATATGTTTGGGTTCCCCAATATTGGGCGTTGCGATACATAACTTTTAGATCAGCAATTGGTCTGTACCCCATAATGAACGGAGTGAACTGGATAGCAAAAAAAGCAGTAACTCCGGCGATAAACCGCCTTCTATTTGGGGCCTGAAAAAAGAAGAGGATCAGCGTAATAAGCGTCAGCTGAGGTTTTAAAAGCAAAAATGATGATGTCGCTCCAATCCAAAAAGAATCTCGGTGCTTTTTAATGAGATTGACTGTCAAAGCTATAAAGAATAGTAAGACCATCGTCAAATTATGGTATGTGAAAGACCAAAGGCAGGGAGCCAGCATTGCTGCGAGAGCAATTTTTGGAAAAAGAATAAAACTGCATTCTTTTTCGAAAATGATCTGAGCCAATAGGTAGATCGAAGCCATGAAAAGGAGGAGAGAAAAGAGACTCCAAAGCAGGCACGCTGTCTCGGTATTAAAAAAAGAAAAAAAGGATGTGATCAGAAAAGCCCAGGGAAAATAAGGAAAGCCCGTAAGAGGTTGTTCGTATGGATTTTGATGGTGAAAGAATAGTTTATCAGCATTATAAAATTGAAAGAAATCCATGGGGGGGGTGCACACCGCCATTTTCATTAAAATAACAATGACCGAAATTAGCCGGATCAAGGCCTGCCAGTAAGCGGGATCGTGAAAATGCAGGTAAAAACGTTTTAGGAGATTAAGTTTATCGTTCATTAGCTGTTAATATTTAAGCGACGGCTATAAAACCACATTCCAGCTAAAATGATGCTGTAAATAATGGAATATTCTCCGGCGCGATCCCAATGGGTAAGATCGCCAGTCCCCGGAAGAAAATAAAGCGCCATATTGATCAGAAAAAATAATGCGCATATTAGGAGAGGATCTTTCTTCTTCGATAATTCAAACGCCATCAGTATCGTCAAAGGTACCAGTAAGGCGGCATCATACCAATGGCTGTAAGGACTGAAAAAAAGTCCGGCCAGCAGCGTCAGTGCGGTTGCAGGAACCAGGGGAACCTGCCTCAGGGATAACAGCCCCATGGCTGCGAGGATGGAGCTGATAAAGGCGGCGGTCTTTATAATATTGAATAACGGCATGATTTCCGGCTTAACTGTATTTAGGCAGAAAGACGGGGTTGGTTTAGTCTTCAGGCGCATCATCTCCGCAGCCAGACTTTGTTCATCAAGAAAGTAGGTTCGAGTCGTTAAGATCTGGGTGTTGCGATACAAGTCTTTGAGATCGGTAAACGGCCTGTAGCCAGAAATAAACGGAACGAATTGAATGGTGAAAAAAAGCAGCAGGCCTGCGAGGAACCGCTTTCTGTTCGGGGCCTGGAAGAAAAACAGGATCAGCGTGATAAGAGTCAAATGAGGTTTTAACAGCAAAAAAGAGGAGGCAACTCCTATCCAGAAAGAATCATTCCGGCGTTTGAAAAGCCAGAGTGTCAGGGCAACGGAAAATAATAATACCATCATCAAATTGTGATCAAAAAAAGCCCAGAAGCAGGGGGCAAGAGTTGCCGCAAGAGCGACTTTAGGAAAAAGAACAAAGCCGCACTTTCCGAAGATGATTACAGTCAGCAGGTAGACTGAAGCCATAAAAAGTAGGAGGGAAATCAGGCTCCACAAGAGGCATGCAGTGTCGACATTAAAAATTAACAGAAAAGATGTGATCAGAAATGCCCAGGGGGGGTAAGAGAATGGAAAACCGGTGAGCACATATGGATTCTGCCGGTGAAAAAACAACTGGTTGGCGCCATAAAACTGAAGAAAATCTATGGGTGGAGAGCATAGCGCCATGCTTATTAAGATGATAATGACCAGGGAAAGCAGTATAAAAGCCTGCCAGTAGGCCGCATCGGAGAAATGCGTAAAAAAACGTCGCTTAACGTAGCGGGGGAGCCGCATTATCATCAATTATTGTCTTGGGCGAGGTTTTGCGCGGCGGTTGTCCGCATCTGGCCGACAGCTCCTCCTGTTCCTCCCGGGCCTATCCAGGCGTACATAAGATAGAGGCCGCAAAACGTCAGGATTACCAGCATTATAAGGAATTCGGAGGATGCCTGGCCTTTTTTGTTTATTGCAATTACCATTTGGCTTTGACCGTTATGTAATGGGAAATACCAAGGGCGCCGAAAGGCGCTATGGCGTAATCAAAATTAAGTTTCAAGCCTGCGGCGAACGGTACGGGCCACTCGAACCCGGCGCCGGCTGTCAGGCCCGCGATGCCTCCGCTGCGGAGGAACGTGATTTGCGAGTCCTGCGAATCGTCGATGGAGTTGTGCGTCATATAGCCTGCTCTGACCGCACTGTTAAATTCTTCGAATTTGTATTCCGCGCCGATGTTCAAGCTGACGGGCGCGTCGCCGTAATAGTTGATATCTACGGCTCCGGTTAACTGACGCAGCATCGTATAGGACGTTCCGACACCGAAATCCAGTGGGAAATCCGCTTTGCTGGTGGCAAGGTTGCGCATCGCCGCCCCGATGTTCCACTCCGGCACAGGGGAAATCAAAATACCGGCGTCGAGAGCCGGATTCTGAAAGCTTTGATCCGCGATCACCTCCTGAACGACTTTTATCGCGGCTCCAGCCTGAATGTCCATGCCTTCCGCGCGCGTCATAATTTTCTGAGCGTAACCCAGCGTCCCTACCAGATCATAGAACTGGAAGTTGCCGGTCGCGTTTCCCAGGTCGTCACGGCCGTCAAGTGATCCCGCCGTCAGATAGAACAGGCTGCCGCCGATGGCGCCGTTTTCCAGCGGCTGGGAGTAAGCGGCATTTTCAATCTGTACGCCCTGAAAATATTGGACATACGTGGCGGAAAGCTCCGGATTATCGGTTGCCGCCATACCTGCGGGATTCCAGCGCAGCGATTCGCTTCCCCGTGCCATGGAAATCATGGCCTGTCCCATGGAGACGCCGCGCGCATCCGTAGGCAGTTCCAGAAAGTTGCCGTTGGTGGAGCCGGCGTTGCTCGACGCATACGCCAGGGAAAAAGTAAAAAGTAAAAAGTAAAAAGTTAGGAATAAAGGCCCTTTAAAAAAGCCCCATACCGCACTTTTAACTTTGTCCTTTTGATTTTTTACTTGCTGTCTCATTGAATGACTGCCAGTTTCTTAACGATCTGCAGTGTCCCTTGTGAATCGTTATCGCGCACCTCATAGAAATAAAGGCCGCGGCCGACTTTTTTCCCGCCGTCATTCGTCAGGTCCCAGGGATAAGTTACTACCGTTCCGATGCTGACAGTCCCGAAAGAGACGTCCTTCACCAGCGCTCCGGTGAGCGTATAGATCCTTAACTTGAAGTTTGCGCTGTCGCGGATAGCCTGGAAATGGAATGTGGCCTGGCCGTTCCGTATGGGATTTGGATAGACGTAAACGCTGTTCTCGAAGAGCTGCTGGGCGCTCTGTGAGCCGGTAGCAAGCTCCTGAACGGCGATGGAAAGAGTGCGTGCGGTAGCGGTGTCTGCGCTGGAAAGATCCTTTGCCGTTATAGTAGCGGTGTATCCTCCGGGAGGTACGGGGCTGCCAGAGTCGCTCAAACCGTCCCATGTAACAGATGATGTCGCTGCGGTAAAATTCGTGCCTTCTCCAGGATAGGTTACATTTTTGATCAGAGTACGCACCGGCGCTCCGGAACTGCCGGTAGGAGTGATGGTTATTGTTACCTGTGAAGTTTTAGAAAGTGAAAACAATATAGTGTAAGGCGGGCACGTAAGTCCGTTCGATGGGTCAATGCTCTCGCTTGCGCTTTCATTGTGAATGTCTTCAGAATTGATCGTTAGTAGCTGCGACGGAGGCAAAGTTGATATTACGGGAGTTCCTCCGGAAACGCTGGCGCTGATCTGTGTCTGGAATTGGCCATTGTGCCGGGCAAGATCATTTTTAATCAACCAGAGTGCTGGCCAGTATATGCTCTGTTGGCTACCGGCCGCTACGCCAAGATAAGTTTGCGTGTAAACCTGATTAGTGGAAGTACAGGTATCGCCGACATTTTGAACATTGCAGACAGTGAGGATAACGTCCGCTTGGGTGTCGAGTTGATAATAAATTGTTGTCCCAGTGGGAATCCCGCCGTTTTCAAAAGAAACATTGTAGGTCGATAGATAGAAATTCGATATTGTTAAGGCATAGGCATTTCGGCCGATACCAATAAGACCCAGAGCTGCAAGTCCTGATATAAAAATAAATATTTTTCTGTTCATGAGATGAGGTTAGACTGCTTTTGTCTAAAAATCAATAGGAAATTACGCAATTTACTTACCGTAAATATCCGACGGGGAAAGCATAGGCAAATCTGCGGCTCCGGCTGAAACCGGCACATTGGAAACGGTTGCAACCGGGCTGACCGCCACAGCCATATGGTTATCAGCCGTTCCGGGTATTTGCAGTTGAAGATTAGTCCCGGTCCGCGCATCGGACAGCATGTTATCAAGGCTGTCCACATCAGGCAGTTCATTCAATCCAAGGGGATCGTTTTGAACTTTTGTTTCAGCGGCCTTGCTGATAGTCTTGGTCTGTCCTGGAAGCAGGTCGCTCAATGCCGCCGTTTCCGGAGAAGGAATAGCCTCATCTGCAAGGACGCTGGTCTGCTGCAGCGCGTCTTTCGGAAGCATCGAGTCATTCGCGGCCATAAGCAGATGCAGAATGTGATCATTTGTAGGATGGCGATCCAGAAGCTGGTTGTAAGCCAGAATAGCCTGAACGTACTGCTTGTTTGTCTTGAAATTGTTTGCCTGTTTCAGTATCGCACGTTCTTCGCTGTTCAGCTGCTGCACGCGCTCTCCGAAGCGTAAAGACAGGGTGAAATAATGCGTGGCGCCGAAATCGCCGAAACTGCCGTAGGCGTAATCAAAAACGATATGATGGAAGCGCAAGCCGATACCGAAACGCATGCCTTTTCCTTCATCATTTGAGCCAACATATCCGGTGCGCAGGGCAATTACGTTTTTGAGCCAGTATTCCGTCCCGAGGGAAATATAGGTGGAGTTATCGTTTGGCGCCGTAACGTCAGCCGTAATCTGCCATGGCTTATCCATAATGTGAGTCATCGCTCCCCCGAATTTGAATTTGCGGGGAAGCGGATCCCTCTCAGAAACAAATTCCAGTCCAGGACCAAGATTCAGAGCTGAAAATCCAAGCTTATAGTCTGCATCCAGGCGATGAAAAGGGAGAGTGTAGATGGCGCCGATATTTGCCGCTGCGGTATTTGCCGAGTCGCTGGCCAGGTCCTGACGCAGCACTGAGCCGCTTACTCCCAGGGAAAGGGATTGGTTCCATTGCCGCGCCAATCCGGCATTTATTACATAAGAATCCGCCGTCTGGTTGCCTATGGAATTGCCGCTATTGTCATATCCCGCTATGTCGCCGTAGCCAAGATAGGAAATCGAAGTGCCAAATGCGTAGGATTCTCCAGGGATCACAACCGCCGCATGTTCATAATGTACGTTTTCAATCAGGGATTGATGCAGGAAAGAGGCTTCGCTCTGTTCGATCTGCGCCATCCCGGCCGGGTTCCACTCCAGGGCCGAGGAATCTTCCGCCAGAGCCGTGTAAGCCTGGCCCATGCCGATTGCCCGCGCGCCTACCGGGATTTTCAACAGTTCAGCGGTTGTCGTTCCCGGGCCGCCCGCTACTGCAAAGGAAAAGGGCAAAAGTAAAAGGGCAAAGGTCAGGAGAAAGGATCTAATTAAAAGGTTTCGTAATTCCAAACCTTTTCCTTTTTCCCTTTGACTTTTTAATTGCCGTAAAGTGTTCATCGTATCACCATCAGCTTGCCGCGGTTTTCCGAATCGCCGCTTTTGATCTGATAAACATAAACTCCGGAAGCGACCTGGTCCCCGTCCTGATTCCTTAAATCCCATTGCGTCGAAGAAACTCCGGAAGATTTCAGTTCGACGACTTTTTCGCCCATGATCGTAAACACTTTGATGGTGGACCCGACATCGAGATTCTTGAAAGTTATAACCGTGTGCCCGCTGGCCGGCTTGAAAGGAACCGGATACGCATAGGCGCCGCCAACGTGCAGAGCCTTGTATCCGGGGAGATCCAGATCGGCGATTGCAGGGGCTGCCATAATGAGAAGTCCGACGAGGAGTCCGATGCTCTCGCGCTGCCGGTGATTCTTCGATGTAAGTTGGCGGTTCATTTTCTTTTCCCACTATGAGTGTAGCGTCCAAGAGTTACGCGGAAGTTACAGTTGTGTAACGTTTAGGTTAATTCTGGGGGTAGGCGGGACGGGGGGATTTAACACTGGCGTAACATTTCCGACGGGATTCTGCGGTTGGATCGTCGCCCCGGCAATCTTTAGTCCGGGGCCCATCATAAAGGAAAAACACCTGGGTCCCGGCCTCGACCTGCCGGGACGACAGAAAAATAAGGAGGTTGCTAATTGCTCCCTTTATTACCTGATTATGATCAGCTTTCCGCGCTTTTCGGAGTAGGAGTTCTTGATCTGGTATATGTACACGCCGGAAGCTACATGGTCTCCATCCCGGTTAGTGACATTCCATGGAATAACGTCCTGGTTCTGGTCGTTCTGTCCCTGCCAGACCAGTTCTCCCATGATGGTGAATACTTTGATTGTTGAATTTGCCGCCAGATTCTTGAAGGTTATTATGGTATGGCCCGAAGCCGGCCTGAAGGGTACAGGGTAGGCGTAGGCGCTGTCCAGAGACACCATAAGTGAGCCTGCCAGCACATAAACAGCCGATTGATATATCTGGGCGGAAACCGATCCGTCTGAATTAATAGTTGAAGGCAGCGTGGTCATATTGCCGTTGGAATCAATCATGCAGATTGTGTAGGTCTTGGGATCAATGGAAATGCTCCGGCTCATGGTAGAGGCGACTCTGTTTGGATAAAGGGTGAGCGTTACCGCCTGAAGCGGCGCGTTCACATTCTGAAGAGACGCGTTCGCGCTGTAGAAGAGGACTTCCACCGTTTCCATCGCCCGCGTGAGTCCCTGGCTGCCGAATAGTTTGTTCAAAGTCCCAGCCGATGCTGAAACAGGGCTGTTGGGCGAAATAAAGGAAGTACGCGGAACTATATACTGTCCGGCAGCCAGCGCGTTTGCGCCTACGCTGATTGAAAGTGAACTTGCGCCGTTTGAGTTTATCGACTGAATGGTGCCTCCTGCGGCTGGATCCGGCGCGGTCATAAAGATCACCTGGCTGGTAAACGTGGTGGCGAAGCCCTGAACGCTTGTTATCCCCGGATTAATTGTAATGCGATAAATCGAATTTGGAGCCCAGTAAGCCGTGCCTGCAGGCGTCAGGAACAATCTATGGTTAACGCCATCGTCCTGATAATTCCAGCCGGCGTTCAACGGCTGGAATGCGCCGTTGACCATTTTTTCAAGAACAATGTTGCCGCTCAGAGACGGGGTTGAAACCACGCCGTTAAAATCTACTTCCACGGAAGAAGAAATCGGCACTCCGAAAAAGATGTTATCAACGCTCATCCCCGTCACTACAAAGGTGGAAACCGACAATCCGCCAGGAATAACCAGTGAAGCCGCCGGAGATGCGATTGTGGAGCCATCCAATTTTTGCTGTACAAGCGCGGTAACCGAATAAAGCGCTCCAACCTGGACGTTCCGCAGGCCCGTAGGGTGGCTGTTCCAATAGGAAAGGGTGTTCCATACGGGATCAACGCTTGTTGACTGGCCGGTTATATAGGGCTGCGAACCGTCAGGCAGCGATAACTGCAGGGCATACAGCGAGTCGCTGGCATTGGTATCGCCTGTGCTCAGAGACACATTCATATTTAATCCGGTAGTGCTGGTGCCGCTCAATGTAAGAATGGGAGCCAGAGGAGAAACAGCTTTTGTTATTGCCGTGACTTCGCTTCCCGCCAGGGGATTCCATTCAGAAGCGCCGTTTAAAGTGTTGTACTGCATTAAATTGACGTAATAAGTGGTGTTTGCCTGCAGATTGTTTATGGTCAGATTGCTGGGCGCAGGATTATCAATCTGTGATGAATTGTTTATTTCGGCGCTGTAGGGTTGTCCCTGCAGAGAATTGGGATCAGTGGCGGCAACCGCCTCGAATTTTCCCGCCACGCCGACCGTCCATTGCACGGTCAGCGATGACGATTCGTCATCTGTGACGATTCCCGGAGGATAACCGGCCGGCATCGGAACGGATGCGCTGCTGTAGGTTACCAGCGGCGGATTGCCCGATCCCACGGATTCAATACGGAAAGAATAAGGCAGGCCGCCGACAAGCCCGGTAATCGATACGGTGACGGGCGCGCCGGGGTTGCCCTGGTTAGTCACGCAGAAGGTGGAAGTGTGAATTCCATTTGGCGTCCCGAATACAGAATCAAGCGACGCCTGGAGGCAGTATGAGGTGATATCGGTGTTTTCTTGCAGAACGTTATCGCCATTCCCGCCAATTATCGCGTACATTGTTCCCTGACCAATATTGACTGCAGGCGTTTGAGGCGCATAGGGCAGCGTGTAGGCTGTCACTGGCGGATAGTCCCTGGAACCGGGTGTAAGAATTAGAGGAGCGCTGCAACTGTTCGCATCCGGAACATTATTTCCTGTTGATCCGCAGAATTGAACCTGCGTGATTGTTACCTGAGAGTTCCCCGGCAAACCAGGAACATCCGCATAGACTTCAGTGACATCAGCGAGATTTTCTGGGTTGTAGGCGTGCGCATTAATAGAAACATTCAAGGTTTTAATGGCCCCGTTATGGTCGGTGTAAGTACCGGTAGCTACGATCAAGGAAGGAAGATTGGCATTGCTGCCGCTGTTGAGATCCGCAACCAGACGTATGCTGTTATACGTGGTGGCTGTGGGGTCATATGTGACTCCTTCTGGAGTTAGGAATGCATAGATTGGCACGGTTGACACGGCGCTTGCAACAGACAACCCGGCACGCGTGGGGCAAAGAGTTTGCGCAACGTATTGGAAGTACCATGTTCCCAGCCCTAATGTAAATGTCGCAGAGGTTTGCTGCGTTGTGAACGTGATCGATGAAGGATCCACCAGATTCCCGTTGTTCAGGCTCGCCGCATAGTAAAGAACATAGGGTGTGTTGGATGGGTTATCAGATGGGTTCATTACCGTTATCGTCACCGTATTGCCTGATACCAGGGGTTGGTTTAGCGCCGGAGCATCCGGCCTTGTCCATGGCGTTCCGGAGACGGTGACGCTTGGACTCAGTGAGGACTGGTTAATTGATCCATAGCCGTTTGAAAGCGCAATCTGAGCGGAAGTGATGGTAAAGGACTGGTTGGCGGTATTCGCTTCCTGCATGGGAACGATGAAAAGCAAGTCGCCGGTATTTTTGGGCGTATCGGTCGTTTCAGCTGCTGCGGCGGCCGTATAGGAATTACCGGAAGAATCCTTGTAGGTTATCTGAAGCATGAGCGAAGAAGCCGAAAGGTTCTGCTGTCCGGGCTGGACTTCGATGGTGAAAGCCGAAGGCGTAGTGTTATGATCCGGGGACGCGGAATCGTTCTGTGTGTAAATGAAAGCCTGGGTAGGTTTTTTGAGTGAAGTCATCAGGAGTTCATAGGCATTGGACGGCGTATCAAGGCCCGGACGAACGGATTCGTTTCCTGAGACAGCGAGCACGCGTACCGCGTATACGCCGTTTGAATTGAGGCCTGTCAGGGATTCCGTATAGTTGCCGGGGTTCAGGACAAATGATGCGGAGGAGGTTATATTGACCCAGTTGACGGACTGTGTGTCAGTGGGGGGATTATCTACAGTTCCGATCTGCACGGCCTGAATGACATAGGTGGCGTTGTTTGGATTGTCGCTGGGAACGATAAAGCTGACAGATCCTGTAGTCGTATTTGCGGCTGATGTGCCGGTAACCGTCGGAGCGTCCGGCCTCGTCCACGGGTTGGGCGGGACTGTAACCTGTACGCTTGGGCTCAGGGAGGACTGGTTGATCGATCCATAGCCGTTGGAAAGCGCGATCTGAGCGGAAGTGATGGTAAAGGACTGGTTGGCGGTATTCGCTTCCTGCAGCGGGATGACGAAGAGGAAGTCGCCCGTATTCTTTGGCGTATCAGAGGTATCGGCGGCGGCAGATGCCGTATAGGATTTTCCGTAAGAATCGGTATAGGTGACCTGAAGCATGAGGTTTGACGCCGAAAGGTTCTGCTGGCCGGGCTGGACTTCGATGGTGAAGGCCGAAGGCGTAGTGTTATGGTCCGGGGACGCGGAATCGTTCAGCGTGTAGATAAAAGCCTGGGTAGGCTGTTTGAGTGAAGTCATCAACAGTTCATAAGGATTAGAGGGCGTATCAAGGCCCGGTCTGGAGGCATGGCTTCCTGAGACGGCCAGCACACGCACGGCGTAGACGCCGTTGGAATTAAGGTCTTCCAGGTTGACGGTATAGGAGCCCGGGCTAAGCACAACGCTGGATGACGCAACTATATTGGTCCAGTTGACGGACTGTGTATCGGTGGGGGGATTATCGGCAGTTCCGATCTGCACGGCCTGAATGACATAGGTGGCGTTGTTTGGGTTGTCGCTGGGAATAATAAAGCTGATAGACCCGGTGGTAGAATCCGCTGCTGCTGTGCCGGTAACCGTCGGAGCGTCCGGCCTCGTCCACGCGTCCTGGAGCGCCGCGCCGGTAAAGTCACTCAGAGTGCCCGGGTTGTAATTTGAAGCGGTGTTGTTCTGGGGCGTATTCGTATTGGGGAAAGCAAGAGCAGCCTTCACATTGTATGCCTGCTGGTTGGGATTCTGGAAAGGTATCTGCACTTTTAGAATACCGTTATTCTGTGAGACTGGGATCAGTCCGTAAGTTGTAGTTATCGGAGAAAGCGGCGCGGTTGAGTAACTGACAACCGCCATATAATCCTGCACCGGGAAATTAGCTTCGCCATTGGCCGGAGTGATGTCCAGAGTAAAGTAATTGGATGTCGTTATTGTGTCGCTTGAGCCCTGGTTGTCCCCTGAAGCATCTACGGTCACCAGGCCGGGCGCGCTGTATCCTATCAATGTAAAAGAGGAAACGAATGCGACGCTCAGATTCCGCGGTAAAGGAGCGGTGCTTGACGAAATGACTTCAATGTAGGAAGTGATATTTGGAGGAGGATTGGCCACGATTGCGGTGATATTGGCTTGACCTGAATTCTGACAGGAGGAATCGCATGGAATCGCTCCGGTCGACAATGCGATTGATGTGTCAAAGTTCGGCGTGCCGTCGCTGTTGGTTTGATTTGTAATTACGTAGGAATAGGTTGTCCCCTGGGGGTTGGCCAGCTGTCCCGTGGGAAAGGTGACGGTTACAGGCACACTGACGCTGCCATCCTGATTCTTCGTGCCCTTCGCTTCAGCCAGGGTTGTTACGGCGCTGGGACGCGTCCAGGCCTGAGGGGATGAAGGATACTGGGCCGAGGTGTAACTGCTTAAAGACCCGGGTTCAACTATAGGGCAATAGAAAGGGTTTCCATCCTTTGAGCAGTTGTTCCATCCGACTGCCGCAGACAGACTGCCGGAATAGTTCGTATTCGGTTTCAGGTCTTTGATCTGCACGGTAAGGTCCCATCCCGATAGGCTTGTCGGAACCAGGGTCCGCGTTGTGATGTTCACGCCGTCAAAATACTGGACGCTGACAAGCAGCTTGCTGGTATCAAAGTTCTGGAGAGGTTCCTGCAGTTCCACCCCCAGCGTGAGGGAGGTGTTTGTTGTGGTGCTGTCGTTGACACCGGCCGCTCCCGAAAGCTCCGGGTTGGCGGTTATAACATACACCTTGCTTGGGCCCGGCAGCTGGCTATTGATTAATATCCCCAGAGATACGGGAGGGCTTGGGTCAGGCTGACCTGGAGGTACGCCGCCACCGCCTGGGAAATTGACGCTGTCTCCGTTATACGCTGCGGCAAGAATGTCGCAGCCTCCGTTGCTCCCGGTGCAGTTGCCGCTGATGTCGAAGTTGAGATTGACTGAAGTAGATAATCCGGAAGATCCCTGCTGTACGGTGGCGCTGGCCAGGATCACCGCGTTGGAGTTCGTGGCATCGCTGCCGGCAACGGCTTTAATGAAATAGGTCGTTCCCGAGGGGTTGCCGTTATTTTGCCAGGAAACAGTGACGGAAGTGGAAGTCTGATTCGTGAACGATGCCTGCAAATTGTCGGAAGAGATGGGAGCGGGCGGGGCGGCCAGAGTCCAGAAAGTGCAGCCGTAAGCGCCGTTGGAAACACAATTTACCGCAAACGAGGGGACGGCAAATACCGCCGCGAATAAAATTCCCGGAAGAAAAATCTTCAAAATATGATGGGGCGGGCGCATTATCAGCTCGATTCTTTCCTCTCTTCAATATTCAGTCTATACGCGCCGTGTTACAGCAAGGTTACGTGAACGTAACATTCCAGTTAAATGTTTGCGCAATGCGGAGTGTGGAATGTGGAAGGTGGTTGTTTTAACGAGATGCTCCTTCTTCCGAACTCTAAATTCCGAATTCCGCGTTTGCCGTTATAAAGGTGCCCCCCGAGTCGCGGAAAGTCAATGATTTTTTGCGGTGAAATGGAATCGTCACCTTCGGGGGTTTGACCCAAAAGAGCTGTTAATTTCTTCTGTTGGGTCACACCCTAAAGGCGCATTATATTGAAGATTTGGGTCAAACCCCGACGATCAATTAGATTTGATGTTTTTCGACGATGGAGATACGCGTGAAATGAATATTTTTGGTTCAGCCGGTTCTAACAGTTACATGCCGAGAGCGCCCAGAATCGATGTCCCGGGATTGATCTATCACGTAACGACCCGCGGAACAAACCAGCAACCGATATTTCTGTCGGACAGAGACCGCCGTGATTTCCTGAATCTGCTTTCGGTCACGTGTAGTAAATTCCCATTTACGCTCCATGCCTATTGCCTGATGAACAACCACTTTCATCTGCTGATTCAGACCATTCAACATTCGTTATCAAGAACAATCCAATACGTGACCTCACTATATGGGCAACTGTTCAATAATCGATATGATCGTTCCGGCAGGGTTCATCAGGGGCGTTTTCACAGCATACCTGTCCAGGAAAATTCATACTTTCTCGCAGCAGCTCGGTATATTCATTTAAATCCTGTAAAAGCAGGGTTGGTGACCAAGCCCGAGGACTACCCGTGGAGCAACTACGGGGGACTTTTGCGGAGAGAATTAGACCCCCTGGCGGATTCTTCATTTCTACTTGGTTATTTTGGGAACGACTTCGAGGAAAGCCGCATCAGATATCAGCAATTTGTTGAGTCGGGAATTAATACACCGGGAACTGTCACAGACCGCGTCCTTTATCGAATGCGATCATGGGGCAACCTGAACGTCATCCTGCGGAGAACCTCTTTTGCACAAATTCCTTAATAATTTCTTCTGTTGGGTCACACCCTAAAGGCGCATTATATTGAAGATTTGGGTCACACCCCGGCGGTGAGGTATATTCGTTATTTCCCGGCGCAGTTCTGGCCGTTTTGGCCGATGGTGTAATCGGTTGTTCCGTTTATCAGGCTGGTGATTTTGTAATAGACGGTAGGGCCCGTGGTGTCGATCCAGTAAGGCTGGGAAATAGAGGCTGTTCCGCCTGCGCTGTCAATGACGGTGGCGTTCAAATGCACGCAGCCGCTCGGAGCATCCTGCAGTATGCCGTCCTGCGGTATGGGAAGCGTGGTGGAATCGGTCTGGTTGTTGTTGGAAAGCGCCGGATTATTGGTCCCATATCCCAGAGCGTTCTGTACCGCCTGAATGGAGGTGTCCGGCAAGGGAACGCCCCTGCAGTCCGCAGAGCTGCCGTTCAGGTCATAAAGGAACCAGCCGGCTTTTAGAACGGTTGCGTCATTTGTAGTGGAAAAGGGATTGTGCGGGTCATTCGCCGTGACTGTGATTGTGGTGGCGGATGAAATCCACAGGATATTGCCGAAAGCGTCAATTGCCGCCGGGCTTACGATGAAGCTGATATTGTTGTTCCCTGCGATGGTTGCAGTCGGGTTGGTGTTGAAGGTGGAAGACAGCCAGTTCTGCGCCTGGAAACCGCTGTAATAAGTGAGGTCAAAATCAGACGTAAGCCCGTTCGAAGGGACTACAGGTGCGTTCAGGGCCAATGTTCCGCTGACGCAGTTGGAACTGATAAGGGCCGCCACGAGAAAAGTCTGGGTCTGGCCCGGGGAAAACTGGATGTTAAGGCCGGTCAGATTGTTTGTTCCTGCGGATGCGCTTGCGACCAGATTGGCCGGAGAAATTGAGCCATTGTAAAGTTGTGTGGTGATGTCGCTGCTGTTGCATGATGCGGGCAAGGCCCAGTTCGTTAAATTGGTGATGGAACTGATCGCAAGGCTGTCGGATGCCGTCAGGGTCATGGATGCGAACGCGACAATCGCGGGAGTATATACGTTTGTCGGCGGTATGACCGGTGTGACAGTGGCAGTCAAAGGCGGGATGTACAGAGGCCCGGATGTGGTCACCGTTGACGTTGCGTCCCCTATGTTGGCCCATGCTGCCACATAAACAGGCTGGTCGGTTTGTAGGGAAGACGATCCCTGCAGGGAAACGCCGCCGCTGCCGTTGTCTTGGCCTGACTGGATAGTCATGTGTCCGCCGGTACGCCCTAATACGACGTATGTATTATAGGGGCTGGTTCCCAGGATGCTGGAACTGGTCCCGGCAGGGTACGGGAGTGCAGGCAAGGTTTGACCCGACGGGAAAGCCGTGGGATCGCAGTCGGCCATTGATGTGATGGGGGTTGTTGACCAGCAGTAATAGGCTGTCGGCGCTGTCTGGCTCACCCCGCCGCTGATGGTATAACTCAGGGTAATTGAAGACGAGCTGAGAGTGTATCCGCTGCTTTGCGCGGCCGGGCTGACGGTGACTTGTATCGTCGGCGGTAAAGGCATGATGTAAGAGTAAGCCGGAGACGTTCCGGTTTCATTGCGGCCTGCTCCTTGAGTGTAGGAGTAGACAAAAAGATAATACGTGCTGCCGGTAACAGCCGTGATCCCGCTGGCTGAGCCTAAAGTGAGAGTTGTAGTTGACAGTTCGCTGCCGCTGGTGCTCTGAGTAGTTGAATCATTAAATATTTGTATCCATCCTGCGCCAGGATTTGAAGCCGAGGAAATCGTTGGCGTAGAGCTGGAAGTGCTCCACTGATACCAGGCGGATATTGTTTGGGAATAACCTTTGGTATCGACTCCCCAAACATGGATCACAATGGCATCGGATGAAGATACCAGCGTAACTGAAGGCGTAGTTCCATTGCCGCCCCCGGAATCGTCTCCTGAGCAGGTCATATAAGAATATTCATTAAAGGTGCCGCCGTTGCTCCAGGAACCAGCCGATGCGCTTGGCGGGGATACCCACGAGCATGTTTCCTGATAGGCGTACGCTGGAACGGAAGTAATTAAATAGAGTCCCGCGCTCACGGCAAGAAAAATAAACCCGCGATGGCTGCTGCCAGTATGTTTTGACAGTCCTTTAATCATTGCGCACACCCCTGGACGTTCATGCTGGCAATTTTATTGTCTTCATTGTAGGCATCGATACATATTGCGTACTGGGCGTTGGTATTTAGCGGCCCCAGGTCCCACGTGGTCTGCATGAACGGCCCGACCGTGTTATTCCAGGAGGGACATGTGCCGTTTGCAGCTAAAGCGCAGTAACGGATCTGGTAGCGGACATAGCTGGGATTGTCTCCCGGCAGCCAGGAAACTACGGCATCGCTGGAAGATGCCGTTACGGAAACGTTGTTGTTCGTGCTGATAGCTTCAGCCAGCGTATAGACGTTTATAGTGTTCGAGCTGAAGGCGGTGGCCGTACACAGAGGCTGATTTGCCGGGCTGGAATGGATGCAGTTCTCCACCATTACCGATGTGGGAAAGTCAGGTGAAGGAGTCGGGCTGTTCGGGATGAAGGAATAAGATTGGCTGTTCTGCGTAGTGCTGCCAAGAGCTGTGCTGGAAGAATAGCTGGCGGCTGTTCCTGTATAGGTGCTCGTGGCCCAGATCAGGCTGAACTGATCTGTGTTGGAACATGCCGGAGCGGTCCAGGAATAATTGATAGTGCTTATGGAAACCGCGGTCCCGGCGGCATTCTGCGGCGCGTAGGCGTCAAGATTGAGAGTGATGGTGGAATAAACAACCTGCGTGACGCCTGCGTTGTTTGTGGCGGAGTACTGGACGTGGTAATTGCCGGCTACGCCGGTCATATTAAAGGAATAAGAGGAGTCCTTGTTCTGGCTGACGCTTACGGGATTGCCGTTAGGATCGGTGACAATCGGCGTAGCGTTCGTGTATGCCGGAAGTCCTGAAATCGCGTCAGTAGAGTAGATCGTTATTTTGAAGGGAGAATAAAGTATTCCCGGGCATGATCCATTTACGCCCTGTTGCGCAGGATTGCATCCGTCTGCGGATATAAGCGCCGAAGCGTTTACCGTGCTGGTTACTGAACCCGCGGCCAGAAACAATAAAACCGCACAATAAACCCAGCGGGGTACAGCGCTTCCTTTTATATGGGTTGTCGAGATCTTCGTAAGCTGGTTTATGGCCGCCACTTCCCTTCTTGAATTCCTTTACCTATATGCCTTCCATTTCTTCCGTTGTCAAGCTAATAGTTTCTGTACTCATTTTGAGCCCCGAATGTTACGGCAATGTTGCGTGCAGGTTAAATTTCGGTAAATTCCAACAGCCAGTGGGGTGTGACCCAAAACTCAAATATATCCAGTCGTTAGGGTGTGACCCAAATGAGGCCATAATTTTCTCCATTGGGTCACACCCCGAGCCCTGATCTTTATTGCCGTAACACGTCCGTAACAATGGCCTGTTATAAAAATGCTATGAGGCGAGGGATTTATAAAGGAAAAGAGATGGAAGAAGGGAACGCTTTAATGCCATCCCCACGTTCCGCGGGCGAGGGAGTTCGTAAATTTCTCTCTAAAAAGGGACAGTACCTGCCGTTTTCGGCAATGACTATTTTTTCCGCCACCGTGCTGCTTGTAGCTTCCGTTGACGTCTATCAGGTTTCCCGCGCCAAGCTCAAGGTACAGAACCTTGCCGACGCCGTAGCCTTGAATATCGCCTCGCAGGAAGCCCGGGTAATGAATTTTGTCGCAGACCAGAATGAATGGGCCAACCACCTTTATACTTCCGGAGACGATCTGGTCCAGAAAGGCAAAACCCCTCCATGGCAGCAGGACTGGCAGGCGATGTGGATGGCGACTAATGCGAAATATAATTTGTATCAGACCCTCATTTCCGGGAAATTAGTTTTTCCTTCCACATCTATAGATATCCCTCTGCCGCCGCTTTCTTTTTCCGATACCCGCGCCTGTCCCATGCAGCAACTGTCCTATTTTTTCAATTCCGAATCCGGCGCCGCGCAGTACGGCCAGTTCATCATGAACCTGAACAACGCACAGCGGACGTTCATCGACGTGTACAACCGCTTCATCGGCGCTACGGACAACACCGGCAGCAAAGGGAACATTTCTCCTTCGGAAAATCTCGAGGCTACCCTTTACACCGACATCCCGGAGCTTAGTACCCAAGGGAAAGACTCCGACCAGGCCTTGCGCTATCATCTTGTCGTCTGGAATGACGATTCGAACGGACAGGAGTTCGCCGAAACCATGAAGAACGAGCTGATCCATGGCGCCGCCTCGCAGGATCATCCCCAAATTCTGAACCGCAACCGCAGTATGGTATTTACTACAAAGCCAAAGGACCGGCCGGACGGGCTTGAGGTAAGGTATCTCAGTGATGCTGAATTATTGAACGGCGCAAACCAGGGGACCGGCAACTATGTTTTCAAGCTTATGCCGCCTGTGCCTGTGTCTGAGTTAATGCTGCGAAACGCGGGGAAAAACGGAATAATGCCGCCGGATCCGAACTGGCCCCCGAACTATATGACTCTGGATGTGAATAAATCTCCAATGCTTACCCTTAGCGGGAATGGCGCAGCTTACGTTCCGGAGCGGGTTATCGGCGCCCGGGTCTTCCTGGTGAAGGACGTTTATTTGCCTGTAGGGCCGCCTGTTCACGTTGCGGCGCAGGCCATGGCTTATGTGGTTAACGGTTCGGGCGAGATGGGCTTGAAACTGCAGAATGCGCTGGGATGTTCCGAGGTCCCGGTCTTCAGCCCGACCTATATGGTCAAACTGGCGAAACCACAATGAAAAGGAAACAAGCAATGAGCAATGAGCAAAGAGCAATGAGAAACATCCGACCATCATTCCGGAATGCCTCTTTCGGTAGAAGATCTTACTCATCGCTCATCGCTCAGTACTCATTACTGTCGTCTTCGGGGCAGGCCATGGTGGAGCTTACGGTAGTTATTCCGCTTCTGGTGCTGCTGGCGACGATTATTGCAGGCGTACTGTACGTGGAGTGGCAGGGCGTTAAAACGCAGGAAGCGGCTAATCTCGCCGCCCGGCTGGAAGGGCAGGAGCATATCAGCGGAGGTAAAACCCCGCAACAGATTGCCCTGCTCAACGGCAACTTTGAAGGCTTAAGCCGGGAAATGCCCACCCTGAATAATGAATTAGACCGGATGACCGATCAGGAATGGAATCATATAAGCAATTCTGGCGGAGGGAACAACGGTATACTGAATATCCAGCAAAAAATGCTGGATATGGTCCGGAAATTTATAGGAAGAGAGAGTGCAGTCCAAACACCTGTTATCGGAACGGCAACCGACTCCGTAACGGTGGACCGCGCCGTGGGAGTGCCCGCAGCTTTAGGCGGCGGCGACATAGTGATCCACAGCACCGCTTACAGCGGCGCGGAAGACACCTACATGTACGGCCTGCCGCGATGGGGACCCACCGACGGTTCCCAGGACCTTTCAAGCA
This sequence comes from uncultured Elusimicrobia bacterium, assembly GCA_964604825.1. GTDB lineage: Bacteria > Elusimicrobiota > Elusimicrobia > 2-01-FULL-59-12 > 2-01-FULL-59-12 > CAZSAL01. Next base: position 88,166 of record CAZSAL010000003.1, read on the forward strand.
GTTACTGGATAAAAATCATCAAAGCCCGCCAGGCCGAAATCAACACGCATCCGGCGAATCCGGAGTGAAAAACAAGGCCCAGAAAAAGCATGGGCCGGTCGGGCATCAAAATTTAGACTGTGGACCTATTTAAAAACCGGAGGAGTTGACGTAATTTATAGTGGTAGCAAAAGGATATTGATGGGGTCCTAATGATTAAAAAAGATAACAACTTCCTGTTACCTTTGCTCTTAACGCGGGTGATCGCCGTCGCGATTACGGCGTCGCTCGTTCTCACCATGCCCGGCGCCACCGCCTGGGCGGATGACCTTTCAAACATAGTTCATGTGCATCAGGGCGACAATTCCGCGCCGTATACGGCCGTCAGTCAGAGTCTAACGAACGACGCGCCCGGCTACATCCAGTTGTTCAGCAAGGGAGACGGATCAGGAGTAGTTGCATCGGTTGCCGCCGGTCTCAAACAAACGATCCCATTTCTGGGAGCTGCCGAACACGCCGCCGATCTGGCCGCGAGTAATCCTCAGGCGGGACGGTTGTACCTCTCCAGCGTTGGCGCTGCTAATAAGAATGTCATCCCCATAATCGGCAACCAGCTGGTAGATCCCTACAACCTTACTGGGGCAGGGACAGAGACAGCCGGCATTAATTTTGGTTCTTCCGGCGGTGTTGCCGCTGGGGATATTACGCAGGACGCCACGCCCATGGCTTACAATGCCGTTCAATCCGCCATCGGCGCGCTCCAGGCTTCAAATAGCACGGGGGCAAACAGTGCCGCGAAAGCCCTTAGCTCAGCCGTTTCATGGGGAGGGCGTCAGACATCTTCGGGCGGTATGACTCTCCAATCGGTAAGCGATACCTATAACAGCATTCTGTACGGCAAGAATCCGCAAACAGGCGAGGTTGGTACAAAAGAACATCCCATATCAGGCGGCACGGTGCAAAGTATCAACAGCATCGTCGCACAACAGGCGAGCACGTATATAGCAGAAAAAGTGGCAGCGCAGGAAACACAGATTCAATTGCAGGAAGATATTACTCCCAAAATCAATGATCTGGATGCTCAGATAAAGAGGTACGAAAGCAGCTACTGGGATCCCAAGGCAAGCCCCACGCAGAAAGCTGAAGCTCAAAAACATTTATATCAGGATTCCATATCAGTCCCAGATGTGAAAGGAAACAACACGCTTGTCGCAGGATTGTATAACGCCAAAACCGCATACCAGACCGTTGCCGACCAGTTCAACAAGGAAATCGCAGACGATACTCAAAAAGCCAATACCATGTCCCAGCTTCTGGATAAGGTCAGGAACATGGGGCTCGAAATTGATCCGAATATTAAGATCGATCAGGCATCTCTTGATGCTGCTGTTGATACGGAAGTTGGCAGCTTCAAGCTGTCAAGGTCAATAACAAGCGCAATGAGGTCTGGGAATGTTGATAGCAGTAAAGACCAGTCAGCCTATTCACTTGGAGAGATTGCAAGAACAGTCGCTGGTGTTGTAGGCATAGGAGGAGGTTTCGCAGCTATTTGCGTAGGGGGTGCTACTGGTTATGCGGCTCTGGCTGTTGGAGCCTCTCTTTTAGGGCCCATAGGATGGGTTGCTTTGGGTGTCGGCGCCATTGTTGGAGGAGCCTGTCTTATCGCTAATTCCGTACATAATCAACAAAACAATCCGGCGCAGGATCAACTTAAGCAGGCACAGGCAGACACAAATACAAAAACGTATTCTGATGCCCTGGCTCAAGCCGCCCGGGCCCGTGCAGATGCAGCCAGTAAATTAAACGAAGGTATTATCGCAGACGCGAAAAATAATGCCACAGTGAATGTATTGGGCGGGATGAAGCAGGTTTGCGACGGCGCTCATAAAGTCCTTAACTTCCTTTCCGGCATTGTAGATAAGCTGAAGAAAAACAAGACTATTCACGGACTTCAGGATATTGGGAACATGTTGCTGGGTGATCTTCCATCCGAGGACCGCATCCAGTTAACCAGCGCATATAAGGCAGCCATTGCGTATTACAACAGCAGCCTTTCGCAGTCCAAGGCCTACCTGGATCGTTACTATGGACAGAACGGTCTCGTAACAAATTATCAAAAGGCCAGGAACGCATATGACGGGCTTCTTGCGGGATTGCTTGATAAGGCGCGGCAGGGTGATAGAACAGCTCTTGATACGCTCATCCAGAAAAATATCGCCTGTTTCGATGCCGATGGGCAGGTGCTTTCCAGTCAGCAGTATCAAGATGCCTCTAATAAAGGAGAGACGACTTATTCTTTCCAGGATTATGCTTCAGGCCGCGTCAGCCATCTGAACTTCTTTGACAGAGTCGGCGAATCCCAGTGGACAACCATCACAGAACATCCCGGTCTTTTCGCCGCAGAGGTGGGAGGACTTGCGCTCGGGGCTGGATTAGGTACGGCGTTGCTGGGGTCAGCGGCCGTTACAGCCGGAGCTGTTGGACAACTGGCAATCGGCAGTGGGTTGGTTATTGGCGCCGGCACAGGCATTGAGGCGTATCAGTACGGGGCAACAGGAGCCATTAATGCTCTGGAAGGAGCTGGGACAAGCGCTTTAACCGGTTTTGTCGGAGCTTCACTTGGCGCGGCTGTAGGAAAAGCTGCGGGCGCCATTACCAAAGCGTTTACAACAGGGGGTGAGGCAGTCGCTGAAGGCGCTGCGGAAAGCGCTGCCGAAGGCGCCGCGCAGCAATCCTCATCGTTAGTTCAAAGATTTGGTAACTGGATCTCGTCGCAGGATAACTGGTTGGGGAATAGCTATAACACGATGCAGGATAGCTGGCTGGGGGATAGTTATAACGCGGTTAAAAATGCCGGTAACGTCGCAAATCAATTTTTGACAGACGGCCAGCAAATGCTGACCAATGCGGCTCCGACCTTAAGTCAGACCGTGCAGCGCACGGGAGTGCTTATCGGACAAACGCACAGCGTGCTTTTGCCTGCGTCTATGGCGGCCTACGGTTTGGGGGCAACTTTAGAAATCAACAGCAACGCTGCAAATGGAGCATCAACTTCCTTAAGTAGTATAGGCCAGGGGCTTATGGATTCCGTAATGGCTCCCGGGCGAATTTTGTTGGTTGGCGCTCCTGCTGCGGTGCTGGGCGGTCTTGATTATCTGGTAAGCGGTGATGGTTCTAATTTTAATCTTAAGCTGGCGGAATCCACGCTGAATAATGGCACGTCAAGCGCTTTACTGAGTGGTCTGGGTTATAACCCGCAGACTGTTTTTGATGGAGCAGACTATGCCGCTTTGACGAATGCAAGTAATCTCGGTGGTATCGGTGGCTCAGTGGTACGCGCGGCAGGGATAGCGGGAGATATGCTGGGGTTTGCAGGCGCCGGGGCTATGTTCCGCGGTGTTGGGGCGCAGGTGGGAAGCGCTCTGGGCAAGGTTTTAGGCAGCGAAATGGGAGCTTACGCCGGTTCCGCGATTGGCGGCGCGCTTGCAAGCGCGCCCATGACGCTGATGTCAATTCCATTTTTCCAGGGCGTAGGCAGTACTATTCGAAATGCCATGGATGGCAACGCGTCATGGGCTGATGTGGCGCAGAATTTAGGTGAATTGACAGCGGGAATGGTGTTCTCCCATCGGTTGGGAATGGCCGCAGGGTATACGCCGGTGCCAGAAGGAGCAACCCAAAGCAGCTTTGCCGCGGATGTGATCAAAGAGGGAGTCAAAACGACTCTGACTTCCGGAGCAATGGCCCTTGTTGGCCCCTATTCCAATTTGGGATGGACGGTTGGCGCTTTGTCCGCATTTGGCCCGGAATTGGACCAGGTCGGCGGAAATATTCTGGAGACAAGAGCTCAAGTTAAGCAGCAGACTTTAAGAGCGCAGGACGAACAGGTATTAAACAGCATGACCAGTCTGGCTTCGGATTCCATTGATCCGGTTGCTCAATACATCAACAGCAGGGGTGGGATCACGAAAAGTGAAGATGGTGAAACTTTATTCGCCGGGAAAGTTCTGACTCCCGAGCAGGTTTCAAGTGACGTTGTGCAGCGTGCGCAAGAGTTGCAGCAGCAGACATCACCATCGGATGAAGATTCGTCGGGTAATTCGTCTTTCCCCGGCGACATGTTTAACCGTTTGGCTGAAAAAGTTGGGAATTTAGTGGACGCGCTTAGCCCCAAGCCACAGGAGGTAGCTGTTACTCCTGAAGGCGTGACCATGGCTGTTACGACGACTGATTCATCCGGCAACCGCCCGGCAGGGGAAGAACTTCAGTCCGGCACGTCGTCTACTCCCGTAGAGGGGGAAACGCTTGGAACTCGTGGAGACAGGTTGACAGGGGAATATAACGACGCTTTAGCTGCTTTGAATGGTGTTTCCGGCACTGATTCGACCTCTGGTAATTCGTTGGACGAGATCCACGACAGCGGTGATCCTCTTTTCGTTGCAAGAAAGATGGTCGCCGATGGGAAGGCCGCGACATTGAAAAAAGCGCTGAGCACCGTTGCGGATAATATGGTTGCTGATGGCCAAGCCGCCGCAAAGGAAGATGTGCTGACCGCTGCGGTGAATTCAGCCCGCCAGGAACTGGCTGACCATTATAAGGAAGCGAGCCTGGTCGCCCGGATCACCGGAGACAAGGCCGGCGCGAAGAAAGCCGATAGAAGAATTGACCAACTGCAAAGCGGAGATAATCAAGCAGAAGCTATCGAAAACCATACTATTGCTTCAACAAGGAATGTGCAAACCAGTTCCTCTGCCCCATTGAGCGAAGCGGATGCTAGAAAAGCGGTTGAGAATCTTAAAAATCGTGCTGCTGATATGGTTGAGCAGTTCTGGAGAGCCCACCCGAGTAGCGATCCATCGGAAAGTCCTGAAGCAAAACGGGCAGACTTTTTGAGTCGTTTCGAGGGTAGCCAGCAGGATCAAGCCATTCAAGATATTCTTGAGGGCAACAAAATATCCATTCAAATGCCTGTAGGCGCAGGGAAAACCTTGGTTGTCGGGTGTGTTATTGCTGCCCGCGGAGGGAATGTTGATATCGTTGTCAAAAACGATAATGAGGCTAGGAAGTATCTTAAGGGGGATGCACTGGATGATGGGAATGGTCAGTCTATTATCTCGCTATCAGATTTTTACGGAGGGCGAACGGTACACGACATGAATGATATCGCTGGCAGAGTGATGCATTCAGCGTCTGCGGAAGAACAAACAAGAGCGGAGCAGGATTTTCTCGATGCATTACATGATACGGATGGCATACGTGTATGGAATATGGATACGCAGGGCCATCTGAATACCCATTCCCATGATCTAGGCACTAATCCTGCTATCGCAGAGGCGCTGGACAAAGCGGCCTCAGACAGTTCCCGCCTCATCATGATTGATGAAGGGGATATTCTTTTAGGGGACCCCATTAATTACATTCGTGGTGGAAGTGGAGAAGCACAGGGAAAGGCCGGGCGCGCCAATACGGAGGCTTACACAACGATAGCTGATTTAATTGGGTATTCAATTGAAGAGCAAACTGATGGATCCTACATCGGGTGGTTCGATCCAGGAGCCAAAGTGCAAAGGGCAGCGAATGTGGATGAATATCGTCGATTAACGGGAGGAGATCCAAGAAGTACTGCTAAAGCTGTGTACTGTTTCCAGGAGGATGGGCCACCTCTGATGACCAATGCAGCTCAGGAGATTTTCAAGTCTCAGGGTCTGTGGGATGCGGGGCAAGCGGAAAGGGTTATTAGAGGTATAGAGACAAAAGATCAATATATGCGCGATTTTGAGCGTGACGACAATAATACAAAGACGAGCGATCAGATAGTTCTAGCTCCGGTTGATAGAAGTTCGGGTCTTTCGCAGCCGAGTCGTGTACTACAGGACACTTTGCTGGCAACGGCTCTTGATATGGCAAATGGCGCTACTGCTGAAAAGGCGCTGCAGGAAGTCAAGAAAAGCGGAACAACCAATACTTCTTCAGGGGGTCGACTCTTTTCCGGCGATAATAAAGTGGTTATTCTCTCTGGCTCCCTGGAAGGCGCCCGGGCAGGAGCCGAAGCCTATGATGTGCCGGTCAAAGTATTCGGTGAAAAGAACGTCTATGCCGTCGATCGAGACGCAAGCGACAATGGGTACAAAGATTATAAGGCTCAAATGGAGAAGGAAGGCAAACCCCCGATGAGTCCGGAAGAATGGCGTAGTCAGAGCGCCAGTATTTTCGATAGTGTTAACAAACCACGCCTTTCGCAAGAGACGTCGCCGACCACTTATCCCAGTGGGGATAAAGCAGCGCAGGCGGACTATATTGCGGAACAATTAATCGAGGGGGCAAGGACTGGTAATCGACAGGTTTATCTTACCGACGATTCGGAATTACGTTCGATGGTGGTGGAACGACTCAACGGGCTCCTCGATGAGGATGCCGAGTTGCGGGCGCGGTTACAGGATCAATTATCGGCACGTATAGAATCTTCAAATTCAACACAAGAACTTTCCTCCCGATTAGGAGATCTGGGGATTATCTCGCAGTTTGATCAGAATGCGACGGCAGAAGAAAATACTATTCATGCCAGAGATGTTGCCGGTATTGTGATAGGTTCAATCCCCCGTGCAGGTAGAGGGGTAAATTATGCTGGTGAAAATATAGATCTTATCTTGGATGCTACTGGTCTTCGAGAGTCGGACATAATTCAAGCCTTAGGTCGTGTGGAACGTCGAACAGGACAGCAGTTTACGCGGTCGATTGTGGTTGACGAATCCGTTGTAAATGACATGGTAGGAAGGGCATTCTTACCTGGGTATAGGGATGCTCTGATCGCTGCAGGGGAGGCACGGGGACAAATTGAGACAGATGTGGATGGCCGAACCTCTGGGTTAGGAATTATAAAAGGCGCAGAAAGCCCGGATAATTTATCGCCTGGCGTAAAAACTCGATTGGCATCCTGGCTGAAGGAAATGCAGGATTCTTCTCAGGGAATGGTAAGCAACATAAGAAGCTTTATCCAGGATATCGGATTCGAAAAGCCGGTACAGGATGCATTGCGTAAATTTAGCGGGAAGGATGCGGAGGCTATTTCGAGAGGTTTCCAAAAGCTTCTTAATCGTGATTATTATACCCCGCATGCTGTTGAAGATATTATCAATGAAGATGGAACACCAACGGTGCGTGAGGGTGCAGATCGAATGGCAGACAGTCTGAAATCCATGCAGGGTGAAGTTTTGAGTTCAATCGGAGAAATGGATGAAGGTGTTAAAAGTGAGGATGCTAAACAATTTTTGAAGGGGCTAAAAGACGAGTGGGGTAGTCTTTCTTTTGATTCGCCCGAGGTCCCCGCATATAGTGCAGAGGGCCGGTTGGAAAACCCTCTTACAGAATCAAGTGCTTCGTTGCAGGATAGGGTCGATCGTGCCCTCGGCCGCGGTGAGCAGTTATCGCCTACGTTGAGCGGTCCCCGGATCACTGATACGACCGTTCTTTTGAGTAAGGCAATAGAACAAGGGAAGTCGGGGGCTGAGTCCGGTGATCTCTCTGATGCTGCGGCAATGCGCATCAGGGATTTGGCAGCCCGGGCGATCTCCAGTGATTCCGCTGCGCGCAATAATAATCAATGGACTCTGCTGGCCAGCGCACCCGACGCAGCGTCAGTTCGTCGCCTGTTAGCTCCTGGTCAGACCTTGACCGCTCCCTCTCTCGCTACCCAGATTGTTGGTTCGATCAGCACGATTGGAGCCCGGACGCGGGATTTCGGTACTCATTTTTCAACAGCCTGGCAAATGACAAAAAATGAAAACCTGGTGAAACGATTGCTTTCAGTGACAGCATATAGTCTCAAAAACTCCATCGGCAACGGTGGGGTAACAGATACGCAATCCATTAGCACCGCTGCTGGGACATTGACGACTTCACTTAAAAGCAGCAATGCGAATGTGCAGGCCGACGCTGTTGCCAACTTGGAACAATGGGCTATTTCAAAGCCACAGGTGGTCGCTAATACTTTGACCGACGAATTCATTGCTCAAACTACCGCCAAGGCCGATGATGCGAAAGATAATATCACCGCGGACCTCCAGCGCATCCGGACCATGGCTTACACCGCGCCGCGTGGTTCCGTAGAGGCGGGCGATGGCTACACGATCGTCAAAGGCGATGCCAAAAAGGGTACGGCTACCACGATCACGATTTCCAGAACGACGCCGGAATCCGGTTTGCGCGCCGTTCAGCTTATGCAGTACGCCGCAGCAAGCGGCCGGCGTGTAGTCGTGCAGATGGCGAAGGCTGACGAGGCGGTGCGTGGAAAACTGAACGCTGCGGCTCAGCAGGTATTGAAGAACCCACCTGCCGGAGCCGGTGTTGTGGTCACTAATGCAGGCGATGTCTCTCTGCAGGATGTTTCTCCTGCGAAAGCAGGGGCGCTGGCAACTGCGAAGGCCCGGCTCGTTTCCGCTCTGGGTGGAACGCAGATGTCGCTCCCGGATGTGGCGGGTTATCGCAAACTCGCGGCCAGGGGCCAGGAACTGCAGTCTCAAATGATGAAGGCGTTACAGTCCGGAGATATGAAGCAGTTTCAACAGATCAGTTCCCAGATGAAGTCTGCGCAGCAGGATCAGGCCCTGGCGATTGATCAAATGAGAGAGGTTTGTACGCCGCTCAATGTGGCGCATCAGGCGGGGCTTGTTGCGATGGATCATGATTCTGCCCAGCTTGTGGCGTCGATTGCCGGTGCGGAAGACACGGCTAAGGCCGAAGAGGCGGTTAAACAGTTTAAATTGGAAGACCTTTCTGCGGTCTTTGCCGCACGAGCTGCACGGCCGTTGATGGCCAAAGCGGTAGTGGGCGTTGGTATCGTGGTGGTGGGTGCGGCAGTTGTCTTCGGCGGTGGCGCAGCGCTGGCCGGCGTCGCAGGGCACGCCATGCTTGCGGGCGGAGCTCATGCTGTCGGGTCTCTTCTGACAACCTCGTTCACCGGAACCGCCGCAGGGGCCATGAAAGCGGTCATGTATGAGTCCATTGCTGCAGGAATTGTGACTCATATCGTACAGGGCCAGATCATCAAGAGGCTCGGGCTTCCTGTGGAGAAAAAACCGGATATGCAGAGCGCTAAAGGCATGCTGGGAACTATGGCGCAAATGCCGCTGGC
>CAZSAL010000004.1:0-91669 GCA_964604825.1 uncultured Elusimicrobia bacterium
AACAGCGCGGCGGGAACGGTGCTCGGACAATTCGCTCAGATCAAACCCACGATCACGGTCCGGCAGGGCATCGAGATCAAAGTCTTTGTGGCGCGGGACCTCTATTTTGATCCCACGCTCTTAAACGGAAACGGCGTGGGGTGGATCCAATGAATACCGTCGCCCTGGAAACCTTTTTACAACCCATCAACCCCTGGCTGGATCAGGACGATGTGAGCGAACTCTCCATCAACAAACCCCGGGAACTTTGGATCGAAAAACGGGGCGAGATGGAGCGCCACATCATTCCTGAACTGGATGAGGAACATTTAATCGCTCTGGCGAAACTCATCGCCGAATCGACCAGGCAGGACATCAGTTTCGAGCGGCCGGTTCTATCGGCTACCCTTCCGACGGGTCACCGGGTGCAGGTCATCCTGCCGCCGGCCGCTCAAGAGATTTGCCTTTCAATCCGAAAACCCTCGTCGATCGCCTATACACTGGATGACTACCAGAAAGCCGGAGCCTTCTCCTCGACTGTGTGGACGGGCTTGGATGAACCCCCTCCATGGTCCGATCCGGTGAAACCGCCAACGCTCGAGGAGCTCGGGTTAAGCGTAGAAGACCTCGAAAAATTCATAGAAGAACCCATACCGGATGATCAATTCGTTCAATTTATTCGACACGCCGTTCTGGACCGCAAAAATATCCTGATCTCCGGCGGAACATCCACCGGCAAAACGACTTTCCTGAACGCCTGCCTGCGGGAAATCCCTCTTTCGGAACGTCTGGTGACGATCGAGGACGCACAGGAAGTCACGCTCCTTCAGCCCAATCACGTCCATCTTTTGAGTTCGCGCGGTGAACAGGGACAGGCTAAAGTGACGCCGCAGCAACTGCTGGAAGCCTCCCTGCGCCTGCGGCCCGATCGCATTATCATGGGGGAACTGCGCGGCGCCGAAGCGTTCTCGTTTCTGCGCGCGGTCAACACCGGCCACCCCGGCTCGATTGCCACGCTCCACGCCGATTCGCCCATGATGGCCTTTGAGCAGGTCGCACTCATGGTGATGCAGACGGGGCTCAACCTGAAACATTCCCAAATCATGGCCTACGTCAAAGAGATCATTGACGTCGTCATTCAACTCAAGCGCGGCGATGGTGGCAGGCGCTATGTCTCCGAAATTTATGACGCGCGAGGCCGACAATGAACAGACGCGCGCTGGGCATCGCCGTCCTGATCATTATTTTGTGGGCAGCCTGTTCCTGGCTGGCCAGCGCTCTGTTCATCAGTCTGGCACTTCACGCTTTTACGAACGCCGCGCCTTGGACCATTTACCACTACACGCGCTATTACGGACACGTACCCGGAATTTCGCGCCTGATCTCGGTCAGCTGGTTTTTGAGCGCTTCCGTATTCATTACAGCCCTGGCCCTGTTACTGCGCCAGCGCAAAGCAAGCCCTTACGGCGATGCCCGGTGGGCGAGGGAGCGGGACATTCGTAAAGCGGGCCTGCGCTCCGACAGCGGACTCCTCCTCGGACGGTTCAACCACGAATTTCTGGTGGCCGGAGGATTTGAACACGTCCTGTGTTTTGCACCCACCCGGTCGGGTAAAGGCGTGGGAATTGTGATTCCCAATCTCTTGAACTGGCCGGGGTCGGTGATCGTCCACGACATCAAGGGGGAAAACTTCGAAAAGACGAGCGGCTTCCGGGCCCGGCACGGTCAGAAAGTCTTTTTCTGGAATCCCGGAGACCCCGAAGGCCGAACCCACTGCTACAACCCGCTCGAATTCATCAGCGATAAGCCGGGACGGCGTATCGACGATATCCAGAAGATCGCTCATCTGATCCTGCCGGAACAGGAATTCTGGACCAACGAGGCCCGCACGCTCTTTGTCGGCCTTTCCCTTCACCTCATTGAGAAATCGCCTTTGAGTTTCGGGGTCATTCTGCGCGCCCTGCGCGGCGCAGGTAATTTTGTGGAAGACCTGAAGCAACTCCTCCAGGCCGAACGCGAAAGCATGAATCCCGTCGCCTATATGGCCCTGAACGCTTTCGTGCAGAAGGCGGATAAAGAACAAAGCGCGGTCCTGTCCACTCTGAACGCGGCGCTCGAACTCTGGGCCAATCCGCTGATCGACGCCGCGACCGCGCGGAGCGATTTCGATCTGCGTCTGCTCCGCCGTGAGTCGACGACGATTTATGTCGGCGTCGCGCCCAGCAATCTCCACCGGCTGCGCCCTCTAATGCAGATTTTCTACCAGCAGGCCATCGACATGATGACGGAACATCAACCCGATCCTTCCACCGAACCCTATCCGGTCCTTTTCCTGATGGACGAGTTCCCGAGCCTCGGACGGATGACGCAGTTCGAGCAGGGCGTCGCTTATCTTGCGGGGTATCAGGTGAGGCTGCTTCTGATTATCCAGGACATTCCGCAGCTTGAGGCGAGCTACGGACGATCCGGAATGAACCTATTTATGGGCAACTCCAAACTGCGGATCACCTTCGCCTCCAATAACGTGGACACGGCGGAGCTCATTTCGCGCTTCATCGGCACATACGGCGCGGACCTGGAATCGGAAAGCCGCAGCCGGCAGATGGGACTGTCTCTGCAGCCCGGATACAAAAGCGCTTCGCAATCCCAGGTGCCGCGAGCGCTTCTTCTGCCCCAGGAAATCCTGCAGCTGTCGCCGGATGAGGAGATCATCCTCGTGGAAGGAGCGCCACCGATCCGCGCCCGGAAAATACGTTATTTCAAAGAAGCTGTTTTTGGCAGCCGTCTGCTCCCTGCCGCCAGTGTTCCCAAAGTGAACCCGCTCACGCCGACCGTGCCGTCTCTCTGTGACGTGAAACCCCTTACCGATTCCGAACAGGAAGAATGCCTGAACGAGGACCCGCAGGAAGAAGAGATTTCAGCTAGCCACTGAAGACGTAACGACACAGCATAAGGAGGACGGAAAACATGGCAAAACCGTATTGGAACCTGTTCCGTACGCAAGATCAGCGACCCTGGCCCAAAGTCGGCGTGGCCTTCATGAACAAAGACGGCAGCTACAACCTGCGACTGAGGGGGAACATTACCGCCGCCGACAAGCTGCAGATGCGCCAGGCCAGATCGAAGTTCATGTCTAAAGAACAAACAAAGGAGCAAGGCGCAGGAGCGAGTCTCGCCTGACCAAGCACCGAGGCCATCAGCGAAACCGCTGGTAGATTCCCCCGGGAAGCCGTCCGGGGGCATCTACAGCCTCCCGAAAGAATGGAGGAACCGATGAACGATTTAATTCCCAGCGAACAGATTGAACGCCGCATTTATTTAATCCGGGACCAGAAAGTCATGGTGGACAGCGATCTGGCGGAAATGTACGAGGTCGATACCCGCCACCTGAACCGACAGGTCCGGCGGAATCCCCTGCGATTCCCGGAGGATTTCGCCTTCCAACTGACCGAAAAAGAGTGGGAAATCTTGAAGTGCCAAAAAGGCACATCAAGTTCGGCTTGGGGCGGTCGACGGTCCCCGCCCTACGTCTTCACCGAGCAGGGCGTAGGCATGCTGGCGAGCGTCCTGTCGAGCGAACGGGCGGCGCTGGTCAATGTGGCCATCGTCCGGGCCTTTGTCCGCCTGCGGGAATTGCTTTCCACGCACAAAGAGCTGGCTGGTAAACTGGCGGAACTGGAGAAAAAAATCGGAGCGCATGACGAATACATCAGGAACCTCTTTGACGCCATCGGGGAATTGATGAATCACCCGGCACCCCCGCCAGATGAGAAACCGCGTATCGGATATGTCGTGGAAACTAAAAAACAAGGAAGTGCGGAATAAAATGGCGAAGGTTTGGACGTGTGGCTGCACGGATCCAACGAAAGCTTTAATTTGCGTCGTGTGCGCGGCGGCAATGACGGGTTATTCCCCTTGGACCGTATACGCAAAATCTGAGCTCGGAGAAATTCCATCTGTGCCCATGTCCCGGCGCCATCGAATGTTTCTGCGTGAATCATTGATCTATTGGATTAAAAATCGCGAAACGGGAATTAGCGACTGATTTCATCACCTCTTTTCAAGAAGACCTGCGACACTTCGAGGGCTAGGTTCCCAGCGAACTACTCAAGCGAGAAATATTACAATGACGTCTATGTCCTCTAGTCACGGCTGGCATGACGTCCGACGAAAGCCGTCGGGAAAATGGGAAGCGCGCTGGTCTGATGAAACCGGCAAATCCCGCGGAAAATGTTTCCTGACGAAAGTCCAGGCTCAAAAGTATGCCTGGGATATGGCCAACAATGTCCTGAACGTCTCGGTCGGGATTGCGGCCACGGAAAAAGTGATACGTGAAGCATTAGAAGCATTCCTGGATCGGCGCATAAATCCCAAATCACTTGCACTCTATGAACGCTACATTGAGGAATTTCTGCGTCAGTTCCCGTTTTTGACCCGGCTTGGTCAGGTGGAGACGAAGCATATTAGCGAGTACGACCGCTGGATGGAGGCGCGAGGCCGCAATCCCGGAGGTCGCTCACACGCACTGCGGCCGCTTCGAACTTTTTTTAAGTTCTGCATGGAGCGCAGCTGGCTGACACGGACTCCGTTTTTGGGGTTTAAATTGCCGACCTCGACTTTTAAAAGCCGATCCTTAAGCCCGGAAGAATTTGAGAGGATGATCTCCATCGATCCGCGTCCCCGATACTCCGGAGTAGATGCTGTGATCAACGATGCCTTGCGGCTCGGCCGATTAACGATGCTGCGCCGGTCTCAGGTATGGAAACTAACACCGCAGGATTTTCGGGCTCCGGATCAATTATGGGTGGAGGGGATAAAAAAACAGGCCGGCGTTTGGATCACCCTCCTGCCTGAGGCTGCGGATATCATCAGTTCCAGGGTCGAAGCGCGGGCGCCAGATCAAAGAATCTTTGATCATTGGAAATCGGCGGATGCCATGAAGCAATCGATCCATGATAAGGCCTGCAGGGTGGGATTGAAAGGCGTGCGCTTCCATGATGCCGGTAAAGTGACTCGCGTGACCGAATTAGATGCCGCCGGGTTTGGCATTGGAGAGATTTCGGTCTTGAGCAATACGACGGCGGTGACCCTCGCCAGGTTCTATATTCAGTCGAACAGACAACGCACTTTTGATAAATATAAGGAGCACTTTTCAGACCGACCCCAGACCGAGGGGAGACCGAAATTGGCCCAAAACGAGGCCGAAACGATGCTTCCTGATCCAATAAAACCTAATGAATCCAAAGACGAAATTAGTGTAAAATACGGTTCGATTTTAAATTCTCGTCGGGACATTTCGGCGTATCACAATTTCCGGGCCCATAGCTCAATCGGTTAGAGCGCCGCCCTCATAAGGCGTCGGTTGTAGGTTCGAGTCCTACTGGGCCCATTTTTTTTGGCTTCAGGTTCTCCGCCACTTAGTCGTTGGCGGACCCGTTCCCGCCAGCGCCTAAGCGGCGGGATATTCGGCACGCGCCTGCAGATAAAGTTGTGATTGCTCAATCACCTTCCTGATAGACACAACCCGCCTAAGGCTTGAGGGGTCTAATTGAATGGGATAAACGATCCCTCTTATCGTTTGTCCAGCGCTATGAAATGGCCTGTCTTTAGTTCTTTGTTCCCGCGAACTCCGCGCTGGTGGGGATATTTAATCGCGATAATCCTTACTCTGACGGCTTCCGTCATACCGTTCCGATTATCGGTCGCGCATCCCACTCCCCGTGTGATCCTTCTTGCAGCCGTGGCTCTCAGTACCTGGGTTGGCGGAGAGAGGCCCGGCCTGCTGGCTGTAGCCCTGTCGGTCCCCGCGATCATTGCCGACCTGACTCAGAATGCGCGTCCGGACATTCCGACGATTATCGTCGTCCTGATCTTATTTCTGGGAGTCAGCCTGACAATCGTCTGGACTCTTTCCTCTCTCAAGCGAGTGGAAACCCGCTTGCACCGCATACTGAACAGCATTACGGATATATTCTTCGCGGTTGATGCGCACGGAAAATTTCTGGATTTCAATGTGAGGGCAGAGGATTTTTTCCATCAACCGATCAGTAAATTGAGGGGCAAGGTCCTGTGGGAAGAATTTCCGCCGGCCAAAGATTCGACGTTCGTTGAGCGGTTTCAGGAAATTGTAACGGAACAGAAGTCCATGTATTTTGAAATGCCCTCAAAAATCAACCCGGGAAGCTGGCTTGAATTCCATGTTTATCCGACAGAAAATCGTGTTGACGTATATCTGCGGGATATTACCGAACGCAAGCAGTCGGAAATTGCCATGAAAGAGGCCCAGGCGACCCTTTTAAGCTTTTACCGGAGCGCCCCGATCATTCTTGGCGTTGTCGAGACATCGCAGGACAATATTCTTCACATTATGGACAGCGATCGCACCGCCCAGCTTTTTGGTATTAAGCTGGAGGACATACAGGGTCACTGGGCTAACGAACTCGGTACTCCGCCTGATGCCGTACAGACGATGCTGGCGCATTATTCGGAAAGCGAGCGGACCGGCAAACCTGTTAAGTTTGAATTTTGCTTTCCCTGGCTGGGTAAGGGGCGGTGCTTTGATGTTGCCGTGTCGTTTATCGGGAAAAGCTCGAATGGGCGATCCCGGTTTTCGTACGCTGCGGAAGATATTACTGATAGAAAAAATGCGGAAACGACGCTGCAGGCCGTTAACCAGAATCTCGACATAGAAGTGACCAGGGCGAAGGAAGTTCTCCAGAACCAGCAGAGGGAATTGGAAATGACAAGGAGGCTTGAAGCCGTTGGACGGCTTGCCGGCGGGGTGGCGCACGACTTCAATAACCTGCTCACCGGGATTGTCGGTATCGTTCAGGAAGCGCGGGGCCATATGCCGGCAAACGAGCCCTTTCGCGAGGACCTTGATATGGCGATTAAGGCGGCGCAAAGCGCGTTTTCTCTGACGCGACAGCTTCTGGCCTTCAGCCGGCACCAGACAGCGGCGCCAAAGGTCGTGGATATGAACGCCAATCTGTTTGAGATACAGAAGATGCTGCCCCGCTTGATCGGCGAGGATATCCATTTGCATATCGATCTGAAACCGGATGGAGGTAACGTTAAAATTGATCCGTCCCAGCTCAGTCAGATCATCGTGAACCTGGTGCTTAATGCACGGGACGCCATGCCGAATGGCGGCGATCTCTGGATTGATACCGCCGAGCATGTTGTGCGTGAAGGCGCGGAAGTCTCCATTCCCCAAGGCCGGTACGTGCGGCTGACAGTGCGTGATACCGGAATCGGCATGAGTCAGGCGATTATGGACCGTATGTTCGAGCCATTTTTTACGACCAAAGGGGGCAAAGGCACCGGTCTGGGACTTTCAACGGTATATGGCATCGTAAAACAGAATGACGGACACATCCTCATCCGTAGCCATGAAGGACAAGGAACGACCGTGGAGGTATATCTGCCTCACATGGGAACCGGCTGTCCCGATGATTTGCGCCTTAATGCGCGGGATGGCACAGTTGGCGGAAGGGAAACCGTGCTCGTAACGGAAGACGAAGAGATCGTCCGCCGGGTGACAAGCCGCATGCTTCAGCGGGAGGGATATCATGTGCTCGAAGCTGAGAATGGAAAGCAGGCGCTTGATATGGCGGAACATTGTCGCGAACCGATTAATCTCCTGCTCACGGATGTGGTCATGCCGGAAATGAACGGCCGACAGCTCGCGGAACAGTTAAGAAAAAATCACCCCGAAACGAAGGTTCTCTATATGTCGGGATACGCCCGCGATATTCTTGACATGAAAGGCGTTATTTCCGGCGAAACGCAATTCATAGAAAAGACCGCTATCTCCAACTATCTGCGCCGTAAAGTCCGCGAAGTTTTAGACCAGCCCAGGCCCGTCTGAACCAATTATCGTGGCAAATCTATGATAAAATTCTTAATCAATGCTGTTTTATGGGGTTTTTCGGGGCGTTAACTCAGCGGTAGAGTGCCATCCTCACACGATGGAAAATGGTTTTAGGAAGTAGTGGGTTCTCGACGGAAACACCTCCCGACCATCTGGATTAAATAGGATCAATTTGGACCCTGATTTGGGGGGAATTTGGGGGGATGGAGATTCGTCTCCCATCCAAGCAAGACAGTGCCCGCTCGTATTTGCGAAATGGTCAATATTCTATTTCTTGCCGCTTACCTAGTTCGATCTGAACCGCTTCCAGTTCGCGTCTAAGCCTGCAAATTTCCTCATCCAAGCGCTTAATCCTCTCTTTGGCACATTGTTCGCACTCTCCGTCTTTGGTGAGAAAGTAGGTCACTTGATAATGTTTGCAGGTCATAATACACGCGTATGATACTCCTGGGATACCGATTGTCAAATTATCGACTGATCGGATTGATGAGCTCGGGGGAATTGTTCCGGGGACTGTTCACGGCCAGAGACACAGGATAAGACTGCATTCTGGCGGCCGGATATGGCGTCAGGAGCGCGACCAGGGCCCTGATGTCAGTCAGCGCCGGGTTGAGCCATTTATCTTCCTGGTCAGGCAAGAGGATGGCCGGCATACGTTGGTGGACGGCCGCTGCAATTTCGTTGGGAGCGGTCGTGAAGATCGCGAAGGTCTTTGGGTCGCCTTGGTCAAACAGAGCCGGGAATCCAAACAACTCGCCACCGTTGAGCTGGAAGCGAACGGGGTATTTCTTGCCGCCTTCCGTACCCCACTCATACCATCCGTCCGCGGGCACAATGCAGCGCTGCGATGCCAGGTTCTTTTTGAATACGCCTTTGGCGAGCTTCTCGGCTTGCAGATTAATGATCTGAGGCGCCCACTCGCGTTTCAGGCCCCATCGGCCGGATTCGAGGCGACGGCCTTTTTCGATCAGAACGATGATTGGGACTTTGGCGGAGGGGGGAATGTTATAACTCGGCTTGAAATCGTCCAGGGCGACTGAATCGATCTTGAATCGCTTCGCAATCTGATTCGGATCCTTGCTTTGAGTAAATCTTCCGCACACGAGGATTACATTTTATCTTGTCAGCGCAGAGGTACAATAAGAAAGACCGCCTGAAAATAGACTTCGGCATATAAGGATTGCGTGAATAAATTAGACAAGGACACCGGATGGAGCCACACCAAGGCTATGTCGATTTGCGGGTGTGGCCATAGGGAGAAGAGCCATCGGCCTATCAGCCGGAAATGCAGCCTTTGTAGCTGTCACCAATTCCAATCAGAGAAACGGAAGATGACCTCTAGTAGATAAGGATTCAAAACAAAATAGTATTAGCGAATTCATTACAGACGAGCGGCTAGGCTCAGGAGGGAACATATAATGAACATGAAATATGTGAAGCGATGCTCATCTATCGCCGCAGCAGTTCTAGCTCTAGCAGCTTGGTGTCATGCTGCGAATTTTGTCATTGTCCCTTCTGAGTCGACAGTCTCCTTTCAGGTGAAAGGTCCGATTGGCAAAGTTAAAGGCAAATTCGAAAAGTTTGAGGGCCGATTCTCTTACGATCCCAGCCAACCAGCCCAATGGGGCGCAATGGCCACCATTGATATCAGCAGTATTCACACCGGAATCCATAAACGCGATAGCGATCTACAGCATGCAGAATTTCTAGACGTAAAATCGTTTCCGGCCATGACGTTCACAAGCACATCCGCCTCACAAACCCCGAGTGAAAAACCTAGAGTTCACGGGACGCTCGCGCTACATGGCATAACACTTCCGGTTGATCTCACTATCGAGAGTATCGAAGCCACCCCGGCTAACTCCGTTCCTCAAAAGATCCATGCGGTCGCAACATCCCGCATCGACCGTAAAGAATTTGGCGTGGGTTTGACGCACGGCACTTTCATGGTGGGCCGATTCGTTGATATTCGACTCGACATTCAAGGCGTACTCTCTACTGCTCCCTGAACCGATTCAAAGAGTTCGTTCTTGCGTACGAATGAATTCAGAAATCGCTGGCTATAGCCGTATTGGGTGCGGTGTTTTTGAAGAGCCAGTAGTTTCGTGGACACCTGCGCTGGGGTTAAGGTCAACGTCACCCAGTGATATCTATCTTTTAACACGGGTGGTGGTTCGAGCGTTCGGTCCTTGTGTAATCCTCGTGGCTGCGGCCAATCCTTAGCATGAACCAAGTAACCAAAACGTTCGGGTTGCTGTTCATTCGATCGCTGGAATAATTCATTCACAAAGAGATAGAGCGCACGATGGTCGGGCATAATATCCGTTGATTGCGGATAAAAAACCTTCGTAGGTTGGAAATCCTTCATGATCGCTTCGATATCCCGCGAAATTTCTTCGGCTTTGTATGGTGCTTTAGGCCTGTATGCAAATGCATATGGCACGGCGCTCATCCGGGTGTGAGGATTTTCAAAAGCTGGTATGCTTCCCCGGTGATGCTTCCAGATGGTGAGTGTCCCAAAGTCCGGGTAACCGAGGAATACCAGCGCTTTGGGGCCGATGCCGAGAACTTCAGCTGCAGACAATGATTCCTGGCGGCGAATCTCTCCCAACTCAAGCATCGAGCTTGGCCGAAAAACAGGGTGATGCCGGTAGACCGTCATCGACCAACGGTTGTAATCCCCATTAGTTAAGAATACGACAAGAACTGGTATGTGGGCCTCTGCCGCCTGCTGAATCATGCCGCCGCAGCAGAGCACTTCATCATCCGGATGAGGGGCCAAAATCAGGATACGGTCACTGGAAATCAGAGTCAGCTCCTGTCCCGACACCTTCATTGGCAAGATCAAAGGTCCCAGAAGGATTCCCACGACAAGCAAGAACCGAACCATTTCAGGAATCCTAATAAAATCAATCATCAAACGCCACCTTTCTTCGACGGTGTTGTAAAATGATGCCGATGAGAATAGGCTTCGTTTCGGCTAATCGAGAAGTGTTGCCTGATCCTGTGATTCCATTGGGAGTCCTTTCGGTGATGTCGGCGTTGCCCGAACATCATGAAAAGGTTCTTTGGGATCTGTGTTTTTCGACAGATCCTCTCTCCGAAATTAAGGCCAGAATACGGGAATTTAGGCCCGATATGCTGGCCGTAGGATTGCGCAATCTCCAGAACAATGCCTATTCGGACGTCAGCAACAACCTTCGCTATTACACAGACCTCATTGCCGCGATTCGCATGGTCACGCGCGCTCCAATCGTCGTAGGTGGTGGTGGTTTCAGTGTAGCTCCTGAAGCGCTTATGGCTCATCTCAAGCCTGACTATGGCATTGTTGGCGAAGGCGATTACACTTTCCCTGGTCTTGTAGAACGCCTTGATTCAGGGATGCCGGTTGATGACATCCCTAATCTTTGTCAATTTTCAAATAGTAAGGTCCGCCGGACCGCAGCTACTAGCACATCTATTGATTTGAACTCTTTACCGATTCCTCTCCGCGATCCCGTCGATGCGAGATATTACGATGGCGGCATTGAATCGATTCAAACGAAGCGCGGCTGCGCTCTACGGTGCGATTACTGCACCTATCCACTTATCGAAGGCCGGTCCTATCGCCTGAAGGACCCCGTGCGCGTTGTCGATGAAATGATCGACCTAGCCCATAGGCCGGAAGTCACGCATTTCTTCATAGTGGACTCCGTATTCACAATTCCTCCGGCCCATGCTAAGGCTGTCTGCCGGGAAATGATCCGGCGAAGGTTCGATATCCCCTGGACGTGTTACGGCAATCCCATCGGCTTTGATGCAGAGCTGGCACATTTGATGAGTGACGCCGGTTGCGCCGGGATTGAAGTCGGTTCAGACTCGGGGTCTGATCGCGTGCTGAAGAATTTGCGCAAAGGTTTCACGACATCCTCCATTAAGAATTTCCACTATCTCTGTGCGGCCGAGGGTCTCAAGGATTGCCACACATTCATCCTTGGCACCGAGGGCGAAACTCTAGATGAAGTTCAAACCACATTGCGGTTCGCTGCGGACCTCGATCCCTACGCTGCCATACTATCTGTCTGGAACGATGACAATGACATCTTCGGTGGGAAAGCCGCTGCCGAGCGGACTCATTTTAGAAAAATCGTCTTGGAAGAAATCTCGGCCAATCAGCATTTATTTCCCTATTGGGTGGTCCAGGAATTGGGCATTCTTTTTGATCCCTCCCTTTTTCAGTTGCTGAGGGCACGAGGGATTCAGGGTCCCCTTTGGCAGTACATCCGCAATGCAGGCTCATCGTTCAAACTTAAGGAGGCATGATCGTGAAAAAGCCAAGCTTAATAATCGGGATTCTGTCGGCAGTGCTAATCTCAGGGTGCTTCACGCATAGAGTTTTACTGAATCCAGAGGTCAATATTCCAGCGAATCTATCACAAACGGATGTCCAAACAGCCATACATAAAGCTTTTGACAGTTACGGATGGACAGTGGATAAACAAGAATCTGGATTGATCACGGCACATTTGCAGCAGGACAAGTTTTTCGCGAGTGTTCGCGTGGTCTATGATCAAAACAGGGCAACTATAGAATATGTCGAAAGCAAAAACTTCTGGCATGAAAAGTCCGTCACGGGGGAAGAAAGAATTCATAGCCGTTATAACGTCTGGGTTAAGAATATTGCTGAGAGCCTTGCGGTCAAGTTGAATCCCAAACACCAGTAAATATCTGACGGCGGCCTTGTTCTGATTAGTGATAAAATAACCTCCGCTATAGACCAAATCTGGCGACGATTTGTTGAGCTAATTTCATTTGCCCTGTTTGGATTAGGCGGCCTGATTCTGGGGACGTTTGTTTTCCCTTTTATATGGATCCTTCCTGCTTCGCGGGCTGCGAAGACATCCTTGATTCAATGGGTTGTTTATCGTTCTTTTAGACTGTTTTTGGGGTTCATTGAAGCATTCAAAGGTATGGAATTCCGGTTTGAAGGAGCGGAATTCCTCAAAAGTCCTGGCGCCGGACTCATCATCGCCAATCATCCGACACTGCTTGATGTTGTTGTTCTAATTTCACAGCTTCCACAGGTGGATTGTATCGTCAAGAAGGAACTGTGGAATAATTTCTTTCTTAAGCTAATCGTCTCTTGGGCGGGATATATTCCTAACGACGATGGCTTAGGGTTAACAGAAGCCGCAATTCAACGATTAGGGGAAGGAAGAAAGGTCATAATCTTTCCAGAAGGGACCCGGTCTCCTCAAGAAGGAATACGACCTTTCAATAAGGGCTTCGCATATATCGCCGTACGCTCTAGGTGTCTTCTGTGGCCGGTAGTCATGACCTGTCGTCCCGCCGCGTTAATGAAGGGGCAAAGCGTGTTTAGCGTTCCGCTCACGCGCGCGAGACTTACTGCCGTTGCCGGCAAGCCGCTCAATCCGGTGGACTATATCGAAGCTGGGGACCGCGATCCCATTGCAGCCAGAAAAGTAGCCGCGGCCGTACAGCGATACTTTGAGGAGAAATTAGACGATGCAGAACTTGGAAGAACTGGAAAATGAAATTAAGGTCCTTATCGTGAATTCATTGAGGCTCGAAGATGTAAAGCCTCATGACATTAAGAGCGGTCAACCTCTATTCGGGAAGGGATTAGGATTGGATTCCATCGATGCGTTGGAGCTCTCCGTCGCACTTGCAAAGAAATACGGTGTACTGCTAGATGGAAAGACAACCGACTATAAGAAGCATTTTGCGTCAGTGCGAAATCTGGCTTTGTTTGTGTCAACTCGGCCAAAGGGGAAAAACAAAAAAAAGCCATGATCACGAAAGAGGCAGTTACAAAAAAGGTAAAAGAAGTGTTTGAGCGCGAGTTCGATATTGCACCGTCAGAAATGAAGCCGGGAGCCAATCTGTATAAGGATTTGGGCTTAGACAGTATCGACGCCATCGATCTGGTCGTCCGTTTGGAGGTCGAAACGGGATTAAAATTGAAAGCGACCGAGTTGAAATCTATCCGCACGTTTCAGGACGTGGTCGACGTTGTTTGGAAGAAACTCCAGAAGAAAAAAGCCGCCCGTGAGAAATGATGACACCAAGTGCAGGGACGCAAGACAAGGCATCCTGCCCAACTAAAGTCTTTTCGCTCGCTGTTGCAGCCCTTATTCTGACGTACCCCTTCTTGGTCTACTTTGGCTGGCAGCGGATCAGCCCGCGCCTTATTATGGGAGCAGCAATTGTTTTATTCGGATTACGTCTGCTTTTCGCAGCTTCCCGACTGAGTCGATCCCAATGCAAGGAACTGGCAGAACCATGGCTTTTCCCTGCTGCATTCCTCTTGATCGCATTCGCTATAGGACGCCGGACATTGATTCTTTATTGGCCAGCAACAATATCCACCGCACTACTTTTCGCGTTTGGCCGCACGCTGGCACACCCACCGACAGTTGTTGAACTCTTTGCCCGAGTTCAAAAATCAATACTGACAGACGAGGAAATCGCCTATTGCCGTAACGTCACGCGGATATGGTGTCTATTCTTTATGGCAAACGGATCGATCGCGCTATGGCTTGCATGGGGCGGCTC
The DNA here is from genome assembly GCA_964604825.1 of uncultured Elusimicrobia bacterium. Classification (GTDB taxonomy): domain Bacteria; phylum Elusimicrobiota; class Elusimicrobia; order 2-01-FULL-59-12; family 2-01-FULL-59-12; genus CAZSAL01. Next base: position 14,408 of record CAZSAL010000004.1, read on the forward strand.
ACTACGAGAATGGACGCTGTATAACGGAATGATTTCGTATCTGCTCATTGGAACTCTGATGGCCTCAGAGTATTTCTACCGTCACTGGCGATTTCGACCGGAGGGCCATTTGTTGAGCAATTGGATGAATCGATGGACCCACTAAACTGCTTGATGTTGGCCAAGAGGCCGCGTCACGCCGTTGTCGCCTTAAACCGTAATCGAACGTATTCATGGGATGAATTCCAGAATCACGTGGGTGGCTTGTGTGCGCAATTATCGAAGTGCCCCGGTGGGCGTTGGCTGCTGACGTGCCAATCTAGTTATGCTTTCGCAGTTGGACTTTTTGCGTTGTGGCATACCGAGCGCGTAGCCGTGCTGGCGCCCAATCAACAACCCAAGAGTCTAGTGGAAGTGGCAAAAGGCGTCGCCGGTCTCATCACAGATAGTGATCATTCAGCACCTCGTATTCCTCGGCTACGACCCCTCGCGACGTCCGCCAGGGCGCGGGGGTGGGAGAAATTGAAGCTCTCTCAAACCTGTTTGGAGCTATTTACGTCGGGGTCGACCGGAGACCGCAAAGTGGTCTTGAAGAATCTATCTATGCTGCAATGCGAAATTGCGGCTTTGGAAGCGACGTTTGGTAATCGACTGAGGGATTCTGCAGCCTATTCGACAGTTTCGCATCAGCACATTTATGGATTGCTCTTTCGACTCTTATGGCCCCTAAGCTCCGCGCGACCATTTATCGATGAATCGGTGTCATTTTGGGAAGAATTGGACATAAGCATTGCTCGAGGAAGATCGGTCTATTTAGTGAACTCCCCCACACATCTCGAACGAATCTCGTCAACAGGTCGTAAGGCGCTTGTAGCCGCCCATCCCCGAGCGATCTTTTCGTCTGGCGGGCCGCTCCGGGTATCTGCGGCCGCGCAAATAAGGGAAATACTCGGGGCAGCACCGATAGAGGTGTTTGGCTCAACGGAGACGGGTGGCGTCGGCTGGCGACTATGTAATAGGACTAAGAGATCGCAAGACTGGACACCCTTGAGAGGCGTAACAATTTCAGTAGAAGGCGCGGCCAGCATAGGGACTTTTCGCGTCAGCTCGCCGTTTGTAAGTTCAGCGGACGCATCGCTCATAATGGGCGATCGAGGAATAGTGTTACCCAATGGCAAGTTCCGTATTGAAGGTCGCATCGACCGAATCGTCAAAATATCGGAAAAACGTGTATCCCTCGACGACATGGAACGTCGCCTTTCGCGTCACCCCTGGGTAGCTGAAACCAAAGTCGTTCTGCTCCATTCTAACGACGAGTCCTCCAGAAGTGTTCTTGGCGCGGCCATCGTTTTGAATTCGAAGGGCGAATCTCAACTTAAGCGGGGAGGGAGACCCGCGCTATCCGTGGCTTTCCGGAGACATCTTCAAAAACACTTTGATATATCAACGCTGCCTCGTATATTCCGATTCATTGAAGTCATGCCCGGAAATGCCCAGGGCAAAGTATCGGAAATCTCTCTTAAGTCTATCTTCCAGAGCCAATTCGATTCTGCGGTGACGATGCCGCAACGACTTCGAGAGACCAAGACAAATTCAGCACTTCGAGTTCGCTACCGTGTTCCTCGCGAATTGGCCTATTTTGAAGGGCATTTTCCGCACTATCCGGTCGTTCCAGGGATTGTCCAGATTCGCTGGGTGGTCGAAGCCGCGAGCCAATGGTTGGGAAGTCGGTTTGATATTCAACGCATGGAGGCGATCAAATTCAAGAACTTACTCCTTCCAAATCAGATGTTTTCCTTGACAGTAGATAAGGAACGTTCGGGAATGTCGTCGATATTGCGTTTTTCTCTTTCGGAGAAAAACACCCTCTACAGTTCAGGCCGCCTGGTGTTAGCATGACGGAATCATCTATACAGCACTGCATCGTCATTCCAGTTTATCGCCATTTTGGTCCCCTCGCAGTCGTCCTTGATCAGTTGGACCGATACGGTCTACGCTGCTATTTAGTGGATGACTGCAATGAAACCCCTCTAAAGGACGCGATGGCCGCAGAACTTAGCCGCCGACCCCATGTCGAAGTACTTCGGTTGGAGATTCACGGCGGGAAAGGCGCTGCTTGTGTCGAAGGTGCACGCCTGGCGCATCGACACGGATTTAGTCACGCGATTTTTATAGATGCGGACGACCAGCACGAGGTGGCCGATATTCCTCGAGTGCTGGCGCTGTCACTCCAGAATCCGACGGCAATGATTCTAGGGAATCCGATGTTTGATCCATCTGCGCCAATGGCGCGACGTTTCGGACGGATTGTTAGCAACATGTGGGTATGGCTTGAGACATTATCGTTTGATATCAAGGACTCGCTCTGCGGATTTCGTTGTCTACCGCTTGATCCTTTTCTCCGAATTGCCTCGGGCTGTCAGCTGGGGCGCCGAATGGATTTCGATCCCGACATTGCGGTGCGTCTATTCTGGGAGGGCGTGCCGGCTGTAAATTTTGAAACTCACATACGCTATCCTCCCCAAGGAATCTCGAGCTTTGATTTTCTGCACGATAACGTAGCCTTGTTTCGGCTCCACTCTAAGCTCTTTTTTGGCATGGTGGTACGTAGTCCCCTTCTTTTGCTTCGCCATTGGTCACACGCCCCATGAACGAAAAACCTATAGCGCGTTGGCAAAACATTCGGGAAAAGGGGTCGATATGGGGGATGCTCTTTACCGCCAAGGTGTATCGGCTCTTGGGCCGTTGGGCCACAGAGCCGATCCTATGGGTCATTGTGTTTTACTTCTTTCTAAAAGACAGACGGACGCGGGGGGCCTCACGTCAATACCTCGAACGCATTTCCTCGACAAAGGCTAATTTAAGAAGACCACGATGGTGGGACGTGTATCGCCATCATTTATCGTTTGCTCGAACATCGTTGGATCGCTTTGACGTCTGGACAAATCGATTGGATGATTACACCTTCTATTACCACGGAGAAGAGAATGTGACCCGCCTATTGGAACAGGGGCGTGGCGCGGTCTTGATCGGAGCACATTTAGGGAACTTTGATACCTTGCGGGCGCTCGGGAAGCGGCGAGGCGGAAAGATCCATATCTTGACTGATCGACGAAATTCTCAAAAGTTCTCACAGATTTTACGTCGCTTTTGTCCCGACATGGATGAAGGCATCGTAGAATATGAACCTGGCGCGGTCGAGACTATCTTCGAACTAAAACAAGCCATCGAGCGCGGTGAGTTTGTCGGATTGCTGGGGGACCGAATCGGAGCGGTGGGAGGGCGTGCATTGCGGCGCGTCAGCTCCGCTACGTTTTTGGGCGCAAGCGCCTCTTTTCCTCAGGCGCCTTTTCTTTTTGCAGCGCACTTGGAATGTCCGGTACTGCTTCTCTTTGCCCTTCGAAGAGCACATCGGATTTACGATTTTTACGTAGAGCCGTTTGCAGAACGCATCGATTTGCCTGAGGCGGATCGCGATGAAGCCCTAAACCAATACGCGGCTGCCTTTGCGGCAAGACTGGAATATTATTGTCTGAAATCGCCTATGCAATGGTTTAATTTTTACGATTTTTGGGGGAAACTGTCATGACTCGACTCATTCGAATTGGTGATCGCCCCTGGCGAATAGAAGATGTCGTTGCGGTGGCCGAAGGCCGTGCGCGGGTTCAATATCGTCCCGATCCACGCACCCGCAGACTGATTCAGGCCGGGGTCGCCTTCGTCGATAAACTTTGGCGGGGGGAAGATCCTCTCTATGGAGTTACGACAGGCTTCGGAGCTTCCGTGGAACGTCCCGTTCCTGCAGCACTGGCAGTGCATCTTTCCAAGCAACTCGCGCGGTTCCATGGATGCGGTCTCGGAGACATATTTAGCGAGGAACAGACCTTGGCGATACTCGCCGCGCGGCTGATCTCCTTGGCCAGAGGCTATTCCGGTGTCCGAGAGCAAGTATTGCGCCGGCTCTGCGACATGATTAACCGGCGAGTGCTACCTGTAATTCCTCAGGAAGGCTCTGTCGGAGCAAGCGGGGATTTGACGCCGCTCTCCTATGTCGCTTCTGCGATCATGGGCGAGGGTCGAGTGCGCTTCAATGGCAGGATTGTTACCGCCCAAATTGCGTTCAAACGCTTAGGATGGAAACCACTCGAATTAAATCCCAAAGAGGGGCTGGCTCTCATGAATGGCACAAGTGTTATGACCGCCCTGGCATGCCTAGCGCTCACGAGGGCGTCCTACCTCGAACAATTAGCCAGTCGAATTACAGCCGTGTCGGTTCTCGCGATAAAGGGGAATCCATCCCATTTTGATCGCCAATTGTTCGAATTAAAGAATCATCCCGGACAAAAGCAATCAGCAGAACGGATCCGGAAGGATTTGCAAAGGTATTCACGTCAATCTGGCCGAACGGTTTCACGTCTACAAGACCCCTATTCTCTGCGGTGTGCGCCCCATGTCGTCGGCGTTTTATCCGATGCGCTCCCATGGATGGTCCGTCAAATTGAGATCGAGCTCAATAGCTCCAATGATAATCCGCTGATTGATGGAATAGGGGAACACGTGATGCACGGAGGTCACTTCTACGGTGGCCACGTCGCCTTCGTCATGGACTGTCTCAAGACGGCGGTCGCCAATGTGGCGGATCTCCTTGACCGTCAACTCGCACTACTTGTCGATATTCGAAGCAATGGGGGGCTGCCATCGAATTTGACAGGGTCATCTCAGGAACGAGCGTGCATTAATCATGGTTTTAAAGCCATTCAAATCGGCGCCTCCGCCTGGACCGCGGAAGCCTTGAAGCTGACAATGCCTGCAAGTGTGTTTTCCAGATCAACGGAATGCCACAACCAGGATAAAGTCAGCATGGGAACAATTGCCGCACGGGACGCTCTTCGAGTATTGGATTTAACGGAGCAAGTTGCCGCGGCTGTCCTGCTCGGAGCCATGCAGGGATTGGAATGCCGACTCATCGGGAAGCAGTTGGTCCGGGGGGATTATTCAATGGAGATTGACGTTCAACGACAGGCCATTCGCAGATACAGCCCATTTCTAAGAGAAGACCGCCCCCTGGAAGAGGATTTGCGCCGCACCATGAGAGAAATAGGCCGGCGCTCTTGGCCACTCTACGGGAAAACCAGCTCTTTATGACCACTTCCGCTAAAAACCGAAGTAAAAGAGCATCAAAAGTCGAAATCGACGTTCCCTTCTACGATGTAGATGGTCTAAATATCGTATGGCATGGGCATTACTTTAAGTACTTTGAAGCTGCTCGGACCGCGTTCTTACGCTCTATCGGGTTTGACGCGCCTGAAATGCGGCGATCTGGGTACATTTGGTTGGTTATCGAGTCCCATTGCCGTTACGTTGCTCCCATGCGCTACGGCATGAAAGTACTGGTCCGCGCTTCATTAGCGGATTTCGAGCATCGCGTGAAATTTCTTTACACCGTTTTTGACAAGAAGACTCGGCGACGATTGGCCACCGGGTACACCGTCCAGGCCGCTGTCCATGCCAAAACAGGAGAATTGTGTCTTATGACCCCTCCTATTTTTCTCCGCCATCTGAAATAAGGCGTTAATGCGTCAACGTCTCTCATGCCTCAATCATCCTTTACTGCTGACTGGATTATTTTTCATTTCATCCTTTAGGTCCATTTCAGCTTCCGACCCCGTTGTCATATCCACCCTTTCGGTGACCGATGTCGCATCTTCCGATTTTCAAACCGTTTGCGAGCATCTCCGGGCCGTGACCCTGGTTCAGGCAGATTTTGCCGAGGAAAAGACCCTCCATATTCTTACGCATCCGATTGCTTCCACAGGAACGCTCTTATTTTCGCCAAAGTCGGGCGTCTACCGGGTCACGCTAACGCCTATCCATCAGGAACTTCTCATCACACGCTCACAATTTATCCAGAAAGATGCCCAAGGGAATGTCCAGCGAATGAGTGTGCAGCGCCAACCGGTTGCCCAAGCATTCGTTGACGTTTTTCTATCCTTTTTCGCAGGAGATAAGCAGGCTTGGGAGCGAACCTTTGAAGCATTCTTTTCCGGATCCCTCGAGCGTTGGCGAATCGTATTCCTTCCGCGACACAATAGCCCGGCTGCGAAAGCGATCCGCAAAATTGTTTTTGAGGGGCACGACGGAATTGTGGATGAAATCTCATTGATCGAAACCAATGGTGACGGGACACACACTATTTATACGCACCAGCGCGTTTCTCAGGGCGTACTAGCTGAATCTGATCAGAGGTTTCCTGCGGATCTGGCAACGCCATGAATAATCGACTCGTATTGGCACTTTGGGGTTGTGTAATAACGGGTTGTCTTATATTCGGCGCCGCACGAATGTGGCGAGGTTCGGCAGTGGATACAAGTATTCTGTCGCTTCTCCCTGCGTCCGAAGGAGATCCATTACTGACCGAATCCAACGCTTTACTGTCCCAGCGAGCGAGTCATTTGATGGCGTTCGTCATTGGTCATCGTGATGCGATGCAAACGGTATCCTTGGGCCAGGTCCTCAATGACCAGCTGAGGCGATCGCCATTTGTGAAGGAAATAGTAACGGAGCTCTCTCCAGAAAAACAAAAGGCATTCTACGATCTCTATTTTCCCTTTCGTTATCAAATGCTCTCACCTGAAGATCGACAGCACCTGACAGAACCCCATCCCTTGAATTACTTTGTGTCTCGCCTAGTTGGCAGTCTTTATAGTCCGACCTCGTCCTTTTTCACGCGCATCATCCCTCAAGATCCTCTTCTGTTCTTCCCGGCCCTCGTCCGCTCGTGGATGGAAATTGTCGATCCACGTCACTCTGCGGTGTCTGGTAATGGGATTTCCTTTGTCGATACGGACGGTACGTCTTATGCATTTTCAGCGGTTGAGCTGGTGCTCGATCCCTTCGAATCTAAGAATCAAGACCGCATGCTTACCTGGCTGAGAGATTTGAGACGTGACATCCTGACGAAATCACCAGAATCCCATTTCTATGTTTCAGGCGTGTTGCCTTTTGCAGCAGCAGAGAGACTGCGTACTGAACGCGAAATGACGATCGTAAGTCTCGGCTCCCTCTTTGGCGTCCTGTTGTTAACATTGGTGGTTTTCGAGTCCATTAGAGCGGTAATTCTAGCAGCGCTTCCACTTCTCGTCGGATTTATTGCGGCCGTTGCAGCAACATTATTGTGTTTTGGGCATATTCACATTATAACGTTCGCATTCGGATCTTCGTTAATCGGCGTTGCCATTGATTATCCAGTGCTTTATCTGGCTTTTCACCGCACGGCGGGTCAAGTGTGGGATGCCGAATTCGCGCTTCGCCAAGCATTGCCCGGCCTGTTGCTAGGAGCCACCACCACGTTGTTGGGATACGCGGCGCTCAGTCTGGCTCCCTTCCCCGGTCTAAGGCAAATGGCGCTCTTTTCATCAGTCGGTCTTTGTGCCGCATTGATAACCGTCATATTGGTCTTTCCGATATTAGTGGCTCGACCATCGACATGCCAGGCTGAACCACGCATACTTACCTTCGGCAAATCGATTCTTATCAGGACATCTGCTTGGTGGCAAAGCCGGAAGAAAAGCGCCGCGCTCGGTTTAATTACGCTTTCGATATTCATCATTTGGGGCCTCTCGAAGATTCGATTTGACGACGATATTCGTCTGTTGCAAAGCCCGTCCGAATCAATTGTTCAGGAAGATTCTTTCGTGAGGAAGGTCATGAAGGGATTTGGTGGCAATCAGTTTATTCTTATCCGCGCGAGCACATTGGAAGAGCTGCTTGAGCGACAAGAATTGTTGCAGGAAAAGGTAAATCCCTTGATACAGGGAGGTGTGATTTCTTCGATCCAATCCTTAGCGCCTTTTCTGCCAAGCGTAAAGCGACAGGTAGAGAATAGACAATTGCTCGACTCCGTCATCCTCTCTCAACCTGCGTCCATTCGCGAACAATTAAGTGGGGTGGGTCTGAGTGCGGACATCTCCAATCATTTATTAAAAGATCTGAGCCATCCTTTCAAACCCTTCACTGTTGACCAGTGGCTCGCGAGCCCGGCGTCTCATTTATTGCGTTCATTATGGATTGGATCATCACAGCATGAATTCGCCTCCGCAGTCCTCATCAGCGGTCTGTCCGATCCCGGCCGTTTGAGGGCGTCTTTAAAAGATATGAAGGGGATAAAATATTTCGATCAAATAGAGGAATACTCGAATCTCTTTCGTCGCTACCGGCATTTAAGCCTGCGACTGATCCTGGCTGCCTATTGCGGGGTCTGGGTACTCACGATTCTGCGGTATGGATTCAAACGCGGGACATGGGTAACCTTTCCTGCTGTCGCAGCAGTTCTATTCACATTCGCTCTCTATGGCTGGTGTGGTGTCCGAGTTCAATTGATTCATTGCCTGGCGGCCCTGTTAGTACTCTCTATGGGCATTGATTACACAATCTATTTCGCTGAATGTGCCCGCGCGCGCCGGCCAGTTGACTCGACTCTCTTAGCTGTTGAAATGTGCGCCGTCTCGTCGCTCCTGTCGTTTGGCCTCTTGGCCTTATGTAAAACGCCGGTCTTATCGTCCATTGGCATGACGGTATTTTGTGGAATGCTGATCGCCTTTCTCTTATCACCGATGCCATATTGGGAGTCCGTCCTGTGACGCGTTCTCCTATAGCCTTGACCGCATTAGGAATGGTCAATGCTCTCGGTCATGAGTCGCGCACAATCTGGAAGCGTCTCCTGGCTGGTGACCAATCGAAACTGACTTTGCAGCGCAATTATCTAAAAGACCGCACAGTTCGGGTTGGAAAAGTCGCCGGAAAGTGGCCGGAGTTTCCTCACTCTCTAAGGCGATACAAATGCCGTAACAATTCATTAGCCCTCATCGCCTTTGAAGAGATCGAAGCAGAAGTCCGCCTCGCTATCAAGAAATACGGCCGCCAACGCATCGGCGTCGTTATGGGATCGAGTACTTCGGGAATGGCTGCCACCGAATCGGCTTTCGCGCATTGGCATTCTTCGGGAAAGCTCCCGCGCGCTTTTGACTATGTCCAGCATGAAATGGGGGGGCTTTCACAATTCCTATCTGCTCTTGCCGGAGTGAATGGCCCGGCCTATACACTTTCGACAGCCTGTTCATCCAGCGCAAAGGTGCTAGCCTCTGCCCGTGCGCTCATTTACCAGGGTTGGTGTGACGCGGTTCTTGTCGGCGGGACCGATTCCCTATGTCGATTAACGCTTCAGGGGTTCGCCTCGCTGGAGGCACTCTCTAATGAACCCTGCAACTCTATGAGCCGCAACCGGACCGGATTCAATATTGGAGAAGGCGCGGCAATGTTTTTGATGGAACGCTCAGAGACGGGGGTGCGACTCCTTGGTGTCGGAGAATCCTCCGATGCATATCATATTTCCGCTCCAGATCCTGATGGTAAAGGTGCTTATACGGCGATGAAAGAGGCGCTGTCCGATGCAAGCCTAAAACCAGAGGATATCTCTTACATCCATCTTCACGGAACAGGAACAGCCTTGAACGATCATATGGAAAGCCGCGCGGTGGCCCGGTTATTTCCAAAGGTACCCGCTAGCTCAAGCAAAGGAATGCTAGGCCACACATTGGGCGCCTCCGGCGCGATGGGAGTCGGTATCTGCTGGCTTGCTCTCACCCACTCGTGTCAAAATACGATTGCACTTCCGCCTCACCTTTGGGACGGCCAGCGTGATCGGAACCTGCCTCGTTTGGCATTGGTGAACGTTGGGCAAACAATCAAGGCGAAAAGCCAAGCCGCTTTAATGAGTAATTCATTCGGATTTGGCGGAAGCAACTGTTCTATTATTATTCAGAGCCATTTTTAATGTCGACACTAATTGGAGGATTCTATGGTCAGGAAATTGTCGCTAATCATTGCCTTTGTCTTGTCTGGTTGTTCTGCGCACAATCCTTTTATCGTATCGAATACGACTGATACTCAAGCCGTATCAACGACAAAATACCCTCCCCATACAAACAAAGTGTATGTAACTGAAAACAGCCTGCCCGCTTCTATGAAGTATGAGATTTTAGAGTCTATCGAGGTTGGGAAAGTCTGGTACGGCTCATCCGACAATGTAAAAAAGTCTATGGCGGATAGGGCGCGTGAGATTGGGGCTAATGCTGTTATTGAGATTAAGACCTGGCATCAGCCCTCAGGATTCTCATGGGCAGCGCCGCATGGGTCTGGGAAGGCCGTCAGAATGTCGCAGCCCGATTTCGAAACCCTTTCTAAACGGCAAGACGAGTGGTTTTGACGATTCATGCAAAGGGGGATGTACTATGAAACACACCAGTAGAATTGCCATCGCACTCCTGCTCGCTGGTTTTAGCGCTTGCGCCACCGTAAAGGCACGGCTCGAGAATATTCCGTTAATATGGAAACCGACTTCGGAAATCGACCTTCCTCCGGGTACGGTAGACACAATCGTTGGGACGAAAATAGAGTTCGACGTATTCAAGGACGTACGCCAGCAGCCGGAGATGATAGCCCAAAACCTCGAAGACGCCGTTTCTAAGCCCGTCACGACGCGTGACAATGTTGGACAGTTTGTTAGAACGCATGTTCGCGAAGCCTTTTACAAGGCGGGCTTGAATACAGTGGATAGCGATGGCGACGTTATCATCACGGGTGAAATTCGTCAGTTTTTCGTGGACGAAACGACGATTTATAAAGGGACTGTCCTGCTACGCCTAAACGTTCAAAACCATGCTGGCGAAAAGTTATGGAGCGGCGTTGCTTCCGGGACTGCAAAGCGCTTTGGCCATTCCTATTCTGCAGAAAACTACTATGAAGTTCTTTCCGATTCAGTGCTCAACGCAATATCTTCATTGTTGAGAGATGTGGAATTTCGGAAGGCTTTAGCGCAGAAATAGATGAGAAAGGAACGGCATCCTTCATGACTGTGAGACATAGCTTTTGAAGTTTCGGGTCCTTCAATGGACGGCTTGGGCTCCTGGTGTAACGACTCAGCACGAATGGCTTAAATTCTTCGCCGATACCAGGCCGCCTCAATCCAGCGGCTCGCCCGATATGTCGGATATCCAGCCCATGCTTCGACGACGCATGAGCCGCCTCACTCGCATGTCAATAGTCGTGGCAGCCGACTGTTGCCGCCAGGCTGGCATCTCCGTGAGCGACGTGCGGACGGTGTTCGCTTCGAGGCATGGGGAGATGCAAGTGACTGTCGAACTTCTCAAACAGATGGTTGTCGGGTCAACCATATCGCCAATCGACTTTTCCGGTTCGGTTCATCATACGGCACTGGGTTATTTGAGTATTGCTTCGAAAAGCCTAGAACCTATGCGTGCCGTGGCAGGGGGAGAGGCCTCTTTTTGTTATGGATTTTTGGAAGCTTTAGGCATGTTAGCTGAAACAGACGGGTCTCCGGTTTTACTTATTGCCGCAGATGACATCGTGCCTGCGCCCTTTGATGACTTCGTGAGAAGGAGCAGTTTTCCTTATGCAGTCGCCTTTTTACTTTCCAGCGCTCGATCCCGACAGGGCAAATCTTTAACGTTTACTATTCCCTCCGGGTCGCTCAACCAAACGCAACGGAAAAGTGACTCAAAATGGCTGAATATTCCGGCCTTGGACTTTCTATATTGGTACTTGAAAAGGAATAATCCTTTAGAATTACGCCTTTCGAAACGGAATTGGCGATGGGAAAAATGACTTTACCCGTATTGGTAGATGAAGTAGTGCCTCATAAGCGACCGATGTCCCTATTGCGACATGTCGTTGCGCATAATTCACATACCACTATCTGTGACGTACATATTGAAGCTAATTCCCTTTTCAACGAGAATGGCTGCGTCAGTTCCTGGGTAGGACTAGAATACATGGCCCAAGCGGTGGCAGCTCATGCCGGTATGAAATCGCGTCAACGAGGGGAGTCGCCAGAAATCGGTTTTTGGCTCGGAACTCGTAGGGCGGATTTTTTTACGGACCGATATCGCCTGGGTCAGACCTTGCATATTGCCGTGCGACATATCTGGGGAGAAGGGGATTTGTTTTCATTCGACTGTTCAATCACTGATGCAGGCGATGGACGCCAATTGGCTGTAGCTCAACTAAACGTATTCCGCCCTTCAGAGGCGGAGCTTGTCCTTTCGAGGAGAACAAAATGAAACGCAGAGTCCTTGTGACAGGGGCGAGCGGTGGCATTGGTTGCGCCATTGCTCGGACATTGGCCGATGCTGGGTTCCATTTGACGCTCCACTATCGTCGCGACCGGCAGTCGGCGGAAAATACGGCGATGGCGATTCGAAAAAACGGGGGACGTCCAAGACTGATACATTTTGATGTGACCGATCGAAACGCAAGCCGACATGCTCTTGAACAAGAGATAAAGAAGCATGGCGCATTCTGGGGCGTGGTTTGTAGTACAGGAGTGATCGCCGACGGCCCATTCCCAGCGATGACCGGATCTGATTGGGATCGAGTCATTCGGACTAATCTTGACGCTTTTTACAATATCCTATCCCCTCTGACTATGCCCATGATCCATCTGAAGGATGGCGGGCGTATCGTCACTTTGTCCTCCTTGTCAGGCTTGGCGGGGAATCGCGGGCAGGTTAACTACAGTGCGGCAGAAGCTGGCATCATCGGTGCAACGAAAGCTCTTTCCAAAGAACTCGCCAAGCGCCAAATCACCGTCAATAGCGTGGCTCCTGGTTTGATTGAAACTGATTTGATCACACCGGAGATACGCGAGCAGGTTCTACCGAACATTCCGATGCATCGACTAGGACATCCACAAGAAGTGGCGGCGACCGTGGCATTTCTATTTTCTGAAGGCGCGGGATACATAACGGGCCAGGTTCTGTCCGTAAATGGGGGCATCCTGTGAAACGTCGGGTTGTTGTGACGGGAATGGCCGGGATTTCTCCCATTGGATCTGATTGGCCCACAGTGCGGAAACATCTGAGAGAGGGCATTTCGGGTGTTTCCTCGATGCCGGAGTGGGTAGGTTGTAAGGGCCTTCAAAGTCATCTAGTCGCAAAGGCCAAATTCGAGATTCCGCAAGAATGGCATAGAAAACAGATCCGCACAATGGGGCGCGTTGCGCTCATGGCGACTTATACAGCACAGGAAGCCCTTCGCCAAGCACGGCTACTGGATCATCCCTCACTAACTGACGGATCATGTGGAGTATCATACGGCTCCACAGAAGGTTCGCCGCCTGCAGTCGAAGAATACTTTCGCAGTCTCGCTATCAAGCGAAGCTTAAAAGGACTCTCACCGTACACCTATATACAGCTGATGAGCCACACATGCGCAGCAAATCTCAGTCAATTTTTCAAAATTAAGGGCCGTATCATCCCGACTTGTTCCGCGTGTACATCGGGGAGTCAGGGTATAGGGTACGCCTATGAAGCCATTAAAAACGGATATCAACGTGTCATGGTCGGCGGGGGCGCCGAAGAACTACACCTGGCTGCAACCGTTGTCTTTGATGTTATGTTCGCGACTTCTACACAAAATCAAAAGCCTACGTCAACGCCCAGACCATTTGATAAACACCGAGACGGCCTCGTTATCGGTGAAGGGGCTGGAACATTGATTGTGGAAGACTTGGTTCACGCGAGAACCAGAGGCGCTACCATTTATGCCGAGTTGGTAGGCTTTGGTACTAATAGCGATGGTGCTCATATTGTAAATCCCAGCATCGACGGTATGGAAGCCGCCATGCGACTTGCGCTTGACGACGCAAAGCTCCGACCCTCAGGCATCGGGTATGTCAACGCCCACGGCACTGCAACGGAGTTGGGTGATATTGCTGAAACTCAGGCGACTGCTCGAATCTTCGGTAAACATATGCCCATTAGCTCTCTGAAGAGCTATATGGGTCATACCCTCGGAGCCTGCGGCGCTTTGGAGGCTTGGATGTCTATCGAGATGATGCGAGAAGGATGGTTTGCTCCAACCCTTAATTTACGTGACGTCGACAAGCGTTGTGGCCGTTTGGACTACATTCGAAAGAAGCCTCGGGAGCTAAAAGTGGACTATGTGATGTCGAATAATTTTGCCTTCGGCGGCGTGAACACTTCACTCATCTTCAGGCGCTGGTCGGGTTCCGGTGGATTACACTGATTGCCAGAGGCTTGACCGCCGTATTTGCCCTTCACCTCCTGACCGCCGCAGCGATGGCCGCGACCGTGGAACTGATGCCGATGGTCGGATTCCAAGTTAACGGATCGAAGGATTTGGTAGGCCCGCGCAATGACCGAATGGACCTCAAAAACGTTGCTTTACGAGGAGTCTCAATCGGATATATGAACAAAGATAATGGAGAACTTGAATTTTCCTGGACACGAGCGAACAGCTCAGCGCAAATTCAACGATCCGGCGGCTTCCCTTCGGACCAATTTGATGTGAAAATCGACCAATTTCACCTCAATGCTCTTTACATGTTTAGTGATGATGCCGTACAGCCCTTCATACTGATTGGCGCAGGGGCCACACACCTGGCGCCGGTAACAGACCGCTCACCGACGACCCTATTTTCGATGGCACTTGGTGGCGGTGTGAAATGGCTTTGGAACGATTACATTGGCCTCCGGCTGGACGGCAGATGGACTCCAGCCCTTTCACCTCAGGGCACGCATTTCTTCTGCGATAACACCGGAGACACGGGATGTTACAGCACGCAAGCCAATTCCTACGCCAGCCATGTTGTCCCCGCACTGCAAAGCTTTGAATTCACCAGCGGATTGCTCTTAAGGTATTAATCTTTCTGCATTCGAACATGATCCGCGAGCGTCTTAACCGCACGCGCATGCTGTTTAACAAATGGATTAGTGTCATCCCAGACATATCCCGCCAGTACTGAGCAAATCTGCTTTTTGATTTTCGGGTCTTGTACCTTGGAGAAAAAGATCTCCTGCAAATCCCCGTTATACCAGCCGGTTACATAGGTCCGGAAAGTATTGATTCCACGCATCATGTAGTCAACATACTCCTTTTGGAAATCGACCTCTCCGCCCTTCAATTTACGCGAAACTAACTTTGCCGCCACCGATCCTGACTCCATGGCGAAGGTGACTCCCGAAGAGAACACGGGATCAAGGAATTCCGTCGCATTTCCAACCGTCACATAGCCCTTATCAAAGAATTTAGTTGATGTAATGGCGTAGCCTTCGATTGTGCGGGGCTCAATGACCATTTCTTGGTCAATAAATCGATCACGTAAGTAACGGGAGTCCCTAATCAACGCTCGCATGCGATCCGAATTCCCGGAAGGGTACGTTTGAAAAAACTCAGGGCTCCCCACGTAACCAACGGAGGTATTTCCGTTTGAAAAGGGAATAATCCAAATCCAGACATCGCGCTTATGAACTACGACCGTGATCCTGTTTCCTCCAACACCTTCAGGCCGATGACTGTCTTTCATGTGCGTAAAATGTGTTTTTCGAGGATCGAAGCTGGATCGCTTATTTAGACCCAGCATGGTTGGAACGACCCGTCCATATCCACTCGCGTCAATCACGTAGCGAGCACTGATTTGCTTCCTGTGCCCGTTTGCATCTCGCAAAGTCGTTACAGACGGCTCATCATCATTGAATTGTATCGAGACGACTTCCATTTCGAATTCTATTTGAACGCCTTTCCTGACCACTTCTTCTGCCAAGATCTGGTCAAAGTCAGCACGGGGTACTTGCCACGTCCATGACCAACCTTTCGTGAATTGTTCGGAGAAATTAAAGTCACAGGCTTTATCATCCATGAAGAATTGGGCACCATACTTCTTCTGAAACCCAGCCTTTTTGACGGCTTCTAGAAGCCCGGTCTCGTCCAAGTGGTCCATGACCCTCGGCAGGAGGCTCTCGCCTATTACAAATCGTGGGAATTTAGCCTTTTCGATAACCCGCACGTTAAGTCCGCTTTGATGAACGATAGAGGCAGCGATGCATCCGGCAGGCCCCGCTCCAATTACTAATACCTCTGTCTTTTCAATATCCATTCGCTCTTTGCATTTTATAAGAGCTGGAAAAGAAATTCTGAAAATACGTGCATATTATGTTGGCCGAATTAAGGGGATCTTCCTTCCGTATGGCTAGGCCTTTGAGTGAATCCTCCACAAATGAGTATTACATCTTATCTTGTCAGTGCAGAGGTACAATGATTAAGCCCACCTGAAATCAGACTTCGCAGTATAAGGATCGCGTGAATAAATTCGACAAGGACACCGGATGGACCCAGACCAAGGCCATGTCGGCTTGTGGTTGTGGTCACAGGGAGAAGAGCCATCGACCCATCAGCCGGAAATGCAGTTTGTGCGACTGCCAGCAATTCAAGCCCGCTCAAAAATCGAAAACACATGACCCACGATAGTGTCGCATGGACGGTTCAGCCAGTGTTAACAAGCGCCGTAAAACCGAACCCGTAATTCATCCTATACGGGTGTATAATCTGGGCTAAATGTGGCTGTTCATCACGATTTATTCTGAGTCGAACAATTCATAAGGTCGAGACAAAATGGAAATACTGATCGCTGTCGGGTGTTTTACGGCAGGATTTCTTGTGGCGTGGGCGGTGTTCGGTCGTTCGCGAGGAATCCCTCGGGAACAGTATGACAATCTCCTCAAGGAGAAAACGGAAGCGACCAGCGCGGTTTTGGGGTTAACCGGGAATGTCAGCCGTTTGGAAGCCGAAAAACAGGGGCTTCTGGAAAAACTGAAATCCGATAAGGCGGACCTCGAAAACATCCAACAGAAATTTGAGGATCGCTTTAAAACTCTTGCGCAGGAAATTCTTGAAGCTCAACAAAAGAAGTTCCAGGAGTCCGGCGAGGCTGGCATCAAGTCCCTTGTTGATCCGCTTTGGAAACAGCTGAAAGACCTGCAGGAATACGCGATCGAGGCCAAAACCTTGAATCAGGATATGACTAAGGAAACCAAAAGCCTGGTCACCGCACTGCGCGGGGACTCCACAACGCAGGGACGCTGGGGGGAAATGCAGCTAAACCACATCTTAGATCGTTCAGGCCTCAAGGAAGGTGAAGGCTATGTGGTTCAAGGGAAGGGCCTTGGGCTCAAAGGGGAAGATGGGGAACTTCAAAAACCGGACGTTATAATCAACATCCCAGATCCCGAGAAACCCAAGCACTTGATCATCGATTCCAAGGTCTCTCTTACCTCTTACGACGCCTACGTCAATTCGGATGACATGGATGTCAAACAACAATCCATCAAGGAATTTTTAGTCTCGATAAGAAATCACGTTGATGATCTGGGTGGCAAACGTTACGACCGAAGCGAAAAGCTGAATTCGCCTGATTTCGTCTTAATGTTTATTCCTATTGAAGGAGCCTTCGCATTGGCCGTCCAATCGGATAAGGACATTTTCGCCGATGCCTGGGAAAAGCACATCGTCATCGCCAGCCCTACCACGCTTTTGGCGACCCTGAGAACGGTAGCCGCCCTATGGAGCCAAGAACGGGTCAGCCGCAACGTCCTGGCTATCGCCGAACGAGCAGGCAAGCTGCATGAAAAATTCGCGGGGTTCCTGGGCGATCTCGAAGAAGTCGGTAAGAAACTCAAAAGTGCCCAATCCAGTTATGATGAAGCGATCAACAAGATCACTGGCCGTGGAGGCCTCACATCTCAAGTCGAATCCCTCAAATCCCTGGGTGCCAAAACCTCCAAAACAATCGACGCAAAATTCTTGCCAGTCACTGAAAACGAGAGTGACAAATACTAATGCAGCTATGCAGTTAAAGTACATAGATCAATTCCTAGCGGCCAATGGCCTCGCAAACCCATCTTTGGCTGTCCTTCGTTCAACGGGGGACCGTTATGATGCGATGCTTCTTCAGCCTGACTCTGAAGTTGTATGTCGGAATGATTTTATCGGTAATGCCGACCCCACAACAGCGGATAAGAAGCACTTGGCTTTCTTTCAGCTCGCCTCCTCTAAAGCAGTCCACCTCGCTATAACTCCAGAATACTCGACTCCTTGGCAAACCGTTGAGAAACTTATTAATCGGTCAGTTATGCCTTCGGACGATGCGCTATGGGTGATTGGCTGTGAAGCCATAACCCCTGCTGCACTATCAACATTTCGGCAAGAGCATCCAAGCGTGACTTGGATAATTCCTGAATCGCCACAGCGTGGTACACGTACCTTTTTAGATCCGCTGTTGTACCTGTTCAAAACACGGACTCAAGCTGGAGATAGCAAGATCGTTAGCCTGGTGCAATTCAAGACTCAAGAAATGGGGGGAGATCGTGACGCCTTCCTGGAGCGGAATAACTTAATCAAGGGTGATACGATCTTTATTCTAAGAAACGATGAGGGTTCCATCTACCTGTTCACGCTTATTTGTTCAGATGCTTTGAGTTTTACGCCCAGAGACCTTAAGAACCCAGAACAACCGCATCTTATATTGCACATCCAACTTAACCCCGACCCACGACATCCGGCCATCCAGAAATACCGTAAGGACTTATTTGACACAAAATCGGACAACAAGGAAATTCTATGCTTGAACTGGGCTAGAAACATCCGTGTTCAAGGCAAAGACGATCCTTTAAACGAGATTTCGGGATCGGCTATATACACCAAGTCCCCCGAACTCGATACAAGGGACGCATCCGTATTGAACAACCATGCGGGTGGTCTATATTTGACGCATTGGAAATCGGCTCGAGGAAATGTTTTTTTTCTCAACTATATTGAGTCTGTGTTCTACTTTTCATCAACACGCCCATCACAAACGGAAGCTCCCCCTCAAACCGCAACTAGAACGGGACCTCAGATGATGTCGACTTTTCGCTGGGATTCTCGCGGACTTGATTGGCTGCAGGTCTCAGAGGCTGATAGCGGCATAGCAGGGCTTTGCAGTCAATTCGATCTGGCGCAATTTAAACGGACCGCCGCATCGGATAATCCTCTAGAATTCGAGCGCCTGCTAACGCTTTCATGTGGGCTGATAAAAGGCACTACATGGAACCCATCGCCAGACTTTTTGCGAATATTTGAGATCGACGACAAAGAGCTTGTTTTTAGAGTGGCCTTTTGCCAGGACCCACACCCAGATGCTAGCGCTTTCAGAGGTCGCACACTCAATCACTTGAAGGCATTGCGTGACATCTTGGCTGATCCTAGCCAATTCCCGATGACAATTGCTGACTTGGCTGGTAATTGTGAGATCAAATACATGTCTGCAGAAGCACCATTGAACCTATTCTCGGTCACGACGGGAGATCCCGCATTCGTTGCTTATGTTGGTCACGAAGGATCGCTTGCCGATAAGCGACAGCTTTACGATAAGATGGTCACATTCTGCTCTGCCAAGGATAATGCCCGGAGTCGGGTTGTTTTGTGGTACCACGTCGGTCTTAGCATAGACAAAGTATTCGATCAGACTGCTCCAACTGTTGCCAAGGACTTAACTGAACCACCTCAATCGATCGTCAAGGATTCTAACCCATGAATCTTGCAAGCCTAGAAACCTTCCTAGATAAGAATTTTCAAGTCGTGGAGCATCGTAAGTCTGAACGGATAATCACCGCCCACTTGATTCGTCGGGAATGCGTTGTGGCAATGTACTTTTTCGATTACAGTGAACATATCTTGGAACCCGGGTTTAACCTCTCGACCTTCCAAGAAGACAATATAGCTAAGGAATATTACAAGCAGAGTTCATGGCTGCAATGGAATATGAATCTCATTTTTGTAATGACACCAGAGCACTTTCATAATATCGCTGGGTCACCCACGCAAATCTCAATCGAAGCCGATCGTTTGTACTGCCGCAAGCATATTTGCTCTGTCACAGACCTCGACTCATTATTCCCGCTATCAAAGCCGATCTTTTCTGACAGCCAAGGGATGAGTTCTGACTTGACCAGCCGTTGGCATGAGAAATTAGCCGGCGCTGGACTTCATGATGTGTTGTCGGAGGCCCCATTTGCGCAAGTCATTCGGGAAATCATCGAGCCGCCATCCGACAAGGTTCCTTCTCCTCAGATTGACCTTAGCACAAGAGATGTCAGCGACAACGCTGGATTAAAAGTGCAGCTGGATAGGCTAGATATTAGGAACTTTCGCGTGAAACCATCCCACAAAGCCTATAAATTAGGCATGGTTAATATTATTTGTGGTCCAAATGGCGTCGGTAAAACGTCTTTTCTCGAGGCCATCGAACTATGTCTATGCGGCCGAACGTTCCGCGGTGGCGCGCAACTCGGAAGCGATATAGCTTACTGGGTTCGAGGTTTAGGACAATCGCTTACACTTGCGCTCGATGACAACAGGCTCTATCAGAGTCGCGATCTGCGCTGGTACAACAATCGGTATTCTAGGGGGAATAATCTCTCTCATAGTTTTAATAAATTCAATTTCTACGACACAGATCAGGCCTATAGGCTCTCATACAAGACCGACCCCAATGAAATCCGGTCTGCCTTTGCAAGTCTGGCGCTGGGAGAACGAGTCAACTTTTTCGACGAACGCATTCGCCGTGTGCGTCATGAACTCGGAGATGAACTAATTCGCCGACAGGCTAGGATAAAGGCTCTTGAGGCCCAGATTCAACAAAATGAATTAGAAATTAAGGAGCTATCGCTGGGCCTGCCCCCACCCGAGCCAATACTGGAGGTTCTAACGAATGATCTCCGCCGCATTTTATGGAAAGGATCTATTCCTCTCGAGAACGACAATAATCTATCGACGATAGAAGCGCCGCTCCTTGACGCTCGATCTAAACTCCGAGAATTAATGCAAATCCTAAACCCTTGGGTTTCGCCTCTTTCCAAGAAAGCGATCGCCGATGTAGATACCAAGCTCAGTAAAGTTCTTTCGAAAGTCGCAGAATTGGAAGCCCGAATTGAGAATTCCTCTAAATCAGGTAATGCGACGCAGACCGCGATCAACGGAAAGCTCCGGACTGTTGAATTGTTAAAACGCGCATTGGAGTATGCACGCATTGGGCCCTGGAACCGCTTTTCAGGTGTAGACGAACGCATTGCTAAGCTGGAAAACACTTTGACTCGCCTAGATGTTGTTCTTCAACTCATATCGGACTGCGATACGACACTTTTCCAAGACAATCATACGCCCGTCTTGACATACGTACAACAGCTGACTTCAAAATGCGAAGCCTTTCAAGCTGAATTAGATCGCATGAGCAAAGCAATTAACAATTTACGTAAAACATTAGACCACCTGGGTCAACTGAGTTCCGATCTACGCAGAATTGGTTTAGAGATCATCTCTCTCAAGCCGGATTCAGAGGAGTGTCCGCTTTGCCATGCAAATCATCCAAAGGGGGAGCTGAAGGTTCATGTAGAGCAGGTGGATTCGAGGCTAGCGACCTTGCCCGATTTGGAAAAGCTAAATGCGCAATACAGTAAGCTAACTACTAATTTAAAAGATGCCCGACAACTACTTGATTCTGCCCGGATGATTCAACGCGCAATCCGCGAGTATTCTTCAGCTCCGAACAGTGACCGAGTGGATTTCGTGGCGGCTATCGCTTCATTGAAGGGGATTTTACCAGCTCGTGAAATTGCCGCAAACGAGCATGGCCGGGAGGTCGCATTTCGGCAATCTTTAGCGGCTAAGAGGCTTTCAGAAGATGACCTACGGACCATCGCTGCCGACTTAACGGAAATGAAGGACGGGTTTCAATTGCATTTGCAAACTGAAGAATCTCTGTCTGTACAACTCAATAACTTGAATGAAGAAATACTGACACTCCGTCAAGAACTGACAAAGCATGGCGCTGAGCGTCAGCGTGATCAGCAAGCTTTGCTAACATTGTGTCAGGATGTGTTAATCGAGGAAACCGATACCCAGAAATCACTTCTTATCATACGCTCAAGATCCACAGCGTGCCGACGTGCTATTGGGAATCTTCAGGATATAGAGCAGGCAATTGACGTCTCAGACGACATGATCCTGACTGATTTACTAAATGTTACTGAACGTGCCTTAGGATACCTCGGCAAACTCAACCAACTCAGGACTGAAGCCCAAAGCCGGACAAAAGCGTTGCAATTTCGAAGCAACGCAGTTGCAACGCTCAAGGCACAACATTTGGCAGAAAGCGAACCTCTCCGCCGGATAAAGAATGCGCTCGAACCACTAGAATATATTGTTCAACACGACAACAAGGAACAAGCGTTAGAAACATTCTTCGCTGCCTACAGGGATAGAATTCTGCAAATATTTCGGACAATGCATTCCCCGAGGGAATTCGATGACATCATGATAAGCGATAGTACGGTCACTTTGCGCAATCTAAATGGGAATATTTCTGGTTTAAACAATATTAGCACCGGCCAACGAGCGGCGCTCGCACTTTCCATATTTCTGTCCCTCAATGCCTCTCTGCAAGATGGCCCATCAATGATTCTCATTGATGATGCTGTTGCCAATGTGGATGACATTAATTGCGTAGCCTTTTTAGATTTTCTAAGGGAATTTGCGGTTACAAGGAAGAGACAGCTGTTCTTTGCAACAGCAAATACGAGACTCGCAAATCTATTTACTAAGAAGTTTTCTTTCTTGGGTGACGAATTCGTAAATATTACCCTATGAGACCCTCGATCAAGTATTTAGAAGAATTGGCGCTCATCATTTGTTCGAATCGCCGTACATCCTTAATAGGTATCTGATGCCAAACAACTTAGCCGAACTCGAAATGAAACTCTGGGACGCCGCAGATGAGCTTCGGGCCAATTCCAAGCTTAGTGCTGCCGAGTATTCCACCCCGGTGCTGGGGCTCATCTTCCTCCGGTTTGCAGACCACAAGTTCACCGTAGCCGAAAAGGAACTATCCAAGACCGGTACGGGCCGCCGCACCATCGGGAAAACTGACTACCAAGCCCGGGGTGTGCTTTACCTACCCCCCGAAGCACGATTCTCCCGATTGATCGCCCTCCCGGAGGGAGAGAATATTGGCAAAGCCCTTAACGATGCCATGAAGGTGATCGAAGCCGACAACGAGGACCTCAGGGGCATCCTTCCGAAAACCTACACGCAATTTGAGAACAAGATGCTTGTCGAGCTTCTGAAACTTATGAACTCGATCCCTATGGATATCGAAGGGGACGCCTTTGGAAAAATTTACGAATACTTCCTTGGGGAATTTGCCTTGACCGAGGGCAGGGATGGAGGAGAATTCTTTACGCCGACCCCTATCGTAAAGCTCATCGTCGAGGTCATCGAGCCCTTTCACGGCAAGATCTATGACCCCGCTTGTGGTTCTGGGGGCATGTTTGTGCAGTCTGCCCGATTTGTGGAAAACCACAAAAAGAGAGCATCCGATGAGATAAGCGTCTACGGGCAGGAAAAAACGGCAGAAACAGTACGGCTCTGCAAAATGAACCTCGCTGTCCATGGACTTTCAGGCGACATTCGAGAAGCCATCTCGTATTACGACGATCTCCATAATTCGCCGGGACAGTTTGATTTCGTAATGGCAAATCCACCCTTTAACGTGGATCGTGTAGATAAAGAGCGCATCAAGGATGATAAGAGGCGATTCCCATTCGGGATGCCTTCCATCGACAATGCCAACTTTTTGTGGATTCAACTCTTTCTGAGCTCCTTAAACAAAACGGGAAGAGCAGGATTTGTCATGACTAACACAGCCGCAGATGCACGATCTTCTGAAATGGAGATTCGGAAGAAGATTATTACGTCGAATGTAGTTAACGCAATCGTTTCTGTTGGCCCAAATATGTTCTACACGGTCATTCTCCCCTGTGATCTTTGGTTTTTTGACAAAGCCAAGTCTAAGACGAAACAATCCGGCACTATCCTATTCCTTGATGCCCGTGATATATATCACCAGATTGATCGATCCCATAGAGATTGGACAGATGACCAAATTGGCTTTCTAGGAAATATCGTGCGACTCTATCGGGGTGAATCTTTGGATTTTAAACAAGGCGGGAGAGATACTGAATTGAAGATCTTGGAGTTATTCGGTAAAAAGCCAAAGTATACGGACATCCCCGGTCTTTGCAAGGTGGTCACGCTGAAGGATGTTGAAACTCAGAATTGGTCCTTGAGTCCGGGCAGTTATGTGGGGGTCGATTCAGGAATGAAGTTTAATCAAGACCGATTTGGCCAAAGCTTTGAGGTCTTAACTCAGCAATTCGTTCAACTTACTTCAGAGGCACATCTTCTCGAATCCACAATTGTTCGAAACGTGAAGACTATCCTCAAGACTCTAGAATGAAGCTTTCCGATTACGTAGCCTTCAATCCTCGTGTTTCTTTGGAAAAA
Source organism: uncultured Elusimicrobia bacterium (assembly GCA_964604825.1). Lineage (GTDB taxonomy): Bacteria > Elusimicrobiota > Elusimicrobia > 2-01-FULL-59-12 > 2-01-FULL-59-12 > CAZSAL01. The sequence continues at coordinate 38,639 of CAZSAL010000004.1, forward strand.
GGAGTGAGGGCTAACTTTGTCTCAATGGATGCGATTAGGCCGGGGCTTCGTTATGTATACCCCGACCAGGAAAGAATAGTGAATGGCTCCGGGTCAAGATTTGTTCCAGGAGATATTCTCTTTGCACGCATCACGCCATGCTTAGAGAATGGAAAGATCGCTCAATATTCCGGTGATTCTAATGGTTTTGGCTCAACTGAGTTCTTCGTACTCCATGCGATCGAATCTTCAACCGATCCGGCATATCTCTATTACTTCTCGCAGAAATCTGATTTACGAGCCGCCGCTGCTAAGAGTATGACAGGGGCGTCGGGTCGACAAAGGGCAAACATCGACGCTTTAAAGGAATATCCATGCGTATTCCCATCTTTGCGTGAGCAACGTTCTATTGCCGCCGTTCTTACGGCCTATGATGAGCTTATCGATAATACCCTCAAACGTATAAGAATTCTGGAAAAGATCGCGCATTCTATCTTTCGAGATTGGTTCGTGTTATATCGCTTTCCTGGTCACGAAACTCAACGGTTTACCAAATCACCTCTAGGCCGAGTTCCAACAAAGTGGTCAGTTAAAAAGGCGACAGAGGCCATTTTTGTAAATCCTAAAACAGTGGTGAGAAAGCGTAAATCTATCCCTTTTGTCTCAATGAGTTGTCTTTCAGATGATTCAATGATTATTCGTGACGGAGAGACTAGAAGTGCAGCTTCTGGGCCAAAGTTTCAGAAGGGCGATACGCTTTTTGCTCGCATTACTCCTTGCCTAGAAAACGGCAAAACAGGGTTTGTTCAATTTTTAGTGGGTGACGAGCCTGCTTGTGGATCAACTGAATTCATCGTCTTGCGTTCAAAGACCTTGTGTCCAGAATATGTGTACTTATTGGCACGTACAGATGAATTCCGCGGCAACGCCATTAAGAGTATGACCGGAGCAACCGGACGCCAGCGAGTCAGGGAGTCCTGTTTTGACAACTTTCTGATAGCTCATCCTGACACAGATACTTTGAAGAACTTCCATGATTGTGTAAGCCCAATCTTTCACCAAATATACTTGTTATTCTTGAGAAATCAGAATCTTCAACGGACCCGAGATTTGATCTTGCCCTGTCTTATCTCTGGCCAACTCGGACTGAGCCAAATGGAGAACCCCACCAAATCATGACCCTTTCCGGCTATTCCGAGGATCGCCTTATACAGGCCCCGACCGTTGAGCTATTCGGCAAGCTGAAATGGGACACGGCAGATTGTATGGGCGAGTTCGATAGCGGAAAAAGCACGCTTGGCAGGGAATCGAAAGGCGACGTCGTGCTGGTCAAGAAATTGCGCCCCGCCCTTCGCAAACTGAACCCGGACCTGCCAGAAGAGGCCATCTCCCTTGCCATCGAAGAGATCACCCGTGACCGGAGCGTGATGAGCCCGGTTGCCGCCAACAAGGAAATCTACGAGGCGTTGAAAACCGTGGTGAAGGTTTCTTGCCGGAGCCAGGAGGCGCAGGAAGAGGAGACGTACACGGTCAACGTGGTCGATTGGCAGACGCCAGCAAACAACGATTTCTTCCTTGCGTCGCAGTTTTGGGTGGCAGGGGATATGTATACCCGTCGTGCGGACTTGGTCGGTTTCGTCAACGGGCTCCCCCTGGTTTTCATCGAATTGAAGGCCGCTCACCGCAACTTGGAAGAAGCCTACCGGGGCAACTTGCGGGACTACCGAACAGCCATCCCGAAACTCTTTTGGTACAACGCCTTCAACGTCCTATCCAACGGTATCGACAGCCGGATCGGCACGATCACGAGCGATTGGGAGCACTTCGCCGAATGGAAGAAGATCAACAGCGAGGGCGAAGAGGGCATTATTTCCTTGGAAACGATAATCAGGGGAGTCTGTGATAAGGAAAAGCTCCTTGATTTGGTCGAGAATTTCACCCTATTCGTCGAAGCGAAGGGCGGTCCGGTCAAGATGTTGGCCAAGAACCATCAGTATCTTGGCGTAAACAATGCCGTTCAGGCGTTGACCCAGATCAAAGAGAAAAAGGGCCGTCTCGGCGTCTTTTGGCATACGCAGGGAAGCGGGAAGAGCTATTCAATGGTGTTCTTTTCGCAGAAGGTCCTCCGGAAGAAGCCAGGTAATTGGACGTTCCTTGTCGTAACCGATCGTAAAGAGCTGGACACTCAGATTTATAGGAACTTCGCTAGTGCCGGGGCGGTCACGGAACAGGAAGCGCAGGCGACTAGCGGGGCTCACCTGAAACAGCTTCTCAGGGAAGATCATCGCTTTGTTTTTACCTTGATCCAGAAGTTCGGGACGGACGGGGGCGCAGCCTTTCCCGTGCTTTCGGAGCGTTCCGACATTATTGTAATCACCGACGAAGCACACCGATCGCAATACGATACCCTGGCCTTGAATATGCGGACGGCATTACCCCAGGCCGCCTTCATCGCTTTTACTGGGACACCTCTCATCGTCGGCGAAGAGAAGACCAAGGATGTCTTCGGCGATTACGTCAGTGTCTACAACTTCCGGCAATCCGTGATCGATGGGTCTACCGTCCCGCTTTACTACGAGAACCGCATCCCGGAGCTTCAGCTTACTAACCAGCATCTGAACGAGGATATGGAAACATTGCTTGAGGCCACCGACTTGGACGAGAACCAGCAGCGACGCCTCGAGCAGGAGTTCAGCCGGGAATACCACTTGATCACCCGCGAGGATCGCCTGAAACGGATAGCGGAAGACGTGGTCGAACACTTCACGGGCCGGGGCTTTCAGGGCAAGGCGATGGTCATCAGCATCGACAAAGCTACCGCCGTTAAGATGTATGACCGAGTCAAAACCCGTTGGCCGATTCATTTAGCCAAGCTGCGCCAGGAACTTCAAAGCACCCAGGATGCCGAACAGAAAGCCGATTTGGAAAGACGGATCACCTTCATGCAAACGACGGACATGGCGGTCGTCGTATCACAGGGGCAGAACGAGGTTGAGGATTTGAAAGCAAAAGGGGTGGACATTACGCCTCACCGCTATCGTATGGTCCACGAAGATTTAGAAACCAAGTTCAAGACTTCCGAAGACCCGCTACGACTCGTTTTCGTTTGCGCCATGTGGATGACGGGCTTTGATGTCCCGTCATGTTCAACGATCTACCTGGACAAGCCGATGCGGAACCACACGCTTATGCAGACGATCGCCCGGGCTAACCGTGTATGCGGCGAGAAACTGAACGGCTTGATCGTGGATTACGCCGGCGTCTTTCGCAGTCTGCAGAAAGCCTTGGCTATCTACGGCACAGGGGTAGGCGGCACGGCGACCCAAGGCGATATGCCCGTTCAGGCCAAGCAGGAACTTATTGAAGGATTGCGCCACCACGTGGCACTGACGGTCGATCTATGCGAATCAAAGGGCGTAGACCTGTCGAAGATTATTACGAGCACGGCGTTCGAGCGTGTTAAGCAGATGGAGGATGCCCGGGAGACCATGATCGCTGACGACCAGACAAAGAAGCAGTTTTTGGCTTCTGCGACTTCTATTCACCGCCTTTTCAAAGCCATCCTTCCTGACCCGGCCGCAAAGGAATTGTCGCCACAATGTTCGGCTATCGTCAGGCTGGCCGACAGCATCCGTTCGTTGGCAGGACCCGTCGATATCTCTGAAGTCATGCAGGATGTCGAAGAATTGTTGGACGATTCCGTGGCGTCCGCCGGGTACGTGATCCGGGATCGGGGGCCAGAGAAGCGGATCGACTTATCTAAGATTGATTTTGAAGCCCTTCAGAAGAAGTTTGCTGCCGGATACAAACGGACGGAGATTGAACGGCTGAAGGCTTTGCTTCAAGGGCGACTCGTTGTCCTTGTGCAAAAGAATCGCACGAGGATGGACTTCCTTGAACGCTTCCAGAAGATGATGGATGAATACAACGCCGGGGCGGTCAACATCGATGAGTTCTTCAAGCAATTGGTTGCCTTCTCCCGGCAGTTGGACGACGAAGACAAGCGGGGGATTACCCAGAATTTAAGCGAAGAAGAGCTGGCCGTCTTCGATCTGCTCACAAAGCCGGAGCCAAAGCTCACCAAGAAGGCCGAAGTGGAAGTGAAGAAGGTAGCGAAGCAATTATTAGAGAAATTAAAAGCTGAAAAACTCGTTCTCGACTGGCGGAAACGTCAGCAATCCCGGGCCGCTGTCCGGCTATGTATCGAAGAAGTTCTTGACCAACTACCGCAGGATCTCTATCCCAAGCCAGTCTATGCCAAAAAATGCGACCTAGCCTATCAGCACATCTACGAAGCTTACTATGGAAGTGGCGCAAGCATCTATCAGACGGCATGATCCCCTGCAACTCAGCCAACCGCGCAATCTAATTTCCGCTTAATTCTTTAATTCTTCCTTCTCAGGCCCACGCTTAAGTCCACGAATTTCGGGAATATTTTTGCGTTTTCGACACTAATGCTTGGACCGTTGTACAGGCATTGATCAGGAGACGAGCATGGAGCGCCAGAAAGGGTCTGGGTACCCCGGATTGGGTGGGGAACTTGGCAATCAGGGTAGGCAGGATACGCATTTTGTAAACAAAATGCCCTCGCCCCCGATTGCGGCCCTTCGGGCCGCGGCTCTTGCGGGCTCCTGCCTTACCCTGATTGCCGACCTTAAGGAGGTTTCAATGAAGAGAAAACCGGCATCCGAATTGTTGAGCAAGATTGTGAACGTGCGCGTACCTTATGACGAATACCATGGATTCCGCAAGCTGGCGGAGTATCTCAAAGTCAGCCCGGGCAGGTTGATCCGACACATCCTCCGCGAAAACTACATGGGACAATCCGATCCCTTGCCCGACCACATGAAAGGCTTCCGCGAGGCCGTTAACCAGCTGGCGGCAGCCGGCCGTAATCTCAATCAACTAGCCCGCGCTGCCAACAGCGGGCAACGGGTCGATCAAACTGAGGCCCAAGCTGTCATGGCTGAGATCCAAGCAGCGCTCAATCGAATGGGTGTGGAAATCAAAGCCTACATGTCGCGGCGCCGCAAACTGGAATGCGTTGAGCCCCGAAAAGCCGCTTGATTTCTCTTACCGGCCGCTCGTTAAAGGGCATGGCCTGGTCGTTGCCTTGCCGCTCGCAGAACGCCTGCGGGCGGCAAGGGGCGTTCCGCAGGCCGTGGTCAAAGTAGCTGGCTACGGTCACGGGACCCCGGCAGCCAAGCGCCTCCTCCGATACATCAGCCGCAAAGGGGAATTGCCGCTCGAAACTGAATTGGGGGAGGTTCTGACCACCACCGATGAACAGAAGGCCCTAGTGAATGATTGGGCCATCGATTTTGACGCACGAGGGGACAGCCGAGATACCGTTCACCTCATCTTCTCCATGCCGCCGGGGTCTTCTCCCGAAGCCTTGCGCCGCACCATCCGGACGGTTCTGCAGCGGCGGTTCCAGGGGCATGAGGCGGTCTTTGCCATCCATGAAGACAAGAAGCATCCGCATGCCCATGTGGTGGTCAAGATGTTCAATGTCGAAACTGAAAAGAAATTGCGCCTCAACCGACCCGACCTTTATCGCCTGCGCGAAATCTATGCTGAAGCCGCGCGAGAGGAAGGGGTTGAAATGGCCGTGTCACCCCGGGCCGCGCGGGGAATCGGACGAAAGGGCAGCCGTCGCGTCGCTCATCAGCTTCATCGCAAGGGGATCGTACCGCGCGCTGAGAAAGAGACCGCACGTGAAGTCCTTGAAAGTCTGGAAAAAGGCGATCTACGGGCGAAACCCTGGGAAGTCGCCATGCGGCGCCGCAATGACCTCGAAAGGCAAGCCTACCGAACCGAAGCCGAACGGCTCCGCACCGCCGCGCTCCAAAACGTCAAAGACAGGGACGCGCTCTTGAAGGCGGCGGCCGACCTCGAACGATTTTCCCGCGCGATGCCCACGCCCAAGACACTCCGCCAAACAATGATTGACCAGCTTCTCCAATCGCCGCGTCCCAAGAATCCGGGATCCTCCCGGGACCACGACGGCGGTCTTGAGCGCTAATCCCGATTCACCTCCACTGTTCGCTTTGTGCGCATCCCTCGTAGCTAGATAAATCTCCGCATGCTATTTTTCACCTTTTTATTTTGAGTTTCGTTGATTTTCTCCGCGCGAAATGAAAAGTGCCGAACCAGGTAATCGGGAATATTTTCGAGTTTTCGACACTAACGCTTCGAAGGGCAGCACTATCGCAAGTTGGAAAGGAGCCGCTATGCAGATGGAAATTGAAGGACAAGAGGTCGTCTACAAGGATCTTCCTGATCTCCAGGGGAAGTTGACGGGACTCCTGGACAAGATCACGCAGGAGCGCGTGCTCCATGACCAGGAAGCCAAGCGCCTGCGTCATCAGGAGAAAAAGCTCCGTGCGTTTCTAGGGAATTCCGGCACTATGCCGGTCGCCACGACGGATCGTGACTCCGACCCGGCAGATGTCGCAGGCAAAGGGGGCGCCCATGAATAACAGGGGGTTCCTCACATTGGGTCTGTTGGCTGTACTCATGCTTTCGGTCGCGCTTCCGGCCTTGGCTGACATGGGAGGCTTGCCTTGGGAAACACCCCTTCAAGTCGTTGTTAACGCTCTCAGCGGTTCCACCGGCACCCTCCTGGCCGTTCTGGCGGTCATGGCCGTTGGCGTGATGGCTTTAGCCGGGCGAGTCTCCTGGGCGCATGCAGGCGCGGTCCTTTTCGGAATCGCCTGCATCTTCGGTGCGGCGCGGATCGTGGCGATCTTCAATGGTTGAGAACCGGAACAACGATCCGCTTTTTCTCGGGCTTACTCGTCCGGCGATGATCTGGGGCGTGCCCCAACCGGTTTTTATCCTGAACGGGATGGTATCCATGGTCGGGTTTCTTGTCTTCAACTCCTTTTATCCGCTCTTCATTGGAGCGCCGGTCCTGCATGGAGTGGCCTATCTACTTTGTCTCAAAGAAGCCCGCATTTTTGACCTGTGGTTCATCAAAGCGCGCTTCCTGCGATGCCTGAATCGCCGCTATTGGGGAGCCAACAGCTACGACCCTTTCCAATGATCCAACTCAACGAACATCGCCCCGCGAAAGGCCACCTCTCCGGTTCGGAGATCCCGGTGGGGACCTTCATCCCTTACGCCTGCCATTACGATGACCAAACCATTCTGACCAAGAATGGGCACCTCATCCAATTTCTGCGACTGGACGGATTTGCCTTTGAGTCCGCCGACCCCGAGGACATCGATGTTCGAAAGCGCCTTCGGAACGTGCTTCTCAAATCTCTGGCCGGTCCCGAATATGCCTTATGGTTTCACACGATTCGCAGCCGACAGCCGGCCTATCCGGAAGGCCAGTTCGAACCTGGGTTCGCGGAGATTCTCAACAACCGCTGGAAAGAGAAGAACGCCGGCCGCAATTTATTCCAAAACAGTCTATACGTTTCGATAGTTAAACGCGGCCACGTAGGACATGCGGGAAGTTTTCAGCAATTCCTGGGAATCTTCACGCAGAAGGGCAGTGACGCAGCACATGCCGAGACCTTGGGGGCTGCCTGCCAGGATTTAAAAGACATCACCCATCGCCTTGAATCCACCTTATCCGATTATGGCCCACATCTCCTCACGACACATTCGACACCGGCGGGCGTTATGTCCGAGCCATTGGCTTTTCTAGCACGGCTGATCAATCTGGAAGACCGCCCGGTACTGGTTCCCGCGATGGACCTCTCGCGTTATCTCGCCTGGAAGCGCCTTTTCTTTGGCGGCAATGCGATCGAGTGCCGCGGAGCGACCCATAGCCGGTTGGCCGCGATGGTCTCTATAAAGGAATACGCACCGGAAACGTATGCAGGGCTTCTGGACGGGTTTTTCTCGCTGCCTTTTGAGTTTGTTCTCACGCAGTCCTTTACCTTTGTGCACCGTCAAACGGCACTTTCCGCGATGCAGCTCCAACAGCGTCGCATGGAGCAAACCGGGGATCTGGCCGTTTCGCAGATGGAAGAAATCGACCAGGCGCTGGATGACGCGACCGGTGGTGCGATCGCGTTCGGCCAGCATCACCTGACCGTTCAGCCCATCGTCAATACCATGAAGGAACTGGATGAAGCCATCGCGCGCATCGACACCGAGCTCATGAACCTGGGCATCCTGGGCGTCCGCGAAGACCTCAACATGGAACCCTGCTTTTGGGCGCAGCTTCCGGGCAATTTCGAGTACATCGCCCGGCGCGCCACGGTAAGTACGGCCAATCTGGCCGGCTTTGTTTCACTCCATAATTTTCCAGCCGGTCGCCCCTCAGGCAATCACTGGGGTCCAGCCGTCACCGTCCTTGAGACCAAATCCGGGACGCCCTACTTCTTTAATTTCCATTCGGGAGATGTGGGGCACACGACGTTCATCGGTCCGACCGGGTGCGGCAAGACGGCACTTCTCAATTTCCTATGCGCACAAAGCCGGAAGTTCGGTGGTCGGGTTTTTTATTTCGACCGCGACCGCGGCTCGGAGATTTTCCTGCGGGCATTGGGAGGGACTTATCGCAACCTGGGCGCCGCGCATCCTTCCGGCTTTAACCCGCTCCAACTGGCCGACACACCTTCTAACCGCGCCTTTCTCGTGGACTGGCTGAAAAGCATGCTCATAGCCTCTGGAGATGCCTTCACCGGTGAAGAATTGGCTCGTGTGGGCGAAGCCGTTGCCGGCAACTACAAGCTCGCCTGGGACCATCGGACACTTGATAACGTGGCTCCCTTTCTGGGAATGGGCGGCCCTGGGAGCCTGGCGGGACGGCTTGCAATCTGGCATGGCCAGGGGGAAAAACGAAATCTCTTTGGTAATTCTGCCGACCTCCTGTCCTTAGACCAAAAGGTGATGGCTTTCGAGATGGGTCCACTGATGAACGACACTTCAAGTATCACCCCGGTACTTTTGTATCTCTTCCACCGGATCAGTTCGGCCCTGGACGGCACGCCCACGATGATCGTACTGGAAGAAGCCTGGGCACTCCTCAAAAATCCCATCTTTGCCGCCAAGATCGAGGATTGGCTCAAAACCTTCCGAAAGTTGAATGCCCTTGTCATCTTTGCCACACAGAGCGTCGAAGATGCCGTGCGTTCGGCGATCAGCCCGGCCCTGATTGGGCAAACCGCCACACACATCTACTTTCCGAATCCCAAAGCCACCGAGGAATACCGCAACGTCTTCAAACTGTCCGAACGAGAGATGCACCTCATCCGTGACGTGTTGGACAAAGAGAGCCGCTGCTTTTTGCTCAAACAGGCGCACGATTCGGTGGTTGCGCGCGCCGACTTCTCGCCCATGCCGGACATTCTGGCTGTCCTCTCCGGTCGTGCCGAGACTGTCGCGATCGTCGATCGCCTGCGCTCCGATGTGGGGGATGATCCGGCAGTCTGGCTTCCACTTTTTCAACAGGAGGTTTCACATGGGCTCAAGTCTTAAGAAATATCTTCTGCGACAACCGTCCTTTGGCGTCATGCTGGAACGCGCCGCAGGGCTAACGATATTCGTTCTGGTCGTTGTGATTCTGACCGAACTCGTCACCCCTACTTCTTCGCAGGCAACCCTACCGGTTCTTGATTATGCGGCCGTGAGTCAGATGCTCGTTCAGACAGAGCAGTTTACTCAGCATCTCTCCATGATGGCCCAGCAGATCACGATGCTCAAACAACAGGTTCAGTCCATGAGCGGCCATTACGGGATCGGAAATCTAAGCGGCCCCATCAATGGGTGGGGCACGAGTTCCTGGGGGGATATAGTCGGGATGGTGAACACCGGCGTGAATCCCGGTGACGCCTCCCAAGTCCAGGCTTACAAAGCCGCCCACTCGCAGGTTGCCGCCCAGTACCCTCCGCTTGATCCGAACCTGGCCGCGTCCAACCCACGCATGCAGGCGGTCTGGAGCGGAACCTATCAGGCGGCGATCACAGGTTTAAGCGCCGGCCAGGGCACGTTTAACGCCGCGTCCGTGCCTCTTGCCGATCTGCAGGCCTACCAGAACCGGATTGAACATACCGATACCGTCAAAGCCGCGCTCGACTTAAACACGGCGGTCGGAATTAAATCGGCTCAGATCAACGCCGAGCTTCTGCGTACAAACGCCATGCAGTTGTATCTACAGGCCAATGCCCAGAACGCTATCGCGAGCGGACAGGCCGCGCAATCAGACTTTTTCGCCAATTAAGGAGCCACTCATGGATTCTTATCTCGGACTGAGCAATATCTTGAACCTCGTCGACGCGTCGATTCAGATCTATGTCCAATCCACCTATCAGGCGCTTTCCTCTGCGCTCGCGCCGACCTTGAAGCTTCTCATGATCCTCTATGTGGTCTTCTTCGGGATCGGACATTTAACAGGCCATACGCCGTTTAATCTCTGGCGAACGCTAAGGCATCTCGCCGTCATGGTTGTCGTGTCGGCGTTTGTTACGCAATGGGATTTCTTCACCCTCTATTTCGCCAACCTCTTTACGAATGGCCCCGGGAGGCTAATGGCCATCATTTCCGGTGGATCGGCCGATCCGAACGCCATGCTGGGCGACGTGCTGGATCGTGGGGTCATGGCTGCCAACGCGATCAACCAGACGGCGAGCGTTTTCACACTGGGTTTTCTGATCGTGGGCTACAGCCTGTTTTACATGACGCTCATTTCGGTCGCGTACGCACTTTATCTCCTGGTGCTTTCAAAGATTGCGCTCTCTATTCTCCTGGGGCTGGCTCCATTCTTTTTTCTTTTTCTGCTTTTTGATGCCACGCGTGATTTCTTCGTGCATTACTTTCGGCAGGTCTTTAATTTCGCTCTCATTCCCATTTTCACTGCTGCGGTCCTGAGCATCATGCTCAAAATACCTCAGCAGGCCCTCATGCAGCTGCAGTCGGCACTCGCCGCACACAGCGGGCATGGGGGACTTTATTGCGTGTATGTCCTGCTCTCGTTCTTCATCCTCCTGGGGCTTCTGCACCAGGTCACGGGTTTGCCGCCGGCATCTCGGGCGGCGGCCTGCATCTGCATCCGGGTGGCTTCGCCGCGATGTCTACGGCGATCGCGGTCGTTGGCGCCCAGCGAGGGGCCAAGCGCATTGTGGAAGCCGCCAGGCGCGGACGTGAGAAGATCCGCTCCCTGCGCCGGGAGAAGCGATCATGAACGGACTCCTCTTTCAGAATCCCTTCAAGACGCTTTCCTATCCAGCCGAGGCCTATGACTGGTATCAGGACCGCTATCAATCGGTGCACGTGAGCCGCAATCGCTGGCTCTGTACCGCCTGGGCGGCATTAGCTCTGGCCCTTCTCGAAGCCGCCGCGCTGATGACTCTTATCCCGCTCAAGACCTCCGTTCCTTTTCTCATCAAAGAGGAGACCTCGGGAGCCGTTACGACTGTCGCGCCCCTGGCCGGCGACCCATCCATGACTTACGACGAAGCCATCCGCAAATACTTCCTCGGCCATTACGTCATTGACCGGGAGACCTACGATCCAGCGGATCTGGCGGAGAATTACCGCGCGGTTGATCTGATGTCGGGTTCCTCTGAGCGGCGGTTGTTTGATCAATGGATCGCTTCCAATAATCCGACCGGACCACTCGCTGTGTATGGAAATCAGATTCGGCGATTCGTCCACGTGAAATCAATCGCATTCCTGCCGGGACAGATGGCGCAGTTGCGCTTCACAGCGACGGAACAGAAGGCGTCGAGCGCTCCCAAAGTCAGCGAATGGATCGCCACGGTGACCTGGCGTTTTGGACCCGCACCCATCGCCGAGGCGGACCGGCTCGTCAATCCACTCGGATTCTGTATCACCCATTACCGCATCGACCAGGAGGTCATTTCATGATTCGCATTCGCCTTATGTTTAGTCTGCTGTTTCTCTTTGCGGCTTATTCTGTCCATGCAGAGAGCGTTCCGCGTGCCACGGTCACGGATGACCGGGTCAAATTGCTCGTCTACAGCCCCAACCAGGTCTATCGGCTCGTCGCGTATTACGGCTATCAGATCGACATTCAAATCGGAGACGCTGAAGAGATCAAAACCATCGCGGCCGGCGACTCCATCGGCTGGCAGATCGTTGGCGCGGGCCAGCATATCTTCATCAAACCGATGGCCGATGGGGCCCGCACAAACCTCTCGCTCGTGACGAACAAGCGAACCTACATATTTGATCTTGTCGCCCGATCGCCCCTCAGGCGCGAGGACATCACATACCTCATACGCTTTCGCTATCCCGAAACGGAGGCGTTCGCTTCATTGGTGCCGAGTGCGGCAGACAAAGACGGACCGAACTTCAATCTCAATTACAAGATCGCGGGGGCAAAAAGCATTCAACCGCTTCATGTCTTTGATGACGGCCAATTTACCTATTTTGAATTTGATCATACCCGGTCTCTTCCGGCCATCTTTGTGGTCGGGTCTGACGGCAAAGAAAGCCTCGTGAATTACCGCATGGAAGGCACCTACGTGGTCGTCGAACGCCTGGGCGACTTTTACACGATGCGCAGCGGCAATGAAACCGCTACCGCAATCAATCAGAAGAAATTGTTGACGGACCCCGCTTAAGGAGAGCCGACATGGAAGAACAGACACCCGAACCGAATCTGACTCCCGTGGTACCTGCCGAGATCCCGAGCGCTGTCCGTTCCGGGACGTCATGGAACCCGGGTCTTTGGCTCGCGCTGGCGGCGCTCTTGTTTCTGGCCTTCTTTTTCATGAAGGGGGGAAAGCGTAGAGCTCCAATGGCTGCAAATGAAAGCGACTTCAATACGGCAAGCGCCTCGCCCTCGACCGCCCCCACGTTAGCGGTACCCACAATTCCTATTCTCCCACCGCCGGCGGCCTGGCAGAGACCGGAACAGGCGTCTCTGCGTGATGCGCGCCGCAATTCCCCCGTCGTCCTCTACACCAACACCGCCGCCACCCCCGGCGCGGGGTCGGGCGCCTCCTCCCCCGACCCCGCGGCCGGCCCTCCCATGCCTTCCGGGTTTCATCCCACCAGCAGCGGCTCGGCCCGTTCGTCGACCCTGGGCGACCGGGAATTCATCATCGCGGAAGGAAAACTCCTGGATGCGGTCCTCGAAACAGGCATCAACACGGATCATCCGGGCATGCTCCGGGCGCTTATCTCGGACGATATCTACGGAGATTCCGGCCGCACGGTGCTCTTGCCGCGAGGCTCACGGCTGATCGGGCAGTACGACGCGGACGTCGCTCAGGGACAATCCCGCGTCTTCGTCATCTGGCAGCGCGCCATCAGACCGGACGGCATCGACATCGCCTTGGGTTCCGGTGGGACTGATTCTCTCGGGGAAGCCGGGCTTTCAGGCGATGTGAACCGTCATTTCTTCACGATGTTCGGGGCGGCCACGCTTTTGTCTATTATCGGGGCTTCGGCTGCGACCATCGGCGTCGGTGCCCAGGATGCTGGGAACTCCCTGGCGACCTATCGGAGTTCGATGGCGCAGGGGTTCAGCGAGGCGACCAACAATGTGATGGGCGTGTTTGTGCGCATAAAACCCACGATCTCCGTCCCGCCCGGGACTTCGGTCAAAGTATTTGTGGCCCGTGATCTCTATTTCGATCCGGCGGCTATCGCTTCCCGCCGGGTCCAGGTTATTCCATGAGCCGAGTAGCCCTTCGAACGTTTCTATCGCCTCTTGATTCCCTCTTGAGCGAGGATGACGTGAGCGAGATCTCAATCAATCAGCCCGGGGAAGCCTGGGTCGAGCGCAAAGGGGAAATGAAGAGGCTCGATCTGCCTGCTCTCGATCCCGAACACCTTCGTCTCATGGCGGATTTAATCGCGGAATCCTCCCAACAGCAACTGTCGCCCGAAAAGCCGCTTCTTTCCGCAACTCTGCCCGAGGGGCACAGAGTTCAGATTGTTCTCCCGCCCGCCGCTGAAGACTTCTGCTGTTCGATACGAAAACCGGGCGTCATTCACTACGACCTGGCCGCTTATGAAGAACAAGGGGCCTTTGCCGAAACCGCCACCGCTCATGAGGTATCGCCCGACGAAGCTCTCCTTACCGGCCTTTTGCGCCATCACGACATTCCGACCTTCATCCGCACCGCGGTCCAAAGTCGCCGCAATATCCTGATTTCAGGGGGAACTTCGACCGGCAAAACGACTTTCTTAAACGCTTGTCTTCAGGCCATCCCCGATCACGAAAGGTTAGTCACTGTGGAAGATGCCCGCGAAGTGCGCGTGCGCCAGCCCAACCGCGTTCATCTTCTGAGTTCGCGCGGCGGCCAGGGGCGAGCCCAGGTCACGCCTCAACAGCTGATCGAAGCGTCTTTACGCCTGCGGCCCGACCGCATCATCATGGGCGAATTGCGAGGGGTCGAAGCCTTCGCTTTTCTGCGCGCGATTAATACGGGTCATCCGGGCTCGATCGCAACGATTCACGCTGACTCACCCGAGATGGCCTTTGAACAACTGGCCCTCATGGTCCTGCAAGCCGATCTCGGCATGACTCGGCCGCAAGTTCTGGACTACGTTCGTCATGCCATTCCCATAGTGCTTCAGCTCCACCGAGGCGACGCCGGACGTCGGGTGGTCTCGGAAATCTACTACGCGGGGTATTCCTCATGAATCAAACACGCGGCATCTGGTGGTCGGCGGCAGGCCTCACCGCATTGATCGCATGGTCTTGGCTCGCCGGCTTTGTCTTTTGCGTTCTGGCACGACTTCCGTTCCATCAAGTCACGCCCTGGACGCTCTGGCATTACTTTCCCTTTTACTTTACTTCCCCTCCGGTTCGACAGCTCATGAACACCTCCACCATCGCCGCCTTTGTTCTGTTGGCGCTTCTGGTCGGGTCCTGGATCAAGAATCAGAAGCTCATCAGCCCTTACGGCGATGCCCGCTGGGCGTCGTGGGGTGAGGTGCGGCGAGCGGGCCTCCTCTCCCGGACTGGCATTTTGCTGGGACGGCGCGCGGGACGGTTCCTCTGCATGCCGGGCTGGGAGCACGTGATGTGTTTTGCGCCGTCCGGCTCCGGCAAGGGAGTAGGCATTGTCATCCCGAACCTTCTCCATTGGTCAGATTCCGCGATCGTCCACGACGTGAAGGGGGAGAATTTCCGCCTCACGAGCGGTTACCGCGCCGCGCATGGACAAAAAGTGTATTTCTTCAATCCCGGTGATCCGGATGGGCGCACTCATCGGTACAACCCCTTCCAGTTCGTAAGCGACGATCCAGGACTTCGAATCGACGATCTTCAGAAAATTGCCCATCTCTTATTGCCCAAGCACGATTTCTGGGAAAACGAGGCCCGTACGCTTCTCGTGGGTTTGGCGCTTCATTTATTGGATGAATCGGGCGCAGCGGTGTCTTTCGGCAACATTCTCTGCACCATCCGGGAATCGAACTTTTTTGATTATGTGCATGACCTGTTGACGCGGCGCCGGGATGGGATGAATCCCGTAGCCTGCATGGCCTTAAACGCTTACATTCAAAAAGCCGAGAAGGAACGAAGCGGAGTCCTTTCCACATTGAGTTCCGCCCTGGAGCTTTGGGCAAACCCTCTGATCGACGCCGCCACCTACGCGAGCGACTTCGACCTGCGCCGCTTCAAGAAAGAACGGATAACGCTTTATGTAGGGGTCTCCCCGAACAACCTCCACCGTTTGCGGCCTCTCCTTCAGATCCTTTACCAGCAGGCCACCGACATTCTCACCGAAAAGGAACCCGACCCAAAGACAGAACCTTTCGGCGTGCTCTTTCTGATGGACGAATTCGCCAGCCTCGGGCGCATGACGCAGTTTGAGCAGGCGAGTGCCTATTTTCGCGGCTACCGGGTCCGATTCATGATGATCATTCAGGACTTACCTCAGTTGGAGCGGCATTATGAACGGACGGGCCTTTATTCGTTTCTCGGAATGTCCAAGGTAAAAGTGACTTTCGCCTCCGGCGATTATGAGACGGCGGAAGTCATCTCCAAATATCTGGGGAATTTCGGAGCTCGTACCGAATCCGAGAGTCAAAGCGAGCCTACGGGATCGCTTTGGCTTTCAGGCCGCACCAGCCGGTCGTTCTCTGAGACTTCTCGAGCCCTGCTCCTTCCGCAGGAAATCCTTCAGCTCCCACCGGATGAGGAAATCGTCATGATCGAGGGACTGCCTCCCATTCGCGCAAGCAAGATCCGCTATTTTCAAGAATCCGTCTTTACGTCCCGGATGATTCCACCGATACCGATTACTCCCATCACACCCATTCTGCGTGAGCTCAAAGTCGTTTCCTTGCCTCCGGCGCGCGAATTGAGCGAGCAGGAAAAGGATCAGTTCCGGCAGCAATACGCGATCGACGACCATCCTCAAGACGCCGCATGACGCACCCTCGCGGAGCCTGAAGCCCGAGGCATTACCTCAAAGGAGATACCACCATGGCCACCAAAGCCGCAAAGACAACGAAAGAAAAAGTAGCGCCTGCGCCGGAGACCAAAACCCCGCCCGCCAAAGCTCCCGAGCCGACTCAACAGCCGAGTCCATCAACGCCTGCGCCGCAGCAGACGTCTGTCGCCGATGCGCCCGCCGTATCCACACAAGCTTCCGTTGCGCCGCCGAATGGTGTTCGCATGCCGGCGATCAATGACGTCCGCGTAGCGGGACGCCTCACTCGCGATCCCGTCATTCGGGAAGTCGGCAGCCAGAAAGTCGCCAACTTCGACATCGCCGTTGAGAAACGCTACCGCGACGCACAGAACCAGTGGCAGAAGCAGGTCTCCTTCGTCCCCTGCGCCGTTTGGGGAGTCGTGGCCGACCGCGCGAGGGAATTCCTAAAGAAAGGCAGTCCGGTCTATCTCGAAGGACGGCTTCGCTCCCAGTCCTGGCAGACCCGCGATGGTCAGAAGCGTTCCATCATGCGTCTGGAAGCCTTCAAAGTGCAGTCGTTGGCCAGAGGGCAAGCGCGGAGCCAGGGACAGGAAGTCGGCGACTGAGGCTAAGCCATGGTTGATACGAACCCAGCTCCAAATAATGCGTATCCGCCTGACGACGTGTCCCGTGCAAATGACTTCCGCCTGGCGGGACGCGTCGCGGGCGATGCCATCTTCCGCGGTCTTGACGGGCGAAGGTTCCTCCAATTCCGCCTGGCCGTCGAAAGAGACTACAGGGATGTTTCGGACCGGGAAGAAAAGCAGGTCACCTATGTTCCGGTGGCCGTTGGGGGAACGTTGGCGACTTACTGCCGGCCATTTCTGCGGGATGGGACCCCGATCTATATCGAAGGACGGGTGCACTCACATACCGTGAAAACTCCGGACGGCGGTCAACGTACTCAATTGCGCTTCGACGCCTTCAAGGTGCAGTCGCTCGCGCGGGGCCAAAGCCGGAGCCAGGGACAGGACATTGCAGACTAAACAGCACCGTCGGGAGGTTTATCCATGAATGACACAGTTCGGAAACAAGCACCGCCGGGCCTTCTGACGCAGAAGGCTCCGCGGATGCTGTCGGTCAACAAGGTTCGTCTGGCAGGACGTCTGACCCAGGACCCGGAAATCCGGTCGGCGATCGGCGACAAAATGATCGTGCATTTGAATCTGGCACTTGAGCGTCCTTACCAAGGCAGTACCGGACATCTGCGACAAGAGCTCACGTTTGTTCCGGTCACCGTTTGGGATAGCCTGGCGGACAGTGCGACCCGGGATCTCAAAAGGGGAAGTCCAATCTACGTTGAAGGCAGGCTTAAGAGTGATCGATGGAAGGCCGGAAGCGGAGAGGTTTGTTCCGCGCTGAAAATCGAAGCCTCCAAACTCCAGATGCTTTCAGCGGCGGCTTAAGGCGCCGCGCGCCTTGGCCGGCGCAGGCTTTCCCACTCGGCTAGAAATCCCTGTCGGCTAAGCTTGACTCTTTTGAGCCGATCGCTAGTCGTTGCGGCCAAAGCCAAGCAGGCGCTGCACAACGAATACACATACTGTTCCTTCCAGGAGAGTAAGACTGTGAGACCGGCCGTCAACAAAATACTGATTCCCTGAGCATAAGCCTGTAAATCTATGAAATTTCCTTTCTTTGCCACTTCATCGCGGTACTGGATTCTCGCGTCTTTTGTTCCGTTCTTCGTCATTGTCATTGGTCCTTTCGATGCTTCGCTATCCGCGAAGACACCGCGAACCAACGGCGAGCAATGAAGGGTCCCGCCCAGGGATCGACCGGCCCGCAGGGATCGGGGAGACCTGGAACATTCAGGGCGTCCTGAGAAGGCGTCACCACGCCGGTTCATGCCGTGGATACATCACGGCATGGAGGGGCGACCGAGCGTCAGCGACGGAGAGGGAGGAGGGGAGGGATAAATGCGAAGCGTTTATGCTCGCCAGCGACCTTGACGAGATCCATCACAGTCGCCGGCCATGTGGCGACCCCTCGCCCCGCGAGCTGGGGCAGCTGCTAAAATGGAGCGTCTACGGGGGAAAGCTCAGCCCCAACCACTATTCTCACTAAGGCCTTCGATAGCTGCTGTCGAAGCGTTGACTTGCCTCCTAAAAATGGGTAGAAAATGCCCCATTGACAATTGGCCATCTAATTAATATGGTATGTGCAATTGTAGTAATCAGGAGGAAAGATGGACAAAAAACCGACAATTCAGGAGCTGGAAGCTCTGCTAAACAGCGAAGAGGAGACTCCTATCCAGATTCTACCCAACGGGGAAATCCGACCTGTGGGCCAGGTGAACCCTGCAGATCTAGGAACAAAAAAACCTCTGACGATGAAAGAAAATCTGGGGGGCGAGTACGGGGGGCAGCCTGGTGGATATTAACCGGATTCAGCGAGAATTTTTGGAAGCACAAAAGACGTTCGCGTATTTAGAACTGCATCCGACCGCAGATGGACGGGTATTCGCGAAAACTGCCCTTCAAACGTCCATTCAAATGTACGTTTTATCGATTAAATTCCCTGACAATTACCCTTATGAAATGCCCAGCGTTTATGTTGATACGCCTCCAATCGCCATTTCACCGCACCGGTACAATAGCGGCAATATATGTTACCTGCATCATGCGATGTGGAATCCCGGCATTCACCAACTTTCCTTTGTTATCGGACGCGCGGCAAAATGGTTAAACAAGTACGAAATTTGGAAACGCAATGGTGGCCAGTGGCCCGGCGCAGAGATAAAGCACTAAGAGGTCATCTTGAAAATTGAATTTAAAACTCTAAATATGATGCAGCTCAGAAAATCTCCCGGAGAGGTCCTGGATCGTGTTGCCCGAGATGGGGAGGTCTTCGTTGTGGAAAGGAACGGGCAGCCCAAGGCTTGTTTGGTCCCCGTCTCATTCCTCATGCCGGATGTATCGCCTGACCGCATTACCGATGAGCTAAACAAGCTCCGCGATAAAAATGAAAATTTCAAGGTGACCATTAGCGACGGCAAAGAGTTGGAAATCAGCTTCCACGAAGTCGCCGCGGGCGAAAACGTTGTGGTGACCGTCACTCTACCTCACGGATATCCCAATTCTGCCCCTCGAATTCAAGTTCCACAGTTGCCGTCGAACACGCCCAAACGATGGCAAGATGGTTCCTTGTCCATTTTTGGAGCGACGGCGACGTGGAATACAAAAAATCACGACGTCGTTTATGCGCTGGGCGAGGCGAGACGATGGCTACGACAATATGCAAAGTGGCGCAAAAATGGTGAGTGGCCGACAACGCCGGAGGGCGCTTAATGAGCGAGGACCGAATTTTTGAGCGAATCGAATCACTTTTTGACATTCAGCTGTTAGCGCCCGTCAAAGTCCTAATCGCTGGATGTGGGTCCGGCGGCGGGAGCGTAGCCTTGGCTCTTGTCATGTCTGGGATCCGCCACTTCGCGCTATTAGATCGCGATGTGTTAGGCCCGGAAAATGTCATCCGGCATGTCTGCGGAAGACGGTTTATCGCCAGGAAAAAAGTGGACGCTCTCGCCGAAGTTCTGCTGGATCGAAACCCGAACGCCGATATACGAAAAATAGAAGCGGACATCATGAGCTATCCCGATATCGAAACGGAGATTAAAGCGGCGGATGTGGTCGTGCTCGCGACCGACAATGAACCGTCCCGCTACAAAATTAACGAAATCTGCGTTCGAAATGCCATCCCCTTTGTGGTCGGTCGCGTCTTCACCCGAGGAATCGGCGGGGAAGTCTTCAGTTACAGGCCCGAATCGGGGGGATGTTTGGCTTGTCTTGAAGCGTCCTTACAGCGGACCCCGTTTAGAGAGGGCATCAAAGAGATTGACTTGGTTTCTGAGGAAGAACGGCAAAAAGTCTATGGGATGGAAATATCGGAAATAAAGGATTCCCCCGGACTGATCATCGACATATCCTTTATTACCTCCTTTCATGCGCGCTTTGTCTTAGACGCAGTCGCGCGACGGTTGAAAGAACGTCCGAAATATCTGAGCTTGATTGACGAAAATTATCTCATTTGGGGAAATCGTCCCACCCACCCCTTTAAAAGGCATTTTCAGGTGCAGCGAATCATTCTGAATCGCCAAGAGGCTTGCGGAGTTTGTTCCGGGAAGGTTGGGGCCGATGTTTAGATCAAAAACTTTGCAGATTCGCGTGTCGATCGCGAAAAAGGCTCTTGAGGCCATCTTTGACGAATGCGACCGGTTTGATATGGATGAAACGGGTGGACGAATTATCGGCGACTATCGAAAAAAAGATTTGCGGTATGACATCGAGGTTCGAGGGGTCATTGGGCCGGGTCCCAATGCCAAGCGAACGGCCACGAGTTTTTTTCAGGACGGGGATTATCAGGAAAAGGTGTTCCGGTCTGTTGAACAAAGTCATCCGGATATCGAACATCTGGGTAATTGGCACACGCATCATGTGAACGGCTTGTCCACGCTCAGCTCGGGAGATAAAGCAACTTACCAAAACATCGTGAATCATGATCAACACAATACTGACTTCTTTTATGCAATTCTGGTCGTCCGGAAAACTCCCGGCCGAAATCAACGCTACGACGTCAAACACTATTTCTTCCGACGTGATGATCGCGCAGTTTATGAGATACCCGACTACGAGGTTCAGATCGTCGATACGCCCATTCTTAGCCCGCTGCTCTCAGAAGGAACCGTTTCTGCGCCCACCCCATCGCGGCAATACGATGTTCTAGGCTACGCCAACCAGGAACGCGTCAGAGATCAGGAATTCTTTTCCGAGTTCTTTCCGGCGTTCAGACCCTTATTGTCCAAGAGCACGGGCACTTTCTATTGGAAAGGAAAATTGGACCTAATCGATGGGCGCGCAATCGATGTTCTGGCCATGGAAATCGCCGGCACATCGTCTTATTCCGTTACCGTGTCAGGACAAAAGATACCCACCTTGGACACCATCGCAAATTATAGGGACCGTGCTTTTAAATCAGCCCGGCAGGCCGTCATGGATCTGGAGAGAGATATGAATCAAGAAATGTACCGCAAGAAATGACCCCATGAACATTATTACGGTCAATGTGGGTCAAGGCGCTCTCTCCATAGTCCGGCATCAGACGGAAGCCATTATTGTAGATTCGAGAATTCCTCCGTCGGATGACGACACTGTAGCCTTTGTCAAAGGAATGCTGGCCACGTCATTGAAAGGCCACTATGTGAAAGGGTTAGTATTGACAGGATTTGATAGCGACCATCTGGATGTTGTCGGTCTCTCGATCGTTCTCCCCAAGTATCGGCCCGATTGGGTCATGTATCCCAAATACTATAAAGACAGCGAAGAGGCCAAATTGGCGTTTGATCTCATCACCGAACAAGAAGACCTTCGACGTGGTTCCGCCAATCCGTTGGAAAGAGTATCCGTCCGGCTTGACGTGCTGTCCAACCGCAAACTTTCCGGTCTCTCCTCCAACTTCGACTTTGAGCTATTCTCGCCGCACATTGCGGATATGGATAATTCGAATAATTCCAGCATTGTTCTCAAATTGACAGGAATAGGGGCAGGTGGATTTTCCTACTTGATCACTGGCGATACGGAAAACGAACGATGGAAAACGATCAGCGAATTGTTCGGAGGTGCCTTGAAGGCACATGTTTTGGCAGCGCCCCATCATGGGTCAAAAAATACCACTCATCCCGCCTCATTGCTTCATATCAATCCGCACACCGTTCTGATCAGCGCCGGCGTAGACAGTCAATATGGCCATCCCAGTCCAGAAGCCGTTAAAGTCTATCAACGAGTTGCAAGATATGTTTTCTCGACCAATATGGGAAACGGCGTTTCACTCCTCACTCAACCAGGTCTCACCGAGATCACGACGACACTAATCCCGAGTTCGGATGCATGAAAAAGGGAAAAAGTAGTGCACCCACCGCTTACTTAAAAAGCAAGAACGCGATCTCTCTATGGTCATTCATCGGCGTGCATCTGGCCATTTTCCTCTCCCTGTCTATCGGCAAGCAATGGAATAGTGCCTCGGTGAATCATTTTTGGGGTCGCATTACGACAAAAGATGGTCTGATTGCTGCCTGCATGCCCATCATCACCATTGTCTTGACCGGACTTCTCGGCGATACCGGAAAGGCGCGACTGATTTTCTGGCGGTGGCGTGATCCCTTGCCGGGATGCCGAGTGTTTACGGAACTTATGGCAGCAGATCCGCGCATTGATCACGGAATTCTAAAGACCAAACACGGAACACTCCCTTCTGAACCCCACGCGCAAAACGCCCTGTGGTATAGGCTTTACAAAAAGCATCTGGCCAAAGCGAATGTAAGCGAATCGCATCGAATCTATTTGTTGATGCGTGATATGACAGTTGTCTCGGCCATCTTCGCTGTCCTGCTTCCAGTCGGCGTTTTCATGGTGTCGGTCGACAGGCAAGTCGTCATCATTTACAGCGCCGCTCTTATAGCGGAATACATGATCCTTGCTACCTCGGCGAGAAATTACGGCGAACGGTTTGTTTTAAACGTTCTCGCTGAAGAAGGTAATGCGCCTTAGCGTTAGCCAGTGAATCTTAAGACCTAAATCCTCCTTTCTCTGGTTCCGTCCGAGACTCCTCGGGGCCAAATAGAACGATTTCCGGTTCCCTCATCCTCTCTTTAGCAAACCCTATCAGGTTCTAATCGTACGACGAACTTCAACATTATTTTCCGTCTCGCTTTTTCATTCTAAGGGTTGGCGGGTGGAGGCATAGCGGGCAGGCGACACAAAATCGTTGCCCCCTGCGCTTGCGGGGCCCCACCATTTTGTCCCGCCGGATCGCGCCCGCTACTCCCTACCCCACGGACGGCCGTCAACCGTGGGGTGTCGCTCGATCCGCCAGACGTCTGGCGGATCGGTTAAACCTCCTCCCTCCAACCCTTTACCCGAATTGTGGCTCGCCAGATGCGTGGCGGGACTACTTCACGAGGAGACAATCACATGAATAACGAAGTGCCGGTTAAAGAAGTGGCCGCCAAGATGCTGGCGGTCTGCAACAGCCTGGGATGGAAGGTTGATATGCCATCGGATGAATTCAGTCACGTGTACCTGAAGGCGCAGGTCGAGGGGTTTCCATCCTCCTACGCCTCACTCACCTATGGACGGTATCCCTGCGAAGGACGGATCACGGTCACGGCCAATTCCAACCATGATTCGGCCATCTACCGCTACGGAGAAAAGCACCTGAGCATCAGCGTGAGCGCCAGTCGACCCGCCGAGGCAATCCTGAAAGAAATCCAGCGGCGGTTTGTTCCGACCTATCTTGAGATCGCCCGGAAAGCGGAAGAAATCCATCACCGGCACGAGGAATACAGCCGGAAACTGGAGTCCTGTATGGGAGATTTGAAGGGGGAACCCCTGGATGAGCCCGAAAGGACAAATGGGAAGGTTCGTTTTCACTTGGACGATATCTGGGGAGCGGTGCAGTATGCGAGCGATGACCAACTCGCCATCGACTTTCATAATGTCCCGGCGGAGAAAGTAGGCCGCATCCTGGCGATTCTGCGGGAGAAGGTTGGTTCACTGAAGGAGGAATCCCTTGTATCGGATTCAGTGAGAGGTAACTGCCATGAATAGAAAATATCTAGCGCTCCACGAAGCGATCAGCGAAGGCCGCGCGGAGTGGGGCAATGTTCAGATTCCGTCCAGCTTGTTACCTCCTGGACGCAAGTGCCTCAATCAGTTCTGCGAAAGTCTCTTCTGCAGTCGCCATCACCCGGTCCCGTCATTGGCCGAGGAGCGATGGTACGTCAAACGGTTCCTTGGAGTGAGCTGGATCTTTTTCGTACCTCGGAATCATTGGCGTCGGTGGTGCTTGCTTGCCGCGTTTAAATCGCACCGTGACGCGCAGGTTTACCTGAACACGCTGTAGGGAAGTTTAACCACAGAACCTGGGAGGCGCTTAACCGCCTTTCGTATATGGGTTGTATGCAGTGAGGGCGGGTTGTTCACCAGACCGTTGGTGGATGGCCCGCCTTCTTTATTGTCTGACTCGCTTCCTCTGGAGGCGAGAACTTAAAACAAGGAGAACAACATGCCAACGAAAGAAGTCGCACAGCTGCAAATGGCCGTAAAAGAGATCGTGGAAGGGTCGAATTGCCGCAGCCGGATGAATCCCGGCAAGTTCGAGGAGCTGGTGCAGAACGTCAAGAAAGTGGGGATTTTGGAACCGGCGCTTGTGAGGAGGGACGCGGAAGGGAAGGTCATTCTGATCGCAGGGCATCGGCGCCTGGCGGCGGCCAAAGCCGCTGGGTTGGAAAATATACCGGTGCGGCTCTTGGAAGTGGATGAGAAGCAGGCTGCCGAAATACAGACCTTGGAGAATCTCCACCGGGAAGACCTTGCGTCGATGGATGAAGCTCGGGCCTTCAAACAACTCCTGGATGGGGGTTCGCACACGATCGAGTCACTGGCCGCTCAAATAGACAAGTCACCTACCTACGTCTATCGGAGCCTGAGGTTGCTCGAATTGCCGGCCAAAGCAATCAAGGCTCTGGAGGAGGGGATTATCACCACCGGCCACGCACAGCAAATCCTGCGCGCCCCGGAGAAAAACGCCGAAGCGCTCGTGGCCTTTGCGACCACACGTATGGAATGGCAGAAACGCTATCCCAGCGTTTCGGAACTGCGGGAATACGTCGAGAAACGCATCGCCAAGGACCTTGCGGCGGCGCCGTTTCCGAAAGACGTACCGTACGCAGAACAGGTCGCGTGCAACGCCTGCCCGTTCAATACCGGCAACCAGAACGTGCTCTTTGATGGCGCAACCAAGGGTCACTGTACGAACCCCGGCTGCTTCAACCGCAAAACAGCCGCCTACTACAAAGAGCTACAGACCACGGCAGCCGCCAGGTACGCGGGGCTGAAGTTCCTGGGAACCGCTTCAGATAACGGGTACGCTTCGGGCCCCCAACAGATCAAAGGGGCGTATGTGGTGGAAAAGCTCGACGACAAAATCAAGAAGGCCATTCAGGCCAAACCGGATCAGTTCGGGTTCGGGATCGTAAAGCCCTCACGCTGGGGAGGGAAGAAGGCGCGTGTCGTTCTTCTCTGCAAAGAAGCGAAGTTGGCGGGGGTGAAGGAAGTGAATCGTGCACCGGCCTATCGGGAACAAACCCCTGAAGAGCGCGAACGAGAGGAGTTTATTCGAAGCCATGTTCAAAGAACCTACGCTGCGCTTGCCGTCGAAATGCTGGAGTTTGATAAAGAGGACCTCCTCGCGCTTCTACAGGAGGAATGGGACGATGATTGGAAACGTCGCCGGGTCCTGCCATTCCTGGAAGCCTCGGGAGTTTCAGAATCAGATGCAGAGGAGGGTAAGTTTCCGGCAGA
This sequence comes from uncultured Elusimicrobia bacterium, assembly GCA_964604825.1. Lineage (GTDB taxonomy): Bacteria > Elusimicrobiota > Elusimicrobia > 2-01-FULL-59-12 > 2-01-FULL-59-12 > CAZSAL01. The sequence goes on from CAZSAL010000004.1 coordinate 64,335, forward strand.
GGTTCTGGAAAAGAAAAGCCGGGATTCGTTGATCCAACTCGTGCTCTTGTCGATGCTCAATGACAACAGCGATTCGATCGGCTCACTTTTGGAGGTCAAAAAAGTGAAAGTGCAGGAAGTGCTCAATAAAGCTCAGGCCGAGGCGCTCAAGGTCTGGAACGAGAAGCATCCCCAGGCCGCATAAGTCATTCCCGTCGCACTGAAGGCCGGCTCTCTCCCAAACGGAGAGGGTCGGCCTTTTTTTTCGACTGCATACCTCGAAAACGGAAATCCTGATTTATCGCGTCGTGGTTGGAAAGCGTGCTATCGAGCATTCCCATTGTAAGGGTTGCCGGAAGGAGGCATAGCGGACAGACGGAACAAAATCGTTGCCCCCTGCGGGGCCCCACCATTTTGTTCCGTCTGATCGCGTCCGCTACTCCTTACCCCACGGGCGGCCGTCAACCGTGGGGTGTCGCCCGGCCCCTTCCGGGGCCGCGTTAAACCTCCTCCCGTCAACCCTTTGCCTTTCAGTGGCTCGCCAGACACACGGCGAGACTATCACGCGAAGGAGAAAGACATGACGACCATACGAGACAACATGAAGGACCTGGTGCAGCGGATGCTGGTGACCAAGGGGATTACTTCTGAAGAACAGGCGTATGAATGGGCCTGTGGGATTGCCGATCACCTGGGATTGGATGGGTTGGAGGGGGATCAAATCGGGCGGCTGGCCTGTGTGATCCTCACCACATTGAAGGGAACGACGACCCTTTATCACAAGCCGGCCGAGGTGCCGGTGGTGTGGATCAACTTTGACGATCTCAGGCGCGAAGGCGTCGAGTCCGTGGAGGTGTTCTAGCCATGGAAACCACCCAACAAGCTGACTTGATCCGGGATTTGCCGCCCTGCATTCGTCCTCTGTCGCGACTGGGAACCTTGGGTGTGGAAGCGCTCAAGGAGGCCGAGCTGCTTTCGCTGGCGGTCCGGTCACGCTCGCTGCGCTGGCCAGAGGAAGTGCTGGGTCGTCACAGTGTGAAGGAATTGCTGGGGATGCCCTGGCAGAGACTGGCTTCGCTGCGCGGGATAAGCCATGCGGGAGCGGCGGCGCTTTTAGCTTCGGCGGAACTGGTACGGCGCGCGTCGGGCCAACCGGATGCGGGCCGGCCCGTTCTTCAATCGGTGGGGGATGTGGCGGTGCAGGCTCTGGAGATACGAGACAAGAAAAAAGAGTACCTGCTCGCCTTCTTTCTGAATGCCCGGCATCAGCTGATCGCTAAAGAGATCATCTCGATCGGGACGCTGACGGCGTCTCTGGCACATCCTCGAGAGATCTTTGCTCCGGCGATTGGACAGGCCGCGGCGGGGGTCGTGCTCGTGCATAACCACCCCTCGGGAGATCCTTCACCCTCGGATGAAGACGTCCGACTGACCAAGCGCATCGCACAGGCGGGCCAGATCATGGGCATAGAGTTGCTCGACCACCTTATTCTGGCTTCGTCTGGAACTTTTTCGTTTAAGACCAGCGGTGCGCTCTGATGGATGCTCGAACGTTTACGGAGCTTCATTTGGATTGCAGGAAACGTGTGCTTTTCGGGATTCGAGGGTATGTACGCAATCACGATGAGGCGGAGGATGTGACGGCTTCGGCTTTTGCGACCGCCTTTCAAAAGCGCAAGAGCTTCCGTAATGAGTCATCCTTCTACACCTGGGTTTATCGGATCGCCGTCAACCGTGCGACGTCGTCCCTGCGCAGGCGGCGGACGGTATCGCTGGATCTGCTTGAGGGAGCGTTACCGGATTCATTGATCGAATCGGACTTGATGGACCGCGCGATTGACCGGGAGGAGTGCTGCCGGAAGCTGCGCTGGGCGCTTCGGAAAATTCCGGTCTATTACCGTCAGGTCCTGGTGGACCATTTCGTCCGGGGCTTTTCGATCCGGCAGATCGCCCGGCGTCATCGCATTCCGATCGGAACGGTGTTGAGCCGGATCTTCAGCGCCAAGCGGCGGCTTCGGCGGGCGTGGAAAGGCAGGGAATCAATAAGAGCCGACTTAAGAGGGTCGTAAATACTTAAAAAATACGAGGACCCTCGCACTTATTCTCGCTTCGCTCCGTCACCGCCTGCTCCGCTCGAATGGGGATGCGCTATTAGGGGGGATGAATTGACGGGCAAAAAATGGCGTTTTGAGGGTGACAGGCAGAACTCACCGTTGGCTCACAGAAAGTCCCAGGCGTCAGAGGACAAAAGACTGTGGGCATTTCAGCCGTGAATTTGGCCTGATCGCCCCATTGATGCTTTCGGGTTTCCGAGCCAACCTTAGAGTCGAGGGGCATCGATTCGGAAAGGGCCACCAAACCATGCGGATTCTGCTTGTTGATGGAGACAAACGATCCAGCCTCTTTTTAAAAGAAGGGCTGTCCCGTGAGGGATTCGCCGTCGACGTTGCCGGCGACGCTGAAGAAGCCCTGCAGATGACGGGAAACATTCCCTATGACGGTCTGCTCTTGAATGGCCGCTTTCCAGACCGGACCGCTTACGGGCTTCTCGCCGCGCTGCGCAAACAGGGTTGCCCTGCCGCCATCCTCATGCTGTCGGGGCAAAACCCTCCGCCGGGAAATACCTCCTTGCCTCACCCCTCGGAATCCAGCCCCCGTCTTACGGACATCACCGCCCGCCTGTACGCGGCGATGGAGACGAGCCGGGCCCTTCAGGAAAGCGAAGGTCACTCACCCCAACTTCGATCGGGCGACCTGCGAATGGATCTGGGTGCGCACCGCGTCCTGTGGCGCGGAAAAGAGGTCGATCTCACCAAAAAAGAATTCGAACTCCTGGAATGCCTGCTCCGCCATCCGGGCCGGGTCCTCTCCCAGCACGCCATCGCTCAGGAAATCTGGAACATCGACTTTCAGGGCCATTCGAACATCGTCGAAACCCACGTCAAACGCCTGCGCGCGAAATTGGGGGATCGGTTTCCCGTTCATCTCATCCAGACCATTCGCGGTGTCGGCTACCGACTCGTCGTGTAAGTCAGTCCCTCTGCCATACTCCAGCTGCCGGTTCCGCTGGCTGAATTCCTCATATCTCAACTTCCGCCATTTTCCCGCCATCTGATCGCCATCTGACCGCCATGTAAATATCATCAAATCGCCATCCAATCTCCATCGTCCCGTCAGCGGATCGCCAGATTCACTCCTTAGAATTTAAGGCGGTGAATGTTCGTGTTAATAACTGATCCCTTCATCGGAACCCTTTCAGACCTGGCCCCAGGCCGGTCCCGGACAGCCGACACCCCCCAATTCTCCGCATGCCCAATAGTCCTATTTTTACGTGGCACGCCCTCCGATCTTCCGTCGAGAGAGCTTCTTTTTCAATCATGCGGGTTTAGGGAAGTCGGGAATATTTTTCGATTTTCGACACTAATGCACAGGATGGCAATAATGCGGACGCGAACCTTGATCCTGATTCTGACCTTGATGCTGACCGGACTCCTGCGGGCTTCTGACCCTGGAACGACGGCGGCGGATTTCCTGAACCTGGGAGCCGGTCCCCGCGCGATCGCAATGGGGGATGCCCAGGTGGGCCTGGCCAACGATGTCTATTCGACTTATTGGAACCCGGCGGGCCTCTCCACTTTAAGGACTCAGGAAGCCGCTTTTGTCCAGACGCAGTACCTCCAGAATATTTCCCAGGAGTATCTGGCCTATGCCATGCCTCAAACCCGTTTTGGTTCTTTTGGCGCGAGCTTCACTTATCAAGGCTACGGAAGTTTCTCCGGATACGACGCCTCGGGCCAACCGACCGCCAGCGTGGGCGCCAATGACATGGATCTGGGGATCTCTTACAGCCGTGATCTCTATAAGGATGAACGCTATGGCTCCGAGTTGTCGGCCGGCGTCACTGGGAAATGGATCCGCGAGCAACTGGACCAGGCCAGCGCCAATGCCTACGCGGGAGACTTTGGACTGCTTTTTTCCCCCGGCATCCGGTGGGGGGAATCTCTAAACGGCTGGAAAGCGGGTTTGGCGCTGCGCAATGTCGGCACCGCCATGACTTTTGATCAGGAATCCTTTGCGCTTCCCCGAACTCTCGCCGCCGGACTCTCCTATACGGGCAACTGGCGGGATGAATCCATCACTGTCACTTTGGACGGCCGGCAGCCGAATAGTGGAGCGCGGAGCATGGGAGCGGGTCTTGAAATCTGGACCCTGCAATCCTTTGTTCTGCGCGGAGGTTACACCACGGAAGGTGATTTGGGCAGCGGTCTGCGCGTCGGCGCAGGGATTCGCTTTAAGACGATCGAAGTCGACTATGCCTTCGCCTCGGAGGGCCCGTTAGGCAACACGCAGCGATTCGGACTCACGCTTCGATTTGCCGCTCCGAAAGAAAATCCCGTGCTCCTGGCGCAGCATTCCTTTGAAAGGGGCATGCACGAATTCAACAAAGGACGTTATACCGAGTCGCTCGCGGATTTTAATAAAACGCTCGAAGTCGATCCCACGCATCCGCAGGCGCTCGACATGATGAAACGAACTTATGAAAAGCTCAATGAACCTTCAGCGCAATAGCCTGATTCTGGCGTTGCTCTTTTTCCCCGTGGGGCTCCATGCCGTGGCGGCCAGCGGAGGTGACTACACCCTGACCAAATGCCTTGCCGGGGAATCCGGAGTCAATCAGGTTTCTTCCGCGGATTACGGAACGCCTTACACGCTGGGCGAAGACGCCGCGGGCGTCGACATGCAAAGTACGGATTACGATCTGGTCACCGGCTACTTCAGCGGTTATCCCAGCGGCACCGTCGGACCTTTCAGTCTCTTAAGTTCTAATGTGGGCACAACCAAAATCCTGCAGGATGGCGTTCAGGTCGGTGTGCCCGTAAACGCCACAGTCCAGCTCACGTTTTCAAGTCCGCTTGATCCGACCACGATCGCCGGGGGCATCCAGGTCATGATGGTCATGGACCATCTCGGGCAACCTCAGGATGTCATTGTGCTGTCCTCCTATACCTACGATGCTGCCGGGTCTACGGTCGTTTTCTCGCCGCAAGGCGCGTGGCCGGGCAATACGCTCCTGGACGTGATCGTCAACAGCCAATTGCAGTCGATCGACGGCTTTGCGCTCGCCCAGGAAGCGCACGTTCGATTCATCACGGTTCTGGACCCTGCTCAGGAGAACGTTGTCCTGCATCCCATTCCGATTCCGGGGCTGGCTCAGGCCTCGGCTGTCGGCAGCGCGCCGTCTTTAAACCTCGATATCCCAACCGGGTCCCTCTCCAGTTACGCGTATGTGCTGGTCAGCCAGGACCCGATTCATTCCCCGCTCCAGGCAAACCCCAGCGTCATCCAGACGGCGACGCAGAAAGCCCAAAACTCGGGCGGCGCCTACCAGACGCCGCTCGCCCTTGAAGAAATTGCCGCTTACAACCAGCAGGGTCAACCCATGAGTCTGGCCAAGGCAATCAGTTTTTCAATCACCTCCAGTGGAAGTCAGGGCTTTACGGGCGGGACGACCGTGCCGATCAACCCACAGACGCTCTCTCTCTGGACATTGGATTCGGCGCACTCCTTGTGGGTCAAAATGCCGGACAGCCGCCCGGATGGAGCGGGTGTGGCCGGATCGGTCACCCAGTTCTCGGTTTATGCCCTGATGGGGAGCGCCGCCACCGATGCTTCCAATACCTATGTCTTTCCGTTGCCCTGGCGGCCGCACGGTCCGAATTCCGGCGACGGCCCTGGTCAGACGGGGACCGACTCCGGCGGCATCACGTTCTCAAACCTTCCGTCCGAGTGCTCGATCAAGATTTACACCGTGACAGGGGGGCTTGTGCGCAACCTGCATCATTCCGATTTAGCCGGACCGGTCGGCCAGGAAAAGTGGGACGGCAACACGTCGAGCGGGGAGCACGCCGCCAGCGGAGTATACCTCTGGCGCGTGGAATCGTCCGCCGACGGCAAAAACGGCAAGCTCATGCTCATACGCTAGAGCACCGTATTCAGGAGATGACCATGAAGAAGATCACGGTTTTACTCATGTTGATGCTGACAGCCAGCGCGGCCCTCCGGGCCATGCCTGCGCAGATCACCTTCCAGGGAACGCTCAAGCAAAAGAATGTTCCGGTCAATGTCGCCAAGAACATGCAGTTCAGTTTTGTGGACTCCTCCGGCAGCAGCATCCCGGGGACTGTTCCCGTCGCCATCGCGAACGTCCAGGTGACGAACGGATTGTTTGCCGTTCAACTGCCGCTCGACCCGACGATTCCGTGGGACAAGTATCAGCCGTACATCCAGGTCTCCGTGGAAGGGCAGGTCCTCGGCCCCAATCAGCCGCTGAATGCCAACGCCTATGCCATGGTGGCCAATAGCGTAGTGGACGGCTCCATCACCTATGCGAAACTGGCCCCCAGCGCGCAAACCGCCACGGTGCCACCGGGCGCGGTGATGGCCTTCGACGGATCGGTGGCTCCCGGCGGCTGGCTATTCTGTGACGGCTCCGCCGTCAGCCGAACCACTTATTCCAGCCTGTTTGCCGTCATGGGCATCAACCACGGAAGCGGGGACGGAACCAGCACCTTTAACCTTCCGGATTACCGGGGCCGCTTCCTGCGCGGTCAGGACCAGGGGACTGGCCGTGACCCCGATGCGGCCGGCCGCAGCGCGATGAACGCCGGGGGCAATGTCGGGGATGCGATTGGCACTGTAGAAGGCGGTGCGACCGCCATGCCGAACAATACCTTCGCGACGGATAAATCCGGCGCTCATACGCACCAGTATTTACGACCCATTCACGGGTGGGGTGACCAGTCCGGCTCCAATGGCGTGCCCTGGGTCATTGCGGGTGATCAATATGGCACGACCGGCCAGCCGGAAGGGACCGCGGACGGAGCGCATAGCCACAAAGTGGTCGGCGGCGACAACGAGACGCGGCCGGTGAATGCCTCCGTGAACTGGATCATTAAGTACTAGCCATGAGGCTCATCGTTCCTCATCGCGTTAAACGTTCAGGTCTGCCAGTTCTCTTGCTGCTTCTGGCCAGCGCTCTGAGCCTGCAGGCGGAGAGCCTGAACCCTCCCGAACTGGCGCAGGGGATTCAAGCCTATCAGGAAGAGCGCCTCTTGACCGCCCTGGGGCATTTCATTCATGTCATCGAGAAGAACCCATCCAACACGCAAGCCCAGACCTATGTGAAATTGATCGCGCAGAAATTGCAGGACCGGCAGGCAGAGCGCGCGCGTGAGGAAGAAGTGGCGATTCTGTCTGCGACGTCCAGACTCCTGGACAGCCGGCGAATGGATACCCGGGCCGTTGATCGGGACTTGCGAGAAATCATGAACGCGAAATCCGAGCGCGAGGCGGCGGAACGCCATTCCAAGTGCACGATGGCGCAGATGGAAGCTCAATTGGGGCGACTGGCGGTGGCCAACGATTTGGTTTTTCAAGTCATCGCCCAGTGCCCGACTGATTCAGAGGCCCAACGCCTCTTGAGCGATTTGCAGAGTCAGATCCGGCAAACTCTGGACGGGCGCAAGGACCTCTCTGTCCCCGAGCGCCGGACCCTCGAAGGATTTTACGCCTACGGCCAGGCGGACTACACGTCGGCCGCGGCGGCATGGGGTCAGGCCCGGAGCGCCCTTGATCAGAGTCTGCCCGGACCCGAGGCGATTCATCAAGTGGCGCTCCTCCATTTTGAAGCGTATGAGAAAATCGCCCGAGCGCATGTCGACGAAGAACTGGAGGCTGCCCGGCTTCGGCTCCTCTTCGGTGAAGGCGTGGCCGCCTATGAGAAACAGGACTTTAGTAAAGCGCTGAACTCTTTCCGTCAGGTGGCTCTCGCCGATCAAACCTATCCGCAATTGGGCCAATACCTCGTCCAGTCGGAAGTGGCCGTCGAGCGAAACCGCACGAGCGCCTTGAGCGACGCCAAGCGGCAGGAAGCTTCACAGGCCTTTGCCAAAGGCATGGCCAATCTCGAAAAAGGCGACTACGCGCTCGCCAGGACTTCTTTCGAAGCGGTACTTGCGCTGGATCCCGCTCATCCTCAGGCCAAACTGTATTTGCAGCAGATCGACTCTCAGAAAACCCGGCCCACCGATCCTTTGGCCGGTCAGCAGCATTATGAGGCGGGACTCATGGCCTTTGTCGGAGGCGATATGGAGCAGGCGATCCGCGAATGGCACATCGCGCTCAGGTTTGATCCGGAGAATCCCAAGGTGACCAGCTCTCTAAACAAGGTCCAAAGGGAATTGGCGTCGGCCCACGAACTCCCTTAACGGGAATGGAGGTTTAGCTATGCGGCTTTTTCCAAAATTGGCTCTCCTGGTTTCCGGACTCCTCCTGGCCGCCGTGGTGGGGTTGAGTGCGCTCTATTACGTGAGCGAGGAACGACTCATCCGGCAACAGGCGCAAGCTCACCAGCAGGAGCTTCTCCAGAACCTGGTGTTGATCGCCCAGGATGCCTATTTCTCGACAGACGACCTCCTGCTGGCCACCTACACGCACCGGTTGTTGAAATGGAATCCGGAACTCCTGAGTGCAAGTGTCGTGGACCCGCGCGGGCGGATCAAGGCACATTCCGAACCGCACAACATCGGCAAGATGAGCGATGCGGTCACGCCGTCTTCCGCCCTGGTCTTAAGTCAGCCCGTTAAATACGGGCAATTATATTTAGGGACCGCCTCCGTGATGTTTTCTCAGAAAGTGCTGGACGCTATGCTTCAGGCCCGTCTGGACGAACTTAAAAAGCGTGTCCTCAGTTTGACCATCACAGTGCTCCTCCTGGGCCTGGCCGGTTCCTTTGGGATGGCCTTGTCCTGGACGCGGCCGATCAAGCGCGTCATTGTCGGAGCCGAAGCGATCGGCAAAGGCCGCTGGGACATTGATCTGGGAGTTTCAGAAGAGCGCCGCGATGAGTTGGGAATCCTCTCGCGCTCGATCCGAGCCATGGCCGGCGAGCTCAAAGAGCTCGATCAAATGAAAGAGGATTTCGTGACAGCCGTCACGCACGAGCTGCGTTCACCTTTGGGCGCCATCGAATGCTTCCTGAATAAGATCGCCGACGAGCGTCGCCTGGGTCGCCCGCAGACCCAATGGGACGACTACCACAACCGCATGGCGCAGAATGTCCAGCGCCTGACGCGTTTTGTTAACGATCTTCTGGATGTCGCCGCTCTCGACCGGGGAAAGGTTCAACTGCAGCCTGAAGTCGTCGATATGGGAGTGATGACGCGTGAGGTGGTGGCGCTCTTTGAAGCGACGCTCCAGCAAAAACGCATGCGCGCCGAAATTGAGCTGCCGGACCGGCTTCCCAAGGTTTTGGCCGATCCGGACAAGATTAACCAGGTGGTCGTCAATCTCCTATCCAACGCCATCAAATTTACGCCGGAGGGGGGACTGATCAGGATTCGCTTGGACGATTTGGATCCGAAACCATTCCTGCAAATTTCCGTCGTGGATTCGGGCGTTGGAATCCGTCCGGAAGACCAGGTCAAACTTTTCAACAAATTTGAACAGGTGAAGTCGACCCGTCAGAAACTAAAAGGGCCGAAAGGAACCGGGCTTGGTCTGGCGATCTGCAGGGGCCTCGTCGAATTGCATGGAGGCGAAATTCAAGTCTCCAGCGAACTGGAACAGGGAAGCACGTTTACCTTCACGCTTCCCGTTGTTCCCGTCGCGTTAAATTGACCCAAAAGGAGCCGTCATGGATACAAACCCTATTCTGTACGTGGAAGACGAGCCGGACTATCAGGTCCTGGTTTCTGGAATTCTTTCCGAAGCAGGCATCTTCACGGAAGTAGCCGATACCGGCGAAGACGGCATGGAGAAGCTCTCCCGAAGGACACCCAGCCTTCTGCTCTTGGACGTCAATCTCCCGGACACGAGCGGCTATGACCTGTGCAGCCGCATCCGTCAGGAAGAAGCCTGGGCGGATCTTCCGATTGTGATGTTGACGGTCCGCGGTCGACCGAATGAATGGCTGGAGGGATTCTCCAAAGGAGCTGATGACTATCTGTCCAAGCCCTTCAATCCGCCGGAGCTGATCGAACGAGTGCAGTCGATCTTAAACGGAAAACGCGACCGGCGTTTGAACTCGGATGATCCGGAACATCTTCTGATCGAAGCCGCGCTGGCCGGCAATCGCAGGGCCTTTGAAGTGCTCATCACCCAGTACAGAATGCCACTTCTTCACAGCGTCAGGAGACTTGCGGACAATCCTGCCGTGGCCGAAGATATTGTCGCCGCCGCCTTTTCGACTGCCTATGAAACGCTAGGGCGATTCAACGGCAACTCTTCCTTCTTCACGTGGCTCTATGGCATCGCTGACAATCAAATTCATACGGAGTGGCGGAGCCACAGTGTCGCCCCCCTGGTTGAATTCAATGAAGAGCACCCGGCGCGCTCGAGCCATTCCTCCGTTTCCATTTCGGCCAACCAATCCGAGTTGTATCTGAAGGCAATGCGCAAGCTCGATCGTGCCATTACCAGCCTGCCGGCGGACTATCGCACGCCGGTCCGCCAACATTGCATCAATGAGGTTCCGGTCGAAGATCTCGCCCGTCAGCTCAAGCTCCCCGTCGGGACCGTCCTCTCCCGGATCCACAGGGGGAAAGCCCTCCTCCGGAAAATCTTCAGACGATACCCCAAGCCGGAAGCTCTTTAAAATCCTAGCGCATCCTCCGCGCGGTCAGCGTCACTAAATCCCTCTGACCGCCATTACAGCCTCTCGCCGTCGACAGCTTGCACAAGTCCCCTGACAGAAAGGAATAGACGCCTATGAACGCCATCCTCCCCACAGAACCCATTGAAGACCGAATTCTCATGATTCGCGGTCAGAAAGTCATGCTGGACGCCGACTTGGCCGAAATCTACGGAGTCACGACCGCGCGCTTAAACCAGCAGGTGAATCGAAACCGTCACCGCTTCCCGGATGATTTCATGCTGACGCTAACACTCGCCGAGAAAGCGGAGCTTATTGCAAAACGCAATAACCTTCAGAAGCTCAAATACTACCCCGGGCTACCCAAAGCCTTCAGCGAACACGGTGCCGTTATGCTCGCGAGCGTCATAAACAGCCCGGTCGCCGTGCGCGCGAGCATCCAGGTCGTGCGTGCCTTTGTCCGTATGCGCTCGCTCCTATCCGCGCATAAGGATCTGGCCGCAAAGCTCTCCGAGCTTGAGAAAACCGTGGGCGCGCATAGCGCGCAGATCCGAGGACTCTTCGAGGCGATCCGAGAGCTTATGACGCCGCCATCCGAGCCACGACGCCATATCGGTTACCGGGTCGAGCCATGAGACAGATCGGCTGTGTTGCCTGCGGGGAATCTTACCGCGACAAACGGCTGGAACCTTATTGCAGTTGTGTATGCCGAACGATTGGGCAGGCTGGCCTGGGGTGGCGGCTTGATCCCGCCCGGATTATTGATGTCGAGTCCGGCAGTGTGCTCACGACAAGTCCGAGCTTTGACCTCACGCCAAGGGGTCTTGAATATTTAATGAGGCTGGCCGAACGAGTGCGTTTGTGCGCGCCGCAAAATGTCGAGAGCGTCCTGATCCAACCCGTTGATTCCCAGACGCCGCCCGCAGTGCCCGAATTTATCGGGAGCGCCGTATGAAAAATAATGTGAATATTCTGGCGGCGAATGCGTCTAACTTACAGATGGCCACGCTGAGAACACTGTGTCAACTCTATGACTGGAAATACGACACCATTTACAAAAAATGGAAGCGGGGGGAATTCGTCCCCGGATATCGCGACCCGGCGGGTCGTGGCATTCGATTTAACCTACGGGATGTGGAAGCCTGGGCGCATCAGAGTCCCGTCCCTATAGAGACGCCGTCGCTGACGCTGAATCAGATCTAGGAGAGAGAGTTTATGCCGCCTCGGAGACTGCCGCCCAACACGCGCATCAAGGACGGATACATCGATTTCCGCAAGCTCTACAACGGAAAGCCGATTCACCGCACTTGGCCGGCCTCGAAGGAACGATATGCATTTGAAGAAATCTACCGTATCTTAGGGAAGATCAATCGTAATGAGGACATCTTTGAGCTGGAAGAGGTCCGAATCACTATGACACAGGCGGCTGATACCTTTTGGGAATTGCATGCGTCCAAGAAGCTCGAAAATGACAGCTTCAAATCATATCTCGGTCGGATCAAACAATATTTCGGCACCGCTTGGTTCGACAGCATCACGCATGAGGAAGTCCAAGAATTCATCAAATGGGTGAGGGAGACCCCGTTCCACCAGTCACGCCATAAGTCCACGCCTCCGCGACTACTGGCCACAGGAACCGTAAATCACCATCATCGGTGTTTGACCAGCATCTTTAACGCGATCCCACGCTGGGTCGAATTGGGGAAACTCCAACGCGTTAAATTGCCGAAGCAGCGCAATCCGGCATCGCTGATTCCCAAAATGTCGGAAGAAGAGTTCACGCGGACCCGGGTCTTGAGCAACGACGAGTTGAGGCGATTATTGGAGGCCGCCCACCCTAACGCCGCCAAGATCATCATCATGGCGGTCTTCACCCTCCTCCGCTATAACGATTTGAGGAAGGCAACGCTGAAGGACAATTCGGCCGCCCCGGCTCTCCGCGGCATCCAGGCTAAGACCAGCAAGACGTTTGAAATCGCGACGAATGGAATCGCTATCCAGGCCTTAGACTTCACAAACTTTCGCAGACAGTTTCGCGCTGCGGTGAAGAAAGCCAAAATTCACGAATTTCAATTCCGGGATCTTCGGCGAACGGGCGCTACATACCTCTTCCGCAAAACGAACGATCTTGGATTAGTCCAACGCCGTTTAGGGCATGCCTCCCCGGCAATGACCAAGAAATATCTCGGCATACTGGACACCGATAACATGCGGGCGTCCGAGATCCTCGGGTCCATTTTATCCAGTCTTAATCCAGACATCGTCAAAGAATTGCCTAACCCCAACGAACATAATTCTCCGACACACTAGCAGACCCCCCAAAAATACCTCTGGAGTCAGAAGTCGAATGGCTGAGTCGATGAAGGTGGGTCGATTATGGTAATATTTCGGCTACGATTGAGTGATATCGGCGCTGCGATTACTCAAAACGAATTCGGATATTAGGAAGCTCCCTCTATGAATTTCGTAGGTTCCAATTTAAGGGTTGTTAGCTCAGCGGTAGAGCACCGACCTCACACGTCGGGGGTCACAGGTTCAAATCCTGTACAGCCCACCATTATTGAAAAGTTGGGGGGAAATTTGGGGGGATTGGGAAGTAAGATTTGCAGAACGCATTGAGTTAACGTGCGGAAGCTAAAGGGCTGACTCCCATCCTCACACGATGGAAGCCACAGGTTCAAATCCTGTACGCCCCACCATCTTTTTCTAAGGCGGTCTGATTTTTATGAACGAAGCTGTTAAACAATTGTTGTCCCTGCAGTCGCGTGACCTTGAAATCGATAATTTGAAGGCGGATCTGGCTTCTGTTCCGAAGAGTATTGAATCCGCAAAAAAGCAGATTATTGACGCGAAGCAAGCGCTGGAAGATTCAAAAAAGGAACTGACACATCTGCAGATGGTTCGCAGGGAAAAAGAAGCCGACCTGGAAGGCAGGGAAGCGGCTATCCGCAAGCACACCACGGAACTTAACAGCATTAAAAGCAACGAAGCTTATAAGGCGCTTCTGGTTGAGATTGATAAAGCGAAGCAGGATAAATCCGTTCTTGAAGATGGCGTGCTTGAGCTTATGGTTCAAATAGATGCGGCGAATCGGGTGTGGAAAGAACGCGAAGCCGCCGGTAAAGTCGAGGAGGGAAAACTGCTCGGGCAGGTAGCGGCCCTTGAGACAAAACAAAAGGACCTCGAACAGCAGCTGGCGCAGAAGCAGAGCGAGCGGCAGGAAGCGTCCGGTCAGGTGGCTAAAGCGGCGCTTGAAACCTATGAGCGTATCCGGAATGCGCGTGGCGGCGCCGCCGTTGTTCCGATTCATAAGGAGCAGTGCACGGGCTGCCATCTTAAAGTGTCGCCAAATTTTATTAATCAGCTTGGTGGCGGGCACAAAATGATGGTCTGTGAATCATGTTCGCGCATCGTTTATCTTGAAGAAGCCCCAAAGGCCAGCGAGCAGCAGGCAGTACCTGAAGTAAAAAGTTAAAAGTAAAAAGTCAAATATAGGAATTACCTCTTTTCAGCCTTTAACTTTTTACTTTTGACTTGATGTTAGAAGTATTGTTCTTTGAAAGCCGTGTTTGGAGCGCCGATCGCCAGAAGTATTGGCGATAGGAAAGTCCGAACTCCATGGGAAAGGCGCCATGCGAAAGCATGGAACGGTCGCCAGACTTCTGGCGACCGGCTGGAAAGTGCCACAGAAAATAAACCGCCTTGACGGCAGCAATGAGCAATGAGTCCCGAGCGATGAGATAGCCTGGTTTTTCTCGTCGCGCGTTGCTCATAACTCGTTGCTGTCGTTGGGGTAAGGGTGAAAAGGAGAGGTAAGAGCTCCCCGGTTGTCTCGCAAGAGACGGCGCACGGAAAACCCCGCCCGGAGCAAGAATAAATCAGACTGTTGGTGCATGATGGTCTGTTGGGAGGAGAGGTGTCCCGCTTCGATAGTACTCCCGGATAATCGCCTAGATGAATGGCGCTCACCTGACGGCGGCAATGAGCAATGAGCGCCGAGCAAGGAGATAACCTGGTTGTTCTCGTTGCTCATCTCTCGTTGCTGTCGTTAGGACAGAATTCGGTGTATAGAACACGGCTTTCAATTAAGGAACCCCTGATACCCGCCGCACAACCGGCGAGGCCCAGGGGTTCTTTTTTGTCCGAATTTTCCGGTACGCGTTCGTGGACTACCTTGACACCAAAGTGCTTTGGGGGTATACTTTTGGTTCAAAGTGGAGGAAAGTGGTGGAAAATAGAACAACCCCTCTTTTTTTGGGCCAGTTTGAGCACGGCATCGACGATAAAAGCCGTTTATTCCTGCCGGCGCGTTTTCGCGAAAAAAATCCCGGGCAATTTATCATGACGCAGGGCCTTGAGCGCTGTCTTTTTTTGTTTCCGCCCGCGGCGTGGGATTCTCTGGCAGCGCGGCTTGACCAGCTGCCGTTAAAAAACAAGGTTGAGGAACGTTCCTTCAAGCGGATGCTTCTCTCCGGAGCATCTGAAGTCGAGATCGACGCCCAGGGCCGGATCCTTATTCCACAGCCGCTCCGGGAATATGCGGGGTTAAAACGCGACGTGGTGATCATCGGAGTTCTGCGCCATGCCGAAATCTGGTCGAAGGAGCGCTGGACCGTTTATCAAAGGGCGGCGCGCAGAAGTTTTGAAAAAGCCGCGCCGCATCTTGAACTTTGACCCCGACCCTGCAGGTCCCGGAGATCTGCAGGGCGGGGCGATATGATTGCCGGAATATGGAAGAGCTGAAAGTTGTTTCTCATCAACCTGTACTCTTGAATGAAATCCAGCTTGCTTTCGATTTAAAACGCCGTGTTACCGTAGTGGACGGCACGCTGGGGCTGGGGGGGCATTCCGAGGCTTTGCTTTCCGCCTGGCCGGATCTATCAGTGATTGGAATCGAATGGGATGAAAGGGCCCGCATTGAAGCAGGGAGAAAACTGGAGCGTTTTGGAACAAGGTTCCGCTCCATTGCGGGCAGCTACGCGGATATCGCTCAACTTCTTGCCGGTATGAATGTTTCTACAGTCGATGGAATATTGCTCGATCTCGGCGTCTCATCCCTTCAACTGGATGATCCCGAGAGGGGGTTCAGTTTCCGGCTTTCCGGCCCGCTCGATATGAGGATGTCGGAGACGCTGACGATAACGGCCTGGGATATATTGAATTCATACGAGGAAGATCAGCTTGCTGACATCTTCTGGCGCCTTGGTGAAGAACGTAATTCCCGGAGAGTGGCGCGCGCTTTGAAAGAGTCTATTCAAAAGGGGGAATTGTCTAATGATGCGGCCCGCGTTGCGGATGTTATCCGTAATGCCGTGGGCAGGTCATCGGGGCGCATAGATCCGGCGACGCGTTCTTTTCAGGCGCTGCGCATGGAAGTTAACCATGAGCTGGATAATGTGAAAAAATTTCTGCAGCAATGCGGCGAGCTGCTCTCGCCCGGAGCGCGTGTCGCCGTCATTTCATTTCATTCGCTCGAAGACCGGCTGGTGAAGCGCGCATTTCTTGAGGCGGCCAGAGGATGCGTCTGCCCGCCGAGGATCCCGGTATGCGTTTGCGGAAAAAAGCCATGGGGCAGGCTCGTTACGCGCAGGGCCGTTCGTCCGACGGAAGAAGAGATAAGCCGCAACCCCAGGTCGCGCAGCGCAAAATTGCGGATATTGGAGAAACTCTGATGGCGCGGCCTTCGTTCTCGATACGGTTCTGGTTAAAGCTGTGGAGTATTGTGTTTGGTATTTTAATGGTTTTTGTCTGGGAATATACCGAGGCGCTGCAGTTGGAACGGCAAATCAAACCTTTGCATAAGGAAGTCGACAGGCTCATGTATGAAAACGCGCGCCTGCAGTCCCAGGTCAATCAGTTTCTGTCGCCTTCGCACCTTGAAGAAATCGCGTTGAAGCAATTAAATATGGTCCCAGTGGACAATCAGCATCGGATAGGAATAGAAAAGTGATCCCATCACCTGCTTGCACGCCAGTGGCGGGCCGGGATCCCAGACGGGTGATGGGATGATCAAACCCCGTCGCTTCGCCATTGTCTGGGCCTTTTCCGTTATCCTGTTCGGGTTCGTAGTTGCGCGCCTCAGTTATCTGCAGATAGTCTGCCATACGAAATTGGCCGCCCGCGCCGAGCGCGAGACCGAGCGCATGGATTTTGAGGTGGAGCCGCGCGGGGAAATCCTGGACAGGTCCGGGCGCGTTCTGGCTATGAGCATTGAGGGCGGGTCCTGCTACGCGGACCCTCAGGAGGTGCGGAACACCGCTGAAACGTCCCGGGCGCTTTCGGCGATGCTGAATGTCCCGGCAGGCGTGATCAAAACTCGCCTCTCGGAACAGAAAAAGTTTGTCTGGATAGCGCGCCGCCTTGATCCTGAAACTTCGCAAAAAATCATTAATATGCATCTGGCGGGAATCAAAATCGTGCCGGAGTCCAAAAGGTTTTATCCTGAAGAAACGCTTGCCGCTCAGGTCCTTGGAGTGGTTGGTGAAAACCAAAGGGGCTTAAGCGGCGTCGAGCAGATGGCGGACGGTTGGCTGCGCGGATGCTCAATTCCCTTTCTTTTCAAGACGCGCCGCCTTGGCCCCCCTGCGTCATTTCATGCGGCCGGGAACGTCCCTGTCGCGCCGCGCTCGCTGGTCCTGTCCCTCGACAGGACGCTGCAGTACATAGCGGAACAGGAACTGGCCGCGCAAATGGTAATTTCCAGGCCAAAGAGCGGTACGGTTGTCATTGAAGATCCCGAAACCGGTGAAATCCTTGCGATGGCATCCGCCCCGACTTTCGATCCAAACCTGATTGGAACTTCCGGGGCAAGAGATTTGAGTCCGGAAGTTCTTATGAATTCCGCCGTGGAAAAAGTTTTTGAGCCGGGATCGACCTTCAAGCTTATTACGGCTTCAGCGGCACTGGAGCAGCATATTTTTAAGCCAACGGATCGTTTTTATTGTGAAAACGGTTCGTGGCAGCATGACGGCCGCACTATCCACGATCACGAGAAAGAGGAATGGCTCACCTTTACCCAGGTAATCAGCCATTCGTCCAATATCGGTACGGCCAAGGTCTCTCTTAAGGTTGGCCAGGAGAATCTCTATCGCTATGCGAGGGCATTCGGTTTCGGCATTCCTTCGGGATGCGGCCTTCCCGGTGATGGAGCGGGAATTTTGCGCAGCATCGACCAGTGGCATCAGGGCAGCCTACTGACCATCGCTTTCGGACAGGAAGTCGCGGCCACTCCTCTGCAAATAGTTAATGCGTACTGTGCGATAGCCAACAACGGATTTCTGATGGAACCCCGCATTTGCCGCGGTGTTGTAGATGATAGAGGCGTCTACCGAGAGTGGCCTGTCGGGAAGCCTATACGCCGCGTCGTCTCTGCCGGCACTGCGGAGACGGTTCGCCGGATACTGCGTGATGTTGTGGAAAACGGCACAGGCAAGGCGGCATCAGTGCAGGGCGTTATCGTGGGGGGAAAAACGGGGACTGCGCAAAAAATCGATCCCCGCACGCGCCAATATTCGCCCGATAAATATATGGCGTCATTCTGTGGTATGGCTCCGCTTGATCATCCCCGGATCGTAGTGGGAATATTCCTTGATGAGCCGTCTCGCGCGCAGTGGGGAGGTTCCGAAGCCGCGCCTGTTTTTGCGCGCATAGTCAGGGCCGCCGCATCGTACCTTCATTTTGATGCGGATGTCGTTCCTCCGGCTGTTGTGCTCAAAGCCTCGCCGGGGAGAATTCATACTTAGATGAAACAGCTTAAAGAACTGCTGTCCGGCCTGGATGTGAAAATTTACGG
The DNA here is from genome assembly GCA_964604825.1 of uncultured Elusimicrobia bacterium. Taxonomy (GTDB): domain Bacteria; phylum Elusimicrobiota; class Elusimicrobia; order 2-01-FULL-59-12; family 2-01-FULL-59-12; genus CAZSAL01. The sequence continues at coordinate 82,757 of CAZSAL010000004.1, forward strand.
GCCGGAAACTATCGGTATTTCCGATATCGTGTTTGACTCGCGCAGGGTCACGCCCGGGTGTCTATTTGTCGCTCTCAGGGGCGCAAAAGTCGACGGACGCGACTTCATCCCTGCGGCAATTAAGGCCGGCGCGCGCGCCGTGGTTTCCGATCAGTCCACGGCTATTGAAGGCGCAACGCTTGTGGCAGCGTCCGATCCGCTGGCGATTCTGGCGCCTCTTTCGCTGCGCTTCTGGGACAATCCGTCTAAAAAACTGCTGATGATCGGCATTACCGGCACGAACGGGAAGACGACGACTTCTTATATTCTTGAGTCGATTTTTAACGCCGCAGGGTGGAAGATTGGAGTAATGGGGACAATCAATTATCGCTTCTCCGGAAAGTGCGAGCCCGCCCCAAACACAACGCCTTTTGCCAGCGAGATACAGAGATTCCTGGCGGCTGCGGCAAACGCCGGCGGCAGGGCTGTGATAATGGAGGTTTCTTCGCATGCCCTGGCGCTTGGGCGGATCGGAGGGGTGGATTTCGATGTCGCCGTTTTCACCAATCTGACGCAGGATCATCTTGATTTTCACAATACTCTGGAAGAATACGGCCGGGCCAAGTCCCTTCTTTTTGAAGGGATAGATCCGCAGAGCGACAAGCCCTACGCGCGCCGGGCCGTCCTGAACATGGACGATCCCTGGTCGGAAAGAATCAAAGGAGTCAGCCGCGTTCCCGTGACCGGATACAGGTTAAATCGTCAGGCGGATGTTTTTGCGAAGAAAATTGAAAGCGATGCCTCCGGAAGCAGTTTCGTCCTTCAGGGACCGCGGGGACTAAGTCTGCCGGTGCGCCTTCGTCTGGTTGGCGAATATAACGTCCTGAACGCGCTGGCTGCCGCGGCCGCTGCGTTAAGCCAGGGTATCGATCCAGAAGCGATCCGTAAAGGTCTGGAAACAATTAAGGGAGTGCCGGGGCGCATGGAGCGCATTGATACGGACAAACCTTTCAGCGTGATAGTGGACTTTGCGCATACCGATGACGCTTTGCGCAACACGATGGCCGCTCTCCGGCGTCTGAAACCTGCGCGCCTTTTGACTGTCTTCGGCTGCGGGGGGGATCGCGACCGGACCAAACGGCCGCTGATGGGCGAGGTTGCCGCGCGCATGAGCGACGAAGTTATAGTGACATCTGATAATCCGCGAAGCGAGGATCCCCAGAAAATTACGCTGGATGTTGAAGTGGGTATCCGCCGCGTGCGGTCCGATCACTACGAGATCATCGTTGATCGTGAAGAAGCTATCGATAAGGCGCTGCACATGGCCCGGCCCGGTGATATTGTCCTCCTTGCAGGCAAGGGCCATGAAACGTATCAGATACTCCATGACAAAACCGTTCCCTTCGATGACCGTGAAGTTGCCCGTAAACTGCTGAAAAACCTCTAATTCATCGGGGTGTATAATAGTTAAATGCAATTCGCGCTGCGGGATTTCGTGCAAACAGCAAAGGGCCGCCTGATTTCCGGTGATGCCGGGCGTACTTTTGAAAAAGTATCAATCGATACCCGGACGTTGGAGCCCGGCGATCTGTTCTTTGCTATTCAGGGCCCAAAGTTTGACGGGCATGACTTTCTCGGAGAAGCGGTGAAGCGCGGCGCGTCCGGCCTGGTAATCGAAAATAATGACAGGCTTTCTCTTCTGCAGGGAGGCGTTTTGCCGGACGTCATACAGGTACCGCATGCCATTGCGGCCTTACAGGATCTGGCGCGCTGGATTCGCAGCCGGTCAAAGGCCAGAGTGATCGGTATCACCGGGTCGAATGGAAAAACGACCACCAAGGACATGCTGGCATCCATCCTGGCCGTATCAGGCAGGACTCTGGCGACGCGTGGAAATTTAAACAATTATCTTGGCGTTCCTCTGACTCTGTGCCGCCTGGAAGGTGATCACCGGTTTGTCGTTGTTGAAATGGGCGCTTCGCAGGAAGGGGATATCGGCCTGCTTGCTGAAATTGCGAAACCGGAAGTGGGCGTCATTACCAATATAGGGAAGGCGCACCTGCAGGGATTTGGTTCTGCTGAGGGAATTCTTCGCGTCAAGAAGGCTCTTTTTGACGCCCTGCCTGAAGACGGCACGGCTGTTATCAATCTCGATGACCCGCTCCTTTCGCCTTTGCGGAAGCTGTCTGGCTGCCGCGTGCTGACTTTCGGGACGAACGGTACGGCCGACGTTTCCTGTGTCAGGGTGCTAAGCGAAATGCCCCTGCGATTCGTCCTGCGGTTGCGCGGAGGCGAAAGCGAGGTGCGTGTTCCTTTATGCGGATTGTTTCAGGTTCAGAATGCTCTGGCAGCCGCAGCCGCCGCGATCGGTCTTAATATTGATACGGCAGGTATCGTGGCGGGATTGGAAAGCTTCACTCCCACTGCCATGCGCATGCAGGTGCTCGAACACAAAAGCGGCGCGGTAATCGTAAATGACGCGTATAATGCCAACCCTTCTTCAGTGCGCGCTTCGGTGGAAAGCTTTTGCCGGAGTTTTTCAGGAAAGCCTCTTTGGCTGGTTCTCGGAGACATGCTTGAGCTGGGAGATTTTTCCCGGCAGGAACACGAAGAACTTGGTTTCTGGCTGGCTGCACTGCCTTTCGAAAGGATATTTTTATACGGACGGGAAACAAAATATCTTTGTGCGGCGGCTAAGACGAAAAACCATGCGTTGCAGATCGAGCATTACGGGGAAAAGGAAACACTTCAGACGGATCTTCTGCAGGCCCTCTCTTCCAGACCCGCGATACTTTTTAAAGGTTCGCGTGGAATGAAAATGGAAGATATAATAAAAAATATATAAATGCTTTATTATCTTTTTAAGTTTAAATCCTCATTCTCGCCTCTTAACGTATTTCAATACATAACGTTCCGTTCGGCGGCGGCTTTCCTGACTGCTCTTGGCGTATCGTTCATGATCGCGCCGGGCATAATTAAATGGCTGCGGTCCAGGAAAATGTCGCAGTTGATCAGGGAATCAGGCCCGCCTCTTCATCTCGGGAAAAAGGGCACGCCCCCGATGGGGGGGCTTATAATTTTCCTGGCGATGATGTCTTCCACGCTGTTATGGGCCCGCCTGGATAACCGTTTTGTGATATTGCTTATTTCCTCCTGCAGCATACTCTGGGCGCTGGGGTTTACCGACGACTATCTGAAATGCCTGGAAAATAGAAAAGACGGGCTTTCCGCGGGAGTGAAAATGACCGGCCAGCTTCTCCTGGCATTGTCTGTGGCTGCGTATCTTTACATTGATCCTCCGAATATCAGTTTCATTACGCACCTGAGCGTTCCTTATACGAAGGAAGCGATCTGGAACATCGGCTTCTTTTACATACCTTTATGCATGATTATTCTGGCGGGATCCTCCAACTCGGTCAACCTTACCGACGGTCTTGACGGGCTGGCAAGCGGGACGGTTATTTTTGCCGCATTGACGTACGCGGTGTTCGCTTATGTCGCAGGGAACATGAAATTTGCCGATTATCTGCGCATTATCCCGGTCGCCGGAGCAGGCGAACTTTCGGTGGCGCTTTCCGCTATCGTCGGGTCGTGCCTCGGCTTTCTCTGGTATAACGCGTACCCCGCGGAAATCTTTATGGGCGATACAGGCTCCCTTTTCCTTGGAGGTGCGATAGGCTTGACCGCAATCTGCGTCAAACAGGAACTGCTGCTGATTATCGTCGGAGGGATTTACGTCGCCGAGGCCGTTTCCGTGCTGGCGCAGGTTTATACCTTCCGCATTCACAACAGGCGTATCTTTAAAATGGCGCCGCTGCACCACCATTTTGAGCTTATTGGATGGCCCGAGCCTAAGGTGACAATACGTTTCTGGATTATCGGCATTGTCCTTGCCCTCGTAGCGCTGGCGTCGCTGAAACTAAGGTAAAACGACACAATGAAAATCAACTGGAATAACATGCAGGTAGGCGTTATCGGCGCGGGAATTTCCGGCCAGGCGGCGGCGGCGCTTCTCGCCAGAAAAGGCGCGCGCGTTCTGCTGAGCGAACGCGATGACCTGCATTTAAAGCCGCAGAAAAATATCGAAATTGAAACCGGCGGTCATTCCCTGCGCCTGCTTGATTCCAGGCTGATTATCCGCAGCCCGGGTGTGCCGTCTCACCTTCCGATTCTGGAAAAAGCTTTGAGGGAACGGATACCGGTCTGGAGCGAATTAGAGCTGGCAAGCAGGTTCATCCGTCCCAAAATCGCCATAGCGATTACCGGAACCAACGGTAAGACTACAACTACCACGCTGGTGGGAAAATTGTTCGAAACCGCCGGGGCGGCTCTGGTTGCAGGCAACATCGGCACTCCGCTTTCGGCCTGCGTTGACCGTATCCGCAGTTCAACTTCGGTGGTGCTCGAGGCGTCAAGCTACCAGCTGGAAAATATCGTTTCTTTTCATCCCGGGATGTCTGCGATCCTGAACATTACGCCCGATCATCTGGAGCATCACGGAAGCATGCGCGCTTATATTAAGGCGAAAGCCCGGATTTTTGAGAATCAGAACCGCTCGGATATCTGCGTGTTGAACGCTGACGATCCAAACTGCCGGGCTCTGGCCGGAGAGTGTCCCGCCAAGGTTCTCTTTTTCAGCCGGAAAAAAGCGCTGACGGAAGGAATATGGCATAAGGACGGCCGCATCTATGTGGCCTGGGGAAAAACCATGGCGCTTTGGAACCTGCGGATGCGTATTCCCGGACCTCACAACATCGAAAACGCGCTGGCTGCCGCGGCCCTGGCCGTAGCGGGTGGCATACCGGTTGACGCCATACGGAAGGTGCTTGAGCGTTTCCGCGGAGTAGAGCACCGCCTGGAAGTGGTAAGGTCATATCATGGCGCCCGTTACATTAACGATTCAAAGGCCACGAACGTTGATTCCACAAGGGTGGCGCTGGAATCATTTCCCGGTCAGGTAATTCTGATCATGGGCGGCCAGGGTAAAGGGTCGCCCTATACTCCCCTCAAAGGGCTCGTCAAGCAGCGCGTTAAAAAGATATTTTTGATCGGCGAAGATGCCGGTCAGATCGAGCACGATCTTCGCGGCGCGGCCCCGGCGGAGCAGGCGGGCGACATGACGCGTGCGGTGCGCCGGGCTTCCCAGATTGCCGCCGAAGGGGATGTGGTGCTGCTTTCTCCCGCCTGTGCCTCATTTGACCAGTATCATGACTACGAAGAACGCGGCCGGCATTTCAAGTCCCTGGTGAAACATTTGTGAGTCGGTTCTTCCATCTTAACCCTTCCCCCCTGGAGGGGGAAGGTGTGGATGGGGGGAGGTTTTGACTTTGTGAAACCCCCCGCCTCCATCCTCCCCCGCAGGGGGGGAGGAAGTGTGCGAATAGACCGTCCGCTTTTCGTTTCCACCCTTCTCCTTATCGGCATGGGCCTGGTTATGGTTTTTTCCTCGAGCGCCAATATGGCCCAGGCGCGCTTCGGCTCCACTTACTTGTTCGTGCGCAAGCAGCTGCTATGGGACTGCGTCGGTTTTCTGGCAATGCTTTTTTTCATGCGCGTGGATTATCATCGCTGGCAGAAATTGGCATATGCGCTGCTTGGCCTGGCGCTCGTTTCCCTCGGCGCCGTGCTTGCTGTGGGGCCGGTAATCAAAGGCGCGCGGCGCTGGATTCGGTACGGCGGATTCACCTTTCAGCCTTCGGAACTGGCGAAGCTGGCGCTGATCCTGGCTGTCGCCAGTTTTCTCGACAGGCACCGCAGCCATTTGAAGAATTTTAACAAAGGGCTGATCCCGGTAATGCTGGTGATCGGCCTGACTCTGGGACTGATCGTGATGGAACCCGATCTAGGTACGCCGCTGATGCTCGGATCGGTCAGCCTGATGCTTATTTTTCTTGCCGGCGCTCCGGGACGCTACCTCGTGGGGATGCTCTGCGTGAGTTTACTGCCGGTTTATTACCTGCTTTTTCATGTCAGCTACAGGCGGCGCCGCCTGCTTGCCTTTTTGAATCCCTGGGCTTCCGCGCAGGGAACGGGATACCAGGTAACTCAGTCGCTGCTGGCATTCGGGTCAGGAGGTCTTTTCGGCAAGGGTCTGGGCGCTTCGACGCTGAAATTGCTGTATCTTCCCGATCCGCATACAGATTTCATATTCCCGATCATAGGCGAGGAACTGGGATTTATAGGCGCGGCATCTGTGATCGTCCTTTTCTTGTTCTGGGGAATGAGAGGCTGGCAGGCGTCGCGCCGCGCGCCGGACTTGTTCGGGCAGCTGCTGGCTGCGGGCATCACCTGCTGGATTCTGCTGCAGGCGGCGATAAATATGGGAGTTTCCTGCGGCATTCTTCCTACGAAGGGTTTGCCTCTTCCCTTCATTTCATTCGGAGGATCTTCCAGCGTGATCACGCTGATCGCCGTAGGAATCCTGCTTAATATTTCTTCCCGAGGGGAACGCGAAAAAATCGAAGCAATGAGGAAAATGAAATCTTGAAAACTATTCTCATAGTCGCGGCGGGAACCGGCGGGCATCTTTATCCCGGCATGGCTCTTGCGCGTGCCATCCGGATACAGGATCCGGAAGCGCGCGTAGTTTTCGCTGTGCGCCGCGGAGACATGGGAAGAAAACTTCTTGAGAGGGAAAAGTTCGAGGTGCGGGAATTTTCCGGACAGGGATTTCCCCGTTCTTTTTCCTGGAAACTTTTTACCTTTCCGTTCAGCCTGTGCGCCGGTTTTCTTGAAGCCCGCTCCGTATTGCGCGAACTGAAGCCTCAGGTCGTCGTTGGCATGGGAGGATATCTGTCATTTCCTCTTTTGCTCGCAGCCCGCAGGGCCGGCATCCGGACGCTCATCCACGAGCAGAACGTTCTGCCCGGGCTTGCCAACAGGCTGCTGGGCAGGAAAGTCGACGCCGTCGCCGTCAGTTTTTCCGGCAGCAGGAAGCGCTTCAAAAATTCCAATGTGCTGGTCAGCGGCCTGCCGGTGCGGTCGGAAATAGGCAAATTATCATCCGCGGAAGGACGGGAACATCTGGGGCTGGCGCCCGGCCGATTTACCGTGCTGGTTTTTGGCGGCAGTCTGGGAGCCTCCAGCGTGAATGATGCCGTTATAAAAGCCTGGAATGCGCTTCCGGAATGCCGGGAATGGCAGGTCGTACACATTACTGGTAGCCGCGGCGCGCAGGCCACCGCGTCCGCGTACAAATCCCTTCCGATTAAGGCGGTAGTCATGCCTTATTGCCATGATATGGCCGCGGCTTACGCGGCGGCGGATGTGGTTGTTTCCCGCTCGGGAGCATCGACGGTGGCTGAGCTTTCGATTGTGAGGAAACCGGCTGTATTGGTCCCTTATCCATTCGCTTCGGAAAATCACCAGGCGCTTAACGCGGAAACCCTGGTTCTGCCGGGCGCGGCGCGGATGATACTGGACAAGAATTTAAACGAGGTATCGCTGGCAGGCGCCCTGCGCGCCTTCTCTTCGGAAGATATGCGTCAGGCCGCGGTTAAGTCGTATGATAATTTGAAAGATGAAGTCGACCACACGCTTGCCGCGGACCGGCTGGCGGAATGGGTATTACAGGGGACAGGCAAGTGAAACCAAAAATACTTGTTATTGAAGACGATGCCGCGGTGGTACAGCTTTTGAAGGATATGCTCGAATTTGAAGGTTATGAAGTGACGGTCGGATTCGACGGTAAGGAAGGGGTTTCCCTGGTTCATAAGGAACATCCCCGGCTGATAATAATGGATATCGCCATGCCGGAAATGTCCGGCATAGACGCAGTGTTTATTCTGCAACAGGAGCCTGAAACCAGATCCATACCCGTTATTTTTCTTACCGGCGATCCCAAGCCTCTTCCTGTTTCCCTTCGCCAGCCCCATATCGCCCGCATCCAGAAGCCCATCAACTTCGACGATCTGCAGAAAACCATAACCCGCCTATTAGGGCAAAAATCGTCCTGATTAATTAATGGAGTGAAATGTTAGGCGGCAAGCCGGAGCTTGTCCTGAAGATCCTGAACGGCCTGCTGTGCCCCCTGTACACGTTCTGGTAGAGCGTCTTCCGGAAAATAGGTTTCCAATTGCTTGTTGATCGCGCCTATAACGGATTGAAGCATAATTAGTGGAGCAGGAGCTAAGAAAAATATTCTCGGAAATAGTATCTTTTTTGGGTAAAACCTTTGAAGGTTTGGACTGTAATCGAAACCTTCGATTCTTACCTTTGTATCCGGGGATTTGCCGATTTCCGGTTTGCTAGGGAAAAATTGATCAAGCACGGCCTTGACGATGTCGAGGGGTCCTTCTGGGGTTGCCGCCGCGCGCCGATCGGCGGTGAGTAGTCCCACCAGTCCGGCATCCATCAGATCGAATGCGCCAGTGATTTCAGCGACACGCGTGTCGCCTGCTCTGGCTGCTCTGAGCAGGAAGTTGCGCCGGATTTTCTCGAGTTCACTTCGAACGCACTGCACAACACGCTCTCTCGACCAGGGGCCGCGATCTTTATTCAGGTGAATCGCGATATCCAGGATCTCCGCCGTTCCATCGACGACTATATCATCTGGATAACGTCTCCCGTTAGCATCTCCCGGGTCGTCATTATTGGACGTGAAATCTCTGCCATCCACAAGGAAGCCTGCGGGATCTTCCTTGCCAAGGAACCATACCCCGATCCGCAGCCACGCATCAACCTGAGACGTATATCGAACCTTGGGAGCGTTTACCTTGAATATCGCCCGAATTTGCTCCAATAACGGTGCTAAGTCATCAGTCTCGTCTGCGAGTGCACCACGCGTGCCCGTAGGGGTGGCCGGCTGGGGGGATGCCCCGCCCGCTTGTACTAACTTTGCGGCAAGCGCCACCAGACGGTCTACCAAAGCTGAAGGCAATAATGGCGCTGCCGACTCCACCAGCCTACTTAAATAGGCGCCGTCACCCTCGTCCA
>CAZSAL010000005.1:0-32907 GCA_964604825.1 uncultured Elusimicrobia bacterium
GTGGCAGCCGCGCGCGAGTGCGTGGAGCGGTTTCCCGGGGATGTCGTAGCGCGCAACACGCTGGCCAACGCTCTGCTGCAGGCAGGTCGGGCGAAAGAAGCCGTGGCAGCCGCACGCGAGTGCGTGGAGCGGTTTCCCGGGGATGTCGTAGCGCGCACCACGCTTATAAAGTGCCTGCTGAAGGTTCGCAATTATGGCGCAGCCCTAACAACTGCAGAGGAAGCAGTGACGCAATTCCCTGAGAACGTAGTCGCCCAGGGCTATCTTGCCGCCGCATATAAGGTAACCGGCAGGCACAGTGACGCCAATGCTTTAGCCGCCTCTCTTACGGAAAAAGTTGTCCCGCCTGAAGTGGCCGATGAGTTGGCTGCATATTTCATGGGCGAACTACCTGAACTCTCTGACGAAGATGATGGAAATACGGATAATTCGGGAAAGTATGCGCTGAAGAGCCTTCTGCCGTTGCTTCTGGCGCCCGGGGCTGCAGCGTTGTGGGCGCTGGATAAACACTTCGGCACGCTGATTCCCGGTGTGCATATGGGAATGACTGGTACCGGATCGCCTTGCTTCCGGGATTTTTCGTGCGGGGGCACGTTTTTGAGCGCCTTATCGGTCCTGGCTTGCCATGCGCTTGCCGATGTAAAACCTGCTTCGCGGCAACCGTCAAAGTGGATCAGACTATTAAGTATATCTGCCTGATTGCCGACACCAGTCACGCCAATGGTACCGTTGATGAACAGATGACAGTTGCCCGTTCAATCTGTCACCTGCGCCGGATTGGAAGTTTTGGCAACGGCAAGGGGTCTGACACTTTAACCTGGGGTAGTTGAGGACGTAGCTGCTTAACTGCTTTTTATATTTTTCGAACCATCGCACCTTGCATGGGGCGTTCAAGCGTCGTACCTTTCACGGCTAATCCAAAAAACAACCGAATATTTTTGTTGATGCGGCCTCTAACAATTATGGGAGGTGCATGATGAAAGACATTACGTTGGCAGAGAAGATTGAGAAACGGATATTTTTTATTCGGGAGCGTAGAGTAATGATTGATCATGATCTTGCTGAACTTTATCAGGTCAGCACGAAAGCAATTAATCAGGCGGTCAAGCGAAATCCAGGAAGATTTCCGGCAGACTTCGTTTTTCCTTTAACATATCAAGAGAGGAGCGAACTGGTCACAAACTGTGACCGGTTCGGCCGCCTGAAACATTCGTCAAAACTGCCCTACGCGTTTACAGAGCAGGGAGTCTCAATGCTTTCCAGCGTGCTCCGAAGTGAACGCGCCGTGCTGGTTAATGTGCAGATTATGCGGGTTTTTGTCCGTGTCAGAGAGTTGTTGGCTACGCATAAGGAACTGGCAAGAAAGCTTGAAGAACTGGAGAAAAAATACGATTCACAATTCAGGGTAGTCTTTGACGCGATCCGGGCGCTGATGACCAAACCGGTGTCATCGGCTGGAGAATTGCGCCCTGTAACAACAATCAAAGGGTTTGCGAAGTAGAAGCTACAGAATTGGAAGCATCAGAATTTTATGTGACGACAGTCCCCAGCGGTGGCCTAAAATCAAGAATCCGGCAACCCGCTGATTAATCTTTCCCGAATCCAAAAAACAACCGAATATTTTTATTGATGCGGCCTCTAACAGGTGCAGGGTATGTCGTCTACTCCTATCATGTGGGGATCAAGAAAGGCTCGGTCTGAAAAGAATGTCAATACGAAGTATAATTCCAAACAGGTTTCTATCTTCATCCAAAAGTGGGCTGGCGTGGCAAGCGCTCTCTTGGTTATTTAGACTGTCCGCCAGATGGAAACTTAAGGGGTCTACGTTACTGAAAATGGCTGAAAAAACCGCATCTACTAATCGGGCGCATCCCCTTGCCGAAGTCTTCGGGTTTCCTACCGACAATATGTCGGCTTATGCCAATAGATATCGAAAGAACAAGCTGTGTCCTTTTAATAATAAGGTGCCTAACTGCACAAAGGATAAAGCGAACAGTCCCTTGGGAGTATGTAGCATTTTCGATGGCAATGAGGTCGTCATAACATGCCCTATTCGATTTCGGCAGGAATGGATCATCGCTGAAGATGCGGCAGCATTTTTCTTCCCGAAAGGAGCTACTTGGACATCATTGACCGAAGTTCGCCTTAAAGATAAACATGGCGAATCTGCGGGCAACATTGATGTTGTCCTTGTTTCCTATGATGACCACGGCACTATTACCGGCTTTGGCGCTTTGGAAGTCCAGGCTGTTTACATCTCGGGAAATATCCGAAATCCTTTCGAGTATTACATACAAGACCCTGCGAAACGCGCACAGATGGATTGGCAGCATAAACCGAATTATCCAGGACCCGATTACCTGTCATCATCGCGCAAACGCCTGGCCCCTCAACTGATTTACAAGGGCGGTATTTTGAATAATTGGCGCCGCAAAACCGCAGTGGCATTGAACAGAGGTTTCTATGAAACTTTGCCTCGATTTACGGAAGTACCTGCGGATGAAGCTGAAATTGCCTGGATGGTATATGACTTGAACTTGGATAAGGGATCAAATCGATATGTTTTAGAAAAGTATAAAACGGTTTATACGAAATTAAGCAAAGCACTTACACAACTTACCGTATCAGATGCTGGTGACGAGAAAGATTTCCTGGAACATTTGCAAACCAAACTTGATGAAAAATTAGAGAGCGGCAACCCTCCTGATGCCCCAACCCTGGATACGCTTCTATGACTCCTGCTCAATTAGCCCTGCTCGGAGAGGTCCCCTGTCAGCAGATTGTTAATGTTGCTTCCGTACCTCAGCGCAGTCCATTCAGGTATCCAGGTGGAAAAACATGGTTGGTCCCACAAATACGTGAATGGCTGGGAAGTTTAAATGAAAAACCCAGAGAATTTATTGAACCATTCGCTGGAGGTGGAATCGTCAGCCTAACAGTAGGTTTTGAGAATCTGGCTGATAAGGTGGCAATGATTGAGTTGGATGAAGATATCGCTGCTGTATGGGAAACTATTTTAAGCGACGATGCTACATGGTTGGCAAATAAAATTGCCACATTTGATTTAACCGTTGAATCAGCTAAGCGTGAGTTGGCTCGCGAAAGCGCAGACATTAAGCAGAAAGCATTCAAAACCATTTTGAAGAATCGTATTTATCACGGAGGAATTCTCGCCCCCGGAAGCGGATTTATCAAGAACGGTGAAAATGGTAAAGGAATCGCATCGAGATGGTATCCGCAAACTTTAAAACGACGCATTGAGAACATTAACATGCTCAAGACTCGATTTCAATTTATCCATGGCGATGGCCTGAAATACCTGAGACATAATGCGCATAGAACCGATGCAGTATTTTTTATCGACCCGCCCTATACCGCCGCCGGAAAGAAGGCCGGGCGTCGATTGTACGCGATCAACGAACTGGACCATGAAGAACTTTTCAGAGTTGCGGAAACTCTGCAAGGCGATTTCTTAATGACTTATGACAATGCGGATGGTGTTCTTGCTCTTGCCAAGAAATATGGGTTTAGCACAGCCATTATCCCGATGAAAAACACCCACCACGCTGAGATGACAGAGCTTTTAATCGGTCGAGATTTGCGCTGGGCACAACAAAACTCCTTTTAAGCCCAAGGGACCGGATCCTAAGCGGAAAAACTGCCGCTTAATCAGAAGACAGTCAGAATCTACGATCTACAGGTTCTGCCACCTTAACCTGTGCATCAGATGAGAAAGTGGCGGACACTCTGTCTCACCCTCCCTTCGTCGGGCCATCCCCCGCACGCAATCCGCTGATTAATCTTTCCCGAATCAAAAAAACGACCGAATATTTTTGTTGATGCGGCCTCTAACAGTTGTCATCACACCTCAGGAGGCTGCTTATGAATCTCACCAAAAAGAGGCTCAAGCTGTATTTAGATACGACGATACCGAGTTACGTCTTCTCATTGGATTCGATTGAACGGATGATTATCACCAGGCGATTTATGGCGTTCCGAAAATCTCCTGATTATGAAATGATAATATCTGATGTAGTTATCGAAGAGCTTGAGAGGGCTCCGGAACCCAAGAGGGTGTTGCTGCTTGAACAGGTTGCTGGACTGCCGCGATTGCATATGACTCTGGAAGCCGAACATCTGGCGAACAGCTATATCCGTCATAAGATATTGCCCCCAGGCTCATTGGATGATGCGCGGCATGTTGCGCTGGCTACACTCAACGGCGCCGATGCGCTTGTAAGCTGGAATTTTGGGCATCTGGTCAATGTGCGGCGAAGTCTTGCGATTAATCAGTTGAATGACCATTTAAATCTGCCGCAAATCGAAATTGTGACGCCGCAGGAGGTGCTGGTATGAAGAAGATTGATAAAACCCTGGCGGAAGTCAGGCGATGGAAGGCCAGGGTCTCCGCAAAAACGAGAAAAATGAAACCGGCAGAAGTGGTCGCCTACTTCAGGGAGGCTTCCACCGCTCATAGACGCAGCGGAAAAACTGCCGCTTAATCAGAAGACAGCCAGAATCTACGATCTACGGGTTCTGCCACCTTAACCTGTGCATCAGATGAGAAAGTGGCGGACACTCTGTCTCACCCTCCCTTCGTCGGGCCATCCCCCGCACGCAATCCGCTGATTAATCTTTCCCGAATCCCTTTACCCTCGGCCCGGTTATCTCCTGCGGGTTTTTGAGTTTGTGAATGTCCTTACTTATGAACCCAACTTCCGTTTCAACCAGGTCCACCCGCCCTTCAAGCCGTTCCACTTTTTGATGAATATCTTTGCGCATCCCCAGCGCATGGCGGAGTTTGATGAATGCCCTCATAATGGCGATGTTAACCAGCGCCGCCCGTTCACTCCGCAGGACGCTGGACAACATTGCGACTCCTTGTTCTGTAAATGCATAGGGTAGATATCTTGGCCCGCCCCATCTTGAGGTTTCATAATGAAACCTCAAGGTCTCAGCTTCATTAGGGTGAAGCCTGAACATAAAGTCCGGAGGGAATCGGATCAGATTTCTTTTTACGGCAAGGTTGATCGACTTCGTCGGTACTCCGTATAACTTTGCAATATCTTTATCCAGCAAAATTCTTTGACCACGGATAAAATGGATCTTTTCTTCAATCGGCAGCTTTTGCATTTGTCTCCTCCAGGTGGAATATGGCGTCATCTGTTAGAGAGGGTGAGACGAAAAATATTCACTCTAAGGCCAGTGGTCTGACACTTTGACCTGCGCCGGATTGGAAGTTTTGTACAGGACTCATGTTGTAGAATTCTTCAAATGTCTTTCGAAAACCGGTGCCGTAATCTGCTCGCCTTCCTTATTTTTTCCCAGTCCCTGGCCTCCCGCTGGTGTCCCAAAGTCCCGTGGGTTTTGACTCTGCAGGCGCCGCAGAGAGACACGGCCCTTTTGCTGCCCGGGGAAGTCGCGGACGCGGCGTGCAGGCTTGCGCGTTGATTTCCTCGTCGTAATATAAGAGAATAGAATTCCATGCTGAAGAAAATCAAAAAGCAGTTTTTTGCAGGGTTGGTTATTTTTGTCCCTCTCAGCCTTACCATCTACTTTTTTCACCTCCTGTTTTTGGTAATGAGCCAGGCTCTGCTGCCTGCATTTGAGGGCTGGGCAAACCTGCCGCAGCATTACACCCGCCCGATCAGTTTTGTCGTAACGATCCTGATTATCTGGCTGCTGGGGGTCGTGGCTTCAAATTTCATCGGCAAGCGGCTGATCACGTGGTTCGAAGGGGGAATTCATCACATTCCGTTTTTCCGGGGTCTTTATGAGGCCCTTCAAAAGATCACCGAAGCTTTTTTCGGATCCAAGCCCATTTACCAGTCCGCGGTTCTCGTGGAATTCCCGCGCAAGGGCGTTTATGCTTTCGCTTTCGTGACAAATCGGATTCCCGCAGAAGTGTTTCAATCGCCTGAGCCGATGCTTTGCGTTTTTGTCCCCACAGTTCCAAACCCGACTTCGGGATTCCTTCTTTATATCCGCGAGTCCGAGACCATAAGGCTTCATATGTCCATAGAAGAAACCGCCAAAATCCTGGTTTCGCACGGTTTCGTCCCGATTCAGCAGAAAGCTATCGCAAGAAAGGCGCCGAATGTTTGAGTTATCGTCCCTGAAACAGATGTGGGCCAATGCCTGGCCGATTATTTCCCTGCTGCTTTTTTCGTCCATCATTTCTGTCGCCATAATCCTGGAGCGCTGGCTGCATTTGAGGAGGGCGGCATTCGACAGAGACCAGGTGCTGGGTAAATTGCGTCGTCTATTGCTGGAAAACCGCCGCGAACAGGCTCTGGCTTACGCGGAATCGCTCGATAAACCGGTGGGCCGCGTTCTTGCCGTTCTTCTTGAATCGACCATTTCGCACGGGCAGATTTCCTACGGGGCGCTGGAAAGGCTCAGCGACCGTCTGATACGCACGGAAAATGCCGGGATGACCCGCTACATCACCGGTCTTGGAACAATCGGCAGCACCGCTCCGTTTGTCGGATTGTTCGGCACCGTGGTCGGTATTATTCACGCTTTCCGCGCCATATCCGAAAACGCGGGCGGTGGCCCGGGAGTGGTGGCAAACGGCATTGCCGAAGCCCTGATCACGACCGCTCTCGGCCTGTTTGTCGCTATTCCGGCGGTCATCTGCTACAACCTTTTTATGAGAAAAATCGAGCGCATAGTTGAAGATATGGAACTCTGCGTGGAAGAAGTGGTTGACGCCGTCACAGCCGACCGCGCCCCCGCCCCTCCCAGGCCGCCGGCCTCCGTCCGCCAATGACCGGTATACACAGGCAGCGTAACAGTCCGATCGTCGATATAAATATGATCCCTTTAATCGACGTTTCCCTGGTTTTGCTGATTATTTTTATGGTCATGACGCCGTTTCTTGTGCAGCAGCAGATAAGAGTTAACCTGCCCCATTCCGTGACTTCCAGCGAAGCCCCGGATCGTCCGATTGTTATAGTTATCCAGCCGCAGGGGGAATTGACTTTGAATGGAAAGGCTGAGGCTGCTGCATCGCTGCAAAGCGATTTAAAGCCCCTCCTGCGGGGGAAGACAGATCGCCCAATCCTTGTTCAGGCGGATAAGAGCACGCCTCTCGAGAAAGTGGTGGCTGTCATGGACATCGCCAAACAGCTGAATGTGGCGCGGCTGGGTATTTCCGTGGAAACCCCACAGGGCAAAGGGCAAAAGTAAAAGGATAAAACGTGGTTAACTGCGCTCCAAAAATGTATTCCTTGTTTTGCCCTTTTCCCTTTGCATTTTGCCCTGAAGGTATCTTGGGTTGAACCGTTTTCTTTTCTTTTCAACCGCCCTCCACAGCATGTTTCTTGCAGGGATTATAACCGCCGGTTCATTGCTCTCGCGGCCACGAATGAGCTATTATTCCGTTGACCTTTTCAGTTCTTTCTCATCAGTGAATCCCGGCGGCAGTTTATCCGCCGCACCGGCTGCTTCCGCCGCCGTTTCCGGCACAAAGACTCAGAAGGCTCCGGAACAAAAGATCCCGTTAAAGGACTTTATCCGCGTTCCAGGCGCCAAAGCCAGGTCCAAAGAGACGCCTGAGGCTTCAAAGCCTGCGGTTCCCGGTAATATTCCGGGTGCGCAGCACTGGTGGGACAAGACCGGGAAAAATAATGCGTCTTCCGGCCTCGGAGTCGGCGCCGGAGGTATGGGAGGATCGGGAATTGTCGCCGAAGGGGGGCAGACATTTCCATATCCCTGGTATTTGAAGTCTGTGGCGGACAAGCTGGATCGTCACTGGCATCCGCCCCATGAATTCCAGTCGGACACAATCTGTCAGGTTGCATTCGTTATTCACCGGGACGGCAACCTTACGGAAAGCCGTCTTGAGAAGTCTTCGGGAGATTCGGTGTTCGACCAACTGGCGCTTCATGCGGTGCTGTACTCCAATCCTTTGCCGCCTCTGCCGGGCGGATTCCCGGAGGATTCGTTACGCGTGCATATGAAATTCGTGGGCAAGCCAATCTAAGCAAGAAAAGGTGGCATGCGTGGGTAATATCGGTCTGGCTGGATTGGTTGCTCTGCTAAGAAGTCGCGAAGCTATCGATTTATGTGATCGTTTTGTAAAATATAATCAAATCCTCTGGAGGGAGTAGTCAGAAATGCGGCTATTTTGTGATGTGTTTATGGGCGGTTATTTATTTTTAATCGCCCTTTTATCATTATACGGCCTTCATCGCTATTGGATCCTTTATCTTTATTTCCGCCATTATAAATGGGGTAAGCCGGTAAAAATGCCGGTGATGCTTTCTCCCATGCCTCTGGTAACAATCCAGCTTCCGGTATTTAATGAACGTTATGTCGTCGAACGGCTGATCGATGCAATCTGCGATCTGGATTATCCGCGGGAACTGCTTGAGATTCAGCTTCTTGACGATTCCACTGACGATACGCGATCAATCGCTTTAACAAAAGCAGAGGAGATGTGTTCCAAGGGATTTCACGTTTCTTACATTCATCGAACTAATCGCGAAGGGTATAAGGCCGGAGCCCTGGCTGAAGGTCTCCAGGTTGCGAAGGGTGAATTCGTCGCAATTTTTGACGCTGATTTTATTCCTCCTGCCGATTTTCTGCGAAAGACGCTGCCGCATTTTGTTGATCCGTCTCTGGGCATGGTTCAGACCAGGTGGGGGCATTTGAATGAGGATTATTCCCTGTTGACCTGTCTTCAGGCGATCTTCCTGGACGGCCATTTCCTGCTTGAACATACGGCGCGCAACCGGTCGGGAGCGTTTTTCAATTTTAACGGGACAGCGGGCATCTGGCGGTGCAAGGCAATTACATCCTCGGGCGGCTGGCAGCATGACACGCTGACGGAAGACCTTGACCTTTCCTACCGGGCGCAAATGAACGGCTGGCGGTTCCTGTTTTTGCCGGACGTGGTTTGCCCTGCGGAACTTCCGGTAGACATTCATGCATTCAAGACGCAGCAGAACCGCTGGACAATTGGCGCCATTCAGACGGCAAAGAAAATGCTGCCGTTAATATGGCGCAGTCCGGTTTCGCTTAAGGTTAAAATAGAATCCACCTTTCACCTTACGGGGTGCGTAGGTTACGCTCTTATGGCGATTCTGTCGCTCCTGTTGCCGCTAAGCCTGTATTTCCGGACTCAGAGCAACTGGCCTTTAACCGGATTCCTTGAGGGCATTGCCTTGATGGCTACGACCGTGTCTGTCGGGATTTTCTACACCATTTGTTTGAAAGAGTTATATCCCGACTGGAAATCGCGCGCCAAAACGCTTCCTCTGATGATTTCACTGGGAGTCGGTATGTGCCTGAGCAACACTAAAGCCGTTTTCATGGGCTTGACCGGCAAACGCCTTGAGTTCCTGCGCACGCCAAAATTTTCCGTTATCAACCGTGACTCCCGCTGGAAGCAGAAAATTTACCGGTCCGGCAATTCCATCTCGTCAATAATCGAAATGTGTTTCTCCTGGTATTTCTTCATAGCCTTTGCCGCCGCATATAATGCGGGCGCATGGGCGAGCCTTCCGTTTATAGCCCTGTTCTGGTTCGGCTATACCTATGTAGCCATGCTTACCGCCCTGCACGGAGTGAACAGCGGCGATTCGCTCGTAGATGTTTCTCAAGCTTCCGCAGACTAGTCCTAAATCTTATTTTTCAGAATATTTGGCGAAGGAGTTGGGAGTTTCCCAGAGCGTGACGGACGCTACGGGAAGGCCTTTTTTGCGGGCTGTTTCGTAAATCAGACGGGCGATATTTTCTGCGGTGGGATTCCCCTGGAAAAGATAAAATGGTTCTCCGGCTTTTTCCAGCATCGGGCACAGCGGGTCTTTCTCATTCAGCAGCATCCGGTGATCCAGCGTTTCGTCGATCCAGGTCTGCAGCGCATACTTGATTTCGCCGAAATCGCGGACCATCCCTTCGGGATTCAGCGAAGACGAAGCTATTTCAACTTCGACTTTGCCGTTATGCCCGTGGAAATTCCGGCATTTTCCCGAATAATTCAGCAGGCGATGGCCGTAGCAGAAGTAGATGTACTTTGTTATCCGGAACACACTGAAATTATACACGATCCCACCACCCGCCTGGAGCGAAGCGACTCGGCTTTGCCTCGAGGCGGGTGGTGGGACGAATCATGACTATGAATAAGGTCGCGGTTTTAGTCAGCGGAGGCCTCGACAGCGGAGTCCTGGTAGCCGGCCTTGCACGCAGGGCGCAGGTTTACCCGGTTTATGTGCGCCAGGGGCTTTTCTGGGAAAATGCGGAGCTTTATTGGCTGCGCCGTTATTTGAAAAAGATTTCCGGCTCGACCATCCAGCCGCTGCAGATTTTCGAACTGCCGGTTTCGGATATCTACGGGAAACATTGGAGCGTCAAGGGAGGCGCCTGCACTCCCGGCCCGCGTTCTTCCGACAACGCCGTCTTTCTTCCGGGCCGCAACCTCATTCTGACTGTCAAGGCTGCCGTGTTCTGTGTTTTTAATGGGATACACGAGCTGTGCCTGGGCTCGCTGGAAAACAATCCCTTTCCGGATGCGACGGCCTCATTCTTCGAAAGAGCAGGGCGTCTGTTCACGGAAGCGTTCCATTTTCCGCTGGTAGTGTCCGCTCCCTTCAGAAAATGGGATAAGGCCGAGGTTGTTCTGCACGGCCGGAGTTTGCCGCTGCATCTGACTTTTTCCTGCCTCAAGCCCGTAAGGATGAGGCACTGCGGGAAGTGCAACAAGTGCGCGGAGCGCCGCAAAGCCTTCAAGGCGGCAAAGCTGCCGGACCCTACGTTATATAATTGAGTTTCAATGGTCTATCTCAGCCCTGAACCGGTCGTACATCTCGAAAATACTTTTGAGCGCCCCTATGACAACGCCGTGGCCACCGCCCGGACCTGTTATTCCGCGAAAGTAATTCACGCCGACGACGTTTCCCGCGACGAAACCGCACGCACGAGGCGCGATGCTATAGCCCAGTCAATATACAAAGCCGGCCATCACACGACGATTCAGCACGCGGCTTTCCAGTTTGTGCTAGACAATGTCTCGCGCCAGTTCATCTGGTCTTTCCTCCACAGCCACCCCTATTACAATTCCGAGCAGGTCAGCCAGCGCTATGTGGAAATCAAGCCGGAAAATTTTACCGTACCGGCGCTCCGCGAAGATCACCTTACCATGTACCGGCAGGCTATCAGTGAAATGATGGAAGCCTACCGTCAGCTGACGGAACTGCTGGCGCCGGTAGTCCAGGCCGAGTATAAACGTCTTTTCCCTGCGCGCGATGTGGAGGAGAAACGCTGGCAATGGGCGATCCAGAAGCGCTGCCAGGAAGTCGCCCGCTATGTTTTGCCCGTAGCCACGCACGCTCATCTTTATCACACCATCAACGGCCTGACTCTGCACAGGTATCACCGGCTTTCTCAGCAGTTTGACGTTCCGGGAGAACAGAAGCTGGTGGTGGACAAAATGGTGGCCGAGGTCAACAGGCACGACCCGGACTTTTTCAAATTTATCGAAGATCCCCTGCCGCTGGAGCAGACGCTGGAATACCGGCTCATGCAAACATTCGGCGAAGATGCGCGCCGCTCAAGCCCGAAAGCCTTCATCAGGGAATTTGACGCAGGGATGGGGAATCTTTCGTCCCGGCTTGTGGATTATAAAATCAACGCCGAAAAGGTCATGGCGCAGAGCGTACGCAACGTCATGGGCGTTACGGAGAGCGCGCTTCCAGATTCCGAAGCCATTGACTGGGTGCTTAATCCCGCGCGCAATCCCTATTTTTCCGAATCCCTGAATCTGGCGTCGCTCGGCAAATTGACGCGGACCATGGGGCATCCGCACTTTACCTTCCGCAAGAAAATCTCGCATTCCGCGGATTCCCAGAACCAGCGCCACAGGATGACTCCCGCCTCGCGCCCGGTTCTCGTGCGCCAGGTGCTCTGGGACGAACCGGATTACATAACTCCTTCGCTCGTTAAGACTATTCCGCAGGCTCTCGACTTGTATCAAAAGGCCATGCGCCGCACCTGGGAGGTAATGTCCCGGCTGGTAAACGGCGGGGAGAAGGAAGAAAACGTGCTCTACCTGCTGCCGAACGCTTTCCCGATACGCTTTGAAGAATCCGGAGACCTTCTGAATTTCCATCATAAATGGACGCACCGTCTCTGTTATACGGCGCAGGAGGAAATCTGGAAGACTTCGCAGGAAGAAGTGCTCCAGATTCGCCGGACCTTTCCTCTGCTCGGACGCTACCTCGCCGCGCCCTGCCGTCTGCGTGAGCAGGCGGAAGTGAAGCCCTTTTGTCCGGAGGGCGAACGTTTCTGCGGCGTTGCGGTCTGGAAAAAGGACGTGGCGGATTACCAGCGGTTAATTTAGTGAAATTCGCTATCATAGTGAGGGAAATCCATGCTGAGAATACTTGTCGCAGATGATCATCCTGTTGTTCGCGAAGGTCTGAAGCAGATTATTTCGCGGATGACCGACATGTCCATTGCGGCCGAGGCTTCAGACGGCCAGGAAGTCATGGATAAACTCAACAAGACAAAAGTGGACGTGGTCATCCTCGATTTGTCCATGCCTGGCCGAAACGGCCTGGAGACTCTGGTTCAAATCCACGGCCAGTGGTCGAAGCTGCCGATTCTTGTGCTGAGCCAGTTCCCTGAAGAGCAGTATGCTCTGCGCGTGTTCAAGGCCGGGGCGGCGGGATATCTCATGAAAGAAACCGCCTCGGAAGAGCTTATCCTGGCGATCCGCAAGATCGCCCGGGGCGGCAAATATGTCAGCGAATCCCTTGCCGAGCAGCTCGCCTCGCAGCTCGACGCGCAGTTTGAGAAACCCGCGCATGCGATCCTGTCCGACCGTGAATTCCAGGTGCTCTGCAAAATCGCCCAGGGAAAATCTCCCACGGAGATCGCCAAAGAACTTTCGCTCAGCATTAAAACGGTCAGCACCTACCGCACCCGCATCCTCGAAAAACTCGGGAAAAAGAACAACGCCGAGCTGATTCGCTACTCCATTGAACATCAGCTCGTAGAACTGAAGCCCCTTAATAGCTAAGATCATCTCGTGCGCCGGATATATATTGGATGGTCTTTTGTCCTCCTCGTTCTGGGCGGTTGTATGCGGGCGCCGGGGAAACAGGCGTCGATACTCTCGCCTGCGGTATCGCCCTCGCCGGTGCTTGGCCCTGTCGCCCTGATTCCGGTAAAGCCTTCCGAAGTTCCTCTGTTTGACGACGATGCGGACACCGCGAGCCTCCATTTTGCCGCCGCGCAGAGCCTGGCATATTTTCAAACCCTGCCTTCAAGCCAGACTTTCGTTCTGGGTCCCGATATTTATTCCGCGCGGGATATGGCGGATTCGATGAAGGAACTGATGAACACACTCGAGAGCGCTACGACGGGGCAGGCCCCATCCTCGTTATTGTCGAAGGGGCCAGCCCCGGCTATAACTTCTCAGGGAACGGGGCAGGACTGGCGGAGTACGCTCCGCAGAGATTTCAACATCTATCAGTCTGTGGGCGCGGATTCGAAACGTGCGGTGACGTTTTCCTGCTATTACGAGCCGACGATGAAGGCCAGGCTGGCGCGCACCCCGCGCTTCCGCTATCCGATTTACGGGAGGCCGGAAAATCTGATTGATGTCGACCTCGGGAGATTCGACGCCAGGTTACAGGGCATGCGCATTGCAGGACGGCGGGAGGGGAAAGACCTGATTCCCTATTACACCCGGAAAGAAATTCATTCTGAGGGAATTGCATCCGGCATGCCCATAGTGGCCTGGGCCGACGATCCCGCGGAGATTTTCTTCATGCAGATCGAGGGCTCGGGCTGGCTGGATGTGGGGGAAAATCAAATGCTGCGCCTGCGCTATGACGGAGACAACAACCGTCCGTATGTTTCCGCCGGACAGGATCTTATCGCATCCGGGCGGGTTTCGCCGAAGGCCATGTCGCACGAGTTTTTTCACAGCTATCTGAACGGGCATCCGGAACAGCGCCAGGCGGTTCTTGACGCGAATCCTAGGTACGTCTTTTTCCGCATAGACAAAAGCACCATGAGCGCCTATGCCGTGGGGAATATAGACGGGCCTCTAACGCCCGGACGGTCTGTAGCCATCGATCCCAAAATGTTTCCAAAAGGGGCTCTTGCCTGGATCGAAACCGAGCGGCCGGTATTCAACGGTAATGGCAAGCTCAAAAAAACGGCGCCTCTGCACAGGTTTGTTCTCGCTCAGGACGAGGGGGGAGCCATTCAGGGTCCAGGCCGGGTGGATTATTTCGTCGGGAGCGGCCCGGAAGCCGAGCGCCTGGCCACGCATTTCTGGAACAAGGGAAAGCTCTACTTTTTAGTCAGGAAACTACAGGGCAAAGGGAAAAATTAAAAGGGCAAAACAAGGAAGAACTTTTTAAAAAGGCTGCCACGTTTTGCAGTTTGCCCTTTTCCCTTTACCCTGCATTTGATGTGACATAAAATGCCAGTTCCTTGAAATATCCGAGGATGCCGGCGCGGCCGTAGTGGGCGTTGCGGCGGCTGGGCGATGGAATGGCGAACAGCGAACTGGAACCGATTTTTTCCGTCAATGGCCCCGGCTTGGCCTGCCTGCCGAGCAACGCGGTTGCGCCCAGAAGCCCGACAAAACAGACGTGTTTCGGAGCATAGTCCTCGATCTTTTTGCAGAGTAGTTTCGCGCCCGCATCGAATTCGTCGTGGCGCAGCTCGCCGGAACTGTTCGTCGGGCGCTTTACCACGTCGGTGAACCCGATCCCTTCCTCAAGCATGCGCGCGTCGTCTTCGGGCCCGGCCTGGCGTTTTACAAGACCGCAGTTTGAAAGCGCCCACCAGAAAAGGTTTCCCGGACGCGCGTAGTAATGCCCCACCTGCGCGGAATAACTTCCGGGATTGATCCCTACGAATACAAGCCGCAGGCCCGGTTTCAGGTAATCAGGGAGAGAAGGTTCCACCGGAGGCGTGATTTTCTCAGGAAGCATGGGGGTATTATCGAATATTCTGTGAGACGTCGCCCCGGAAATCCGTAATCCGGGGCCCATCAAAAAAGGTGTCTATGGATGAATCCCGGTTTACTATCCGCCGGGATGACGACACAAAGCCTCCACAGCTGTCTGCCGGGGTGTGATCCACTCGACGCCGGGGCTCCAGCGGGCTTCGACCATACGCTGGAACCCGGCGCGGAAAAATTCATTCTCAAGTACGCCGCCCGCCCAGCTTACGGTCAGGGTTCCCTTCCAGCGCAGTCGCCGGGCGGTTTTGGTGACGAGACTGGCCAGTTCGGCGCGCGCCTTTGTAACTATAACCAGCGCCCGCGGGTCTCTGCGCGCTTTGCGAATAACTGTGGGCGCCAGAGCCGCGATCTGACGGACCGTGCTCCCCTTTGGCAAAGGGATGGGGCCCTTTTTCAGCCATTCCTTACCGATCCAGTAGCCTGAGCCTTCATCGCCTTTTTCCGGACCGAGCCCACCGGCGCGCTTAAAGGAGTTCCGGTATTTTCCGAGAGCAATGGATCCCGTGCCTGATATAACGAGAATCCCCTCACCCGGACGCTTCGCGTCCGGCCTCTCCCCAGACGGGAGAGGCGACTTGGTTTTTCTCCCTCTCACTTCTGGGGAGAGGGGTGGGGTGAGGGTTCCGAACGCGGCCAGCCGGGCCGCTTCCACATCCGACATCACAATGACACGGGATGCCAGAGGAGAAAGCGCGCGCTCGAGCGCAAGGCGTTTTTCCTTCTTCCAGACGCCGCGCGACGCTACGCGCAATTCTTTGGGAGTAATGCCGCGGCTTTTAAAGATGCGGCTAAGCGCGCGCGGCAACTGCTCGAGATTGGTGGCGGGTTTTCGGAGAGAAAAAATCCTGCGGCCGGTCCTGCCTGCGGCCAGCACGCGCAACCATGTGCCGCCGAGATCTACCGCCACGACAATTTGCGAGTTCATTTTACGACGAAAAGCTTCCACAGCACGGCGTCGATATCGCAGAGGCGGAAGCCGTAGTTGGTGACGACGGTAGCGCCTTCTTTAACGTATTCGGCGTCATAAACGTCGCGAAGCAGGACTACGGCCAGGTTATTTGCCGCGCTTTGCACGGCGTCAAGCAGGCGTTTCTGCGCCGGGAAAAGGTGAGCGTCATAAATGAAAAGCAAAGTCTGCCCGCTTTTTGAAGAAAGTTCCTGCGCTTCCGAAATTTCCGGATCAGAAGTTTCGATGCTTACGATCTTCACCGACGGTTCCAGCCCCAGCGCCCTGCAGCGCCCGGCCAGCAGGGCGGCTTCGCCGGAAAACTCTTTTTCGATCATGATTTTGTCGGATAAATCGTAAAGATGCGGAAAAATGACGCAGGTGGTTTTTGCCTGCGTCATCCCCGAGGTCGTTGTCGGGGATCCATGAATCAGAATTTCCTTTTTGGATGGGCCCCGGCTGACAAATTGCCGGGGCGACGGCTCAGAACTAAGCGCTGTCACGGAATGCTCGCAGATTTCCCGCACCAGCGCGCGGGCTTCTTCGTTTTCCTTTTGGACCAAAGCCGGTTCCGGCAGCGGAGCAAACCGATCCTTTCTTCTGGATTGAAGTTTTTTAATACGGGCGGCGCTTTCTTCAAGATCGCCGTGCTCAAGCCGTTTGCTCCCGTACGCATCAACCAATGCACGGTAAACCTCTTTCTGCGCTTTCATGTCGTGACAGGACAGGATCATATCGTGACCCGCGTCCGCGGAACGTACCGCGGCCTCGCCGATCGGGCACAGCTCCCGTACAGCGCCCATCTCCAGATCGTCGGAAAAGATCACGCCTTTGTAGCCGGTTTCATTGCGGAGGAAATCGCGCACGAGTTTCCGGGAGAATGTTATCGGAGTTTCCGGCGCCGAATCGAGGTTGGGGTAAAGCGGATGCGAGGTCATGATGCCGTCTACTCCGGCTTTCATGGCGAGCATGAAGGGCACGAGGTGAATCTTCAGCATTTCCTCCCAGGTTGTGGGAAGAGTCGGCAGGGTCAAATGCGCGTCTACCGGCGCCTGCCCCAACCCGGGAAAATGTTTGGCGCAGGCGGAAAGGCCTCCGCCCTGCATGCCGGAAATGCGCGCGGCGCCCATCCGCGCCACGAGATCGGCATCCCTGCCGTAGGCGCGGATGCCGATATTCGGGCTGAAAGTTTCGGTAAGCACGTCCAGCACCGGAGCGAAGTTCACGTCGATGCCAAGACGCCGCAGCTCGCGGGCCTCAAACTCCCCCTGGCTGCGGGCATAAGCCGTGTTCCCGGTAATGCCGAACGCCTGACTGGAAGGAAAAACCGTGACTCCGCCTCCGAACATGATCACGCGGCCGCCTTCGTGGTCGCAGCAGACGAGCAGCCTGCGCTCGAGCGCGTTTTCCAGGTCATTGATAAGTTTGCGGATTTGATCGGGAGATTCGAAGTTGATGCGGTAGAGAATCAGCCCGCCGCAGTGCGTTTCCTGAAAATGCCGGACGATCTCCGGAGTAATTTTCGTTCCGGGGATGCCGAAAACCAGACGGGAACCGATGAGTTGTTCAATCATACAGCAGATACTGCTTCCGTTCTTTCGCGAATGCCGCCAGGCCTTTTTGCCAGCCGCGTTCCAGATCGCCGAGGCGCCCGCCAAGTTTGATCGTTCTGCGGATCCTGTCGGTCCCGCAAAGAATATCAAATGGAAGTTTTCTTTGCTCGAATTCATACGGCGGATTGCGCCAGGCGAACAGCCGTGGGTAGAGATCATAAATCCGCGCAATGACTTTCAGCCCGGTGAGGAAAGGCTTGAAGATCCTCCGGTCGCGCACGTGTAGCTGCACGCCGCCGCAGGGTTCGTCCCTGTATTTGTGGAAGGTGGGCTGAAACCGGCAGGAGCGGAACGTCACTCCGGGAATCTTTTCGGAATTCAAAAGGCGCGCGAGCGAATCGGGATTGACGAAAGGCGCGCCGATGATCTCGAAGGGGCGCGTGGTGCCGCGTCCCTCGGAGAGGTTGGTGCCTTCGATCAGGCACATGCCGGGATAAACAAAGGCCGTGTCCACGGTGGGCATGTTCGGGGAAGGCATCACCCAGGGCAGCCCCGTTTCTTCGAACGCCATCCGGCGTTTCCAGCCGGACATGCGGATTACTTCCAGATCGGCGCCGATGCGTAAGGAGCCGTTCAGCCAGAGCGCGAGTTCTCCGATCGTCAGGCCGTGCCGCACGGGAACCGGATAAAGTCCGACGAAGGAGGCGAAACGCGGGTCAAGCAGGGGGCCTTCCATTTCAACGCCGCCGAGGGGGTTCGGCCTGTCCAGGACGACGAATTTTTTCCCGTACCTGGCGCAGGCCTGCATGGCGAGAGCCATGGTCCACACAAAAGTGTAATACCGGGACCCTGCGTCCTGCAGGTCGCAGATCATCGCGTCGATATTCAGAAGGCTTTGCCGCTGCGGGCCGCGCCTCTCTCCGTACAGGCTGAACACCGGCACGCCGTATACCGGATGCTTGGCTCCGGAAATTGCGATCTGGTCCTGCGCCATGCCCCAGAAGCCGTGCTCGGGCGCGAAAAGCGCGGTCAGCTGTACGTCCCGCGCCTTCAAAAGGTCTATGGCATGGCGCAGGCGGCTGTCGACGGAAGCCTGATGGCAGAGAATGCCCAGGCGCATTTTCGCAAAACGCCGCAGGTGTTTTTCCAGCAGCAGATCCAGTCCGGATTTTACGTATGGCATATCTTTATCATATCAACCCCGATTTCGAATTGACAAAAACACTCTTGTCGGCTGAGTCTATTGGACGTCATCACTTGGTATACTCTTTTCGATGCGGACTCAGGATATTGAAACTGTGATTCGGCAGACACTCCGCCGGCATATCGACTGGGATAAGACGTATGTATTCGTTTTCGGGTCCCGAGCATCCGGAGAAGCGCGATCGGCTTCTGATTATGATATCGGATTATATCAGGGTGAAAAGATCCCGCTCTCAACGCTTTCGAAAATCAAGAAAGAATTGGAAGATTCCCGGATTCCCGTAACAGTCGATGTCGTCGATTTCTCAAGAGCCGACGCCGAATTCAAAAAAATCGCCCTGAAGGAGATCGCTTTATGGTCAATTCCAAAGACCGGTTTGAAGCTGATTTAAAACGGCTGGCCCGGGCCCAGGAGACTCTTGTTGAAGCCCTGAAGCAGCCGAAGAATTCTTTCATCCGGGATGCGGTGGTGAAGCGGTTCGAATACACGTTCGAAATTTCCTGGAAAACCGTCAAGGCCGCCTGCGATTATCTGGGGTTTGACTGCAAAAGTCCCCGGGAGGCCATCCGGACCGCATTCAAACAGGGATGGATCAAAGAAACCGAAGGCTGGTTTGAGATGCTCGACGCCCGCAATTTAACGTCCCATACCTATGAAGAAGAAATCGCCGAAGACGTCTACAACCATGCGGCGAAATTTCCCGCCCTGATTCATCCTCTGATCGAGTCTTTGAAGACAATCAAATAAAAATCTATTGCTGTCGAGGCCCAGGAAAAACCTGGGTATTTTGGCCAGGATTTTTGCCCTATCGCTCCATGGTATTACCGTCGATCATCCCTTAAACTTTAGGAACGCGCGCGCCTGCCCGCATCTGCGGGCGCCCGCGCGCGTCCTATGAATTCAACCAAGAACATAAAGAGATTTGTCGGCCTGATGCTAGCGGCGGCGCTTGCCGTGCAGTCAACGGCAACTTCGGCACGTGAAGCGTCGTTCGTGAAGCGTGAAGCGAATGGCGAAGTTTACGCTTCACGTTCGTTGCCGTTCAACACGCAGGCGCTCGCCCCCGCGGCGCAGTTTGAGAGACGTCCTTTTGGAACTCTGCAACTCCGGCACGATTTTTCTCTTTGCCTGATCGGGTTTGGACTGACTGGCGCGGCATTTGCCTGCGGGCATCCTCAGACGGGCGCATATCTGGGCGTTCTGACTGCGGTTCTGGGAGGGTTAATGCTGCCCGAGCAGGAGCGGAAAAATAGACTCGAACTGGCGGATATCCTGCCGGCGGGATTTATTGAAAATCCGCTGAAATCCCTCCAGCGGTTCTTGGAACAAAGGGAACCGGACTCAAGAGCCCTGATCGCAATGCTTCACGTCGTTTATGGTTTCGTGTACAGCAACCCCGGCTGGTTCCGCGACGAAGAGATTCTGGCCGTTCGCGCCGCGATCGAGCGTCCTGCCGCCGAGTTGGGCGCGCGACAGTTCGCTTATCTTACGCTGCATGCGCTGGCATGCCGGGGACAACCGCTTGCGCTCCAGGTAGTTCAGGCGCTGGAACATCATCCCGCCTGTACGTGGGCCCGGGCCGCCCTGCTCCAGATCGGAAAACCGGAAGAATTCCTGCCGGGACATTTTCCTCCGTTGACGCATTCGCTTTTTATTAATGATATTGAAACGGCGCAGAAGCCTTTGGCGGATTCACTGAACGCTTTTGTCAGGGAGGAATCCATCCGCAGGAGTGGGCAGGTTTCTATCCCACGTTTGGGCGCAGTTTTCACGCAGCGTACGGTACTTGATCCTGTCGCCCATGATCCTTTTCATGTTGTTCTGATGGGAGGTAAACTGGGGTTTTGCGTCTGGAGCCAGATTAACTGTCTCATGAAACAGGTCGCACGCAGGCCGGAGGGATCAGAAACACTTGTGACTGTGCCGCTCGGCGCCGTTTTGATGCATGAAGAACAAATTCTTGATGTCACAAAACAGGGATTTGCATCCGCCATGGCGATCCTGTCGGATCATTGTTTGATGAGTGGGTTCGGTATGTTTGATGGGAATTATAGCAATCTATGGGCGCTGCCGTGGAGCATAGAACCGGCGGTAAAACTGGTTGTAGCCGAGAACGGGCGGATCCTGCGCGTGTTGAACCCGGGCGGCACGCGCGAGATGGTGCTTAACTTCGTCTCGGACGAAGCGCTCCTGTGGAAGATGCTGGGCCGGGATGTGGCGGACGTTTCGCTGACAGAAGTCGCCGATCCGACGGGCATGAGCGAGCGGAGGGTTACGATGTCGGGGCGCATCGAATTGAAGCGCGGGCCGGACACTCGTGGTTCACTTGATTTCACCTACGATTCTCTCGGGCAGATCCGCGAGTTGAAGATCGCCTGGCGGGGCGACGCGGAATCCATCCATGAAGCGATATCGCTGTCTGAAGGCCGGACGCTGCATATCGACTGCGATCCCGATCAGGCTCCGGTCATCCGGCTGGAATCGCCGGGCGATATCCCCTGGATCTTCAGCGGCTACGACATTGTTGAAACGTTCCCGGATAAACAACCGGAACGTTCCTACGTCACGGTCTCGCACTTCACGTCGCCCGACGGCCGCGTCATCCCCGCGCTGGAATCGTTTGACCATGACGAAATGGTGCCTTTCGTCGAGATGCTGAGCCTGCCTGCGGAAGATACCTCGGTGGTTTCCTTTGACGAGCATCCGGATGATTCCGCCCATCCATTTCATCGCGTGGAGTACGACGAGACAAGCTGGCTCGCCTTTTTGAAAAACAAATTTATTTCATGGCGCGTCTGGGTGAAATCATCCGGCAGCACCCGGAAAAATCAATGGGGGAACGTGATTGATCAGGAGCTGGACGGCCCGCATGAGCTTCAGTTTCATTATCCCCGGAATATTGTTACTTACGATGCGGATTATTTTTCGTTTGAGTGCCGTGATGAACCTGAGGCAAGAAACCCCGCGCATGTGATTCGCGGGTTGGGAACGGACATCGCAGCGGTGCTGAAACGGGAAGGGGTCGAGCATATCAGCGCGGTCAATTTGACCCGTTCCGCTTTCGGGCGCGAGGATTATTCGCCGCGCGAGCAGAGCACATTTATCGCGAACACGCTCGTCAGCGAACATGCTGCGCTGTTCGGCGAGGTGGCCTTACGCAAAATTCCCGGCATCCGGCTCGAACCGGAGCCTTACCGGCGCCGTCAGGAGATGTTCGGCATAAACGAGCCCTGGTGGCCGCAGCCGGGCGCTGGAACTGCCGGGGCAGGCATCGGTTCTCCGGAAACGCCCATCTTTACGCTTCTGCCGACGGAAAAACTCGTCAGTGTCGGAGGAGTTGTCCAAATAGTTTACAGGGTCCGGGATCGCCTCAACCGCACATTCATAGTCAAGGAGCATAAGAACGATCCCATTAAGACCGGGGGCCGGTCGCTCTGGAAAACGCAGAACAACCCTGTGCGGGAGATGGCCGGATTCTATCTTGCCCGCGCCTTGAAGGCGAATGTCTGCGATGTCCTAGTCCCGTCCGAGGCCGAAAGACGATGTCTGGCGCGCCTGATTGGGGCGGAAACGGATGATGTGTATCTGGTCCGATCCTGCCGGGACTATAAAGCCGGAGATCCGGCAGTCTGCCAGAAAACCTTCGGTCTGGCGTTGACCCGTGCGCTTGGAGTTTCCTTGTTCCTGCGCCGGTTTGATTTCCACAGGGGCAATCACGGGTGGATCGAGGATTCGTCCACGGTTATGCATTTTGACTTTGAACAGGGGTTTCATCCGGACAGGGCCGACATGGAGACTTTCACGCGATCGTTCATCGCCAACTATTTTGGGTGGGACGTTAACAGCCTGCCCTGGATAAATGATTTATTGAGCTGGCTGGATCTGCCGGAACTGACGAGGACGCTTGAGGATATCGAAGCGCTGGATGTCGATGCGCTGCAACGGCAGGTTGGGCCGGTCCTGCCGGGAAGCGAAACGGAGCTGGAAGAAATTTTCAGCTTCATGCGCGACCGGCAACCGACGATCCGCGCCGATGCGCGGGCTTTCTTTGAGAGTTTGTTTGCGCGCTACGAAGAAATCCCTGACAGGGAGCAGGTGGGAATACTGCTGAGTAAAATCCTGGGCGCTGTCATTCCATCTGCCGCCAGTTCATCCCTGAAGGCGGCCGCATGATGATCCGCAGATTCACCGCGGCTCTGCTCGCGGCGGCGCTTGCCGCGCAGACGGCGGCGGCGAGTTATGAGTTCCGAGCAATGAGTAATGAGTCGAGGGAATGCTCCGGAGTCTTAAACCACCAACTCATAACTCGGCACTCAGCACTCGGTACTGTTTTTGACGATCAGGCGCTTGCCGCCACCTCTTCATGTTGCAGAAACCTCTGGGGGAGAACGCATCCTTTTATCAGCCGTCTTTTGGCCGGACATGGAAGATCTGGCGCTGAAATCGGTTCGCGCGAAAGAAAGATAATATTCCGGGATTTCATCGCTAGAATTTCACGGGGAGATGCCGAAGCTGCAGACGAATTTTCCTTGATTCTTGCGGATCCTGATGCCGATATCCATATCGTTATTGAAACGATAATGGTGTTGGGCTTTAACGCCGCCGCAGTTGCGCCTGTTCTCCCTGCTGGTTTTTTTGAAAATCTGGGGATGTTCCTGCAGCGACCGGATTTGCATCCAGTCGTACTGTGTGCAGCGGTCATATCGGGAGCTGTATTACGGACTCATGTCCCGTCTGAATCGTCTTACCGTCCATTAAAAATATTTGAGGACGTGTTATCCCATCCCCTCGCGGATAGGCGGGTGCTTGCGGCAGCGCTCTGCGCTTTGTATTCGTTTTCCTTCGGCCTGCCTGAATGGTTTTCTGACGACACAATAAGGGCCGTCAACGGATCATGCGCCAATGTTTCTGCCGAAGGAGAAACGCGTTCCCTGGCTGGGTTGACGCTGAGCGCTCTGGCGCGGCAGGGGCATCACCTTGCTTTCGAGTGCCTGCAGGAACTGCGCGGGAGACTGCCGCAGGCAGAACCTGCATTTTCCCTGGTTCAGCGGGCGTTGGGATTAGTCGACGCGCCCGTGGGACTTCCGGAAGAACCATTACCGCCGATCACCGATTTGATCATTGTTAATGACTTCGAAGCCAGGCAGCAGCCCCTCCTCGACGCGCTCGTTTCCTTCGTCGATGGAAAAGGAACGATACATCGTCTGCAAAGGTTTCGGACCACTCGACGAGTGCTGAATCGAAGGCGGAACGCTCCCGCGCACGTAATTTTGACGGGCGGCAGGTTGAATGACTGCCTCCGGCGCCAGATTGAACAGATCATGAAGGAGACTGCGCGCGGACCGGCTGGGACGAAAACCGTTGTGACAATGCCTCTCGGCGCGGTGTCGATGGCGCCGCTGGATAATATCGATGTCGCGAAAAATGGTCTGGCCGCAGCGCTGGCGGCGATGTCAAACGACCAATCGGTTGCGGGATTCATTGTGTTGGGACAGATCGCATCTTTCAATATCGAACCGGCAGTCAAAGTAACCATCGCCGAGAACGGGCGGATCCTGCGGAAGTTGAACCCCGCAGGCACGCGCGAGATGATTCTGAATTTCGTCTCGGATGAAGCGCTCCTCTGGCGGATGCTCGGCCGGGACGCGGCGGCGGACGGAGCGCAGGCTTCGCGAAAAGTCGCGCCGGGTTCGCCGCTGGGAGTTTTTGAGCTTCTGCTTCGCGAAGACCGTCCTTTGTCGAAAGAAGAGATCTGCAGGTTTCTGGAACGAAAACCGTCTACGCTCGCGCCGGATTTTCGCGCTCTGGTAAATCACCTTGGATTCGCAGAGTGGATCGAGGAAGGCGGAGTTAAAAAGATTCGTCCCACATGTAAAACGTATCTGGGCATCGGCTCGGCCTTGGGGGTTCTTGAAGACCTTTGCCGCGACGGCAAACGGCATTACCGGCCCAGCGTCGCGGAACTCGGAGAGGCGAAGGAAAATTATCAGACTCTGCGTAGAAGAGAAAGTTATGAAATGCGGCCTTATGAATGGTATACGGCTGCTACCGGAATGCTTCTGCCGAGCGTCCGTGCGGCTAAATTCCTGTTGCTGAGACTGGCCTCCCATTTTGACATCCCGGAATCAGTGGAGTCTGTGTTGACCAATTGGGAAGCGGGAACTTATGAACAGTTTCTGTCCTACATAGTCCAAGAGGAAAGGTTGCTTCCAGAGATCCGGCTATACGCTCACGGCCTGTTAGATCCGAGGGAGAACGATCCCCGCGTAGTCGAATTGTCCCGTCAACTTTTGCAAAGCAGGCATGCCCTGCCGGTTGGCACGCTTATAACTGAGAATTTTCCCTGGTGGCGTATGGAATCCTGGCGCGATGAACTTGTTAAGGTTTACGCTCTGGCGGTTCTGAATGTCATGCTCGATGAACTCGGCCGCAGGCAGATCGTCGACCCCGGCCGGTGTATGTTTATTCGTAGTGCGATCATGAAAAAAACCCGATTTGTGCGGCTTGGATATGGAGATGCCAATGCGGATTTTCATATTGATCCCGTAAATATATTGCGGAAATATACGAACTG
Source organism: uncultured Elusimicrobia bacterium (assembly GCA_964604825.1). Lineage (GTDB taxonomy): Bacteria > Elusimicrobiota > Elusimicrobia > 2-01-FULL-59-12 > 2-01-FULL-59-12 > CAZSAL01. Next base: position 25,267 of record CAZSAL010000005.1, read on the forward strand.
CGGAACCTTATTCAATGGGCTTGGCCACGAAATCGGGCATAACATACTGACTCTCATCCAGGGCCAAACAAAACCAATAGGGGATGTGCTTCATGAATTGATTTCTTATATGACGGGTTATGCTGTCTCAATTATCCTGGGATGCGACCAGGATATTAATTTTTCCCGTGGAAGATTCCGTCTTTGTTTCGAGAAGATGCGTGTTTCGGACACTTCACAAGTAAAGGATCCGGATCACACCCGCGCCGCGGCGGCGGTCTATGAATTTTTGACCGTTTTAGAGGAAGCTTCTCCGGAAGACGCTCTTGGCCGTTTCGTCGACCTGTGGAAGACGGCTCTATCTTATCTGTTCAATGGCAGACGCGATATTCCGTCATCTGCTGACCTTGATTTCGAGCATGTCCGGCAGTTCCTGCTGGATAAGGCACGACATGGATTGAAGGCAGCCGCATGATGATCCCATCACCTGCCTACACGCCAACGGCGGGTCATCTCTTCCCCAGGGAATCTCTTTAGTTGAGCGGCGAGATCGACGGAACCCGTTAACTGCCTCGCCCCCGTCCGGGGGAGAGGCCGACCCGGCAGGGTCGGATGAGGGGCCTGCTCAAAATCAGTCTTCGTCGATAATCCCCTCACCCCCGCCCTCTCCCCACAGACGTCTTGGGGGAGAGGGAGTTCTTGAGATAAACCCCGGCACGCCGGACGTGCGCTACCGGGCGGCGCATCCGGGAGGCGCCGCGGCAGAGTAAATGGTCCTTGTGAATGCGTACGGAATCTGGTACGCTTTTTATAGAGGTGATTTGATGACCACATTAACCGCCACCCGCGCCCGGGCTTCCCTGTACAAACTTCTGGAAAAAACATCAGTCTCTCACGAACCTGTGCAGATCACCAGCAAACAGGGGAATGGCATTCTCGTTTCTGAAGAAGACTGGCGGGCCATTCAGGAGACGCTGTATCTCCTTTCTATCCCCGGCATGCGCGACTCTATTCGCAAAGGAATGAAAACGCCTGTAGGCCGCTGTTCACGGAATCCCGGCTGGTGAGTTGGGCGGTCGTTTTCACGAAACAGGCGCGGAAGGATGCAAAGAAACTGGCTTCTTCCGGGCTCAGGTCGAAAGCGGAAACCTTGCTCGGCGTGCTGAAGAAAGATCCTTTTCAGACTAACCCACCGTATGAAAAACTGACGGGAGACCTTACCGGAGCATACTCACGGCGCATTAATATCCAGCATCGCCTGGTGTATCAGGTTCTTACTGAAGAGCGTATCGTCAAAGTGCTCAGGCTTTGGACGCATTACGAATAAGCATGGCAATCTTCTTCGATCGTCTTTCTACCGAGCAGCCGAACCCCCGTTCGCGCGGGCTGGACCGGAAGTCTGCGCTGGAGATTGTGCGCCTGATGAACCGCGAGGACGCGCGCGTTGTCGCGGCGGTCAGGCGCGCGGCGCCCGCGATCGCGCGGGCTGCGGATCTTTTCGTCAGTACGGTCTCCGCCGGAGGGCGGATTTATTTTGTGGGGGCGGGCACGAGCGGCAGGCTGGGAGTTCTTGAAGCCGCGGAATGCCCGCCTACCTTTAATACGCCGCGCGGCACGATCCGCTCGGTCATGGCCGGCGGACCGGCCGCGGTCTTTCAATCACAGGAAGGCGCGGAAGACTGCGAAGCGGACGGCAGGCGCGCGCTGCGGGGCGCGGGTCCGAAAGATCTCGTGATCGGCATTGCGGCCTCGGGAGTCACGCCTTTCGTGCGCGCCGCGCTCGAGGCGGCGGGTCGCCGGGGCGCGAAAACAGTTTTGTTGACGTGCAACCGGTTCTCCCTCCCCCCTGGAGGGGGAGGGCGGGGGTGGGGGGGCGCATCTGCGACGGACCGACACCCCCCATCCTGCACCTTCCCCCTCAAGGGGGGAAGGAATATTGTCGATCTCCTCATTCTGCTCGACGTCGGCCCGGAAGTTCTTTCGGGATCGACGCGCCTGAAGGCCGGCACTGCCTGCAAGATGGCGCTGAACATGATCACGACTGCTGGTCTTGTGCGCTCGGGCAAGGCGTACGACAACTGGATGGTTGACCTGCAGCCGCGTTCACGGAAACTGATCGCGCGCGGGCTGCGGCTGATCCGAATCCTGGGCGGAGTGTCCGAAAAAGAGGCGCAAGAACTTTTTAAAGCTGCGGGCGGGCGCGTGAAGCACGCGATACTCATGGCGCGAAAAAAGATTTCCCGTCAGGAAGCGGCGACGCGGCTCAAGTCAGCGAAAGGCTTTTTGAGAAAGGCATTAGGATAGGGATTCCTTGGTTGTCACCCTCGCGGTAGTAAGCGGGGGTTCATGCAATGAGGAATACCTATTTGATGGATTCCCGATTACGGATTTTGGGAATGACACACTATAAAATGATACTTCGTCCCGGCAGGTCGCAGGCCGGGACCCATTAATCAAGATTACTTTTTGATGGGCCCCGGACAACGAATTTCCGGGGCGACGACAAAAAACAAACGGATTTACGAGACGACGTCAACAGAATCAGGCATCGCCGTTTTCCATCCCCGGCCCGAAAACCCACCCGATCAGCATTGTTCCCGCAGTCCCGATAATGATCAGCCAGGTCCAGCCCAGCGGCATGATCCGCATTTCTGAAAGTATCAAAAGCGCGGCGTTGATCGCCGCCATCACGGTCATGCCGATGATGTTGGCGCGGTTTGCCCTGCGGCCGGTTAAAAGCCCGAGCAGGAATACGCCCAGCATCGAGCCGAACGTAACCCCGCCGATTTTGAAAGCCAGCCAGAGGAATTTCTGATAGAAGCTGAAGCCGTAGGCGATCGCCGCGATCAGCGCGGCGAAGACTCCCACGCAGACGCGCGAAACCTTCAGGTAGTGCGCGTCATCTTTGCCGGGACGGATGACGGGTCGGTAAATATCGTTGACGAAAGAGGCGGTCAGCGAGGCGAGCGGAGTGTCCAGGCTCGCCAGACCGATCGCGCCGAGAAGAAGTCCGCGCAGGCCCACAGGCATGACGCGGCCGATGAAGTAGGGGAAAATGGCGTCGAGCTTCTGCGGCAGCGGCACGCCCGGGTGCGTCTGAAAGAAAGCGAAAAGGCTCACCCCGAGAATCAGGTAAACGGCAAGCAGCACGCCCGAGGCGACTACGGTTGCGGCCATGGTTTTCTGGCTCAGGCGGCGCGTTTCCACGGTGAGCAGGCGCTGCATCAGCTCGTGGTCCGTTCCGAAGGCCGCCATCGATCCGAAGAAGCCGTTCAGCACCGCGATCCAGACGATGTTCGGGTCGGTCAGGAATTTTTTCAGGAAAGAAGAATCGTGAAGCGCCGGTCCCCAGTTCCAGATCTGCATGCGGCCCGCGGCGCTGGAGACGGAAAGCGCGCCGTGAATGCCGCCCGGCACCAGGTGCAGGATATAGACGATGGCGGCCAGCCCTCCCAGCAGGTAAACCGAAGTCTGAATTATCCCGGCCCAGACCGCGGCCTTGATGCCGCCGTAGATTACGTAGCCTATGGCGACCACGGTGAAAAGGGCGAGCGTCGGAGCCAGGCGCCAGTCCATGAGCACGGAAACGGCCAGAGCCGCGACCATGATGCGCACGCCCGATCCGAGCAGCCGCGTCACAAAAAAGAAGATGGTCGCGGTCTGCTGCGTGGCCGCTCCGAAGCGCTGGCGGAGGAAATCGTAAATCGTGACGCAGTTGTAGCGGTAGAACGCGGGGATGAAAAGGAAGGCGATCACCAGGCGCGCCGCGGCGGAGCCGATGTAGAACTGGGCGTACTCGAGGTTTTCCATGAAGGCGATCGCCGGTACGGATATGAGCGTCACCGCGCTCACTTCCGTTGCCACGAATGACATGCAGGCCACCCACCAGGGAATCTGGCGGCGCGCCACGAAAAAGTCCTGCGTGGTTTTGCCGCGCCCCTTGATATAGCCCAGAACAAGGACCGCGCCGAGAAATGCGAAGAGAATAAGGTAGTCAGGCCAGGTCATCATGGGAGATACTGATAAGTTTCCTCCCCCCTTGAGGGGGAGGATGAAGGTGGGGGGATCAGGTGCGGTTTTGAACACCCCCATCCCAGCCTTCCCCCGTCGAGGGGGAAGGAGATTTTAGGACTCACGTCTTTTCCTTAGAAGGGATCATGATTTTTGTTCCCACGAAGCTGTGGCGGTAAAGGAGCCGCGCCGCTTCCCGGGAAAGCCCGAGGCAGTAATGCGGATACTGGGCATGATCCGCCGTTTTTACCGGAGGCCCGTGCAGGATCAGCCTGCTTGAGGTGAACATCACGAATTCGCCCAGCGCGTTCGAGCGCACGGAAGTGCCCACCTGCGGCGGAGTCCATTCCAGCCTGCCGTCCACCATCGCCGACTGTCCGCGCTCGGGCGCGGCAAAGCGTTCTTTGGAGACGATGCGCACAACCGCGGGCAGCTTCGCCGCGGGCGCGGATGAGACGGAAATGGCGAAGGCTTCCGGCGGGTAATACCGCACGGGGTAGCTTTCCAGCGGCTGGTCGCCGCGCATCAGAGTGATGCGGCGCAGCGCCGGATCGAGATAAAGGTAGGTGGTCATGATCTCCCACTGTTTTTCCAGCAGGCGTTTTTCTTCCTGCAGGGAAAGCCCGGACTCAAAAAGCCCCTTGTTGGTGCGCGCGAGCTGCGACATGCCGTTTCTGAACTGGTTCACGTCGTGCAGCTTGAGGTCGCGGAGAGTGGAGTAATGGTTCAGGGCGCCGTTCATCTGGTCTACGGCCTTTTCCTGTTCGACTTCCTGGCGCCCGAGTTCGAGCGCCCGGCTGACCAGCCATTCCTTGGTCTCATGTATGCCGATCAGAAGGACCGCCGCGGTCAGGAAGAGAGTCCCGCTGCGGGGTGGACGGCTGATGCGATCAAAGAAGGTCATAATCAATAAATAAACACCCGTGTTCCCACGGGGATCATCTCGTAAAGCTTCTTGAGGTCGTCGGCTCCCAGACGCACGCACCCGTGCGATACCGGCCTGCCGAGCATTTCCTCGTTTTTCGTGCCGTGGATCAGGTAGCCGTCTCCCAGGTTCAGCACGTAGCCGCCGAGTTCGCCTTCGATCCTGCGGCTGGAGTCTTCCGGCGGAGGAACTTTTTCGCCGGTTTCCACGAACGCCCAGTCCGGCTTGATCCAGAGCGGCTTCTGCATCTTGCCAAGAACCTCGAACTGGCCGCGCGGCGTGACGAATTCCCAGCGCCTGCCGGTTTTTCTGTCGACAAGCATTCCTCCGCGGCCCACCGAGCAGTCCGCCTGCCAGAGCAGCTTCAGCCCTCTTTTCACATAGAGCTTATTGGCGCGGGTGTCGACCAGAATGTGCAGCTCTCCGTGCAGGCGGCGGCCCACCTTGGCGCGCAGGGCTTCCACGTCGTCAAGCATCGCTTTCTGCGTGCGCACGAAGCCTTTTTCCTGGGGAAGGACGTTGACCAGGCCGCGCAGGAAATCCATTTCCTTTGAAAGGGCGCCGATCTGGGCGTTGAAGCCCGCGACCTCGCGGTTGCTTTTCTGGAGGAACTGCGCGCGCGCGTCCAGCCGGTCGGTGGTACGGCGCAGTATGTTCAGCCAGTGGGCGATGGAAAAAATTTCAATGCTGAAGACAATGAACCAGGCAAGAAGAAGGACCGGGTAAAGTTTTAACAGGAATTTCTTCCGCATGGCTATACCCTAGCAAAAAACGTCGACAAGAGGACAGTTACGGATTAAACTGTCTGTATGGATTCCGCGCTGCCGCCGGTGATGCGGGTTAAGAAACTGCTCTTTCTCGAGGGAAATCTGGGCCTGATCGGACCCGGCCTCAGGGAAGAAGCGCCCCTGGAATCCTTCCGGCTGGCCGCCGCGGCTGCGGTCACGGAAACAATCGTAACCAGAACCGAAAAGGAAGAAGGCCCTTCGATCGGCGAGAAAATTGCGAGCATGGGGATCCTGATGACAACCGGCCTGCCCATCTCCATCGGCAGGAAAAAGGACAAGGTCGAAAAAGTTAAGAAGACTTCGGAATTGAAATTTTATCTGGACTTGTTTGCGGGGGGAAAACGCTTTCGTGTGGATGGCCAGGATTTCGACTACTCCTGCCTGGGTCCGGAAAAACAGTACAGCGTGATGATGAACTTCAAATCCCTTTTGAAAAAGATCGCGGGTTTGTCTCCGCAGGCGAAGCTGAACCGGGGCGCGGAAATTATCCTTGCAGGCCGGCCGCTGCGCGAGATGGGATACCAGAGCCTCGCCGATCTGGAAAAAGAAGAGCAGGTCCTTCTCGCCGAAATCCGCCCTCAGCCCTGACGTTTTTTCCAAGGCAAGCTATAATCTTTTTTATGAAGCGCCGCAACACCCTGATCCTCCTCGCCCTGCTTCCTTTATTACCATCCCTGCTTTTCGCCCAGAAAAAAGTCCTGCTGGGCATTGACGTTCTTGAGGCGCAGGGTTTTGAAAGCCTCAAGGGAAAACAGGTTGGGCTGATCACAAACCAGACCGGAGTCGATTCGGAAGGGCGCAGCACCGCCGACGTCCTCGCGCGCGCGCCGGGAGTGAAGCTGATCGCGCTTTTCTCTCCGGAACACGGCATCCGCGGCAGGATCGCGCACGGCCAGGAAGTCGAAACTATCATCGACCAGAAAACGCATCTCCCGGTTTACAGCCTCTACGGCGCCACCCAGCGCCCGACGCCGGAAATGCTCAACGCCATAGACGTTCTCGTTTTCGACATGCAGGACGTGGGCGTGCGTTTCTATACCTATATCACCACGATGGGCATGGCCATGGAAGAAGCGTCAAGGCGCGGGATTCCTTTTATGGTGCTGGACCGTCCCGATCCGCTGGGAGGAACCGTCGTCGAAGGAATGGTTCTTGATCCGCGCATCAGGCATTTCACCGCTTACTACAGTATTCCCGTGCGATACGGCTTCACCGCGGGGGAGCTCGCCCAGTGGTATAACGACACCGCGCGCCTGAACGCCCAGGTCAAGGTCGTCCAGATGATAAACTGGAAGCGGCCGTATTTCTGGGAAGACACGCGCCTTGACTTCGTCGGCCCGTCGCCGAACATTCAAACGCCCGCGCAGGCGCTGCTTGACGCGGGGATCGGAATGTTCGAGGCCGCAAACGTTTCCGTGGGCCGCGGCACGGACAGGCCGTTTTTCCAGTTCGGCGCTCCCTGGATAGACGGGCAACGGCTGGCGCGGCTGCTGCAGAAAGCGCGCCTGCCTGGAGTCCGCTTCGAACCCGCCGAGTTCGTTCCGGAATCCGATCTTTACGCGGCGCAGCGCTGCGAAGGCGTGCGCATGAAGGTGCTTGACCGCGAGCAGATCCGTCCCGTCGACATCTTTGTCACCGCCGCCTGCATCCTGCGCGACCTTTATCCCAAAGAGTTCGTGCTGCGCTGGGATGAAATCGCGCGGGTTACGGGCAATTACGATTTCGAGCACCTGTTCCGGATCAACCGTCCCGCGATCGACATGATCAACATATTTCATAAAAGCGCGCAGGATTTCGTCAAACAGCGAGAGAAGTATTTGATGTACTGACGGCAGGGCCGAGTAACTACAGTAACAAAAGGGCCGAGCAACGGCAGTAACTGCAGGGCCGAGCAACGGCAGTAACTGCAGGGCCGAGCAACGGCAGTAACTGCAGGGC
>CAZSAL010000005.1:33007-85748 GCA_964604825.1 uncultured Elusimicrobia bacterium
CGAGCAACGGCAGCAACTACAGGGCCGAGAACGTCCCTGTCGTTACTGTAGTTACTGTCGTTACTATAGTTACTGGTGAAGCTGTAGTTGCACGGTCCTTATCATTGGAGATTTTTATGTCCCTTTACTTTAGGCAGCTTTCTCTTGGCCCGATGGATAATTTCGTCTATCTCTTCGGCGACGCGGAGGCCCGGCAGGCCGCGGTCGTGGATCCGGCATGGGATGCGGCGGCGATTTTAAAACAGCTCGAAGAAGATGGCTTCCGGCTGACGCACATCATTCTGTCGCATGGTCACTACGACCACATAAACGCCTTACAGGAACTTGCGGAAAAAACCGGAGCTACGGTCTGCGCTCAGGCGATCGAACTGGAGAAGCTCATACCGTCGGGCGCCGGCGGGCTGGCGATTCCCCGGTCCAGCCTGAAGAAAACCGATACTTCGGGCTCGGTCGCTATAGGCGAAGTGACTGCGGAGATGATCCATACGCCCGGGCATGCCCCCGGATCGCAGTGCATCCTTATTAAGAGCGCGGGCGTGCTCTTCACCGGTGATACCCTGTTCATGGGGACCTGCGGCCGCAGCGATCTGCCTTTGTCCAGCCCGGAGCAATTGTTTCACAGCCTGCAGAGGATCAAAAAACTCGATGACTCGACGATGATCTACCCCGGCCACAACTACGGCGCAACGCCCTGCAACTCGCTTAAGAACGAGAAAAAAACGAATCCGTTCCTGATGGCCGCAACGCTCGAACAGTTTCTGCAGCTGGTAAGCAGGTAGGTTGTCATTGCGAGGAGGGCCATCATTAAATTCTTAAAAGGAAAGCCCGACGTGGCAATCCCAGCTTTAAATCAACTTCTGAGATTCCCACGTCGGTCGCCAATACGGCTAGGCGACCTCCTCGGAATGACGTCATCGCTGAAGCAATCCATCTTCGCTTACGCCCGTTCTCTCGGATTCTCGCTTGTCGGAATCACGACTGCGGAGCCTTTCCCCGAGGGTGACGCGGCTCTGACTGCCTGGCTCGACGACGGCTGCGCGGGAGATATGGAATATATGAAGCGCGCGCCGTCTGCGCGTTCTCATCCCCGCGAGCTTCTCCCGGGCGCGCGTTCCATTATCGCGCTGGCCATGAGCTACTACAGCGACGACAGAGTAACGACAGGGCCGAGTAACTACAGTAACACCAGTAACTACAGGACCGAGCAACGACAGTTCCGCGGGCCGAGCTCGGCCCTGTCGTTACTCGGCCCTGACTCTTCGCCGCATGGCCGTATCGCACCTTTTCCCGTTGACGAAGGAAGCGGTACCACGCGTCCGGTTACGCATGGACGCGTGGCGCGTTACGCCTGGGGAAAAGATTATCACCGGGTGATGCGCAAGCGCCTCGAGTCTCTGGTGCGCTATATCGAATCTCTGGCTCCGGAAGCAAAATGCAGAATCACGGTAGATACCAGCCCGCTTCTGGAGCGCGCAACCGCGCAGCGCGCCGGCCTTGGTTTCGTCGGGAAAAACACCATGCTGGTAACGCGCGGCTTTGGGTCGTGGGTTTTTCTGGCGAGCGTCGTGACAACGCTCGATCTGCCTGCGGATCCTCCGGACAGGCGTTCCTGCGGCCTGTGCCGGATCTGCATTGATTCCTGCCCGGCGCAGGCCATCACCGCGCCGTATCGTCTTGATGCGCGGCGCTGCACAGCTTACTGGACTATCGAATCCCGGGAACCTGTGCCTGAACCGCTGAAGGGTAAAACGGGAAATTGGATATTCGGATGCGACGCCTGCCAGGAGGCCTGTCCGCATAATAAGCGTGCAGCTTCGACGAATGTCCCGGAATTTAATCCGTCCCGCGGAGCGGGCGCGCGCCTTCCATTGCGGGAAGTTCTGGCGCTGAAAACCGACGAGGAATTCAAAAAACGTTTCGGGGGGACGCCCCTTGCGCGGCTCGGACGCGAACGCCTGATCCGAAATGCCCGCCAGGCGGCGCTAAACTTTGGTTTCCGTTGATCTGGAAATATGGGCTGCCGCAGTTTCGTGCGGCTGGCCTCCCGCAGGCAGCGCCGAACGTATTGCCGCAACCATGTAGTCTTTGAGGGAAAAGGCCCGGGTAGGTTCAATCAGGAAGATGTGCGCGTCGTAAGGATCAAGTTCGACATAAAGCCCGTTATTCATGACCTGCGCGGCGGGCGTGAGATAAACTTCATGGACTCCGTCGCGAAACCTGTTTTCCTGCGTTTTCAGGGGATAGAAGAGGTCGGTCAATTTATAAATCTGTCCGGATTCAAGGCGCAGCCCGGGGGTGGTGAAAATGCTCCCCGTCTGGCGCAGCTTTGAAGCGTTCACCACTACGATGGCCTTGTTTTCGCCGTACATGCGCGAGTAGCTGACGAGGCAGGGGTTGTTGCTGTGCAGCACGATAAGCCTGCCTTCGCGAAAAGCCGGTAAGCGGGTCGCTCCAAGCAGGTGGAGGTAATGCCGTTTTAAATCTTCGTTGTCCTGCTCTTTATGCAGGGGAACAACGCGCTGCACCGGGAGCCTTTCCCGCCGGCCCTCCATCTGGCCCTGATGGATCAGGATCACGCCCGGCAGCGTGGCCAGAATGGTCGCGGCGGCGCGCTGCCGCTCCAGCCCCAGGCTGTTCATCGCCCGTTCCTCGTCATGGTTTTCCAGAAAGTGAACGCTGCGCTGCAGGAAGCCGGTGCCGAGCATCCTCAGGAAATTGGCCAGGCCTTCGGCATTGCCGCAGTGCAGCGCGCCGCAGATCGCCTCATAGAGCGGCTTGTTGTAGGTGAAATCGAACCCCAGACGTTGTATGAATCCTTCCAGCGACCAGTAGGTCTCGGCGATAAACGCGAAATGCGGATTGATCCGTTTGACCGCGGTGATCGCTTCCGTCCAGAATTCGTGCGGCATAAGCCGGTTGAAAGTCTCCCAGGACATTTCCGGATGACGGTGGATCTTCACCTGTTCGCGCAGGACAAGCATCGCCATGTCGCAGCGCACGCCGTCCACGATTTCTGCCATGTGCGAGAGGACTTCGATCATTTTGCGGCGGGCGCCGGGGTGGGCGTAATCGAGCTGCGCCGTGTCGATCCACGGAAAGAAGTAAGGATCTTTCCCGTAAGCCACCATGATCGTCTTGGGCACGCGTATCTCGCCCACCGGATAAGAAGGAGTGCGGTAGGGGAAATATCCGGGATGTTTGCGGATCAGCTCTTCGTCGGTATGGTTGGCCTCTTCGCCTTCAAGAACCTTGTGAATGAAATATTCGGGATGGTCGTTCAGCCAGAGGCTGTCGAGTCCCATGTGATTGGGGACAAAATCCACGATCACGGAAAGCCCCGCCAGATGCGCGCGGTCCACGAGTTCCCGGAATTCGACTTCTGATCCCAGTTCTTCCGATACCGCGTAATCGGCGATGGCGAAGGGAGACCCGGCATAATCCTTTCCGTAATTCTTCGAGATCAGGCGCACCTTCTGACCGATCTCCCAGATCCCCATAAACCAGACGGCGTTAAAGCCGTTATCCTTGATCCGTTTGAGGTCGTCGAATGTGATCGCCCGGAATCCGCCGACATGCAGGACGCCTTCCTTGTCGCGGGAGGAGCCCCATGTGCGGGTGTTCATCTCATAAAGAGGGGTTACGGGGTTGACGAGGTTGCGCTTCTTCTTCATCGACCTGGCAAATCCCATGACCGCCATCATAAGCGCGGAAAGAAACAGCGGATACGACCAGTCCTTAATTTTACGGGGGATCTCCTCGGCCCAGGCGGGAATCTCGGGGTCGGCGATCATCCTGTGCAGTGCGTTTGCTGTCGTTGCGGCCGCGGCGCCGCGCCGGCTGCTCAGGATTCCGGCCGCGGAGGCGAACCTGGCTGCGGCTGTTGCGCCTGGCCCGGCAGCCAGCCCGGCGATAAAGCGGATATCGCCGATAAAAATGGGATTGTCCGGGTTGTTCGAAATCGCCCGGAAAGTGATTGAATCGACATTTTTGATTCTGCCAAGCCGGACGCGGCAGGCCGCCCACTTCGTGGTCAAGTTATCGACGCGAAACGTCTTTGCGCCGGCCGGCGCCATTTTACGGTCTGTCCCGTTTACTTCCGCTTCGACGATCTGTCCCGTTTTCAGGCTGCGGACTTCAAAAAGCATAGCCCCGCGGCTGCCGGTTTCAAGGGAGGAATAAGGTTTCAGGGTAACTTCGCAGGGATTATCCGGCGTCGCGGCGGCAATAACTTCCAGACCGCCTTCGGGCGTAAGGGACCATTGAGCTTTGGCGCATGCCGGGGAAAATCGAATGTCCTGAAAAGCCTCCCGGCCCAGGGGGCGGGCCTCCGGAGCGGATCCGCCTGCCCAGCATGTTTGAACGGCCAGAACAAACAGGGGGATTAACAGCCGGTGTTTAGCGGTAAGCACGGGTCCGATGGTCCTTTCTGGACGAAGATCTATTCAAGCGGAAAAAGTTTAGAAATTATTTGCGCAAAGGGGAAGTGCTATTAACAATCTGACGGGCGGCGGCAAGCGCCCGGGCTGCGGGAAGGTTGTCCGGGTCCTGGCGGAGAATGGATTCGAGCCAGGGTATCGCCTCACCGGCGCGGCCCTGGTTCAGGAGTACGGAGGCGAGGTTTTCCTTCATGATGATCGAGGGAGTGTAGCGCACTGCGGACCGATAAAGCTTTTCATCGGTCCCGCGCCAGAAAACGTTCAGCTGCGCGATAGAGCCCCAGACGGCGAGAAGGACGTAGAAAAGCGCATGGGAGAAAAAACGTGCGGCGCGGGAGGGCGTTGTGAGGCCTTTCGCGATAAGGATGGCGGCAGGCAGAAGCGCTCCCAATAAAGCGGGATAAACCCAGTGCTCGCACATGAAGCTTTCCAGGCACATGAGGGGAATTTTAGGAAGCAGCGCTGCGATGTACCAAAGCAGGCAGAAAACCGGCCAGCGCGACCGCCGCATCGCCGTCCAGCAGATCAATGCCGCGAGCCCCGTCGTATAGAGAACCCAGAAATACCCGGGCGGCAGCATCCGGTCCGTGTGCAGGTTCCAGGGGACAAGAATCAGGCGCGCATAGGTTCCCAGGACTTTGGGAAACGCCATCCAGCCGAAGCGCAGATAAATCGCGGGGTCTATGCCGGGCAGCAGGTTTCCAACGGCATGGCTGCGCAGCCATAAATACGGAAGTGTCAGAGCGCAGAGAGGAACGAGCGCCCGGTAGCGCCTGCTTGGTGAGTCTTTCAAATAAAGGGACAGGGCAAAAAATACCGGCGTCATGATCGCGCTCTCCTTTGACAGGAGCCCTACAGAATATGCGGCCAGTCCCAGGAACAGGCCTTTACGCGTACCCCTGAGCAAAAACAAAAGGCAGACGAGAGTAAAGAAAAACCCCAGGAGCTCGCCGCGCCCGCTTACCATCAACATCGGTTCGACCGTCATGGGATGAACAACGAACAGGCATGCGGTAATCAGCGCGACTGCAGGGGAAAACCCGATAATCAGAACGAACTCTCTCAGCAGCAGGGCATTCCCCAGGTGCAGCAGCAGATTGGTGAGGTGATAGCCGAAAGGGCGAAGCCCCCAGAGGCCGTATTCGAGACGCGTTGTAAAAGTCTGCAGCGGGCGCAGGTAGTTCAAATGCCCGTGATCATTAAAAATCCCGGAGGAAAAATCATGGGCAACGTTTTTGACTGACCAGCTGCGGATATAAGGATTTGATTCGATCAGAAGGTGATCGTCGTAGAGGAAACCGGTCTTCAGCGCAGGTCCGAACGCCGCCAGACCGAGCAGAATTATCAGGATTTGCTGCCGGGCCGTCCGCCAGTTGTGGATCATTCGCGTTGCTGCAGCTTTAGCTTCAGTTGTTCAAGATGCCTGCTTGTTTCAGAATCTTCCGGATGTTTCCTGTGCAGCGCTTCCAGGTAATCGATCGCCTGAATTTTCTGTCCGATCTGCCAGATAGCCTGAGCGATCGCGTTGGAATTGTGAAGATCATCGGGATAAGCGCGGTGCACGTCGAGGAAATACCCCAGCGCTTCTTCTGGTTTGTTTTGGTTTAAAAGAACCGCGCCCAGGTTGTATTTGATCGGATTCGACGTAGTAAAGCGCAGCGCCCAGCGGTACATTTTCTCGTCGGTGTTGCGCAGCTCGACGTTAAGCCGGACGAGAAGCGCCAGATTGATAATAACCGTCATGCATAGGATAACTGCAGTTGCGCGCCGCCATTCCCTGCCTGTGTTCCAGAGGCGTGCGATGATCTTCGCAAAAACCCATCCGGCCGGTATTACGGCGGGATAAGCCCAGTGGTCGAGCATGAAATTCCCCGCGATCATGACCGGTGTTTTCGGCAGGAAGGTGACGACGAACCAGCCCAGGCAGAAAAGGCCGAAACGCGAACCTGCCAGCCACAGAGCCAGTTTCAGGGCGATCCAGGCGCTGAGATACAGGAACCAGTAGTGGCTCAAGTGCGGCATCAGCCGGTGCGAGTGCAGGTTCCAGGGCGCGAAAATGAGTCCCGCGTATTCCCAGAGAACTTTGGGAAACGCTTTGAAATAGAACAGGGGAATCCAGGAATGCGGCACGGAAAACGGGATCGGCCCCATGACGTGCCTGCGCCAGAGGAGATAAGGAAAAACCATCGAAGAAAAGCCCAGAACTTTGAAGACGTCGCCCAGGAAATCCGTTATCCGGGGTCCATCCATTGAAGCCTTTATTGATGGGTCCCGGCTTACGACCTGCCGGGACGACGGCACAGTTCTGCGCTTGTAGAACGCCAGCGCGGCAAGGAAGGGCGTAGCTACTGCGCTTTCCTTGGACAAAAGAGCCAGGATGAAGGAGATCGTTGACGCGGCTAATGGCCATGCGCCCCGTTGCAGCAGAAAAAGAATCGCGGCCAGGGAGAAGAAAAGCGCCATCAGTTCGGCGCGCCCGGCGATAATCATCATTTGTTCCACCCCTATGGGATGCACCGCAAAAAAAACTCCGGCAATAAGCGCTTCGATGGGCAGCGCGCCCAGGGCTATGAGCAGTTCTCCCGCCAGAAGGCTGTTGCCTATATGGAAAAGCAGGTTGGTCAGGTGATAACCGAAGGGGCGGAGTTTCCATAAGGTGTAATCAACGCGGTTTGCGATCGTCTGCATGGGCCGGTAATAGCGGTCGCCGTGCCCGTCGAAAACGTCGGCATGGAAATCATGCCTGAGATTATCGCTGGACCAGGCATGCAGGCGCTGGTTCTGCTCGATCATGACATGATCGTCCCAGAGAAATCCCATTTTCAGGGTCGGGTAGTAGGCGGTCAGCGCCAGAACGGCGATGATCAGGCGGCGCCGCCAGGCTGTGAAAAAGACGTCGTCCCGGCAGGTTGTAAGCCGGGACCCATCAGCAAGTTTGTTCATGCAAGATTATTAGATGTAGGCCCCGGCCTGAGACTTGCCGGGGCGACGACTCAGTTAAAACTTGTTCGAAAGCCGTATGCAGAAGCGGTTCCACAACGTCAGGCGGGAATCCCTGGACGGAGCCCTGATAGAGCGAGGCGGCGCGCTCATGCCGCAACGCACCGCCGAGGATTTTGGTTTTGTTCAGGATCAGATCAAAAACAACGGGCGCGGTAAAGCATTCCCGGGTTTCAAATGCTTCCGCTGCCGGGGCGCAGTCGCGGCAAGTAGCCATTGACGTTCCGGGAGCCAGCGGCTTCAAGGCGTTCAGAACTATATCGTGAATCCAGCGGTATTGATCGCGGAACCGGGAAGGTACAGGAGGCTCTCCGCGCCGCCAGACGAGAGAAAAGCACAGGTCGTTATCGTGGAGTACCATACCGCCGCCTGTAGGACGGCGCACAGCAGGCCAGCCGGAAGGAATTTTTGAAGACAGATAGTCCAGAGTCTGCAGCCGGCCATAACTGGCTGTAGGTTCCTTGAACCGGAAGAAGCGGAGCGTTGGCTGCTGTTGATTGTCTCCGACGCGGCGGAGCGTTTCGCAGTCGAAAGCCATGTTGTCCGCGCCGCTCATGGGGGGAGTCGAAAGGATGCGCCAGCGATTTTTGGCTGTCATTGCGAGCGAAGTCGCCGTGTTGTATCGGCGACTGAGCGCGGCAATCTCAGGTGTTGCTGAAATTACATCTGAGATTGCCACGTCGGCCTTTTCCCTTATGAAGGCGATGGAAGGCCTCCTCGCAATGACACCGAGTTAGAAGTTTCTTTTCGCCAGCGCAAAACCGGTTCGCGCGCGGCCTTAACTTCGTCGAGCCTGCGGACGGGAGTGCTGTGCGGAGCGCTTTTTAATTTTTCCGGTTCCCGTTCCGCCTCGTCTGCGATGGCATGCATCGCCTCGATGAACTCGTCGAGGGTCTGCTTGGATTCGGTTTCGGTGGGCTCGATCATCATCGCCTCTTCCACGATGAGGGGGAAATAGATCGTCGGCGGGTGAAAACCGTAATCGAGCAGGCGTTTGGCGATATCCAGCGTGTGGATTCCTTTTTGTTTTTGCTTCGCGGAAGTGAATACGCATTCGTGCATGCAGGTCTCGTCGATGGCGACCTGGTAGCGGTCGCGCAGCTTCACCCGCAGGTAATTGGCGTTCAGAATGGCCGTCTCCGCGGCTTTGCGAATGCCCTCTTTGCCGAGGCAGCGGATGTAAGTGTAAGCCCGCAGCACGACAAGAGCGTTCGCCGAGAAAGCGCGCATCCTGCCTATGGAAAGCGGCGCGGAGTCGTCCATGGCATAGCCCTGGCCGGTTTTGCGCACGCGCGGCACGGGCAGAAAAGGCGTCAACGCCTGGGAAACTCCGACCGGGCCGGAACCAGGTCCGCCCCCGCCGTGCGGAGTGGCGAAGGTCTTGTGCAGGTTGAGATGCATGATGTCAAAACCAATATCCCCCGGGCGGACAAGTCCCATGAGCGCGTTCATGTTCGCGCCGTCGAGATAGAGCAGCGCCCCCGCGTCATGCACCATTCGGGCGATTTCTTTCACCTGCGTCTCAAAAAGCCCGAGCGTATTTGGATTGGTGAGCATGAAAACGGCGACGTCTTTGTTCAGTGCGGCTTTAAGCGACTGAAGATCGATCCGGCCTTTTGCGCCGGACTTGATGGAAACCACCTTGTATCCGGCGATCATGGCGGAGGCGGGGTTTGTCCCGTGCGCCGAATCCGGAATGATCACGGTTTTCCGCGTCTCGCCCTTGTACTTGTGATAGGCGCTTGCGATCAGAAGCCCGGTAAGTTCGCCGTGCGCTCCGGCGGAAGGCTGCAAAGTGAATTCCGCCATGCCGCAGATTTCCGAGAGAATGCGTTCGGTTTCATAGAAGACCTGCAGAAAACCCTGCGCCGTGGAATCAGGCTGCAGCGGATGGAGCGCCTTGAACCCGGTGAAGTTCGCCACCAGCTCGCAGACTTTCGGGTTGTACTTCATCGTGCATGACCCCAACGGATAAAACTGAGTGTCGATGTTGAAGTTCATCTGAGAAAGCCGCGTGAAATGACGGATCACGTCCAGTTCGCTCAGCTCCGGCAGGTCGGCTGCGGTTTTCCGCAGCGCCTCTTTGGGCAGAATATCCGCCGGATTGATAGACGGAACGTCGAGCGGGGGGAAAGTGTAGCCGCGCCGTCCCGCGCGCGTTTTTTCAATCAGAATTTGTTCCATCATAAACTCCTTAATTCGAGACCCTCTCTCCATTGCGGGAGAGGGGAGGGTGAGGGAAAAATGAGTGTCATGGATAATTTCTCCCCTGCCTCGGTGGCCTGATTCTTCTTGGTTTTCCGTTCATGCCGTGATATCCTTTAATCATGGTTAAAGAATCACTTCTCAAAACAAATCCCTTTCATCGGGGTATAACAGCGCCTGTCAGTAGTAACGGTCATTTCGTTCCCCTGTGATACAGTTCAATTCTCTTCCGTTCTTCCAAAAGTTCATCCTGCAATTCTTTTTCAGAGGGGAGATAGAGTTTATACTTTGAGGCGAAGATTTGTTTGTTTTCTTTGGAAAGGGTATAGCGCACAACCGCGTCTTTTTTGTCTTCACATAGAATGAGGCCCACGGTGGGATTATCATCCTTCTGCTTCATGTCCCGGTCATAGTAGTTGACATACATCTGCATCTGGCCGATATCCTGATGGGCAAGCTTTCCAATTTTGAGATCAATCAGGACGTAGCACTTGAGAAGTGTGTTATAGAAAACAAGATCGATATAGAAATGGTCTCCATCAAGCGTAATGCGCTTTTGCCGCGCGACGAAAGTAAAGCCTTTTCCTAGTTCCAGTAGAAATCGAGAGAGATTATCACATAAGGCTTGTTCCAGAGAGTTTTCGTAAAGTCTGGAGGTTGGAGAAAGACCTGTGAACTCCAAAATATACGGATCTTTTATCATGTCTTCATAGGTTTGGATTTCCTGGCCTTTCTGCGCGAGTCGCTTTAATCCCTTCTTGTCTTTGCTCAAGGCCAATCGTTCAAAAAGAAAACTACCTTTTTGCCGCTCCAGCTCTCGTGCCGACCAGCGGTTTTTGGCGCATTCGATTTCGTAGAAAGCTCTGGCGTTTCTATCCTTGACCCGCATCAGTATGCGGTAATGTGTCCAGCTCAATTCTGGACGCAGTGCGTCTAGAATTGGGAAAGTAAGATAGAACTTGCGTATATTCCAAAGGTTGCTGGGATCAAACCCTCTCCCGAAGTCTGAGGTTAGCCGCAGCGATAATTTTTCAAGAATACTTTTTCCATAGTCCGCACGATTTTTACCTTTTTGTTCCGCCTGCACAATCTCGTGCCCGATATGCCAGTAGGTTTGGACCATGATGGTGTTGACGTGCTGAATGGCCCGTGTTCTGGCCTCTTGAAGCAGAGCGGAAACGCGCTTGTAAAGATTGTTGTCCTGCTTTTCAAGCTTGGAATTCGATCCCTCCGGCTCTTTAACTGCATTAGACCCGGTGGTTGCGTATAGGTTGAGATGGGTGTGCAGCCTGTTCATTTTAAATTCGGGGAGTCCAGTAAAAGGGTTTCCGGTGTAGATGGGCTACAGCAATCACTATGATAGTTTGTTCTTCAATACCGTAAATCAGACCATAGGGAAAGCGCCTGATAAGGCAGCGGCGCAAAGTGTGTCCCAAAATTGGATGGGCTTCGGGCCAAGCCATAATCCGGTGCGCGGCCTCATAGATTTCAGCAATTAATTCGTAGCCCAACCCAGACATTTGATCTTCGTACCACTGGAAAGCGTCTTCAAGTTCCTGGGCTGCAGGGGAAAGAAACCGAATTTTCATTACTTTTTGAATTTCTTAATGACTTCTTGGAAAGGGATGGAGCGCATCTTTCCGCTTTTATAGGCTTTCCATCTGCGTTCAGACTCGGCCACCCAGATACGGTCAATGTCAGAATCTGGTTTATCCAAGTCGGATAACAATACATCAACTAATTTCAATTTATCTGAATCTGGCAATGACCGTGCCTGTTTTTGAATTTTCCCTGCTGCATTACGCATGAAATTTCCTCCTTCGTTAATGTCGATCATAATTTCTTTGCGCGGTCGTGGACCATCCCTTCACTGCGATCCGCCGCTCCAATTCCAGGGGCATATTTTTGACGGACGTAGAACTGGTGCATGATATCGTCCCAGCTCGCGGCATCGGGCAGTTTTTCAATCAGCTTTTTTGCTTTTTGTTTAGCGGCCATACAATCTCTTTGGATGTCTCTTAATAAAATTATATCCGATGATGGTAACGCCTTTGCCCGCGCCATTGGGATCCGCGATTACGTAGAGGTTAGGATGTTTAGTTAGCATTTATCTTTTAACCTTCATGTCTGGCCCAGAGATGGCTTCATACACCCGCCTCACCCTCCCCTCTCCCTTAGGGAGAGGGTGGTCGAAGACCCGGTGAGGCAAGAGGGGCAGGGGGTGAGGCTTCTTTATCTCCTTTAGAATCTGTTCACACACTGCGGCAGTGTTGGATAACACGTCATTATTCCAGAAACGCAGGACGCGAAAGCCCTGCTCGGCAATATAATGCGTTCGATTCTCATCTTCATCTGTTCTGTCGGCATGCTGGCTGCCGTCGACCTCTACGATTAACCTCTCGTCAAAACAGCAGAAGTCTGCAAAAAACGGTCCCAGTGGAAACTGACGACGAAATTTGAATCCACACAACCGTCGATCGCGCAACCGCGACCAAAGCTTCTTCTCGGCGTCGGTTTGTGTCTGTCGCAAACCCCGCGCCGGATGCTTCCTGTTGCCATAGTTTGTCAGCGGGCGCATTTTCATTCTTCCGACTCGCCCGTCGTCATGCCCGCGCCGTTAGGGCCCGCGATGACATAGAAATTGGGATGAGGGTGTTTATTGGGCATTATTATTTTTGTCCCTGAAGGAGCGTTTCGCTTAACTTCATGCAATACCCAATTGTTTTAAAGTAAACACTCATTGTTGTTTAAGGTGTTGTTTCCGTTCGTGGTCTGTTACCATTTTTCTACGCTTGGAGCCGTTCGCGCTCTTTTGCCAGCAGGGCTTCGGCCTGGGCCCAATGCGTTTTTTACTTTATCGTCCTATGTGAAAAGACAAACCAGTTTGTCTTTTAAATGGCCTATATTGCTTTTTTTAGGAAATTACAACTCGAGTTGTAATTTAAATGACCTGTATTGCTTATTTTGTCCGCTCGAGCGGACTTTTTACCCCTCATACCCGCCAGCAAGGGGCGAGGGGGAATTACCCCAGCGCTTCCTTTGTTGCTCGGGCCAGGGCGTCGATGTCCGCCTTGGTTTTGGTTTCGGTCACGCACCAGAGCGAGGAGTGCTCCAGTTCGGGATGCCATTTTTTCAACGGCAGGCCGCCGATGATGTTTTTTGCCAGCAGCTTCTGCTGCAGGATCTCCGCAGGGAGCCTTGTCTGAATCACGAATTCATTGAAGAAGGGCGCGCTGAAGGTTGCGCGTACTCCGGGGATCTGCGTCAGTTGCTTGAAAGCATAATGGCTTTTGGCCAGGTTCTGTGAAGCCGCCTCGCGCAGGCCCTGTTTGCCGAGAAGCGATAAATAGATCGTAGCGCCGAGGCCGACAAGCGCGGTCGTGGTGCAGACGTTCGAAGTCGCCTTTTCCCGGCGGATGTGCTGCTCGCGGGCCTGAAGGGTGAGGACGAAGGCGCGCCTGCCGTCCACGTCCACCGTCTGGCCGACGAGCCGTCCCGGCATCTTCCGCAGCCATTTCGATTTGCAGGCGAAAAGTCCGAGGTAAGGCCCGCCATAGCCTTCGGCCGCTCCGAGCGGCTGCCCCTCGGCCACGGCGATATCCGCGCCGTATTCTCCGGGAGGCGTAAGCAGGCCCAGCGAAAGCGGATTTACGGAGGCGATGTATAAAGCGCCCGCCGCTTCGGTCAACGCGGCGATCTTCTCGACCGGTTCCACGATGCCGAAGAAATTCGGATTCTGAACGATGACTGCCGCAGTATTGGGTCCGGTGTGCGCTGCGACGAATTGTATGTCAAGCGTTCCTTGGCGTGATAACCACCCCTCACTCCCACCCTCTCCCCCTGAGGGGCGAGGGGTAAACAGGTAGGGGATATCTATCAGCTTTACGCCGATACCCGAAGTGTAGGTGTTCAAAATCGCGCGGTAATCGGGATGCAGGCTGCACGGCACCAGCACTTCTTTGCGGCCGGTCTCGCGCAGGGCGAGCAGCACGGCCTCGGCCAGGGCGCTTGCTCCTTCGTACATTCCCGCGTTTGCGACATCCATCGCAAAGAGTTCGCAGATCAGGCTCTGGAATTCAAACAGTGCCTGCAGCGTTCCCTGGCTGACCTCGGGTTGATACGGCGTGTAGGAAGTGAGAAATTCTCCCCGGGTAAGAATCGCGGGAATCGCCGACGGTGAGAAGTGCTCATAAGCTCCGGCGCCGAGATAAGAAATCAGTTTGCCGGGAGCCTGGTTTTTCATGGCGAATTCGTGCATCAGGCGCAGCGCTTCGCCCTCGCACATTCCCTGGGGTATTTTCAGGTCTCCGCTTATAAGCGGCAGATGTTTTACGAGGTCGTGGATGCCGGAGACCCCGATATCCGCCAGCATCTCTCTGCTTTCCGCTTCTGTGTGAGGAATGAAATCCATGTCAGTGGCTTTCCGTTTTCAAAAACTCCTGATACTGGTCCTCGGTCATCAGGTTTTTCAATTCGTCGGGATTGGAGATCTCCAGGGCGTATATCCAGCCTTCTTCGTAGGGCGAGCGATTAATCAGGCCCGGATCCTTTTCCAAAGCGGCGTTTGCCTTGACGACCGTGCCCGATACGGGAGCATAAATGCTGAAAGCGGCCTTCACGGATTCCAGCGTAGTGCATTCGTCTCCCATCTTTACGAATTTCCCGGTCCTGGCGAGTTCGACATAAACTACGTCCGTGACTTCATGCTGGGCATGGTCGGAAATGCCTACATATCCTGTCTTGCCTTCCGCTCTGATCCATTCGTGACTCTTTGTATAACGGCGTTCGTTCACAGGTGTCTCCTTATATTGCCTCACCCGGCCTGCGGCCACCCGCCTCACCCTCCCCTCTCCCTGAGGGAGAGGGTGGTCGAAGACCCGGTGAGGCAAGAGGAGTTGGGGGTGAGGCGTGTTTATAAAACGGCATATCTACTATCTGCGCGGGAACAAGCCTTCCTTTTAAATCCATTTCAACTCTTGTCCCGCTTTTGGCGATCGCTGCCGGGAAAAATGCGGTGCCTATGCCTTTTTGCAATGACGGTGAAAAAGTGCCGCTGGCCACCTGCGCTACTACGCGCCCGCGGTTCTGCAGATTATAACCCGTGCGCGGAATGCCGCGCTCCAGCAGTTCGAATCCCATCAGCAGATATTGCAGCCCTTCTTTTTTCTGCTTTTCAAGCGCAGAGCGGCCGATAAAATCTCCCTTATTCCATTTCACCGCCCACTCCATGTTGGATTCAAGAGAAGTGCGGTCTTCCCGGAGTTCATCGCCGTAAAGCGGGTAGCCCATCTCAAGGCGCAGGGTGTCGCGCGCTCCGAGCCCGCACGGTTTCAGGCCGCGCCCCTGGCCGGCTGCCAGGAATTGGTTCCATAAATCCCTGATGAAATTAACGGGCCCGAAAAATTCCGCGCCCGCTTCGCCCGTGTAGCCGGTACGGCAGGTCCACAGCGCTTTATTCTCCTCCCCCTCAAGGGGGGAAGGGAACTTTTTGAAGCCGAAGCGGGGCAGCTGCGCGACTTCCGGCATGATGTCGTGAATAATTTCGAGCGCCTTGGGCCCCTGCAGGGCGAATCCGGCGCGGTCAGTCAGTTCTTCGAGTGTGACTCCGGGCTGAATGTTTTTCTTCAGCCATGCGACATCCTTTTCCCGGGTGGAGCTATTGACCACCATGAAGAAATTTTGATGATCAAGACCATAGACGAATATGTCGTCAAGAACGCCGCCCGATGGATTGCAGAGATGCGCGTAAACGCCCAGGCCCTTTTCGATAGTTCGTTTCAGGTCGTTGGTGATCATGGACTGAACGAATGCGAATGCTCCGGGACCGGTGATGGACAGTTGTCCCATGTGCGAAACGTCGAACAGGCCCGCCGCCCTGCGGACCGTCAGGTGCTCGTCGATGACGCTCGTATACTGCACCGGGAGATACCAGCCATGGAAGTCGACCATGCGCGCTCCGGCCTGTATATGCAGGTCGTGCAGAGGGGAACGTTTAGGCTCGAGGTTCATCATTACACCTTTCCTGTATGGAGTTGATCGGCGAAATAGGAACTGCGTACGAGCGGCCCGGATGCCACGCGCTCGAACCCCAGGCGAAGCGCCTCCTCCCGCCAGCGGCCAAACTCGCTGATCGGGACAAATCGCTTGATATCCAGGTGCAACTTTGAAGGCCGCAGGTATTGCCCGATGGTGAGATAATCGCAGCCGGCTTCTCTTAGATCTTTCAAAGTCCGGAATATTTCATCCGAGGTTTCGCCGAGGCCGAGCATCAGGCCGGACTTGGTTTTCATTTTTAGCCTCACCCCTTCCCTCTCCCTCGGGGAGAGGGTGGCTGACGCCATTGGGACGTTGGCGTCCGCCGAAGACTCAGTGGCGGAAGGCCGGGTGAGGCTTTCCTTAACGTATCTCAAAATCGTGAGCGACCGATGGTAATCGGCATGAGACCGGATTCGCGCGGAAAGGCGTTCAACCGTCTCGATATTGTGATTATAAATTTCCGGGCGCGCATCAAGAACGGCGTCGACAGCTGTCAGGTTGCCGTTAAAGTCAGGCGTCAGGACTTCGACTGTGATGCCGGGCACGCGCTCATGCAGGGCGCGGATGCAGGAGGCGAAAACGGATGCGCCGCCGTCCGGCAGATCGTCGCGCGTCACGGACGTCACAACGGCATGTCGCAGCTTGAGCTCCGCCGCGGCGCGGGCAAGACGTTCCGGCTCGCCGTTGTCGACAGCTCCACGGGGATTGCCGGTCTTCACCGCGCAGAACGAGCATCGCCGCGTGCAGGTGTCGCCAAGAATCATGAATGCCAGTGAGCCCCGCGAGAAACATTCTCCCCGGTTGGGACATTTGCCGCTGACGCAGATGGTGTTGAGTCGCGAGCTGCTGAGGAGACCATTCATGCGATAAAAAGCGGCGCCCGAAGGTATATCGCGTTTGTATTCGGGAGGCAAAGGATGCAAGGTTTTGGCTGTCATTGCGGACGTTTGTTTATCGTCAAGGAACGGGACATGGCCTCTCCGAAGCCTTCGGAAAGCGACGGATGGGCGAATACCGTGTCTGCGATATCCTGCGCGGTTAATTTTGCCTTGATGCTGAGAACAATCAGGTGAATCAGCTCCGTAGCGTGAGGCCCAATTATCAGTCCGCCAAGGATCCGCCGCGTCTGAGAATCGGAGACAATAATCCAGGATCCTTCAGCCTCATCCTCTACCAGAGCTTTGGAGCTTGCCGCAAAATGGTAGCGGTCAACCCTCGGCGTTATGCCGGACTTAAGAGCCTGTTCCTCGGTTATGCCGACGGCGGCCGCCTCCGGCCAGGTGTACACACAGCGCGGGATTGCGCTGTAATCGATTGTTTTTGTTTCTCCGCAGAGATGGGCAACAGCGACATCTGCTTCCTTGGCCGCTACATGGGCAAGAGGCAGCGGGCTGACAAGATCTCCGATAGCATAAATCGACGGTACGGAGGTCTGCATGGAACCGTTTATTTTCAGTCGTCCATTTTCCACCTTTAGTCCGGCGGATTCAGGGGCAAGACCTTTGAGATTCGGCCTGCGGCCCAAAGAGAGCAGTAAGGCGCCGGCTTCCAGGGTCTGCCCGTTGGAACCATGAATCTTCAGTTCCCTCTCGCCGGTTGTTTCGACGCGATCGATCGATGTCCCGAGCATAAGCGTCATCCCGCGTTTTTCAAACGAGCGTTCAATCACCGCGGCGGCGGGATGGAATTCGGGCTGCGTCGCAAGCAGGCGGCTTTCTTTCTCGATAAGAGTGACTTTTGACCCCAGCCCGTGAAAGGCGCAGGCAAGTTCGCAGCCGATATAGCCCCCGCCTAAAACAACCAGGTGCTCGGGAAGGCGGGGGAGATCGAAAATCGTGTCGCTGTCGAAAATCGCGGGATGATCCGGGAATAGGGAGGGCCTGGCAGGTTCCGATCCGGTGGCCAGGATGATGGCGTCCGCTTCCATACGAAAGTGCGGAGCGCGGAGTGCGGAATGCGGAGGTTGGTTGTTCTTATCGAGACTTCCTCCTTCCGGACTCCGAACTCCGAACTCCGCATCGTCTGAAAGTATCTCAACTTGATGGGGGGAAATCAGCCGGGCGGCGCCGGATGTCCATGTGATCTTTGACGCCTTGAGAGCCTGTTCCATGCGCTGACGCAATGTCCCAAGCAGAGATTCCTTCCGGTCCACCATTTTCGCCAGGGAAACTCCGGCGGCGCGCAGTTCAACGCCCGAATGGATCAGGTTCTGCGCATCGGAATTTTTTTTCGCGGCGGAAAGGAAAAATTTGGAAGGAATGCATCCGCGGTTCAGGCAGGTCCCGCCGATTTTGTTCTGATCTACGAGGGTGACCGCCAGCCCTCTGCGGGCGGCAGCCAGCGCCGCAGCGAAACCGCCCGGCCCTCCTCCGATCACAATGATGGATTTAATGGACATGGATTATGGAATTGGTCGCGGAGAAAAACGTCACAGAATTATACAAAAGGTGCAATGAAGAAGAACTTGTGTATAATCTCACGCATGGCAAAAAGTGGACAGGCAAAACGCCGGTTCCAGATCCGGCAGCGTCAGAAACGGCGCTTTAAGCGAAAAAAAGCCGCGCTGAAATCCGCGAAGGTCTAAGTTCTTTCCTGCGCGATCGTTAAGCCCTTCAAAAGAGGGCTTCTTTTTATTTGCGGGAAAGGGCTATCATAAAAGCATCCAATGCGGATTAAAGCGCATCTGTTGTTTCCCTTCGACATGGGCCTTGAGCTCGACTTCGCGGGCAAGGAAACCCAGCAGATTTTCAAGGAAATCTCCAGTCACGCAGTTCCCCATCTTAGTTTCGAAAAACAGGCCATTTCCAGCGCCTCCCTTGCCATTCAGGTTTACAAATTCGGCGTCGGTCTGATCCAGATCAGTTTTGACGTCGAAGGTTCGCTGGCCGATGCCGCGCAATTGTCCTGCTTCGCCGAAAAAATTCACGTTGGGCGGGCGCAGATCGTCAATTACTGCCAGAGCCTGGTGGACGACGCCATCCAGCACGTGCAGAAATACGCAAGCTACCGTTATGAGAAACGGCTGACCGAGGCCGACGTTTACCCCGCTTTCGTTCTGGACGAATTCCTGACCCAGGAGGGGATCACCGACGCCAACGAAGCCATCCGTCGCCATCAGAAGGAACTCTACGGCATCGTCGCCGGCGAACCGCAGTACGAGAAGCTTTCGGAGTTCGCTCTGGAGCGCGGCAAGCTGAAAAATTACGGCTACTATGCCGACGAAGTGATCATGGTCGAACGTTTTGGAGCGGTGGTTCATTCAAACGAGGCTCCGACGGTGCTGGAGTTGATCAAGCTGGCCTATTCCCAGTACTGGAACCTCAGGGCTTACAATTTTATTCTCGACGGGGAACTTGACGACGCGCAGGTCATGCTGGACCGCCTTCCGCCCTACTATAAGTTCTGGCAGATCCCGCGCCAGTACCAGAGGTTTTCCCGCGAGGCCATGGACTTCGGCCAGGATAAACTGGCCATAGTGGAATCTCTTTACGCGCTGACAGGGAACCTTCCCAGGATCGATGCCGACTGGCACCTGCGCACGATCCAGTCGTCCATCCGCCATGTGTTTACTATTGAGGATTTATATAAGACGGTCAACGTCAAGCTGGGCCGGATCGAGGAAGCCTACAACTCGGCAAGGGAGTTCCTCTCGACGAATTTCTTCATCCTTCTGGACATTATTTTCTTCCTGTCGCTCGCCTGGTCGGTCATCGATACGGTTCTCCTCTGGAACCTGTCTCACCGATAATAACTGCGCATCATTCTTAAGGCCTTCGCGAAAATCGATTCTTGACCCAGTTATGAGGAATGTAGTATTTTCAGAAATAGAGAATTATTCCATTCGAAATCCGTTATCAAAAATTGAGAGGAGTATTTAATGGCAACACCGATTGATCCCGATTTCACTAAAAACCGCGCGAAACAGGCGGATAAACATCTGGAACACGACGTCTGGGGGCCTGTAGAAGCTCCGGCCAAGCTGGGCATTCACGGCACCGCAGTCGCTGTCGACTTTGATCTTTGCATCGCCGACGGCGCCTGCATAGACGCCTGCCCGGTCAATGTTTTTGAGTGGGTGGAGACTCCCGGCCATCCGACCGCCGCAAAAAAGGCGGATCCGGCGCGCGAGAAGGACTGTATTTTCTGCACGGCCTGCGAGAGCGTCTGCCCGACTCTGGCCATTAAAATTACGCAGCCCTGAAACCTCCCATGTTGCGCTGGATGTGCAAATCAAAAATTCACCGCCTTACGATAACCGGTTCCGAACTCGGTTACGAAGGCAGCGTTTCCGTGGATCGGGATCTGCTCGAGGCCGCGGACATAGCGCCGTATGAAATGGTGCAGATATACAACCTGCACAACGGCGCGCGTTTCGAAACCTACGCGATCCCTGCGCCGAAAAGTTCGGGCGAGGTTTGTCTGAACGGGGCCGCCGCCCGTCTCGGCATGATCGGAGACAAGATCATCCTCGTCGCCACGGCGTTTGTCGAGGATAAAGATATCGCGTCTTTCGTGCCGAGGGTCATCTTCGTTGATGAAAAAAACCGCCCTGTTAAGAAAGGCGTCTCAAAATAAGTTCCTTCCCGTTTGCTGCGCCGCGCTGATATTTTGCGGATGTGCGACGCGGGTTTCCTCGCTCAGGCGTCTTGCTCCCCTCGCGGAACCTTCCAAAATGCCTAAGTCCTGCCGCATCGTCACCGTGGCCGTTCGATCGCCCGCGGAAGAGGCAGGGCTGAAGACCGGCGACGTTGTAAAAAAAATTAACGGTGTTGCGCCAAAAGATGCGGCTGCCGTCGCCGACATGATACAGGATTCCGGGCCTTTCGCGGATATCGACATAGTCCGCCATGGCCGGCCTGTGACGATCAGAGCCCATCTCCGGCAGGAACGCCCCAGGCTGGGAACGTTGTGTGATTTCACCGGATGGCGCAAGGGAGGCGTGACGGAAGCGGGGAATGAATCCGTTACTGATTTCGAGGGGCCTTATGCGGTGACGTTTTCCGGAGTTATCGATGAGAATATGCTGTTTGTCCGACTCCAGACAGAAAATCATTCCACGCGGACGATAACGATAGCCCCGGATTTTGTCGCTGCTGCTGATGCCGAAAAGAAACCGATGAAAGCCTTGAGCCCCGGGGAGGCGATGCGTCGGATGCACGGCGATTTAGGGAAAGAATTGTTCCAGGTGATGCAGTCGAACGCCGCAGGCGCAAAGGATAATGAATTCACGCCGCGGAAAAAAGACTTATTCTTCAATCCCGATTATGCCGGAGCAAAGGCCGATGCCGATTATGTCGCGCACCAGTCGCTGACCGCCGAAATTGTCGCGCCGGAAGGAATTGCCGAAGGCGTTTTATATTACCCGCCGCCGAAAACTCTGCCCATAACCGTCACATGCCATATAGATGCTTACCGTTTTAAAGCCAGGCTGGGCGCTCCGCAGGGATCGAAAAAGCCCATGTCTTTCGATGCCATCCGCCTTGTGCTCGAGAAGGAAAAAGAAGGCGCTCCGCTGCGGATCACGCTTGGCAACGGGCGCATATATGTCGGCCATTACAGCAAGTACGACGACGTAAACGAGACTCTGTGGCTGCGCGCCGGCTCAGAGAAGTCCGCTTTTCCACTGAATCATGTCAGGGCCGTGCAGGTGATTGGAGAGCTTCCAGGACAGGCTGGTCAACGGTGAAGAACTTCGAGTCAAGGCGGGGAAGAATGCCTCGGAGGTCGCTTTCCGAAAGATGTCTCCAGGTTTTCCAGCCGGTTTTGGCACCTTCGCGGAAAATCCAGCGGGGATTCTGCGGGTAGCGCAGCAAACCGCTCGGATACATGTGCCCGGACAAAACTTTATAAGACCAGTAAGTCCAGTGAAAATCGAAATTTTCAAATAATTCTACGCAGTCTTTGACCCAGCGGGTTTCCGCGTGGCATCTGCTGCATCGGGTGTTCACGCCAAATTCGCCGATCAACACCGGACGTTTTGTCGATCGCCCCAGCCGGTAAAATCTTGCCAGTTCCCGCCGCAGCGCCGCCTTATCCCAGCGGTTACCTTCGATAATTCCCGGGTAGGATAAATCCAGTTCCGTATTGAACACGAATGGATAGGGTTTATAAAAATGGGGGGAATACGCCAGTTGGTCTCCGTCGATATCGTCCAGGCCGCTGAAGTCGTCCGACCAGGCGGTCCCTTCGAGAAAAACGATGTGGTTGTCTCCCGCATCACGGATCGCCTGCAGGCAGCGCTGATAGATGTCGATGAGCAGGGATTTATCGCCGAGGATCGGTTCGTTAAGGAGGTCATAGCCAAGAACGGCGGGTTCTCCGGCGCAGCGCCGGGCAATTTGCCCCCAGAGTGAGACAAGCGTGCGCTGGTTTTTATCGGAATCCCAAAGATGCGCCTTCCCCGCGCTGTCGGAATGCCAGTCATAGTTCTGCGCTCCGGGCGATGCGTGCATATCAAGCAGAATGTAAAGACCATTCCGCGAGCACTCGCGGATCAACCAATCGAGCCGCTTCCAGCCATTCCGTTCATAAAGATTCTTTTCCGGCGAAGGCAGGAACAATCGGTAATTGAATGGCACGCGCACGACGTTAAAACCCCGCCGCCGGATCCGCCGCAAATCGGAAGACTGAATGAATACATCCTGGTACTGGCGGAAGAAATCGCGCGTTTGTCGAGCGCCTATAGACCGCGCAAGATCGCCGCGAATAGCTTGCTCCGGCTCGTTTGGGCCGCAAAGCATATATCCCTCGATCAGAAGCCAGTCGCCGAGGTTAATGCCGCGAAGCCGTACGGGATTTCCACGGTTATCGACAATGCGTCCGTTTTCAATACTGAGGAAGTTCATTTTTGCGGGGAATTTTCCTGCTGATGGCGCCACTGCTCCGGAGAAAATGGGTTTTTGCGACGTGCGACGCAATTGATAATTGTTTTTCTGCCGCAAGCAATTTAGTGGTGAGGGTCTTCGTAATTGAGATGGTTCTGGATTGCGATGCGGATGAGGCTATGTAAGTCCACAACCCGAGGCCGCCGAGAGTTATTATTACCGCCAGGATGAAGGGAAGGCACACGTCTGATTTGTTGGCGATCAGCTTGAGAAACCATGTCATTATGCTGATGACTTGCAATATGAATGCCGAAGCGGTGAGCAGCAGTCCCATCTGGTAGTCCGGATTGCGCGCCAGAGAGTCGATGCGTTTCGCCGTGAGAATTCGTTCAATGGCCGCGGGATGTTTTTTTAGTTCCGGGGCTGTTCTCAAAGCGCAGGTTGTCATAAAAGCTATGCCTGCTATTCCAAGAATGAGAGAAAACAGTCTCAGACGCTGGTGAATATTCATGCGATTAGCTGGCGCAGTACGTACGGCAGTATACCGCCGTGGCGATAATACTGGATTTCTTCCGGCGTGTCTATGCGCAAAACGGTGAGGAAGCTTCTGACTTTGCCGCCGGCATCACGGGTTTCCACAACGATGTCTTTCCCCGGACGCAAGTCGACGGCTATTCCTTTGATTTCGAAAATTTCATCGCCGGCCAATCCCAGTGTTTCGCGGTTCTCGCCCTGTTTGAACTGAAGCGGCGCAATTCCCATCCCGATCAGGTTGGAGCGATGGATCCGTTCGTAACTTTCTGCGATCACGGCCTTGACGCCCAGCAGCGCCGGGCCTTTTGCCGCCCAGTCGCGGGATGAACCGGAGCCGTATTCTTTTCCCGCGATCACGACCAGCGGCACGCCTTCTATTTTGTACTGTTCAGAGGCTTCGAATATTGTGGTTTGTTTTTTGTCAGGCAGATGTACCGTCCAGCCGCCTTCCACGCCCGGTACCAGCAGATTGCGCAGCCGGATATTGGCGAACGTGCCGCGAACCATCACCTCGTCATTCCCGCGCCGCGAGCCGTATGAATTGAAATCCTTTGAATCTACGCCGCGCGATGCCAGGTATTTACCGGCGGCGCTGTCCCTGGGAATGGAACCGGCGGGGGAAATGTGATCTGTGGTAACGGAGTCTCCGAGGAGAGCAAGGACGCGGGCGCTCCGGATGTCAGGGCATCCTATTGGCAACCTGGTCAGCCCGTCGAAGTAAGGGGGATTTTTAATATAGGTAGACGTAATGTCCCAGGCATAAAGCTCGGATTCTGCAACATTCAGTGAGCGCCAGCGCGCGTCGCCGTCAAAGGCATTTGCATATTCCGCAGAAAACATTTTCCGGCTGACATTGCGGAGCGCCGTCTGAATCTCCGCGTTTGTCGGCCAGATATCTCTGAGATAAACCGCTTTTCCTCCGACGTCCATGCCCAGCGGTTCGTTATATGGATCGAAATCCATTTTACCCGCAAGCGCGTAAGCGACTACGAGAACAGGCGATGCCAGATAATTGGCTTTGACAAGCGCGTTTATGCGCCCTTCGAAATTGCGATTGCCGCTCAGCACCGCTGCCACGACGAGATTGTTTTTTCTGACCGCATCCGCAACCGGTTCGATCAGGGGACCGCTGTTCCCGATGCAGGTGGTGCAGCCGAATCCGACCAGGTTGAACCCGAGCTTTTCCAGATACGGCAGGACGCCTGCGCCGCGCAGGTAATCCATAACCACTTTGGACCCTGGAGCGAGGCTTGTTTTCACCCAGGGTTTGCGGGACAGCCCTTTCTCGACCGCTTTTTTCGCAAGCAGTCCGGCGCCAAGCATGACGGAAGGGTTCGAGGTGTTTGTGCAGCTTGTTATTGCCGCAATCACGACGGAGCCGTCACGGATCCCCTCGCCCTCCCGGGGTGAGTCCGCGTGAAGCGCTGGTGAGGGGGCTGTTTGCGCGGACAAATAGTTCCTCCAGGATTCCTTGATGTCTTTTAAAGGAACGCGTTCCTGCGGCCGTTTGGGACCGGCCATGCTCAGCTCGATGGAGCCAAGGTCGAGTTGCAGGGTCTCGTCGAAGTGCGGATCTCGGGTTTGAGCGTCGCGGAAAAGCCCCTGCTCTTTCATGTAAGTCTCGACCAGCCGGATCTGTTTTTGGTCGCGTCCGGTCAGCTCCAGGTACGCGAGGGTTTCTTTATCAATGGGGAAAAAACCCGCCGTGGCCCCGTACTCCGGAGCCATGTTCGCTATGGTGGCGCGGTCTGCGAGAGGCAGGTGATCCAGGCCGGGGCCAAAGAACTCGACGAATTTTCCAACTACGCCTTTCCTGCGCAGGATTTCAGTGATGGTGAGAACGGCATCGGTAGCGGTTACTCCTTCATTCAGTTGCCCGGTCAATTTGAACCCCAGCACGTCCGGAATAATCATCGAAGAAGGCTGCCCAAGCATCGCGGCTTCGGCTTCAATCCCGCCCACGCCCCAGCCCAGAACGCCCAGGCTGTTGATGGTCGTGGTATGGGAATCCGTGCCGAACACGCTGTCCGGAAAGATCTGAATTTTGCCGTCTCTCTCGCGTTTCAAGACGCACTGTGCAAGGTATTCCAGGTTGATCTGGTGGATGATGCCGGTTTCCGGGGGGACTACGCGGAAATTGCGGAATGCTTTCTGTCCCCAGCGCAGGAATGCGTATCTTTCCCGGTTGCGGTCGAACTCCATCCGGGAGTTCTGTTCAAAAGCTTCCGGCGTGCCGAAATAATCCACCTGTACGGAATGATCCACAACGAGGTCCACCGGTATGAGAGGGTTGATGCGTCCGGCATCGCCGCCCAGACGCCGCACCGCGTCGCGCATGGCGGCCAGGTCTACGATGGCGGGGACTCCGGTGAAGTCCTGCATCAAAACGCGCGCCGGCATGAACGCGATCTCGCGGTTCACTTTGCCCTGTTTTGGGCCGGCCAGAGCTTTGATGTCTTCAGCCTTTACAAAAAGGCCGTCTTCATTGCGCAGCAGATTTTCCAGCAGGATTTTCAGCGAGAAAGGAAGGTCTGAAAAATCGCCCAGAGCGCCAGCCAGTTTTTCGAAGCTGAAAAATTCAAACGTCTCCCCGTCAACGGAAAGAAGTTTGCGGCAGGAAAAACTGTCGTGTGTGCGCTGGAACATATTCCAAACTAATGAGCTGTGGTCGAAGGTTCCTCCACATCGCGGATGCGGATATGTTTTATGACAACCGGATCCAAAGGTTTGTTCGCCGCGTCTGTGGGAACCTTGCTGATGGCGTCGGCAACGTCCTGTCCCTGCGTTACTACGCCGAAGATTGTGTGATGCCCGGTCAGCCAGGGGGTTGGCGCCACGGTGATGAAGAACTGGCTGCCGTTCGTGTTCGGCCCGGAATTGGCCATGGCGAGATACCCCGGCTTGTCGAATTTCAGGTCGGGACTGAACTCATCCTGAAACTGATATCCCGGACCGCCGACGCCGGTGCCCAGAGGATCTCCTCCCTGAATCATGAAATTGGGGATGACGCGGTGGAATGTGAGACCGTCATAAAAGTTTGATTTCTTCTTTTGACCTGTTTTTGGATCAATGTATTCCTTGGTTCCGGATGCCAACCCCACGAAATTGGCTACGGTGACAGGCGTCTTGTCGTCAAATAATTGAACTGTGATATCGCCTTTGGACGTTTCTATAACGGCTATAGGGCGGGTTTTGGCATGAGCAGACATGAGGCCTCCTAAAAGAATCAAAGTGGTAATGATGAGATTGCGTTTCATGGGTCCTCCCATTAAGGATCTGTTTTTCGATTGACGTAAAATCAATCATAAACGTTGTGCGCTTTCCTTGTCAAAGAAAGGTAAAGATTATAGGATCAGAAAGAGTTTATGATGTCATTCCGAGGAGGCAAATCCGATTTTGTCATTAGAGGAGCCGACGTGGGAATCTCAGCCGCATGGCTGTTTCACTACTGAGATTGCCAAGGCTGCCAACACGTCTGGCGACCTCGCAATGATAATAAGAATATGAAGACGCTTGCCCGTGGTTTCATGGCGATCATGCTGCTGCCTGCATGCTACGGCGTGTTGATGAGCTTTTGTGCGATCGCCCGGCATTTTGTCAGCGTCCCCGAAGGTTCCTTTTACTTTTTCTCCGGGTTCCTGGGGTATATGGCTTTTCAGTGGGTATTCTTCAAGCCGATCAGAACATATGTTTTCGGCCATGAGCTGACGCACGCCCTGGCCGCCTGGATGAGCGGCGGCGACGTTGAAAAATTTCACGTGAGCAAGAAAGGCGGGTCTGTAACCGTTACCAAAACCAATATTTTCGTGGCTCTGGCGCCCTACATGATTCCGCTTTATTCTCTTGTTCTTCTGGGGCTGTTCTATCTGGGATGTTATTTTTACAACCTGCAGCCGTACCGGCAGTGGTTCCTTCTGATCCTGGGCATGTCCATCGGATTCCATGCCGCGCTGACCTGGCATGCTTTAAAGAACGATCAGCCCGACCTTCAGAGCGCGGGGGTTTTATTGTCGGGAGTCTTTATTTATCTTGGCAACGTTTTGTGCCTGATATTTTTACTCGGTCTTCTTTTTCCGAAGACGGTTTCCTGGAAAGAGTTTTTTAAGACGTCCGGACGCGAAAGCTGGACGGCTTACCGCCAGGTTTGCCGTGGAGGAGTTCATCTCGCAACGCTTTCGCAGAAATGGATCCATAAATCGAGTTCGGAAGCCGGAATGCGGAATGAGGAAGGTGGTAGATGTTTAATGAAGAAGAACATTCTTCCGCACTCCGAACTCCGCACTCCGAATTCAAAGCAGCAATGAGTTTATCAGCGGAACTAAAACGTAAAGCCTTTCATCATCTCTCTTTTTTCTACATTCTCATTTATGCGATTCTGCCGCGCCCGGTGGCGATCGGCCTGATGCTGGCGTTCGTGGCTGTTGCGGGCGCTGCGGAGTTTCTCCGCCTGCGCCGTCCTGAGATGAACGCCTGGTTTCTGGAAAGATTCGACGGGATTTACCGGGAAGACGAAATCATGAAGCCCTCCGGAATTTTCTGGACTCTTCTGGGCTGTGCCGCCACAATGATCATTTTTGCCAGCCCGCGCGTTATCCTGCCCGCTCTCGGGTTCCTTACCTTTGGCGATGCGGCGGCCGCTCTCGCAGGAAAGCGCTGGGGCCGCATTGCGTGGGGGAAAACCCCGGGGAAAACCCGCGAAGGCAGCATTGCCTTCGTCATAGTTTCGGCTGTCTGGGGATGTTTTTTCCTCAGGCCGGTAGTGGCGCTGCTGTCTGCGGTCGCCGGCGCATGGGTTGAGCTGCAGCAGCTTCCCTGGAACGATAATTTCTGGATTCCGTTATTAGGAGGCCTGGCAGTGAGCGTGATAAATCTTTTATTGGGGAAACATTAGATGAAAAAAAATGCGAGGGCCGAGTTCCGAGGGCCGAGAAAACGACATTTGTTTAAGATGTGCGGTATTTTTTTCGTCTTGCACCTGGCCCTCGGCCCTGGGGCCTGGGGTTATACTCCCGGCAAGTTTTATTTTCAGGGGCACACCAAGGAGAAAATTATCGGGCTGACTTTTGACGACGGCCCCGGCCGGTACACGGTCCCTATTCTGGAACTGCTTAAGAAGCACAACATCCATGCCACCTTTTTTATGGAGGGCGATCAGATCGAGGGGTACCCGAAAATCGCCAGGCAGGTTGTCGAGGAGGGCCATGAAGTCGGCAACCATACCTACACCCATTTCAACTTCCACAATAAAAAGAACGGCACCCCGACGCGCCTGGTGCATGAGCTTCAGCAGACGGAGGCGGCTCTGGGAAGGGCGTCCGGCGTGCATACCAATGTGGTGCGCATGCCGTTTGGCTATTTCAACCATACCTGGCTGCTGCCAACGCTGAAAGAGCACGGATACGCCCTGGTTCACTGGACGTTCGGCACGGACTGGCTGCTCAAGAAACCCGCTGATCAAATGATCCGCGAGTATGAAGCGAATGCCCGCCCCGGAGCGATTTTCCTGTTCCATGACGGCGGAAAGAACCGCGCGAAAACCCTCGAGGTCGTCACCGCCGTGATCAATGATCTGGAGAAAAAAGGATACCGCTTCGTCCCCGCCAGAGAACTGCTGAAGGACTGACCTGAACATAAACGGGATTTCCCTTCTGATCAGCGGGCCCAGATAATACATAGTCCGGTCGGACCGCAAAATTTAGCCTTTAGGCATATTCATTAACCGCGCCCAACCGGATAGACTATTCCTCGCGCGTGCATGCGCGCGTACTATGATTACGCACAGATTCATCGTGAGGCCGCTCGCGTTCACGCTGGCGTTCTGCCTTGCCGTATCGAATGTGAGCGCGGAATTCGGAACGCGCCCAGCCACTAAGTCTCCGGCGGGCGTCCGCCGGGGACTCAGTGGAGGACGGAGTTCGGAAGTTGGAAGTTTTTATAAAGGAAAACCTTCTTCCGCATCCCGCATTTCATACTCCGCGTTAATGATGTCGCCGTTTGAAACGCAGGCTCTCGCTCCGGCGGCGACGCAGGTCCGTCATTTTTTCCTCGATCCAAGAGTCAAGGCTAAAGTAATAAATACCATCCCCTCGGCGCGACGCTTCCTGCCGAAGGCAGCGCTGCCGGATGATTACTGGCGGCGTTTTGTCTTCGATGGGACATATATCCCGCCCGCGGTTCAAGAACTGCTTTTTGAAAATCCCATTCTCAGGCCCTGCTATATCGCGGTGCTAAACGAAGATCGAAATGAAGCCGGGTCGCTCGTCCCCGTCGAGGCGGATGCACTAAGCGCACTGGGCGGGCCCTCGGTTCTGGATCGTTTCACTGGTTTTTCGGCGGGGACGGAGGATGGAGCGCGGGCAATGATGGCGCAGGGGTATACGGTGCTTGTGGCTGTGACCGATCAATACACCGAGGGGGAGACGCTTTACCATATCCACAAAGTCGCGAATGGACGCCAGGCTTTTTTCCCTTTGCCGGATGGCACCTGGCTTGGGATCAAAAATTCGGGACAGTTTGTCGATGAAAACCAGCCGCCGTTTTTCATCAAAAAGCCTGAAATTGCGGGGGATCCCGAATACTGGGGAATAGGTTTTCGGGACCGCATTGATGACGCCGCACGCATGCATCTCGATGTGATGCATCGCGGCGGGGAAAGTCTGACGCAATGGCTGGCCTGGCGGCCGCTTCACGTTTTGTGCGACGGCCGGGGCGGCCTGGTACGCGCAGTGGAATTCCCCGGACCAGACGGGAAGCCTCTTGAACCGGTATTGCAGTTTATCCGGTCCGTCGAGGGCCCCTACCGGATTGTGAAGTGGCCGCAGATGCTGGCCACCGATTACAGATTGAAGCGCATGGAACGCCTGGCTGCCGTGCTTTTCTACCTGGGGTTGGAACAAATCATCCTGACGCCCGCCGAAATCATTCTGAGAGCGATGAGGCGTTGGGCGGCGGCAGAAGCGGGTATGGCAAATTCAGGATTCAACAAATGTTCCTCCCATTTTCAGGACCTGACCCTTGCGGGAGAAGATAACGACAGCGACGAGTTCCGCGACCTGACTCGATTTACGGAACACCAGGTTCGGGCGGGCTGTTGTTTGATGACCCGTCATTTGCTGCGGCAATACGGGTTTCCCGTTATAGCGCTGACTAATAAATTCTATACGCTTGCCGTGATGGCACGAACGGCGCGGGCATATGGGGAAACGTTCGTTGAGCGGCTTTTCCCGGAACCTCTGGAGCCCATGCGCGAGTTGTTCCAGAGTTACTTTAAGAAATTGGACACCCGGTTTTTACAGTCCTGGTTGGCGAGAAGCGAAACCGGAATTCCAATTATCCTGGCAGGAGTGTTACATGGCATGCCAGTGGAATGGTTATTCGGAGAAAATCGTAGTCAGGCTGCAGATGATCCGCACTCCGGGTTGCGTGAAGCCGGCAGACGGATATGGAACTGGTTGGTGGAAGAACTGCGGACCCGGGGGATCATGGCCGACCCCCTGTCACCGAATGATCTGGATTATCTGTCATTTTCCGGGGAACGATTTCATCAAGATGTCCAGGTCGCTTTGGGCCGGGCAGCCGCCCGGTTGGGGAGCCAATGGATCAAGCCCGAATCTGTGGTCCCCAGGTATTCGACTCTGATAGAAAAATGGCTCAACGGGATGATCGGAATTAAGGTGGCCTGGAACGGGCCGTCTATCAATGAGGGGAATCTACTCGCGTCTTTCTGGGCGCTTGAGGAAGAAATGTATCGTCTGAATCCGGTGTACGGAAGGGTGAAATGGAGGATGAGCGCTGGCGACGCTTTCCCGCCGGGTTTTGTCAGCGGCGCTCCCGTCACAATTCCTCTCGATCGTATTGGTCATGATATTGTCGGCCAACAAGAGGGAACGCCGGCGAATGGCCCGGGTCTCCGTCCGGACATCACGGAAAGCTTGCGGAACGCTATCGAAGATTCTGACGGCCCGGCGCTGAAGCCTTTCGTGGAAGCAGCATTCAATTCGGATCTGGATTACTTCATCCTGCTTACGACGCTGAATTATTGGTTTGTTCGGGATCCCGGATTGAAGAGCCTGTATGAGCATCATCTGGAAGTGCTTCGACGTGGAACTTCCAACCCGGGGATAGTCTCTTTCCTGGATCGCCTTGTCAATCAATCACGAGACGAAAAATGGGAGCCTCCCCGCAATGGAATTATTATTGATGGAAATTTTCATTACACGACTATGCCAAGAAATGCCGATGTTCCAAAGGAAGCGGACGATCTTGCCGAACTTATGCCTCGGATCGTCCGCGATTTGCTGTCGGACGAAAATTTTCTGCTGGGATGCATACGGGATGAATCAGGGAATCCCTTATTAACGGCAGATGATGTGCTGCCTTTGAAAAGAGTGCTGGGTTTTCAAGCCGGCAGATATCACGTCGTACATCTGGTTCTGATGACGCTCCGTGACGGCGCCTGCGTGTCTTTTATTCTGAATGTGGCCAGGAATTATCGCGCCTCCAGAGTGGTGGAAGAGGAATATCGTTGTTTTTCGCGCCATCAGGATGATTCTATCCCCGTTAAAGTGCTTCGGGATGCTTCGGTTAAGGTTTCAGGAAAAACCATCGCAGCTTATGCCGCCAGTTTTACAGATAACAGCGATGAAATCATTTATCTCGGGCATTCCGCCTCCCGCGATTTCGCCTGCCCGCCGGGAATTTTCTACGTCAATTCCAGCCACCCCATGCGCGGCGGGCCGGTGTACCGTCAGGAAGATTTTGTACGCATCCTGGCTGCCGCGGTAGCTGCTCAGGCGCATTTCTATGACGAAACGGCGGGAACCATGATAGATCGCTTCACGATGCCCGCAGGCGATTTAAATCTTGATGGGAACGCCTTTCTCCTGGGGTCATCGGGGCCGTTTCTTCATGGCTCCAAATTCCCCCGGTCCCGACTCATTGCATGGCGAGGAGATCGAAAAGGGATTGCACCTGCCGGATTTCTCATGCATCTGTTCAGCCTTAATTTTTTAAATGCAAATCCGCTGGAAATCATAGTTGACGCCGCTTCCCTGGAGCTTATTCCCAGGGCTGTTTTCATGGGCCTGGGCGAAGAGCTGACCGGTCGTCGTGGACGACGTATCGGATTGGAGACTCTGCATCAGTGGTTGAAATCTTATCTGGAAGATCCGGGGAAAAAGCCAGGATGGGCAGACCGGTTCTTCTCCGGGGACGTTATCCGGCGAGAGATGAATGCCATTGAAGAAGAACTGAGAGATAATTCAGCCGAAGAATTTCCGCACGCCATTGCTCCGCTCCAATCCGCGCGGAGCGCCGCATGAACGGCATCCGCGGCACCGCTCCGGTTTTTGATATAAATTGATGTGAGGAGTTCCATCTTCGGGAATGGGGAAAACATGGTTAAAATGACGGCAGTTTACAAAGGCAATCTTCACTGTGAAGTGACGCATGAGCCGTCCGGTTCGAAGATCGAGACGGACGCACCCCGTGATAATCAGGGCCTCGGGGAGCGCTTTTCTCCGACGGACCTGGTAGGCGCGGCTCTGGCAACCTGCATCCTGACGACCATGGACATTGTGGCGCGACGCGACGGTATTGTCATGGAAGGCGCGCGAGCCGAAACCGAAAAGGAAATGGCCGGCGCGCCCTTCCGCCGCATCGGTTCCTTCAAGGTTGTTGTCCATCTTCCGGCTTCTCTTTCACCGGAACAGCGCCGCAAGCTGGAATCCGCAGCGCACCACTGTCCCGTGCACAAGAGCCTTCATCCGGACCTGGTTATTTCTCTCCAGTTCACCTACGCTTGAGGCCAATGAAGCCTTACAAGATCCTTGCGGGACTGGCGCTTCTGGTCCTGTGTACAACGGTTCCTTTTCTCCAGCGCGCCTATTTTGTCGACGATTATTATCACGTGACCATGGCGAAGGGGCTGCTTGCCCACCCGTTGCGGCCCTATGATTTTTACAGCGACGACGCCGGGCATCACGTAATCGCCTGGGAGCGGGGAGCGGCGCCGCGCATGGTCAACCCGCCGCTGTTCCATTATTATCTCGCGGCAATCTTAAAGGTCTTTGGCGGCAGGCTGCGGGTTTTGCGCGCTTCCACTCTACCGCTTTCGATCATCAGCGTCTGGTGCGTCTATTTTCTGGGGAAAAGGTTCACTGCGCGCCCTGGCCTGGCTGCGGCGCTCATGGCGTTAACTCCCGCGTACTGGCTGACGTCGTATTCCCTGCTGATAGACTCGGGCCTCATGCCGCTTTTTCTCGCTTCGCTTCTTGTTTTTTTTAAGGCGCTGGACCGGCGGAAAGCCGGTCCGGCGATGCTCGCCGGCCTGCTGATGGGCCTGACCCTGCTCGTGAAATACTCCGGAGTTCTGGTTGTTGCCGTTGCCCTTTTATGGCAGTTGAGTGCGCGCGACAGGCGGCGCTGGCTTCCCGGATATGCGGCTTATATTGTTTGCTGCGGAGTTTTGCTGGCGTGGGGATTCTGGAATATCGCCGCTTACGGGCGGATGCACCTGCTGGCCACTTTGCCGCGCGGCGTTCACGGATTGTCTTTTCTGGCATGGAGCGGCAAATTACTGGTAGTGAGCGCATTTTTCTCGGGCGGGACTATTTTTGTTTTAGGGGGATATCCGCTTCTGGCCGTAACACGGAGAAAAGTCCTTGCCGCGGTGATCGCTTTCGTGGGGCTGCTTACCGTTATTTTTGTTTCCTCATACGGCGGCTTCTCGTGGTCTCAGGCCGCCATGTTCGCAGTCGAGGCCGGCGGGACGGCGGCGTTTCTGCTGGCAGCACAGCATGCCAGGCAGCGGTTTTTATTATGGTGGCTGGTTCTCGGACTGGCGGAACTGACTGTGATGATGCCGTGGACTGCGGCGCGTTATTTCCTGATCGTATTGCCTCCCGCAGTCTGGCTTTTCATCGACGCTTTCGACAGGGAACGCTTATCGCGCTGGATCATTCCTTTTGCGGAAGCCACGGCGCTGTTCGGCGCCTGCCTGGCTTATGCGGATTACGCCCAGGCTGGTGTGATCAGAAAACTGGAGTGGGCGCTTACGGCGAACAGCCCGGCCTTTGAAAAACTGGCGCCGCGGAGTTCGAACAAATGGTATTTCTTAGCGGATACCTTTGACGGAGCGCAGCCCTATATCGAACCGCTGGGGTGGGAGAGCGTTTTTCCGAATCAGAATTTTTCCAGGGGAGATTTATTTTTGCGGGCAAGATACCGCAAGTCATCATGGTGGGCTGTCCCTCATCCCGAGCGGTTTGAATGGCTGGCGCGCTTTGTTTATGATTCGCGGCTGCCGCTGCGGGTGATGGACGTTCCGGCTTCCGCAGGATTCTACGCCTCGTGCTGGGGCGCGCTGCCGTTTACCGTAACAAAAGATCCTCTGGAAGAGTTTGATTTATATCTGGTGAAAAAGTAAAGAAATGGCCCCGGTCGGACTCGAACCGACATGCCCTTGCGGACACGAGATTTTGAGTCTCGCGCGTCTACCAGTTCCACCACGGGGCCGTTGAAGTTATTTCAATGAACGATATACATAGCATATTCCCGCGCGCCTGCCTGCCGGCAGGCAGGTCTACCAGTTCCACCACGGGGTCGTTGAAGTTATTTCAATGAACGCAAAAACTCTTTCCCGACGCCAGATTTTAAATATTTCTCTCGAACCCTTGCTGCATTCCTGTCAGGAAAACTTTGGGTGAAGATTAATTGAAAAGGTCTATAAGGCTTTGTAGTTCTTTCATGCCCATTATTATGTTGAACTAATCGTCGGCTCAAGTTCGAGGTCATGCCAACATAAATATAGTTTTTTACTTGGCTGTTGATCGCATAAACGATATACATAGCGTATTCCCGCGCGCCTGCCTGCCGGCAGGCAGGTCTACCAGTTCCACCACGGGGCCGTTGAAGTTATTTCAATGAACGATATACATAGCATATTCCCGCGCGCCTGCCTGCCGGCAGGCAGGTCTACCAATTCCACCACGGGGCCGTTGAGTTCCACGGAAATAATCTTACAAATTCGGAGAAGCCGGACGGTAGCGCTCGGTGCGCCTTGCGCCTCGATGTTATTTGTCTGAAGCTGCCTTGTAACGCGCCTCCGCGGTGTGCGGATTGCCGGAGCGCGACACCTGTCCGGAAGCAATCAGATTGGACAATGCGCGCAGAATTTTTCGAGGATGCCTGTCCGGAAAAGCCGCTTTGATCTCCGCCGGTTTCATTCCATCGGGTGACGCCAGGATTTTCTGCCGCACAGCCACAGTCAGTTCGTCCTGCCCTTCGACGATTTCCGAATCGTCCGCCGCCGCGCCGCCGATTCCCCTGTGCGTGTGCCTGACGTGGCGGGACGCGGCTTTGACAAAGAAAATAATCACCAGGCCGGTGGCAATGTCCTGAAGAGGCCCGGGCATAGGTACTTTCTGGTCAAAAATTCCCCATACATAAGAGGAAAGCAGAGGCAAAAGCCAGAGCGCGACAAAAAAACCGCCGCGGTGCATGCGTTCCAGCGTGGTGTCATCTGCGGGATCGGAGGCGTTTTTCTGGAACCACTTTTGCGCTTCGCCGGCTCCGGCATACGCACCCATCATGGCCAGATAAATTTTGGTCAGGTTATGCGAAGATCGCCAGGCGTCATGAGAAATGATCTCCAGCCAGGCTTCTCCCCAAAGGATCGCAGTCAAAACCGCGATGAAGGGCATCATGAATTCTTTGACGTCCTTATGTTTTTCGAGATATTCAGGAATCATGTCATCCATGGCATTGCCTCCCGGTTGGACAAGGTGTGACAAGGTGTGACAAATGCCTGTCACACCTGTTGTCACACCCGAATTCGACTATAAACATATGGTTGGACAAGGTGTGACAAGGTTGGACAAATGTCTATCACACCTGTTGTCACACCTATTTCTTACCTGTTTTAGCGCAGTTTTTCAAGAGTTTTGCAGCAAGACCTGCTTGATATGGGATTGGATGTTAGCGGGATCGAAGTACGGCTTCCACCAGTCGCCGGTGGACAGGGTCAGCGGGCTTTGGTCTGTGGCGGTCTTCAATGCCGCGCGGAAATGGTAGTGGTCAACCAGCCGGATGGCTTCCACCGCGTATCTGGACGCCAGAGCGGGATCCGAAAAGCCGATCAGGTTGTCGCCGTTGTCCTGTTCGCCCCCGGATGAAAGGTTTGAAGACCCGGTAAAAACTTTCGGGTTCTTACCGTTGAAATCCACCACCACAAATTTGTGGTGAATGACCTGCCCGAAGCCGCCGTTCCACTCCGCGACAAACGGTTCCGGCACATGCCGGCTTAAGAAAGCGAACGGCACTACGATCCCGTTGGGATTGCCCGCCGAAAATATTTTCAGATCGCTGGATTCGGTCTGCGTCATGCCGTAAGTGAAGATTTTTCTGTTACCCAGCTGCTTGATCGCGTCCATCACCGGGCCGCCGCCCGCAAGCTCCA
The DNA here is from genome assembly GCA_964604825.1 of uncultured Elusimicrobia bacterium. Lineage (GTDB taxonomy): Bacteria > Elusimicrobiota > Elusimicrobia > 2-01-FULL-59-12 > 2-01-FULL-59-12 > CAZSAL01. The sequence continues at coordinate 69,499 of CAZSAL010000005.1, forward strand.
TGATCGCAAACAGGACCGAACTCTCGGCGTTTTGAATGGCCTGCGCAACTTCGTCCAGCGACACATGAAAAGACTTATGCGGCGAGAAGGCGAACTGCGCGGCGGGCCTGCCTGCCGCCGCCGGAAACCTGAGCCATTGCGCCGCGATCGGCGACGACGCGAAGCCGGCCATTCCCGTAAAGGCCTGCTCGAAAGCCTGTTCGTAAATTCCCGCGACGGCGGCGTCGTTGAATACGAGCACGTTATTGGCCTGGACATAAAGACCTCTCAGCGCGAAGTTGGCGGAACCGGTCAGCACTTTGACCGCCCGGCCGTTTTTCTTCTGGATCATCACCTTGCTGTGCGCGAAGCGCTGAAAGTGCCCGGTCTTTACGTTAACGTCCCCTGCGGATCCGGCGAGCATCGCCCGCGCGAGCGGTTCGAGCGCGCCCGGCCTGGTGTGCAGCGGAGCGTCGTCGAGAAATAAGCGCAGGCGGGGTCCGAGCTTCGCCAGCGCGCGTATCACGTCCGGTTCGTTGAAATCGTAGGCGAAGACATCGACGCTGATGGCCGGATCGCTCCCGCACTCATCCAGAAAATCAAACAACAGCCTGCGCGCATGGCCGCCGAGCCATGCGTACTGGGCTTCGTAGGGCCCGGTGTCGAAGCCGACCGACGGCGGCTGAGGCGAGATCGGCGCGTTATGAAATAATTCCGCATAGGCCTGTGAAGACAGATACCCGCGCGTGAATCCCATCAGGAGATTCTTGAACGGCCATTGATCTTTAGAAACGGTTACCGATGCCTTTTCTCCCGCGCGCAAATGCGCCGCATCCGGGGCCATATGCATGGCCGTGACGGTGTAGGCGTATGGTTCCGGCGAATCTGACTTTAAATAATCGAGCCAGCTGAACCGCTGAATCGGCGCCTCGGTAGACGGAGTCCATTGGCGCTGCGCCGCCGTGGTTTCCGCGGTGAAGGAAGTCTTAAAACTCAGCCGGTTGGGAACTATATAGGAAAGACCGTCGCCGGGTTTGCACTCAATCGCGAATCCCGCAAGGTTCGCCGTCAGCTTCGGGTCAATATCCCACGCCAGAAGGACGTTGCCATCGCCGGCGTAAGCTCGAACGGTAAGCATCGGGAATTATTCAGGCATTATTGGAAGGATTTTTCAAATGGTATGATCGCAGATAATGCACATTCCTGACGGATTTTTGGAGCCCTCTGTGTGGGGAACGCTGGACGTGTTAAGCGGCGGCGCGGTCGCTTTTGGATTGCGGCGCGTTTCCCGCACATTCGAGGAAAAGACCGTGCCGTTGATGGGCATTCTTGCGGCTTTTGTATTCGCCGCGCAAATGATCAATATCCCCGTAGGCGGCGGGACTTCCGGCCATTTTCTGGGAGGCGTACTGATCGGCGCTCTCCTCGGGCCATGGGCGGGGCTGATCGTGACGACGGTTGTGCTTATAGTGCAGTGCTTCCTTTTTCAGGATGGCGGCGTGGCGGCCCTTGGCGCCAACATTTTTAACATGGGCATAGTTGGAACCATGGGAGGCGCGCTCCTTTTCCGGGTCTTCTTCAGGACGTTCAAAAACCGGGCATGCTTTTTCGCGGGGTTCGCCGCCGCCTGGTGCGCGGTTTTTATTTCTTCGTTATGCTGCGCGGGCGAACTGGCGCTTTCCGGGACGATCGGCTGGAAAATCGGATTTGCCGTAATCGGAGGCGTTCATTTCCTGATCGGACTGGGGGAAGGAATTGTGACGGGAACGGTTTTGGAAACTTTGTCGCGGACCAGGCCCGATCTGCTCCCTTTTCGTCATCGCGGGGAGTGAGCGTGCGAAGCCGGCGAACGACGTGGCGATCTCAGATCCCTGTAAATTTTGCGATGAGATTGCCGCGTCGGCCATTGAATACCGCGTAAGGAAGGCCTCCTCGCAATGACAACTTTTTATCTGATAATCATCGTGATCGTCCTGGCTGTCGCCGTGCCGCTGTCTTCAGGACGTCCGGACGCTGTCCAGCGGCTGCTGCATCTGCAAGGGGGGGTGGAGAACTTTCCGAAAGCGTTGATCGGAATAGCGCTGGTTGCGGCCGTGACCATGATTATTGGGAAGCTCATAAAAAGGATTAAGCGATGACGCATGAATGGCATGACGTCTACCGTCATAGAATCACTCCCGCGCATCACCTGGATCCGCGCAGCAAGCTGCTGGTAGGAGGTTTTTTTATCGCCTGTGTGCTGCTTTCGCCGCGGTTGAGCGGAGCGCAAATCGCCGGCTACGTTCTAATATTGGCCTGTTACGCGCTTCTGGCGCGAATCTCTCTGAAACCTCTGATAAAACGCGTGAGCGCCATTCTGCCATTCGCCCTCCTGATGCTGATTTCTTTGTGGTTCTCGCAATTATCTTTTGATCACCTGAAGAATATCCTGGCCCGGTCCGTTTTGTCGCTGGCCGGACTGATGCTCGTATCTTTCGCGACGCCGTTCCCGGATTTCCTGCGCGCGCTTGAACAGTCGCACGCGCCGCATGTGTTCACTTTATTCCTGGCTTTTCTGTACCGCTACAGCGGGGTTTTGCGCGACGAAGCGACGCAGATAGAGCGGTCCTGGGTTTCGCGCTATTATGGGAAATTCCGGCGCAGGCAGTGGATCAGGCTGGGCCAGATCCTCTCGAGTCTGTTTGTGCGGTCCTATGAGCGGGCCGAGCGCGTGTTTGCCGCGATGCAGGCGCGGGGATTCTCAAAGGATTTGCCCGTCATGCATTTGCTCCACTTTGGGATATGGGATGCGGTGTTTGTGATTCTTTCCGTGTTTTTGGTAAGTTGTGTCCGCTGGGCGGTATGAAAGTGAACGAAACAGTCCTCGAAATCCAGGGTCTTTCCTTCCATTATCCGGATGGGATGGAAGCGCTCAAGGGAGTCAATTTAAAACTCTGTAAATTTGAGCGCGTGGCGGTAATCGGGCCGAACGGCGCGGGCAAATCTACTTTGTTTTTTCATTTGAATGGGATTTTCCGGGGCACAGGAGAGATCCGTGTTCTCGGTCAATTGATGGATAACTCCACGCTTCATGCGATACGCCGGCAGGTGGGGCTGGTTTTTCAGGATCCCGACGATCAGCTTTTTATGCCAACCGTTTTTGAGGACGTGGCATTTGGGCCGGTCAACCTCGGCCTGAGCGAGGCCCAGGTCCGCGACCGCGTTCGCACGGCGCTTCACTGGGTGGGAATGGAAGGTTCGGAAGCGCTGGTCCCGCATCATTTGAGCGTGGGACAGAAAAAGAAAATTGCCCTGGCAACCGTCCTCTCGATGGATGCTAAAATCCTGGCGTTTGACGAGCCCTCCACCGGACTCGACCCGCGAAGCCGCCGTTCGCTGATTGAGCTGTTGAAAAAGCTGCCGCAGCCGCAGCTTATCGCCACGCACGATCTTGATTTGACCCTGGAAGTCTGCAGCCGGGCGGTCCTTATGGATGGCGGGCGCGTGATCGCCGACGGCAGTATCCCTGATATTTACGAAGACAAGGCCCTGCTTGAAGCGCACGGGCTGGAGCAGCCGCGCAGCTGGGCCGCGAGAGCAGAGGATGCGTCATGAGATTCTGGTATCTGATAATTGGATCGATCGCCGGGGGATTCGCGCGTTATTTCGTCGCCGGCGAGATTTATAAGCGTACGGGAACAGGTTTTCCGTGGGGCACGCTTATCGTTAATGTGACCGGGTGCCTGCTGATCGGCCTGTTCAACAGCCTTGCGGAAGAAAAATTCATTCTCAGCCCGGAGCAGAGGATTCTGATGATGACCGGCTTCTGCGGCGCCTACACCACGTTTTCCACATTTATTCTTGAAACGTCCGGCTTGCTGCGGGATGGAGAATTTTTTCTTGGAACGGCAAATGTCGCGGTAAGCGTCCTGGCGGGATATGCTTTTTTCCGCCTCGGCGCTTTCCTGGTAAAAATCATATAGGAGAACATGTCATGAAAATCCCGCAGGATGGAAAGTTGCTCAGGATTTTTATAGGAGAGATGGACCGCTGGGATGGCAGGCCTCTCTATGAGGAGATCGTTATGCTGGCCCGCCGGGAAAAGATGGCCGGGGCGACGGCGCTGAAGGGAATGATGGGTTTCGGGCGGAAAAGCCACATGCATACCGCCAAGCTGCTGCGCCTTTCCGAGGACCTGCCAATTGTGGTTGAGATTGTGGACAGCGAGGAGAAGATAAACGCTTTCATGCCGAAACTCGATGTCATGATCAAGGAAGGTCTTGTCACGCTGGAAAAGGCCAACGTTTTGCTTTACCGCGGCGAATAAATTTATTATTTCTTGATTTGTATGCCATGATGATATACTTGGAGATGTACGCGGTCTACGGGGGGCGTGATGCTTCCGATACCTTCGCTTCATCCCAGGGCAGAAGCTGAATCGACGCCGGGAAATCCAAAGAACCGGCGAAAATCGGATCAAGGGCTGGAAGCCCTTTTTAATTCCTCCGCTTATCTCATTGGCGCCTTAAGTCAGAACGGAGTTCTGCAACGCATTAATCCGGCCTGGAGCCGGCTCATCGGATGGCCGTCCGAAAAATTGCTTTCTGTTCCCTCCTTTGAATTTGTCCACGGAAAAGATTCCGAATTATTTCGCGATCAATTAATAAAGATCGCAGCCGGAGAGCCAACTCAGCCGTTCGAAGCCCGCCTTATCTGCGAGAATGGCGCGGAAAAGTGGTTCCGGTGGAGCGGTATTCTTTCTGAACAAGAGAATCTGGTGTTCGTCATCGGCGCGGATATCACCGAGCACAAAGAAATTGAGGATAAATTGCGCGAAAGCGAAAACGCTTTGCTCGAGAGCGAGAAGCAGCTGACGGCGTTGAATCTGAATCTCGAGCGGGAAATCGCCGCGCGCAGCGAAGCTCTCAGGCGCAAAGAGGAAGAGTTGCTGCAGTCTCAGAAAATGGAAGCTATTGGCCGGCTGGCAGGCGGGGTCGCGCACGATTTTAACAACCTTCTAACCGGCATTGTCGGGATTGCGGAAGATCTTAAACAAAGTCTGCCGGAAGACGACCCGCGCCGGGCGGAGGCCACGGAAATTACGCAGGCGTCGGAACGGGCTTTCGAATTAACGCGGCAACTCCTGGCGTTCGCGCGGAAGCAGACCACGCAGCCCCGCGTTATTGACCTTAATCAATGCGTCCAGGGCCTGCATAAACTTCTTCGCAGGCTTTTGGGAGAAGATGTCGAGATTTCGCTTCATTTGGGGAAAATACATCCGGTTCGAATCGACCCGCTTCAGATCGAGCAGATTCTGGTTAACCTCTGCGTCAATGCGCGCGATGCCATGCCTGACGGAGGAGCGATCGCTTTGAAAACGGCCCCTGTATTGTTGGATGGAAATGGACAGGACTCCTCCTTTTTGGAACCGGGCCGCTACATAAAAATGGAAATAAGCGATACGGGCTGCGGCATGGACGAAGAAACCCTGGCGCATATTTTTGAGCCGTTCTTTACTACTAAAGAAAAAGGGCAGGGAACGGGATTGGGCCTCTCCACAGTATATGGAATAGTCTCCCAATCGGGAGGGAAAATCTATACGTCAAGCAAACCGGGCGCCGGCACAACCTTCACTATCTATTTTCCTGCGGCTATCGGTCCCGTAGACTCCGACATCCACGAGCGCGCTCCGTCACACTTTCGCGGCCATTGCACAGTCCTTGTGGTTGAAGACGATGACATTGTGCGCAGGGCGATCGTCCATAAACTGCACGGCAGCGGTTATCATGTGCTGGAAGCTTCCGAAGGCGGGCAGGCCATCGCTCTCATTGAATCCGGACAGCACGCAGATCTGATCGTAACCGACGTAGTGATGCCCGGGATGAATGGCCGGGATCTGGCGGAAAAGGTTCAGCGCATAGTTCCTAAGGTTAAAGTTCTGTTCATGTCCGGATATCCGGAGGAAATCATCGCGGAACGGGGCGTCGTACCGCAGGGAATAAATTTCATTGATAAATCCACCATCCATACCGACCTGATAAATAAGATTCAAGCCATTCTATAGCGCAAGTTCCATCCTGCCGTACATGAAGCGGCGGCCCTGCCACTGGTATACTTTCCTGCATGTATTCCTTTCCTGGATTTAATCCGGCAGAGATAGCGGCAGGCGAACCGTTGACCGCTGCCTTGAGGTCGCAGCTCGTTCAGTCCGTGGAAAAGGACTCCATCCCCTGTTCCGTCTGGGGCGGTCTTTCCGCGGAACATCAGGCTGATGAGCGCGCTGCGACTCTCGCCGGGACGGGAGGAGTTTTTGCCCGCTGGTGGCGAACACGCGTGCCTCACGCGGAAATTCCATGGGGCAGCCTCTGGCGGGTTTATATCCCTTTGGCGCAATGGATTTTGCGCCGAAAACGTTCCCTGCCGGGGAAGCTCTTTGTCTTTGGCGTGAACGGTACCATCGGACAAGGCAAATCAGTCCTTGCTGAAAGCCTGGTTGTCCTGCTGAATCAGCTGTTGCGGCCGGAAGAAGGCCGCGCGCTGACGCGCTCGCTGGACGACTATTATCTTCCGAAAGTCCTTCGTGAAAAACCGGAGTTCCGCGCCCTGGGTTATGATCCGGGTCCGGGGGTTTCAAACCGCGGCCCGGCGGGAACGCACGATGTCCGAAGACTGTGCGGGGATATGAATATTTTAGAGCGCGCTTCGGAAGGAACCATCACGGAGCTGCCGCGATTTGATAAACAGGCAGATGATCGCGCGGCGGAGCCATATCCTTTTTTCGGGCGCGCCGCAGTATTTATTCTGGACGGGTGGTTCGTAGGCTGCGAGACATCGGTGGACTGGCGGAATTTGTCCGCCGGGCTGAAGCGTTCAGCCGGGAAAGCCCTGCCGGAGTATGCCCCTGCCTTTGACCGCCTTGACGGTCTCTGGGCCTTTGAACCGCCTCCTATCAAGCAAATATTAGTGGACAGGCTTAACCAGCAGGCTTATCTTGACAGGTCCAGCGGCAGATCCGGCATGAGTCCGGACTCAATCAAACGTTTTGTCCGGTATTTTTATGAAGACTCCTGGCAGCCCGGTTTAACTTCCTGTTTCCCTGCCGAGGAGCGGGTGTCTTTTTGGGCAAAAGTGGATTCATCTCATGAGTTCATCAGTGTGCGTAACGGCGGCAGGGCACAGCCGGCATAATCCTCGACATTTAAATCTTCTTACTTTCAAGCGCCGATAGTAAAATTGAATTATCAAAGCTATGAGACGTATTTTTTTTGTGTGCCTGGCAGCAGTGTCGACTGCGGCCGCGGCAGCCCGCCAGTTGACGGTCGTCCCCAGCCCGGCCCTTGAACCTTTAATGCGGCAGGCTGCAAAGAGCTTTGAAATCCGCCATCCCGGAACGGTCATCCATACGGAGCTGGAGCATGCTGCGGGGGAAACCCCTGATATAGTCGCGATAAACCGTCCGCTTGCTCCTGGTGAAGGAAGCCTGGAGTCCACAACTGTCGGCTGGAACGGCGCGGCGCTTATAGTTAACGGTAAAAATCCGATCGGCAATCTCACCAGAGAGCGCGTTAAGGACATTCTTGAAGGCCGCATAAGGAACTGGAAAGAAGTCGGCGGTGAAAATGCCGGGATCCAGCTTGTAATGCAGGATGCAGGGCCGGTGCACGACCTTGTTTCAGAATTTTTTGGACTGCGCATGCAGCCGCCAGGCGCGCTGGTGTTGCGTACCAACGAGCTTGTAATCAATCAGGTTTTGGGAAATCCGGATGCAATCGGTTACGTTTCAATGGCGGTTTTACCTGACATCGAAGAAGAAACAAGTATTCATCCATTGCGTCTTGACGGGGTTGAGCCGAACCTTGCTACGATTAAAAGCGGTTCGTACAGTCTTGTGCGCCCGCTGAATCTTGTCACAAAGAAACAGCCGCCGGTATTGGCAAAATCCTTCATTAAGTTCTTTTTGAGTCCTCCCGGACAAACCATTCTTTTGCGGAAAGAATTTGTCCCTCTTTCTCCCGTCTCCGCTTCCCTCAGATCAAGAATCCGCGGCCTGGTGGAGGCCGGCTGATTAAGCTCATTGCAACTCGCCTGGATAAGAAAGTGTCATAAGGTTTATGGCGCCGAAATCGGTCATTGGTGTCGACCTTGGAGGGACCAAAACATTATTAGGACTTTTCGATGAAAAATTTCATCTCCTTGAAGAGAAGAAATTTAAAACGCCGATCGCTGATAAGGATGACAGGGTATTCATACGTGAGTTTTCCCAGGCCATAGATCATCTGATCATAAAATCCCAGATTGAGAACCTGGAACTGGTGGGTGTGGGCGTAGGCTGCGCCGGTTTTGTGCATGGCGAAAAAGGTGTGGTGAATAGTTCGCCAAATATCAATTTCCTCAAAGGTTATCCTCTCGGAGAAACCATTGCTAAAATCGCAAAATCAAACGTCGTAATAGGGCATGACGTGCAGGTCGGACTTTACGGAGAACACCAACTGGGCGCCGCAGTCGGGTTGTCCCAGGTTATCGGCGTTTTTCTTGGAACGGGCATTGGGGGAGCGATCATCATAGACGGGAAGCTTTATAAAGGCGCCACCGGTTATGCCGGAGAAATCGGCCATTATATGATGCAGCCGCTGGGCCCTTTAGCCGGGTCCGAACGTCAGGGGATACTCGATAATATCGCCAGTCGTCATGCCATTGCAGGAGAGGCGGCAGCCCTGGCCGCTAAACATTGGGCTCCGGCGCTTTTCGCCGGGGTCGGCGCCGATGTAAGCAAAATCAACAGCCAGACTCTGGCTGAATCCATCAAGAACGGCGATAAAAAGATTAAAGAACTTGTGGCTTCGCGCGCCCGTACGGTTGGAATCGTGCTGGCTAATCTGGTCAACTTCCTTAGCCCGGAAATGGTGGTGCTCGGAGGCGGACTGGTTGAGGCGATGCCTTCCATGATCCTGAGCGAAGTTGAAAAAGGCATCCGCGATTTTACTCTGCGCGAGATTTCCAGATCACTGAAGGTGGTGCAGGCCAAACTGCGGGATCACGCCATCACAACGGGAGCGGCAAAAATGGTATGGGACCGTTTCTGTCAGAAGCGGGAAAAATACGGGATGGTTGTGGCTTAAGTACAGGCATGGCACAATAGTATTGTGCTGGCCATAATTCTTGCCTTTTTTTTGACGGGGTGTGTTCGCTTTCCTGTGCAGAATTCGCCGGACGTCCAGAAGTCTTCCGCTGCGGAAATCAAATTGCCCGCGCATATTTCCGTATTGCCGCCGTTAAACAGGACTCCGTCGGCGGATGGCAGAATCCTGCTGCGCGCTTTTGTTGTACGCAAGCTCGGGCGTGATCTCGGCTATCTCGTTCAAGATGCGGATCAGACTGATGCAATCCTGAGTTCACAGATGCCTCAGGATTCGCAGATGCCGTTGGCCCTTTATGCGGAAAAAGAAGACAATTCCAGGCTCGCATCCATTCTCGGCGCGGAGGGGCTGCTGCATTCCGAGTTGCTGGAATGCGCGAAATCGAGCCTGACGATTTACTCGGAAACAAAAGTGAAGGCGCGTTTCTGGCTGACCGATGCTCAAGGGAAAAAGATCTGGGAAACAGAAAAACATTTCGAAACAGGCGGTTTGGGGTCAGGACGCGCTTCTCCGGCCAGCTCCCTGTCCGATAGCCAGCTGCCTTCTGATGTTATGGAGCGCGTCCGTCATTCCGATGTGGCCGATCCCCTGCTGCAGGTGGTGGAAGAAGCTTTTCAGAATGTGGCCCGCTGTTATTAATATTGGAAAAGTTGGATGTGAATTTGGTATTTTAAAAGCCCTCTTAAGAGGGCAATTTTACAGAACAGTCAGTGAGAGCTTCCTGGGCCCGTAGCTCCCGCCACTACGGCTTAGGCGGGCCCTCCAGAGACGTAGTGGAGGACAGTTGGAATCGGGTAGAGCGGTCGCCGTGGCGACAGGTCGCATATGTTCCAAGTATATATATTGCGAAGTCTTAAGAATGGCCGGTTTTATACCGGCTCTACTGATAATGTGAGACGGCGAATAAAGGAGCATAATGATGGCCGAAGCAAGGCTACACGTTATATCCGCCCATTTGAAGTTATTCACATTGAGCAATTTTCTTCCCGAGCAGAGGCAATGCAAAGAGAAAAGTTTCTGAAAACGGGAAGAGGTCGTGAAGAACTAAAGGCAATTTTACAGAACAGTCAGTGAGAGCTTCCTGGGCCCGTAGCTCAGTTGGGAGAGCGCCTGCATGGCATGCAGGAGGTCGCCGGTTCGACCCCGGTCGGGTCCAGTAAGCTCTCACTTTTTTTTGGGAGAGCGGTCGCCGTGGCGACAGGTCGGTCGCCAGTAAGTTCTGGCGACTCGGGTCCAGTAAGCTCTCACTTTTTTTTGGGAGAGCGGTCGCCGGTTCGACCCCGGTCGGGTCCAGTAAGCCTTTTTAACGAATTAACAATATGCGAAGGGCATTTTTTAAATCTGTTATTTTTCTCATAAGCGTATTGTTTTGCACTTCTCAAACAATGGCGGTTTCATATCCCGATTATCTGCGTACTGGCTATGTGCGCGGATGGGTCCTGCCCACGAACGCGTTTGTACGGGGAGAGAGCTCTTCCAGCGGCAAGATTGATGAATATCAGTCGGGATTCATGGAATTGGGATGGCAGACCACCGGCGAAGAGCCCTGGCAGCGGGCATATAACCTTCCATCCTATGGAATAGGACTCCAGGGCGGCGGGTTTAACGATAACGGCCAGATAGGTCAACCGGTTTCTGGCTACATGTTTTTTATCTATCCGATAAAGCGCTGGGGAAAATGGACTATTAACACGAATTGGAAAGTGGGATTGGCGGGCCATTGGCATACGTTTGACGACGTCGATAATCCGAACAACATAGCGATCAGCGCTCCGGTTACGCTCTTGCTGGATTTAGGCGGGACTTTGGATTATTCAATCACCGATAATCTTGCCCTGGGATTCGGCGCGACTTACACGCATTTCTCCGACGGGGGATCAAAGCAGCCAAATCAGGGGTTGAACAGCGCCTCGCCGCTTGTCCAGCTGACTTACAACTTTCAGGAACGCCCGGCCATCCCGAAGCAAATTTTGCCGCCTTACACGCCAAACTGGGAGGTTGACCTTCAAGGGTGGGGGGGGTGGACAAATCTCGGAACAACTCACCTTGAAAGTGCGCCCACCACCAGTTTCCCAACGCATAATTTTCCGGCGGCGGGAATTACGGCCTTATTGAATCGCCAGATATCATGGAAGTCAAAAGTTGGGGCCGGGCTGGACATAGACTACGACGACAGCCATACCAAGGAAATCGCGCAGGACGGGACGGTGACGGATCTTGCTTCCTCTTTCTGGGACAAAATGAGTCTTGGACCGGTAGGGGGATACGAGCAGGTCATCGGGCGTTTTTCGGTGATCGTACAAATAGGATACGCTGCTTTACGAAAATCTATTCCTGATCAAACGCCCAATCTTTACCAGAGAGTCGGTTTCAAATATCATTTCTGTAAGGACGCTTTTCTGGGTTTAAATGTCCGCATCCATGATTTTCAAAAAACACAGCATCTGGAATTCACCATTGGGCGCCGGTGGGTCATCTAGAATTGTCCTTTACATAGCGTCAATTTTTTCTATGATCTTCTCAATGAAAAATCGGCGGGTGGGATTTACTTTAATCGAACTGATGCTGGTGGTGGCCATAATCGGGATATTGGCTTCCATCGCTATCCCTAAATTTTCACAACTCATTATAAAGAGTAATGAGGCTGCAACCATGGGAAGCCTGGGTACGGTGAGATCGGCTATCAGCGCCTATTATTCCGACAATGAAGGTGTCTTCCCGAATGACACGCTTGGTTGTCTCTCGGTAGGCAGCCGGTATCTTCAAAACTTCCCCAGTGCAAATTTGCCCCAGACCCCCAATAACACTGGTCATGACAAAAGCCCCACGGTCACCGGAACGACGGGTATTCTGGACCAGGGTGGGTGGCTTTACAACAATAATTCTTCCGATTCTTCATGGGGGCGCTTCATGGTGGCATGTACCCATAGCGACCTCAAAGGGAACGTCTGGACTTCCTACTAGCGGGTTTTATAAGGTCGCTCTCTCCTGCTGAAGCGCATTGATCTGCCGATCGAGATTGGCCGTTTCCTCCTGGCGGTTGTAAGAGCGGTCTGAAAGCGTGCGCAATTGTTTATCTTCATCCAGGATCATGTTGAGAAATGACGCCGTCTGGCTGCCCGGCCTGACTTGATCCGAAAAAATTATCCCAATCCGTCCAAAAAGCAGGCCCGCGTCATAAATCCTGTTCCAGGCCTCGCTTTTTTCGCCCAAGACTTGCGATCGCTGGTGTGATTCATACAGGGTGGCTGCGGCATCGCGGAGAAGCGTCAGCATCTCGGTTGCGCTGCCCGCCTGCTGGGCACGGTCCAGTTGCTCCAGCGCGCGGAGGCTTTTTTTCAAGGCGTCATGTTCTGCGGCATTGGCGGAAGCCATCAGCCGTTCTATGGCCCGCTTTTGAGCCGCTGTGTTGGCCCAGACGTCCTGAAGGGCCATGCCGCGTGCTATGCGGAGATTTTGTTCGGTTGTCCAGCGATTTTCTTCCAGAAGATTACGCGTAACAAAATCAAATCCTTCCCAGAGAAACGGATCGTTGGCTTTGCGCGCCTCCTGCCGCAAACGGTTCCAGTTCAGCTCCCAGAGAAAATTATTTTTATCGTCGACTATGTCGCGCGCTTTTTTCAAGCGGGAAATCCTTCCGTCCAGGACCACGATTCTGGCGTCTTTAAATCCGGCAGAAGAGAAAACCGCATCCGGCATAATGGGTTCAGCCAGCGTTTTGATTGATGTCTCCGTAGCGCCTTTCTGATTTGCTGCGGGCGCGAAGCTCGCCCCGTTTGATGTTTGCGGTGCAGAGCCCGCGCCACTCGCGCATTTGTAAAAAAGATAGACGTCGGTTTTCTCTTTGCAGTGAGAATAATGCGCGTCAACAGACAACTGACTGCGCAATTGAGAGATAGACTGTAGAAGTTCAGCTTGTTTTTTCCTCATGGTCGTTGCCCGGTCGGACGATGATTTAAATTCTTCCCTGTGTTGATTCCATTCTTTGAAACGGTTATCGATATCCGCCGCCCGGGCGGCGCATGCGGGTTTGTCCTCAGGTTTTACCTGGTTTGCGACGCAATCACGTTCGTAATCAGAGCGTGTCTTATCCAGATCTTCACTTTGATTCAGCAGTTTCTGCAGCTCATCATCGAGGTGCTGGGGCAGGTCGGCCTGGCGCTGGATGCCGTTTTGCAGTTCCTGCCATTCGGTAAGCAGGCGACCCATTTCATCCAGCGGCGTGGTATCCATGGATGAAGAGGCCATCGCCGTTTGACAGAGAAACAGGATAAGTGGAATAAGCAAACGCTGGTTCATCGACATGGGAAAGCTTATCAGGAGAGGCCATTTGTTACAACGAATTTCGGATTTGTGCCGAGTCGGCCTGAATCACTTTGGTGCGCATACGACTATCTTCCTGTATGAATAACCTTGTCGTATGGTGTGGTGGGCTAACGGATTAGGTCGACGGTACCTACGCGGCGACCCGGAATTCGCCTTGAAGGGTACGGCGGTATGAATTGTCCGGCTTTGCCAGAGAATTATGCACTGCATCTTTGAGAAAAACTATTGGCCAGAAGAGGAAGCCCAGTGTTTTGGCTATGTCTTCACTGCGGCTTACAAAACCGAAAGGAAGCCGGTGCCAGGCTTCTTCTATGCGGATGACGGATCGAGACCAGGCTGTCAGAGCGTAGAACGGTTCCCGGAACTCGGTCCGGCCGGTGAATGTCTTAGCCATAACGTTCTCCCCGGTGCGGCGTATGTCCGCCGCGTGGATCAGGGCCGCCGCGGCCAGACCGAGAATGAACGTGCCGGGAAGGAGGGTATGGAACGCCATCAGTCCCAGTCCGCAGGCAAGGGTCGTATATCCGTAGCCGAGCGTATTGGTCCGGCTGGAATGCCGGACCAGATCGCGCGAGTCGCTGAGATCGGAAAGCAGATCGTTTTCCAGATGATCGGCGATCGCGTCCGGCAGGTCGTCCTCATTTGGGACATGCAGCGAGTACTCAAATTCTTCGAGAACTTTTTCCATATCCGGACCAAGTCCAACCCCCAAGGTTTCGACGCCGTTCTTCCGCAGTTCCTCAAGGATTTGCCTGAACGCACCAGCCGTACTTGCTCCGTCGGTTATCACGATCATCATTTTGCGGTCGGCATCCTGCTGTTCGAGTTCGCTGCCGGCCAGAGCGACCGCCGCTGGCAGGTTTGTTCCTCCTCCTGAGGCGTGGGCCATTTAAGCCGATTCCATCATGCGGTCTTTGACATCGTCCTGCAGTTTCTCGCCGAAATCGACATAACGGCTGACGCCGTCGCTGAATCCGTAGACCGCAATGGGGATTTCTAGGTTATTGAAGGCTTCAACAAGCAGCGCCAGTGTCCGCATGGCGCTTTCGGCCTTGTGTCCTGCCATGCTGCCGGAATGGTCGATCACAAAACTGGCGGCATATTTTCTTTTGGTCGGCAGAATGCGTCGTTTGAACATTTTAAGATCTTCATTCTCAAGGAAGCCCATCTCCATATGGGCTGCGGTGCGCATGGTGCGTTTGGGATCGATCTGGCCGCTCCGGAAAAAGCCGACTTTGCGCATGCGGCTGTTGGGATAAAGGATATTTTCCAGCCTGGACCGCAGGCGCTGAGCCAACGGAGTCACGGGAAAAAGATGCTTTTCAAATTTGCCGCGCTGCGCCGACAACAGGTGTTTAGCCTGAATCCGCTGTCTCAGAAGATCTCCATAGGTTTTGACCGGGCCGGCTGAAGCCGCGCCGGGCTTATCGGGAGCGGGCGCCTCGCCAGGTTTGCCCTCCGCCGCGTTCCTGGCAGCCCTGCGGGTCTCGTCAAATTCCGGAGGATTCAATTTGGGGTCAAACTGGCCGTTGGCCTTTTTCGCCTGATCTTCGAGGAATTTCCGGGCTGCATCCGACAAAAGATCATCGGGAATGGGCTGCCCTTGCCCTTCACCACCAGATCCCTGCGGACTCAGCTGGCCGTTCTTGATCATTTTCTCCACTTCTTCTTTTGATTTTTCGACTAATTTCTCGTAGCCCGGAAGAATTTCCGTGTGAATGCGTTCCACCAGCTCATCCATGGCCTTCAGTTTGGCCATTTCTCCCGGACGCGCATGATAAACCTGATCGCCAATCCGGGCTTCTGTATCTTCGGGCAGGAGCGTAAATAGTTCTTCCAGGATTTTCCGCTGCGTCTCAAGTGTGGTACGGGCATCATCATCCGTTACGAACGGAGCGATCTTGCCGTGCCGCCATAGATAAACAATGCCGTGAGCGTACTGCATATGGGGCAGCAGTTGTTGCGGCGCTTTCTTCCCGGAGCCGGGAACAGGAACGCCGTAATCGGCGAGGAGTCCCTTGCCGGACTCGATGGCCTGCGCCATGGACATATCATCCTCCGGCCATTCAGCCTCATAGAGGGTGTCCAGCATTTTGCGGCCGGGGAAGCGGCGCTCGACGTTGTTGTTCACCCGGGGGTCTTCAATGACGTTCAGCAGCAGGCGCATCGTTTCGGATTTGAAAAAGGACTGGTACTTGGGGTCGCTCGGGCGGTAGCGCGTGATGTCCCGGTGGCTGCCTTCATGCAGGGCGACCCCGCGGATGTATTCCCATGAATGGGTCATGAGATCCCGGAGGGGGTAGATGAGCGTGTTATGAACCAGATCCTGTACCCAGGCGTCTCCTTCGACCAGACGGAGCCGGCTGTCTCCGCCCATGACAATTCCCAGGTCCTGAACTGATTCCTTAAGCTTCGTGACCTTGGCCTGGAGGTCCGCGGTTTTGGTTTCGCGTTGAGGATCACCGCGGAAAACCTCCTCCGCGAAAGCGCGGATCCGTTCTTCTTCGTTCATTCCGCGGTAGTCTGGCGGAACGCCTTCCTCGCCATGAGCGGACGAGTATATTTTCGGCGGTACGGCGCCGAAGACGCGGTGGACGGCATTCAGGACTATTCCCGGCCGGATAATGCTCTGGATAATGCTGGATACACGTTGTCCGGGAGTAGAAGGTGCGGGAGGTGTCTGGGGGGGAATGGACCCATTATCGCCGATGGAGACCAGTGTTTCCCCGAGGTCGCCGAGGACCTGTCCCACAATGTGAACGAGTTCGTTGTTTTCAGTCACTTCATCGACCCATATTTCGCGCCAGCGTGAGCGGAGTGCCGGGGAGA
>CAZSAL010000006.1:0-80412 GCA_964604825.1 uncultured Elusimicrobia bacterium
GACCGCGGAGGATGACGGCGGGGGGGGGCCCACGTCGTGAAGGTATTCAGGTACATAAAAAGCATGGGTCTGTTGGCCCTGAAAATTTAGCCTTCCGTTCTATTTAATCACCGACGTAAACCCTTTAGACTATTCGAACGCGCGCCCGTGCGATCTTATGAGAATGCCAAAGAATATCCTCCGCCCTATCGCCCTGCTGCTGGCGGTGTGCCTCATTGCCGAATCCGGCGTTGCCGTCCCGGCATGTGAAGCGTTCAGCGTGAAGCGTGAAGCGAATGGAGAAGTTTACGCTTCACGAGGCCCGCACGGACCTTTCGAGGAGCAGGCGCTTCTCCTTCCTGTTGTCGCTGGTGTCGGATATCTCGGCGGTCATGGCAAGGCGTTTATATGCCATATATTGCGCCCTCTCGCTATAGGGGCTGCGGGTGTAAGGAGTTGGACGCACGATGCGGGGGTCGTTGCCGACTTGGAACAATGGCGCGTCGCGCTGCGAGTCGTCAAGGAGGGGAAAAACATCGCCATTGAAATATCGGATAACGGGATCGGCATTACCGTGGGCGATCAGGGGCAGCTCATTCCAAATCGAAAACCGACACGGGATCAATCTGATTTTCTGGAAAGTAAAAATGGTATCGGGTTGATCTTGTCAGACATTCTGACCAGAATTCATAAAGGACTAATAGAGTATGTTATCAGCGAACCTCCAGAGAATTTCCGAACCACTATCCGATTGGTTTTCCCGCGAAACGAGATCAGGATAATTCCCCGTTCCGGCCTGAATACTCCCGGGGCGTCGGCGCTGTGGGCCTGGACGAACCCGGACGGGAATGCCCGAAAAGCTCTGGGACGTATTGGATTTATGGAAGGCCTGCTGACTGGGCTGGCGGGGCTTGGGCTGGCAGTCAAAATGTTCGGACCGTTGATTCCCCATGCCGTCACCCTCTCCGGTCATTTCTCGTGGGAAACGCTTGCGCTGTCCGGCGCATTCTCCCTGCTCGCCGGCGTCCTGGCTTATTTACCGATCTTCCTGATCCATTATTTTGGCGGCGTCCTCCAGACTGATGGCAAATCCGCCAACCTGCGCAATACGGACTGGCAGGAACTGGTCCCGATCGCTGCGGGAGCCACCAGGACGGCGCTGTTAGGCCTGGCGGGCATTCCGTTTATCGCCGCAGGTCTGTTAATTGGCGGCCTCCCCGGCCTGATCTTGATCCCCGCCAGCCTGCTGGCCGGAGGGCTCCTGCATGCCTGGCGGAATCCGAAACCGCCCGCCGCCCTCCCTCCCGCCACAGCCGACGAGCCTGATGGAAAAGTGATAGACCGTCGCAGTCTGGTAGGACTGCTTGCGGGTGCGTTAGCCGCCACTGCGACAGCAGAGAACACCGCAGTAGCCGCAAAAGTCCTTGACGCAGTTTTGCCGATAATGCCCGGCGTTTCCGGGGCGGCGCAGGTGGTGGATGCATTACCCGCCATGTATAACATGCTGAATATTTTCGAATTGGGACCCCGGTTCTGGAGTAATTCAGCTGAACTCGATGGGGTCGATGATCCGGCGGGTATGGCTGGCATAACTACGGAGTTGTTAATGAAGTATCGTCAAGGCGCCCTTACGGGCGTTGAAATCCTTTCCCCCGGAGAACCCTTAAGGAAGATGATTCTTGACGGTGACGCAAAGTTTTTTAGCGATCTTCGCACGGCGGCCCAGCATGACCCCGACGCTATGTACTATCTGATAGGTATAGATAACCCCGAATTGTCCCCCTTGTGGAACCGCATCCAGAATATCACCAGGAAAAGCGCAAAGGGTAGGGGATTGGGGGTCAATCTGTCCGCCGATCCTTATGGGGAATTCGAAAAGGCATCGGCAGCGGGTATGACACCGGAAACTTATACGGCACAGGTTATCGACCGCATCAGGCCCGTGGTGTTGGATCAATTGCAAAAGGCTGCCCAGGGTCTGTCCGCGGAGGGAATCAACTTTGATCCGGAAACGGCATTACACTACTACCTGGAGGCAATGAACAAATTTCTGAGCGGGGGGGGAGGATGGAGCGCCTGGGAAATTTTCCCGGGGGATGAAATGGTCCCGCAGAACGTCTTCAGCAGCGTACAAACGGGGCTTGGTGAATTGGGATTTGTACCTTTTGGAACTTACGCCCGGGGGGTGACGGAACGCGCGCGCATTGCGGAACTGCGTAGCTTATTCCCGGATCTTTATAAACATCGTCATTCATCTGAAATGGCTGATTTGATTAGGGACGTCGCGAGCGGAAAGACTCGCCCTCAAGCGGCTGTCGCAGAAGCCGGAAAAATCGTACGGGAAATCAAGCGGGCTAAAGAGGTTTTTGATCGAGAAAAACGGGGCGAAGAATCTGGCAGGAACGAATTCAAAAGGCGGCAAGGGCGATCCCGCGCAACAAATCCGGCAATGATGGGGGCCAGGATCAATCAACTGGCGGAGGAATTGGCGCGCGAGGCTCTATTTGGGATGGTAATTTTTCGTTCCTCTCGAGATATTATCCATGGGCAAATTGCCAATAGTTATTGGGAAGCGAAGCGATATATTCTGGAGGCTAAAGGTCTCCTTCCGCGCCGTTCCTACCCCTACCGACTGATCATCGACCAGCTCACGCCTGCCTCGGTAATCGGTCGCTGGTTGAAGCGAAACGACTGGTTCGCCTGGCCGGAGGATCCTTCGACTGGGACGGTGGACGTGCTTATCAAGCGCCCACAGGACCGGTTTCTTCCGCCCGCTTCGGAATCCCTGCCCCACCCGCACGACCTCCAACAAGCCGCTTGAAACCATAAAACACCGGGCGCTCTTTAGCGGTTCCCAAAGACTTTGTTCATGGGATTGAACAAAACGTTTACAACACCGTCGTCATTATGTATAAATATATTTATGAAACGCTTCTTTAGGCAACCATGGTTTGACCGCCTGGAAGGCTATTTGAAAACCGACCCCTTGTTGATTCAGGTTATTTCAGGTCCAAGACAGGTGGGTAA
The DNA here is from genome assembly GCA_964604825.1 of uncultured Elusimicrobia bacterium. GTDB lineage: Bacteria > Elusimicrobiota > Elusimicrobia > 2-01-FULL-59-12 > 2-01-FULL-59-12 > CAZSAL01. The sequence continues at coordinate 3,007 of CAZSAL010000006.1, forward strand.
AAGCACGCTGGCGTCGCAGATTCTTGAACGCTGGAAGGGTCCGCGGTTTTTTGAAACGGCAGATCATCCCACGCCGCCGGATTCCGCCTGGATTGTTCAGGCATGGCAGCGGGCGAGAGCCCGGTGCATCAAGGGGAAGACGGAACCGCTCCTGGTGTTCGATGAGGTCCAGAAAATTCCCCGCTGGAGCGAAACGATCAAAGGCCTTTTCGATCAGGACTGCCGTCAGGGCAGGAAACTGCGCGTTCTCCTCCTGGGCTCCTCCGCGCTTCTGGTCCAGCGAGGTCTGACCGAAAGTCTCGCAGGCCGTTTTGAACTGCACCGGCTTCCCCATTGGAGCTATTCCGAATGCCGGGCCTGTTTTTCCGTCACGCTGGAAGATTATTTACGGTTCGGCGGTTATCCCCGCGGCCTGCTGCTCAGGAATGACCCAGCCCGATGGGCGCGCTTTATACGTGACACGTTGATAGAAACCGTATTGGGAAAAGACGTTCTTCTCATGTCTCCCATTCAAAAACCGGCGCTGCTGCGACAGGCATTCGGCATCGCCTGCGCTCACCCGGCGGAAATCGTAAGCTACCAGAAAATGCTTGGACAACTGGCCGATGCCGGAAACGCGACTACGCTGGTTCATTATTTCGATCTCCTTGCGGCCGCCTTCCTGGTCGCTCCGCTGCCTCGCTGGAGCGGCAACAGACTGCGGCAAAAGGCTTCAACCCCCAAGCTCATCGTACGGGATAACGCCCTGGTGAACGCGATGAAATTTCCTTCCGGGCCGGAAGACACTATCGAACCCGCATGGCGGGGCCGCCTGATGGAAAACGCCGTCGGGGCAACGCTTGTTTCACGGGCAGAGCAGGATGGCAGCAGCATCTTTTACTGGCGTGACCGGGATGTGGAAGTAGATCTGGTACTGCGAAAAGGAGGCGATCTCCTTGGGGTAGAAATAAAGTCCGGGGTAAATTCAAAACCTTTTAGCGGGCTTCAGACTTTTCAGCGGCGGTATCCGGGCGCGCGCATTAAAGCCATAGTGCCGGGCCGCACGCCCCGCGCGATTCCTTCTCTCACACCCCGCGAATTCTTCAAAAACCCTCAAAGAATCTGGGAATAAGAGCGCCAACTCGCCTCCCCTAAATAAGTCGTTTTCAAGGTCTCATAAAACACCTGGGCCTTCCGGTACCTGAAATTTAGCCTTCCGTTCTATTTAATCACCGACGTAAACCCTTTAGACTATTCGAACGCGCGCCCGCGTACGCGCCCGCGCGTTCCATGAGATTACCAAAGAATATCCTCCGCCCTATCGCCCTGCTGCTGGCGATCTGTCTGATCTGGGAACCGTCTGCTCCGGCGTTTGCCGTCGGCGCAATCCCGAAGCATTCTTGTTTGCCCGGCATCATCGCGCCGGTTATCGAAACTCAGGCAGTCACTCCTTTCCTAGTGGCTGGCTACGTTCGCCATTCCCTTGGGCTTTCTACCCGCCTGGATAGTTTCATCCGTTCTTGGAAAACCCATGCGTTTTCGCCAACGCCTTTTATTTCTGCTGACGTGGTTACGATTTTATCTGCAGTTGTGCTAATCTTTGGTCATCATTATCACGTCGATTATCTCGCCTGGATCGGCGCGGCTGGACTTGTCACCGGCTTGCTCGCAACTCTGCCTCCTGCTGAAGATCCATCTACGCCGCTCCACGCGGAAAATGGCCAAGTGGCGGAATCATCCAAAGCGCTAGACGCACTGTTCAACGCCGCATTTGATGCAGACCCCGAAGTTCGCCAAGCCGCGCGTGACGCTCTGGCGCACTTCAACCTCACTCCGGATCAACGATTTTCACTCTGGAGAAAAACCCTGGATTTGCCTCATACGCCGGATCGTCTGGCAGCTATCAATGCCCTATCGAAGATCGACTCGTCCGAGGCACGGGATTCTGTGATGGAAATGGTGGTCGACCCGCACCCGGACGTTCGCAGAGCCGCCCATGACGCTTTGACCCACCTCGATCGTACTCCGGATCAGAAAGTCTCGCATTGGACAAAAACGCTGGATTCTCCCGACGAGCGGGAACGCGTGATGGCCGTCCGCGCATTGCAGAAGATCGGCTCGCCCGGGGCCAAGGGTGTTTTGCTGAGGGCTACGGCTGATGTTGACCTTGATGTCCGCAGGGCCGCCCGCTCCGCTCTGGCTGATTTCGATCTTTCTCCGGACCAACGAATAAATATTTGGAAAAGCGTTCTCTATTCTAATGTGCCGAATGAACGACTGGACGCAGTCGAACTCCTGTGCGAATTGTTGGCCTTGAACCGGGAATCCCCGGGTGTTTTTCATGGATTGCCGTTTGGACGTTTAATGGCAGCGCTAGAAATTGAAATCAATTATCATCCCGCCGAACAGAGGGCTCTTATCCAGGACAGTCTGATAAAAGCTGTTAACGCCTATATTGGACAAGGCAGATTCCGACCGGAATTCGATCCAGAACAGGAATATGACCGGCTCGCCCACCTTGCGCCGATCGTCCACGACAACCTTCCGCTTGTGTTGGCCGCGATCAACAACCTGAAGCTGGATATCGATGATTTTCATGAATTGATTCATGCGCTTCCCTTAAATAACCCTCTGGCCCGCATTGTGCGCATGCTCGGAGAAGATCAACGTATCGTAGGGGGATGCCGTGACGTCACGGAGGTCGTCATTGGAAGAGGGCGATTCGGGAACCTGATGGCATTGATCGTCCGGATCGCCCAAGACAAAGGACGCGGGGCGCCGGCGCAGATCGGCGGTCTGCTGGAAGTGTTGAGAGCGGAAAAGGCCGACAAAGAGCATCCTCTGGCTTCCTGGGACGAAGGCCGCTGGGATGTTTTTGCCGGGGATATTCAAGGTTACTATGACGCAGGCTTCAAGATCGTCACGCCTGGACTGTTCGGTTACTACGTGAAGCATCGGGATGACGATAATGCTCTGGAGCGGCTGAGGACGGATCTGAAAGCGCAGTTCCCGGTGGAAATCGGGTGGGGATCTTTTTACAGTCTGGACGACACGTTCAAAACCACGTACGGATTTTCACGGCCGGATGAAATAGCGCTGCTGGGCCGTTACGTGACGCCGTCCAACTTCAGCACCCGCGACTACATGTCCGCTTACGATGGAGTAGAAAAAGCCCTTAGGGAAAAGACGCCCGCAGTCTGGCGCGCAGAAGTCCCCGAGACCCTGCGAACACTCTACGCCGTCCGCGGCGAAGGCACCCAGGTTCTTTACCGAGGCTCACCCGAAGATGAATCTGCGCTGCAAGGGTTGATGCGCGGAATTGCATCCCTTGCGGAAGATATGGCCGCTCCTGAACCATTAACGGTTCGCAATGTGGTCACCCGGCTTAAGGAAGACCCTCTGACTTTGAAGCGCGTGGTCGTTTCCCGTCTTCTGCAGGAACGCACAAGCGAACGGGCGTTTCTGCAAATACCGCCTGCCATGGTTCATGAACGCCGGCAATGGCTTATGGAATGGCACGAAATCCTGCAGGACACCTACCGGCAGGATTACCTTCCCGGCTGGACGGCCTGGCTGGAAGGCGCCATCGATAACCTGGACGCTCAAGCCGTTGAACCTCTGCTGACGGATATGGGTTTCAATTTTACCGATCTGCGCACAGTCGACCGGTTCCCCAAATTTAACGATGACATGGTTCGCATGGCCGCCGAAGGCAGATTCGATAAATTCAGCCAGGCCGTGCAGTCTCACTGGCTCGCGCAGGTTCCTCAGGCCGATCTGCGGAACAACAGGTTGTATGCGTCATGGCTGGATCAGGGCTGGGAGAATTTCATTACGGATCTCAACCGGCGCGCCGGCAGGATCATAACGGAACCGGAATGCCGGCAGCTTCGAAGCGCAATGGAAGAAGCGCGCGACCGTATACTGGCGGATGCGCCGGGGCTCAATGCCGTCCGGCGGCGGCAGCTTGGCAGCGTTCTAGCACGGCGGCTCGACCAGCTTTTCGCGGAGGATGGGAATGAGGCGGCGGAGGTCAACCGGCTCGAAGAAGCTCTGTCTCATTTTGAGGAAGCGGGCGTATCATCCAGCTTGGGCGATGAATATTATGTGGGTTTCTTCGACGACTTGCTCCATTTGTCCGCGGAGTTCATGGGCAGCGGCGTGTGCACCTGGGATGATCGGCCGCGCCAGGTGGCGGAGGGACTGAAGGAAGGCTATCACTTCGGCGTGCTGGCGTTCAAGGACGCCACCGGGCGCATCCTGGGAGCGTCGCAGGTGCAGGTAGTGAAAACTCCCGTGACGGGAATCCCAGCTAAAGATAATCAGGGGTACTGCGCGCTTGCGCTAACAGGCATCAACCTGGCGCAAGAAATGACGGTTGATCGGGAATTAGTTGTCAGGTCCCTGCTGCAGGCCGCCAACCTTCTTAGCCGGCAGGCGGGCCTCCAGGGCGCGGTGATCCCGTTTGACCCCAACATCCACAGCAATCAGCCTGACGTAAAACAGATTCTTCAAACCCTGGCCCGCAGCGGCATCCTTGAAATACGGTCGATGTCGTCGCCGGTGCGGTTGAGCCGCGGAAGTCATCCATATTCTTACCAGAAAGCATATCTTGTCAGGGATGTTCCCGAAATCGCACTGGAACCAGTCGCGCAACAGGACATCGTGGATCGCCGGGAAGAGCAGGAATTGCATACGGAAAAGCGCCATATGAGCTTTTTCGACAACCTGGGGAACATCCTTCACAACGGGGAGTTCCCTCGTGAAGGCGCGGAAGCGCTGCGGGTCACGGTTGATAATGTGCTGGCTGCATTCCCGCCTCTACTCATGGACGACCTGCGCTCCCAGGCGCTTAGGGGCATGAATTTTTCCATCTCCCGGAATCTGGCTTTGGAACACAGCCAGGTCTCGCGCTCACCCGACGGCGCCCATGTTTACCTCGGGCGCGACGTTTTCTGGGAACAGAACGAGATCGAACCGCTTGCTCTCCGGGAAGCGCTGGCGGAGGCGGTGGCCAGCCTCCTGATGACGGATTTGGAATATGCAAGGCTTAAGGAAGAAAGTTCCCATAACGAAAACGCCTGGTTCAAACTGGAAATCACAAAAGGGCTTTTGAATTACCGGGAGCGTTTGGCTCTTTACCATAAACTGCTTCACCGTTACGACTGGACGCCCGAAACCGCCTGGCACAGGCTGAGCCCTAAGGAACAGAAAGACTTATCGGCGCAATACCGTTCTGATCTGGGTCGTTACACACAGGGCATGGACGGCATCGCCCAGTGGAATGTTTTTCTGAGCGTTATGGACGATGCCGATCCAGAGTTTCTGGTGGCCAATTATCTTCAACTGCTGCTTAACCCTCTGGTGGGTCCCGAGACGATTGCCGCGCTGATCGGGCAGGTCCTTCGTCTCGACGTCTCGCGCCAGCCAAGCATCGCTCACCTGCGCAACATCGTCAAGGATTTTATGAAAGACGGCAAAGCCAGGCTGCGCCTGGGCGATGCTGTCGTGGAAAAAGAATCGTTTTCGCATTTTGACGACGCGGCCCGGCTGACGGAGTGGGAAGAACCGTTGACCACAACCCGGGATCGGGCAGAATTCAACGCGACGCTCGATCTATGGCTTGCCTATGTCCTGCCATTTTCCGATAAAGAGCTCAAGGAAGAAAGAATCGTGGCCCAACGATTGTTCAACCGCACGGATCGCAGAGCTGCCCTGCGTGAGACGCTTGAGGAACTCCTGGTGCGCCGGCTGGGGAAGACCGCCACGGAGACTTTCAAGGACCACCTGAGCGGCAACAGGGGAACGCGGTCAATCCCGTATGTGGAACCGCTTCGTACCGAATTGAACCATGGGGATGATGCGGATCAGTTCGAACTGTTGCGATACCTCCAGCAGGAAGAGGGAAAAGGATATCAGCTCTATTCCAGCAGCAGTGAAGAGGTGCAGGACCGGGATTGGGTGAAACGATGTTTGTTCCCGTTCGACCCGGAAGATGATGCTTCCGATGGCAGCGGCCCCAATTCCCTTCTGTACATTCTCACTCGCAATCGGCGGCTGGGGATTTTAGGGATGGTGGGGGAGATGGCTGGCCTGGTGGCGCTGGCGCATGCGTTGTCGATTCACTTCGCGGGGCAAGGAATCCTTCCGGGCGGGTTTATCATCCCTCTGGCTGTCGCAGCCATGCTTGTCGCGTTAATCGTTTATTCGCTCCTCCATGTTATCGCGGAACGATTTGGCCCCAATGTATCCGCAAACGGCCCGCCGCCCGCAGCAATCCGCTCTTTCCGCGTCCACCTCTTTTACTTTCTTCCCTACGCCCTGCTGTCCGCCGCTTTCTCCTGGCCGCTGGCCGTCTTCGCCGCCACAGTCAATATGATCTATGACCTGCCCCGAATGTCGACGTGCTCAGGTAAGGCGGCGGTCGAGTCCATGGATGAGTTAAGGGATATCGTGCATGACCTGAACAATTTGCTCGGTCACTTATCAGGGAGGATGGAAATCGCGGCCATGGAATTGGGATCGCCAGAATACCGCCCGCCGCCTACCATAAGCCTGGCTATCTTTCTGAAAATCAGGCAGGACTATAAGGAATACAGGAAGAGGGTAGAACTACCTCTTACCAAAAAAGGGGGGTACCCGCCTCTTGCCGAGGATATCGAGCGTTTTGCTCAACGATTCCTGAGAGCCATCAACCATGCGGCCAGGAGGACATCTGTCTTCTGCCATTGGGTGAAACCTCATGATCCCGATCTTGCCAGGGTTCTTAGGACGTGCGCCTCGGGGGCGCGAAAGTTACTGACGGATTTCCTCGATCCCGATCAGCGCGGCGAAACCGGCACCCCCGAGCTGGTAAACCTGCGCGAATCCGTTCATGCCGCCCGGCAGCTTATGGAATCGAAGACGCTGCTTTTTCAGTCCGAATTCCCTCCCGACTCTCCGGTTGTGCGCATAGACCCGGGTTTGATGGCCGATGTATGGACAAACCTGGTTACTAACGCGGAAACAGCAGCGGGCGGCGAGGTGACGCTCCTGAACATTAAATGCTGGATAACGATGGGATATGTGAACATCGATGTCACGGATAATGGGTCGGGAATCCGAAGCGACATTCTTCCCAATATCTTTGTTGAGCTTTTCACCACCAAGCCTCTCGATCCCGAGGGTCATCATGGGATTGGCTTGCACAGGGTGCGCGAAATCATTGAAGCCGCCGGCGGTACGGTGACGGTAACCTCCAAAGTCGCAGGCGAGCGCGCCTGGAGTTTTGATCCGGCCAATGGCGCCGCAACTCCGGAAACTCCGGACCGGTTTTCTGGCGATCACGGTACGACTTTTCATATCACCCTGCCGGAGGCTGAACAAAGCAAGCCCGCCAGCCCCGGAACGCCGCCGGGAATAAAACTCCCACCCATCAGTGGAATTATTGTCGGCGTCCTGCTTCTTGCTGCGTCCGTTATCGGCGCGCATTTTTCCCACCCCGCAAGCGCCCAGGCGCTACCCCAACTGACCGCGGGCGGCAGCGTTATACCTCTGATTTTGGGCGCTGGAATTGCTTTCGACAATGCAGACGCCAGGGCGCTTCTTGCGAACCTGCTGAAGGTGGTGAGTTCGTTGCGGGGGCAGGTGCGGGCCGACCAGGCGCTGGAAATGCTGAAAGAGGGGTCTTTAAGTGACAAGAGAGTCCGCGCTATTTTAAGAAATCCCAAGTTGCCCCCGGCGGCTGCAACAACGATTCTGGCCAAGGTGGCGGAGTTCAAGACGGAAAAAGCACTGGCAGAGGCTCAGGAAAGGGAACGACAACAGACGCGGAAGGAATCAGAAGAAAAGTCTAGCCCGGCAGGCGTCGAAGGATCGATTCCTGTCTCAGTTCAATTTCCCTGGCTTGACTCGGTTATCCCGCCCGAATTGCGCGAATCTTCGCAGGATGACTTCGATAACCGGTTGGAATGCTCTTTCTTTGGCCATGTCAAACAAAAATGGCTTCTTGACGGCGTCTCCGATGCGCAGCGCGCAGAGATGAGCCCGCGTCTATACGCCGCGTTTGAGGAAACACTGAGGGCCTATTGGGGGGCCATCAATAGCCTCATCTCGCTTTTCGAAAGCGTATTCGCGGAATGGCAGCAAGGACCGCTGGATATTTTTCTTCTGGCCATGGCCATGCAGAAGCGGGAAACAGAAGTATTGCCGCTGATGGCGGTACTCAAACAATCGACGTTGCAGCTGGCCGTTCACATCGCGGACCAGGATCGATTTAGGGACTACGCCCTCTATGAATCCCCTGATCTCGGTTTGTGTCAATTCATGGCGCAAGTGATCACTATTGCCGCAGAACGCCGAAAGGTGCCGGCAGAAATTGTCAACATGAAATATGTAGCCGCAGCTAAATATCCTGGCCAAAAACGTGGGATGCCGCCAAAGGCTGATGACCAGGAATTGTCGGGCGCGGTGCCACTGCATTCCTTTGCTGTTTTGACGACGCTGCCCCACATTGCCATCGACGCTGCGTCGCAACAGTTCTTCAAAGGAAAATGGAAAATCCGCGTGACCGGGTTCGAAGAGTACCAATCAATGCTCCAACCGGTTTTAGACGAGCTGATCGCCTGGATCCATAGCCCGGACTATCCGGTGGCCCGAAAGGCGGCGGTAGGGCGTTATCGGGGAGAAAGAGAGCGTCTGCTGCGTGCCGCCTGATATGAGAAGAATCATTTCCATCGCGCTGGCAGCGTGTATGCTGACGCAAACAGCACCAGCGAACCGGAGCATCGTAGAACCGGGGAGCCGGGGCAACGTCGTTTCTCCGGTTCACCAGTTCTCCGGTTCACCGGTTAATTCCGCTTTCGAGGAGCAGGTGCTCGCGGAAAGGACGCTTTCCGCGCTCCATACTCTCGCAATAAAGCTCCCCAACCGCATTACCTTCTGGAGGTGGCTGCGCAAAAAGGACGTCGGTTATCAAACAGAAGAGCCGCCCGTGCCGTCCGCCGGGCAGATTTCCAGAGGCGAACAGGCTGCGTTCTCTGGTCCGCAACCAGCCGGTCCGGAAGTTGATAATCCGACGACCATTTATGTCGAGGATACAGCCGGAGGCGTTAGTCCGGAACTTGCCCATTTAGCGCTTGCTCGGCAGCACCCGTCCTGGAAGATTATTGGGGGAAAAGATCTGCGGAATCTTCCGGAAACAAGCATCCCGCAGATCGCCATACTTAACCCTGGCGCCGCCGCTCAAAGACTTCGCCTGCTGGAAAGTATCAACCCCAGAATTCGCGTCATCATCATGTCGGTTGATTCCTACAGCCAAGAAAAAGTACGCGTTATGGGAGGCGATCGCTTTTTGAGCAAGTCCTCTTTCGCCTCGGATTCCCCCAGATTAATTCAGAAACTCCTCGAAGATATAGCCGCCAACCCAGAGAAGGTCCGCGGCGGGCCTGTAATGGATCCCAAGTGCCCTTATCAGCCCGTATCGGAGGATGTCGCGCCGGGCCTTGCGGACGATTTTGGGAAACGCTGGCCGGAATACCGCTCGCGCGTCGTCAGGGACGGTCGTGGCCGCCTTTACATCATCAAGAACAGAACAGGTCTTACCAGGGATCAAAGACAATCAAAATATTTAACCCCGTATAAGAATGATCCCTGGCGTGAATTCGCCGCCTACACGCTGTCCCGTTTATTGAACACGAATAGCTGCGAAGTTATCATTCCGGCCGAATCTGCTCGGGCGGCTCTGGCGGCGTATATCCGCGACGCTCATCCGGACGACGTCTACCTGGTCCGCCTGAGCCAGAGTTATCGCGCCCCAGAGCTCCCTGTGCAGGAGGCCCGGCGTTCATTCACACGACTTCTGATCGTGTCAATATTAATGCGCAAATGGGACTTTTTTGACGGGAATATCGGCACGGTTGGCGGCAGTGATATTCCCATGATGTTTGATGGAGACCAGGCTTTCAACCCTGAAGTCGTGGAGATCAATGATTTTGCGTGGCTCTTCATCAGGAACTACTATCAATTTCTTGATAATTCACAGTCCATCCAGATCCCGCCCTTCGATCTCAATGATCTTTTGTCACGCATTGACTTCGAGGAAATCCCGCGGATTGCGGAAGACTGCGCCCGTCTCAACATCAACACCTATGCCCATGCCTTAGGCGGATGGTGGTCCGCAGCAATAGACAAAGGCAACCCTTTCGCGGGCTACATCTACCTCCGGCAGAAAACGCTGCGCCAGGATGTTGCCGAATTTTTTGGCTACTTATTCCGCGAACACCAAAAGGCATTCGAGTCTGCTGGACGGGGATCTGAGCTCGCGCAATTCAGGCCGGCCTTTACTCCCGGCCAGGTGCGGGAACGGCTGGGTCTGGATACAAATGGCGCATCTGAAGCACTACGCGCAGACGCTCCGCCGGGAATAAAACTCCCATCCATCAGTGGAATTATTGTAGGCGTCCTGCTTCTCGCTGCGGCTGTTATCGGCGCGCACTTTTCCCACCCCGCAAGCGCCCAGGCGCTACCCCAACTGACGGCGGGCGGCAGCGTTATACCTCTGATTTTGGGCGCTGGAATTGCTTTCGACAATGCAGACGCCAGGGCGCTTTCCAGCATCCGCGCCATCAATCCGAAAAGGCCCGTTCATCCTACCCTCGGCTCGCTCTGGCAGTCACATTGCCAAGATTCGTTTGCTCTTGTCGGCAACGATATCGTCAAGCTATTCGGTCTTTCCTCCGAAGATGCAAGCTTATCGGATTCGCTTCTTGGACTGCTTGAACGGACTGGCCATATCTCGCTCTCTCTATCCGGATATCATGAGCCGTTAACCGCCTTTAGTCAGTCCTGGTCAAACATTATTACCCTGGCAGCAATTTCGCACGACCACTCTGGACTGAATCCTCAAACCCTCCCCGTTCCAGAAAATATTTTCATTGCCCACGGACCAAACCCTTTCCATGCCTCAATACTTCCGTGGCATACCCTGGTTTTCACGACTACCGATGGCCGGATCATTATTCATGAGCGTTTCCTCCAATGGCTGGAGGCATTTCTCGGTAGCTACCTGCCCTATTCCAAAAGGCAGGGACAGATATCCTGGTATAGGCCCGATCTGAAAAAATTAACGGATTATCTCCACGATGTCATAGGACATGAAGGCGTTCATTTGCGCGGCGGATCTGAAGACGAGGCTCTGGAACGCTTCCCGCATTCCAGACAAATCAAAGACATATTGTCAGGATCGTCTTCATATCATGCGGCCATGGCAACGCGCGTCGTTGCGGCAGGGAAAAGGTTCTGGACAGATTTCCACGACAGCGATAAGGCTGCGGCGGCCATTGTAAGGGAACGGCTCCTGCCCGACGGCGCATTTGTTCCCTTTCTTGATTTCTGGAGCGCGAGCTTTGCCGGCCGGGGATATGTACTGCAACACGTAGATCTGGGAACCGGCAATGGAGCCTATCCCGAGGACGTTCGCGAGATTGTAAGTGGCTTGACGCCAGTTCAGGTTTACGGAACAGAAATCGGAGGCATAACCATTCTTGGGGAACCCGCTAAAGCCAATAGTGAATTTCTCGCGTGGAAGCGCAGGCAGTCGATGGATTTTGTATCAGTGAATTCACCCCATCCAGAACCAAACAGTATTCTCGGAACGCTCGAAACAGCCGATGCCCTGTTGAAAAAGGACGGCGTACTGTACCTGTATTCCCTTTACGCCGATCTCGCCACCCAGTGGCTCCTTTCTGCCGGCTACTGTGTGGCCTGTATCCCACGATTTTTGTTTAAAAACGGCCCGTCTGCATCTCAATTTGACCGGCTCGAAGGAATTCCTCTTATTGCTTCGAGACAAAATGGGCCGGCGCTTCGGTTCTTCTACGAACGCGGCTGTCCTATAGCTTTTCTTCCGTCCATTGTCCGCAGGCTGGCGGCAACGGTCGATGACCGATGGATGTATCGATATGGACATCTATTAAGTGGGTACGCTTCAACAGCACTAGGTCCTAAGGAGCTTTGCGATTCAATTCGCCGCGAATTCCTTCGTCTTACGTCTGAAATAGGTGACGGCAAGGACAACCTGGCATCAGGGTTTGCCCCGGAACACATCGAAGGGATTGAACGCTTCCTGAATATCCCACTGCTTACTCCAGAATTCGACGAAATACCTGCACCAGATAATAATCCCGCAGCCATGATCCCCGGTCTGGGGAAATGTCTGTACGGCCTTGTCGAGTGCTGCGGCATCTCATGGGCCGCACCGGTCATCCCTATCGCTGCCGCCGCGCTCGAGACTCTGGGCTTTTGCGCTGTTTTCAGCCCCCACTTGAACGCACCAACTACGGTTGTTCTTTCGCTCGCGATCGCTCTGACCTTTGGCTTTGTCCTTCATAGAAAAGTCTTCCGGGGAACAGATCGTACACCACGCCCAGCCACACTGCGGGACAAATTGATTCTCTCGACTCTCGGGCTGATCTTCTGCCTGCCGTTTGCCCTGCCGCACTTCGGCCTGTTCGCGGAGATGCCGCTCTGGCAATCCGCCCTGATATCTGCCGGCCTGCATGTGGGTTGGAACATCATCGCCATGATCAAAAACTGGACGCTGGCTGTCATAGCCGAAGTGGGACCGGTAAAGCGGCTCAGAGACTTCGCGGACTGGCAGATAGATTTTTACGACCTTATGCGGCAATATCACGCGCGCAGAATGCAGGGAGAAGACATGCGGGGAACAGCCCTGCAAAATAGACTTGCGCAACTGCAAATGGATAACGGCTATCTGAACTGGGCAAGACGCCTCTGTCGGAATAAAGGAAATGATGAAGGAGCATTCATTTCCACCCTGCTTGGTGCGCTTCATGAATCCATTCAGTGTTTCGATCCCAATGTCATGGATTCGTTCAGACATTTCGCAGGGATAGTAATTCGGCGCCGCGTTGTAGACATGCTGCAGGAGCAAAACGCACATAAACAATTTCCCGGAGCCCTCTCGCTCGAAGCGCCTGTATATCATGACAAATCCGATGAACTGAAGGATTTCATCGCAGGGAACGCCGATACCTATCAGGAGGCCGCTGACCGCATCGTAAACCTTGACGAATTGGCCAGATTAAATGGCCGCATCGCGGCTGCCAATTTATCGGACCGTCAAACACAGGTGCTCGCACTCTACAAACAGAATCAGACTTATCTAGAAATTGCGGAAGCGCTCGGGATTACAGTCAAGCAGGTTGATAACGCCTTGTCCGGCATCAAAAGAAAACTTAAACAGCGGGAGGACGATGAAAGCGAAAGGGGCTGGCAGGCGCTGGCCCGGGACCTGGGTGTTCCCCGGAACGCCTTATCCGACGCCCTGCTCAACACGCTCTGTTTCCTGAATGACTGCGTTATCCGCTATTCGTACGGCATCGGCGTTCCGCAGGCAGCCGATGACGAGTCTCTGCGTAAAAACCTGACCGCTTACGGGATATTCGTCTCCAGGAAGCGCGTTCGCGATGCCAGAAACAAATCACTGGAATTGCTCAAACACCACTTGCAGGACCCGGATCTCATCGCGCGGGAACTCGATATTAACAGGCTGAAGCGAAACCCTTTCCCCGCGGACGTGTGGAACGCCCTGCGGCCCAACGAACGCCAATACATTGACCTGCGTTACGGCATGGGCAAACGGCCGGTCGAACACCAGCCCGATTTATGCGTTCAACTTCATCTGCAAAGAGGGACCATCCCCGGACTCCATGCCTCTGCAGTCCGGATGCTGAAGGCGGGCGTCACCGGGATGCGGCGGTTAAGCGAGGACTCCTGCGTCCCGGAGCCAATCCTTCAAGAGGCCCTCAGGACCCTCTCTGATGACCAGCGACTGGTCCTGTGTCTGACCTACGGCATTGGAGTACCGCGTCTGGCCAACGACCGCGAAATCGCAGAGGCTTTGCAGCTGGCGACCCGCGTAAGCAGCGTTCGCCATGAAGCGATCCGGCATCTGCGCTCCTTTGCCGTAAACCACAGCCGCACATCCGATGCCATTTTATATGTACGCAAAAAAAATAAACCCGCCAAATTTACGGCCAGCAAAATACTTGACAAACTTCGCGCGCACAATGAACGCGGCGAACCACTGTCACCAACATTATTTGACCGAACCGGCCTGACACAGGCGGCCCAGCGCATATTCCTGACCTGGCCCACGGCGCTATGCCTTGCCGGCATCGATCCCGCGGTTCATATCATGGCCGGTCCCATCCGCATCAGTGTATTTGTGCTGGAGCACTGCAATCCGCAGCTGCTCGCGGACCTGCGCAGCACCGGGAAATACACAGAGAATCACCGCTGGCTCGTTCAACAGAACCCCAACCCCGCTCGGGGCGCAACCAGGAAACGGCTCGCGGAGGCAGCATGACCATGAAAAACAGATCAAAGATCAAAAAGCAAAGATCAAAAATGAGGCTGACTTTTATTGGGTTACGCCGCATCTTTTCTCTTTGCTCTTTGATTTTTGATCTTCGCCGTATAACGGCGCTTGTGCTGGCCGTATGTCTGCTGACGCAAACAGCAACGGCCAGTTGTGAGTTCCGAGCAATGAGCAATGGGTCAAAGGTATGTTCCGGAGTTTTAAACCGCCAGTTCGGGACTCGGCACCCGGCGCTCGGCACTGTTTTTGAGGATCAGGCTCTCGCCGGATGCATGCTCAATGTCCGAAAGGTTTTACTGGATGGTGCTACGGTCTGGAGTCATTTGAAAGAGCGTTATCCAGATTTGTCGAACCGCCCTCTTGTAATTTCCACCCTGTCAATGGTGCCGCTGATTATTTTCGCCGCGTACCGGAGGCTAACACATCCCTATTTCCCATTTCTAATCCACGGATCCCTCCTGTGGAAGATTGACCCCTGGTGGCTGAACGATTTCATAGCTACTCCGGCCTTTATGGCATGCATGTTTCCGCTCACAGTTTGGGGGATTCTTGCGGATCACCCCGGTGCCGACAAATCGCGCTTGCCCGAATATATTCGTAAAAAAATCAGCAGCACCCTGTCGGCATCTGTTCTCATTTGCTGGTTCGTGCTTTGTTGCTCTAAATTGGGCTGTATCGGAGCTCCAGTTTCAAGCCCTCCTCAACATGGAGAAACCTGGGATCCGGCTGATCTGGTCGCTTATACTTTGTCCGCAATTATTTCCTGGGTCCTGGTCTACGTACTATATCCCAACTCCATTAAGAAGTTATGGAAACACATAACTAAACGGGGATCTAGATCCAGTCTCATCACGGTACCGCCCCCGGAAGACGCCGGCCAGGCTTCGCCCGCAGCCGTGCCGCCGGGCGCAACAAGGCAGCCCTTTGGTACCTCTACCGGACAACCGGGCCACCCCGGCAGCGCTTTGCTGTTGACCACGGACACGGGCGCCGATTGCCGCAGAGGCATAGACGCCCAAATATTGGAACAGGCTGCGGTGAATATTTTGCTGGGGCGGATTTATTTGTTGTCCGGGTGGAAGGAGGTCAGCCAGCTTTGGGATTACATTGGCGAGCGCTATCCCAATATCCGCCGGAAGGTCGTGGGCATAATACCGGAACTGGAGGCCGCGCTACCGGAAAAGATCGCGATACCCTGTCCCCACCTTCCAGATGAGAACAATTCTCACTGGTTGGCAGGAACGCCTCCGGGAGATCTTTCTCAGATTAATTTCCGGCCGAATAATTCCGAGGTCCAAAACATTCATTTCATTATCGAAAGCAGGCGCTTTAATCTAGTTCCCCTGATTGCGGAACCGGCGCGCGCCTTGGCCGAGTCGCTTCAGCGGGTCCTGTCGACATTCATTACGCCGGATCACCTGTCAGGATCCATGACCATACAGGTCAGAAAACAGCATGACCGCCTGGCGGAACACGATCCGTTTTTTAAAGGAACCTATGTCCTCCACGCCGTCTTGTGTGATCCGCGCTATGCATTGGCTTTGAGGCACATCCTGAGTCATGAATTCCGGCACGACAGGATGCCGGAGGCTTCAGAGGCCGATGTGGAACGGGAAACGCTGCTGGATAGCCTGCGCACTCTGGGGCGCGAACACGCCGTTCTCGCCTATGAAGTCATAGCCGCCGTTTACGATGAGCTTGATCAGAACGAGGCCGCCGACCGGCATAGGACGTTCGCCAGGAATTTGAACCAGTTGATTGCGGGTTTGATTAAAGAAGATCCCCGGCTCAAAGATAACCACACCGCGCTGGCCCAGGCGCTGGAGACCAACCTTTTCGCTTCCAGCAATCTGCAGACGCTTATCAATGACCTTGTCGGCAAAAATGTTCCACGCGAGCCTGTTTACCTGTATCACAAAAATCAGCTGGACAAGAGTCCCCGCCAGGCTTTCGCTGTGCAGCCCCGAAAAACTGACATGGCCACACTTCGATTAAATCCTACGGAAGACATGCTCGTTGACCTTGAAACGCTATATCATCTACGTACCATAGAACGTGAACTGGAAACCCTGCCGAACATTGTGTCCGCATACGAGCAATCGGAGGAGCGGCGCCTCGCCGATGAAACGAGGGAATCGCTGCAAAGAACCACAAAACGGCTGGATAAAATCGTCCAAGGCTGGCCGGAGCACGGCGGGAACGCGGAAATCCGCAACGAAGCTCTGGTCCAGCTCCAGGTGGCAGTCCAGTTTCACCGACAGGGGAATTGGCCGTACGCCGCCAATGCCGTCAGAGCTGCAATACGCTATATCGAAAACGATTTGCTGGCGCTTGAGCGCGCGCAAAGACGGGACGCACACAGCATGGCCGCAAAACCTGCTGCAGGGCTGGATCATAACGGGAATCAGATTGAGGCGCTTTCCATGTCCGCTCAGGGGGTACTGGACCGAAAAGGCCGGCTTTACGTGCCGACCGGATACTTCTTCAGGACACATGACGCATTTGTCCGCAGATGGATTCGCAACATATTCTTTAATTACCCTTCCATGCTCCGCCAATACGAGCATCTACTGGAAGGATACGCCGAAGAAAGGCAAAGTTTACAGGACGCTCTAGGCGTCATCAACGGGGCGCTAGACGTCATCAATTCTCCGAGACAGGATCCCGCCATCGAGAAAGAGGAATTTCGCAATACAGCGGAGTCTCTCGCAGGCCTTCTCGTTGAAAAGCAGATTCTTTCTCCGCGGCGCAAAGAGCCCCATAAAGCACAAGCGCGTGATGCCGTTACGTTGGCGGTGGAAGCGCTGAAAGCCGGTCTGCCCACCAACGCACGAAACCAACTCGCAGATGCGGTTCATCTCATCGGTCTGCGCTTCGAGGAAATCCCTCGCATTCTAGATAACCGGGACCGGATCATTACTCCGCTCCGTTTGCGATTCGTTCGGGACCTTCTGGTTCA
Source organism: uncultured Elusimicrobia bacterium (assembly GCA_964604825.1). Taxonomy (GTDB): domain Bacteria; phylum Elusimicrobiota; class Elusimicrobia; order 2-01-FULL-59-12; family 2-01-FULL-59-12; genus CAZSAL01. The sequence goes on from CAZSAL010000006.1 coordinate 20,325, forward strand.
TACGGACGAATTGATCGTCGCGGTCCAGGATGCGCTGCGGAATGGCACCCGTGCAGCCGCGCTCGAACTCGTAACCGGCTTTTTCGACGACCATTACGCGGGATCGAACGCGCTTCCGTACAGGGTTTTCGACCAGTCAAAAAGGTACGTCGAGAAACTGATCTCCCATTTAGCGGGTGATTCAGAAGAAAGAATTAAAGGCGAAAAGTTTATCGGAATGATCCCGCTCCTGCGCAAACCGCTTGCGGATCTCATCCCCGATCGCACAGAAACCGCAACACCCCTCAATAAACGGCACGTAGCTGAGGCAGCCTGACATATTCCGCCGCTGCCAGCTGAATCCGGATTAACGAATGTAACAGGAAGGTTAAATAAAGTCCCGATTATTTTATGGGACCTTTAGCGGAAAGATTTAGCCTTTAGTCCGATATAGTTACCGGAGGACTTTTAGTATCGTAGTTCCAGCGCCAATGTGATTCGAACGCGTCCCTCCGGCTATGGCCTGAGGGAAGTACCTTCAACTCGAGGGTACGGCCGGCTTTCGACCCCCGCATTGGCGCTTTCTTTTCATACGACAGTAACAACAGTAACTTCAGTAACTACAGGGCCTAGTAACGGCGGCAACTGCAGCTGCTCGGCACTTCTGTTCCTCGGCCCTGATGTTACTGTCGTTTTTGCAGTTGCTCGGCCCTTTCGTTACTGTTGTTACTGTTGTTATTGGACCCTTCTTCTCGTCGTAAACCTGCCTCTGAGATCGAATATTTTCCCGCTGCGCGCCTCTAACAGTTGTCCGCCAGTGAATCTCTGGCGGGCTCGTCAAAGACTCAGTGGCGGGAATGGAGGCGACCAATGAAAGAACTGATCGAAGTACGGGCTCTGCCCGGCGGAATTTGGGAAATATTCGTTATTACAAAAGCTGGAACCCGCATCATCCAAAGGAGGGCGTTATGCCGCGTATAAAACAAAACACCGGGCAGGGATTAGTCGAATACATCCTTATAGTTACTTTAATGGGATTTTTGGCAATCGTCGGCATTAAATCACTCAGCACCAAAACAAACACTGCCTTTAATACTACTGGCGAGGCGCTACTCAGACAGGTCAACTCAGCAACAAGCGGTTCATAATCGTGGTTCGATGAAATTGAAAACATTCCTTACATTAGGAATTTTGAGCACTTACTGCGCGGCAGGAAGCACCCCTGCGCCGGCATTGCCTCTCAAAGTTGACCCGCTTATCCAGATTGGTGTTGAGGTTGTTGAAGTGGATGAAAATAAAACCAGCGACCTCGGTATTGAATGGTTGAGTCAGTTAAAGGTTAACGAAATGACCGTGCCGGCGCTCTTTCAGGTCGGGACTTTTTCGCGCGACGCCATCACCGCAACGCTTCACGCATTGATGTCCGAAGGTGCCGCTGATATGCTGGCCAATCCCAAACTGGTCACGCGCAATGGCAGCACTGCCCAGTTTCTGGCAGGAGGAGAAATCCCCTACTCCACAGCCGGCAGCCTGGGAACCACTTCCGTAGAGTTCAAGCCATACGGTGTGCGGCTGCGCATCAGCCCCAAGCTGGAAAATGAAAACCGCATCAACATGGACCTGGAAGCGGAGGTCAGCGCGCCGGATGAAGAGAACAGCATTTCCGTTTCGGGGAACACAGTGCCGGGAATTTTGTCACGCCAGATCAGTTCGCAGCTTACGCTTGAGCCCGGAAACACTCTGACCCTGGCCGGGCTCATACAGAACCAAAAACAATCCACCCGGCAGGGCATTCCGATTCTTCAATCGATTCCCGGATTAGGTTATTTGTTCAGTCACAAAACCGTGACAATCCGGCATACATCCATTGTCATCTTCGTAACTCCTACATTGCTGGATGTCGGCAAAAAAACAGCGCTTTTACCTGCTGCGCCGGAAGAGGATCTCGCCGTCGCGCTGGAAAAACAATCCAATGAAAACGAATGAGCAAGGACAGGCTCTGGCGGAATTGGCTCTTGTATTGCCCATGTTTTTTCTTTTGGCCGTACTGTTTCTCAGGCTATTCCTGCAGATTTATACTCAGAGCAAATTGAATGTTATAGCGTATGATTGCGCCCGCGCCACAGCTAAAAACGCTGCGAACGCCGTCACTTCATACCTCACAGGCTGGGTAATGCCTGGGCTGCCGGGAAACGCATGCACAATGATTCCCTTTCAATGGACTCCTTATTCGGGGGAAAGCCTGTCCAACTCTCCGGGGATCATGATCAATGTGCATGCCAGCTATCAAATTAGGCGCCCTTTAATTGGAACTGCAACGATCCCACAAGAGCCGCCGGCTCCGGCTCCAGGAAACGAATGAATTCTCGCGGTCAAATACTTCTCCCCGGACTCGGCCTTTTCGGGTTATTTTTTGGTGCCTTCCTGCTGTTAGTGCGTTATGGGAACATTGTCCTGCAGCAAATGCGGCTCGACATGGCGGCCGAAGCGGTAACTTTGAGTGTGACCAGAGCTGAGGCACAAATGCTTAATGATTGCGCCGCGCACAATATGGGCGTAAATTCCTTTTTTCTCGCAATGCGCTACAACAATCTGGCAGCCATGCAGACCGCCATGCAGCCTGAATTTGAACTTTGGCAAATCTATCACAAAATCCATTCGCCCCGCTGGGGAGGTTATTGCGGCGCAGTAGCCAGTCAAGTCGCAAAGCAATACGGCGCAACAGCGGTTCTTCGCAGTCCAACACGCATTTCATCGCAGCTGACGCTCCGTGGTTTAACAGTCCAGCTTATGGATGGTGCCGTTCCAGCGGGAATTAAAAACTACGACGATGTTTATTACGAACGGCAATGGTCTCCTAGTACAAAAAGGGCTCAACCGAACCACCGGGTTACATGGATGATCTCAAAAGGCACCCTTACTTCAATCGCGTCGGCCCAGGTTTATCTCGATGTTAAACCGGATGCCGGTCTGCATAACGGTGGATTCCCAAGAGCTGATGAAGATTGGGAAGGAAAAATCGGGTTTCAATCCTTTTATCCGCAATTTAATGCCCGTTTGGTCCCGGCGAAATAACCATGACTTCACTTTTAAGGAATCATCATGGTCAAGATGGGCAAAGTTTGATCGAATGGATATTTCTTCTCCCGATTTTTTCGCTGCTTTTGCTCGGCCTCGCCGCTTTTGCCCAGTATTTTCTAATGAGGCAGGTCCTGATCTCAACTGTTCGCGAAGCAGGCTTTTTGTATAGTTCCGGTCATCTACGGCCGTCAGAAGTGAATAGCGTTGTCCGAAAAACACTTTCACAAAACAACCATTCATTATTACCCGCAGACTTTATCTTATATTTTGGTCCCGCTTCAGGCAGCACGGAAGCGCGACGTTTTCAATTGGATCAAACAATGGTTCGTTGTAAGCCTGGAAGACTGATACGACTGTTCATCAATAACGAGTACCTGGAGGAAAAATGCGTGTTGAAACATGTCCCCCATTACAACAAGGCCGTTCCGTTGCCGACCATTCAGCATTACGAATTGTACTGCGAATGGTCCAGCGAGGTTCAAAGCTTCGGCTCGGATTGATTGCGGCCGTTGCGGTAACGGGAGGGTATCTGCTGCTAACAAGCAACCTGCCAATACTGAACGGCTTCAGCGGCGAGGATGCCGTACCCGTGCTGATTGTTTCACGATATGTTTCGCCTTTCTCGCCAGTCAAGGCCGATTCGATCGAAGTCCGATCCATACCGCGGGCATACGTTCCACCCGGAGCTTTGCATGCTCTGAACGAACTTCGTTCAGGCGAAGGGCAAAACCGGTTCCTTAGCGCTATCGGGCTTCCCGAAGGTCAGCCGCTGAATCGCGCAGTGCTTCTGGACCTGTCGCAATCACACGGGTTGGCGTCTGTTCTTGGGCCCGGACGCGTCGCCGTATCCTTTTCGGTCGATAAGGTTCGAGGAGTTGGCGGATGGATTCAGCCGGGCGACCATGTGGCGGTTTTCCAGACTTTTCGGGAAGGCATGGCTGGCGCAGCCCGTACCAATCTCCTGCTTTCTTCGATTGAAGTAGTGGCCGTTAACCAAAAGCGCCTTGGGGATCCCGAAAAAACCGTCGCGGTGATGACAGATGGATCGGAGGATGGATTGACTCTTACCGTCATAGTGAATCCCGTACAGGCTGCGGCTATCGTTAAGGCGCGCGAAAATGGGCGTCTGAGCGCAGTTCTCCTGGCTGCGGGCGATGCAACGACCTGGAGCGCAGAGTGAGTGATTGCCGCTTAATCGTCTGCTGGTCAGCAGGAGGTCAGGACATTCCGTGGCTTGAGCCACTGGCAGAAAACCTGCCTTCCTTACTAAGGATCACCACGGGTGACTCGGATGAGGGAGCGCGCATATACGATTTCGGCTCCTGGATTGAGCGCAACCGCGATCTTCCCGCGTCACTTTTGTGCAATTATTTCATGTCCGAATCTGCTGTGCCGCAACTGCACATGCCTTCGTGCCCGCCGGATCAATGTGTGCTTCCTTTTCTTAACACCATAAGCAAAGCTTTCTCATGGATCGTGCTTACTGGGCCGGTTGATTTATCTCCCGGAATGATAGCCTGGCTGGAAAATGCCGGAACGCTGTTTTGGGATGTGTCCAGTGATACGTATCCGCGTTTCCAGACCGTTCGCGAAGAGTTAGCGAACCAACATTTCCCCTATTCGTTTTCAAAAATCATCTGGTCCGGGGAGGATATTCCTGCCGATGTTCAGGCGCTGCAGCAAATGCCGCCCACAACTGGGAAAGAGTTCCACGAGGCGATAGCTTCCTTGCAAAAGAGCCTGGAGACTGTTCCTATTATGTCTCCCACGAAAAAATCCTGCGTAGATTCAAAGAATCTCGAGGAATTCAAAGAGCGCCTTCAACCGCAGATTCTGGAACAGCTGAAAGGCACGGGAAACAGTTCCGTCCAGACGCGTGAAAAGGCTGAAGCCACGCTGACTGCCTGCCTGGCCGGAGATCCTTCGATTGCCGGGGATCGTCAGACTCGCGAAAAGATTTATCAAAAGGTTCTGGAAGACGTTCTGGGATTGGGGGAGCTTGAACCTTTACTGAAAGATCCCACCGTATCCGAAATCATGGTCAACAGCCGTGAAAAAGTCTTCGTCGAACGCCGCGGCAGGCTTGAATTCACAGACGTGCATTTTCCCAGCGATGCACAGATCCGCACGCTGATCGATCGCATTATCGCGCCCATAGGGCGGCGGGTGGATGAAAGCATGCCTTTGTGCGACGCCCGCCTTGCCGACGGATCTCGCGTGAATATCGTGATCCCTCCGCTGGCGCTCGATGGGCCTTCCATCACCATACGTAAATTCTCGGAAAACAAACTGGGATTCCCGCAGCTGATTTCATTCGGTTCGCTAAATGAGGAAATGACCGGCTATCTGGATCGGACCATTAAGGAAAAGAAAAACATCGTTGTTTCAGGCGGTACAGGAAGCGGCAAAACAACTCTGCTTAACGCTCTTGCGGGACTGATCCCCGATGATGAGCGTATCGTTACAATTGAAGACGCTGCGGAGCTTCGTCTGGGAAAGCCGCATGTCGTACGCCTGGAAAGCCGCCCGCCTAATGCGGAGGGACAGGGCGCTATTCCCATCCGGCGCCTGGTAATCAATGCCCTGCGCATGAGGCCGGATAGAATCGTTGTAGGCGAGTGCCGCGGCGGCGAGGCGCTCGACATGCTGCAGGCCATGAATACCGGCCATGATGGGTCGCTCACCACAGTCCATGCAAATTCTCCCCGCGACGCTCTGGGCCGGATCGAAACGCTCGTGCTTATGGCGGGAATAGACCTGCCGGTTCGCGTTGTCCGTGAACAAATACGCAGCGCGGTGCACGTGATTGTCCAGCAGGCGCGCCTTGGCGATGGAAGCCGCAAGATTATTTCCATCACGGAACTCACCGGAATGGAAGAAGATCGCCTGACCACTCAGGAGCTTTTCCGTTTCAGAAAAACCGGACAGGACGCTGATGAACGATACCTCGGAGTATTTGAGAGCACCGGATTACGCTCCTGGCATTTGAAGGGTAACACATGATCATTTTCCTGCTGGTGGCTACCGCTTTTTCAATTGCCGCACCCAGGTTGATTCGCAAACACCGGGCAAAAAAACATCGGATGCTTCTGGCCAGACAGTTTCGGGCTTCCCTGCAGAACATGGTCCATGCGCTGCGGGTTGGGGTGGGATTCCAGCAGTCTCTGGAACGCGCTGCCGAGGAATCCGATCCGCCGATAACGGCGGAATGGCGGCAGTTGGTTCAGGGCCTGCGCATCGGTCAGTCTCTTCCGGAAGCTCTGGCTTTTTTCCAAAATCGCATGTGTATCGCCGAAGCCCGGTCGTTTGCTACTGCCGTAAAAGTAACGCGAGAAACCGGGGGATCTCTTTCCGAAGTACTGGAAACGCTTTCCACCACCCTGCAGGAGCGGGAAATGCTGCGCGAAAAACTTTCGGCCCTGACGGCACAGGGGAGGGGATCCGGATACCTGTTGAGCGTGCTGCCTTTTCTGGTACTTGCCGGCCTTATATTAATCGCTCCGGAAATGGCCCTGCCGCTTTTCCGGACAGCGATGGGACAGGCTCTGCTGGCCGGCGTGATTGTCTTCGTATCTATCGGGCTGCTGGTTATCCAGCGGATTGTCAGCATAGGAGAACCCGATGAATAACCCGATAGAGCAGCTCAATCAATGGCGCGCCAAACAAAAACAGAAGAAGCGCATTGATGCGGCGCTTCCCGCGGCGCTGGACCTGATGGCTCTCGTTATGCAGGCCGGTTTGGATTTCCAGGTTGCTCTTCAAAAATACGTCCAGGAAGGACCGGCTGGACCGCTTAAAGAGGAATGGACCGCCCTTCAACAGGAGCTGGCATTGGGCGCCTCGCGTAAAGACGCGCTGAAGCATCTGGCACAACACACCTGTTCCGACGCTCTGCGAGAAACCGCCCGCGCCCTGACACAGGGACTGGAGCTTGGATCAAGCCTGGCGCCTCTTTTGAAAATGCAGGCTCGCAGTCTCAGGCAGAAAATGGCCTTTGCGGCTGAAAAAAAGGCGGCTCAAGCTCCGCTGAAGCTTCTTTTCCCGCTTTTTGTATTCATCTTCCCAACCATCCTGGCCGTTCTGATCGGACCTATTATTATGTCTATAGCGGCCGGAGGGAGTTGAATTGAAAATCATTGAGATAAAGATATGGGTTGCCGCCTTTTTCTGTCTTCTATTGTTGCATGGCTGGTATTTTTGCCACAGCATCAACGAACAGGAATCCCTTATGCGCCGCAGGATAGTCAAAACCGCTGGTGAGCTGATTGAAAAAGCTCATGAGTCGCAGGATGATCTGGAAGCGCAGAAAATTGTTCATGCTTTTGGTCTGGGCAGCGCAATTCATTACGCGGCGGTTGTTGATAACGCGGGGAAAGCCCTTGCCCATTCTGATCCTGCCTATATAGGTCAACGATGGATTCCGGCATCGTCAGGCGCTGGTTTTCTGTGGCGCCTGAGACTTCAAAACAATACGCATTCCTGGGGAACCCTGGTGATCGAGGGATCGCGAAGCCTGAGAAACGCGGAATTGCTGATGGAAGGGGTTTTGATATCCATATTAATCATGCTGACAACAACAGGAATCTGGCGACGTGAACGATTCTGGGAATTAATCCAGAAGAATCAACAGCATGAAATTACAAATCGTGTACTTGAATGGGAACAGGAAAAAGCCCGGCAGAACAAACAAATTCACAGCACTCTGGACCAGATGGCGGAATTACATCAACAAATCGATCACCTGTTGAACGTAATGGATAAACCAATGATCCTCCTGGATTCGCGCCAGCGATTAACAGCCGCGAACCATACCGCCACAGACATGTTCCAGCTGGAGGGAAGTATTGGCCGCTCCTGGCAGGATGTTGCCCGCATGGAATCTTTTGGCCCGCTGCTTAAAACCTCCATCGACAAACCCGGGCTAATGGTTTCCGTAGACGACCTGCCTGTCTCCATGGAAACCTGGCTGTCCCCCGAAAATAAATTGATCGGAACCTTAATTTTTGGCGAGAAATAATTCACATGCCCGTCAGAAATTTCCTACAATACATTCAGACTTCTTCCGATACTCTTTCCAATCAATGTGTTGCAAAATGTTTCACATCAGGAATGTCGCTGTCGGGGTCTCGTGGCACAGAATGCCGTTTTAGTTCCTCTGCGGAGCGCTAACCTTTCTGTCCCAGACGTATTTTCTAAAACTTTATAAACCCTGAGTGGGAACCAGCTTTTCGGCCGGTGCCTCAGCTACAGGTTCTATCGGCGTCGATATGGCGCGGGTAGCTATTTAATTTGCGAAGAGGAGATGTTTTTGTAATCAAATGATTTGTTATTTCTGCGACGTAGACAAAGAAGATCCGGCCCACGATGATTACCACGAGGCTTTGCTGAAATCGTTGTCTGAACCGGCAAAACCCAGTAACCAGAAAGAAGAACCTGTATTTACGGTGAGATCGTAACCTACCAGCTGTTCGATTTATCCAGCAGGTAGACTGTGACTTTGCGGTGGTTGTACTTCACTTCCTCGTACTTATCCTTCACCGCCAGATCCACGCGCAGGCCTTTGATCGCGCTTCCGGTGTCATCCGCGTAGGCATAGCCGTATCCGGGAATGTAGAGGCGGGTTTTGAGCGGGATCACACGCGGATCAACCGCCACCAGGCCGCGCTGCAGCTTGTGCCCTCCGAAAGTAGTGTCTGAAGGAACCATTGGGTCGCCGACATAGTATGCGGTAGCGAGCATCGTGTACGTCCGCGCTTTAGCCAGGTCGTAGGTCTTTATCGGCTGTCCTTTGGCGTTAAAAAGCGTAAGCGTGTACATCGGGTGCTTCTTGATTTTTACCCGGACAACTTTCTGCGAGACTTCCGCGCCGTCGTAAAGGCGGTGATCGATGGTTTCAACCCGATCCGCGGAGCTGCCCCGTTCCACAAGCACCCGGCGCAGGTTCTGGCGCGTGCGCAGGGCGGAGGCTATCCGAAGCGGCACATGCTTTACGACATCCTCGCTGCGGTGCGTGACCCTTGTCACTTTGATCGCCATGCCGCGCTGAAGCGGCGTCACCTGGGGGGGCGCAACTATATCTTCCTTATATAAGGGGATCTGCTCCTTCCGCAGCATGTCCCCAACGGTCTTCAGGTCCCGCACTACCACCCGGCGCGACTTCCCTCCCATGATCAGGAAAATTGTGGGGTTTCTTAGCCAGTATATGCCCCCTCCGGCCACGACAAAAAGAAGCGCCAGCGCAAGCATCGCAACAGGATGGTGGCGCAGCTTCCGGTTGATACCCTCTCCCCTGGCGGGAGAGGGTGGGGGTGAGGGGGGGATAAAACTATTCAAGCCCCTCACCCGACCTTTCAGGTCGGCCTCTCCCCAGAAGGGAGAGGCAGTACTCACTTAATGCGGAAAAGGACTCGTGCATTGCGCGTGGTCCTTTCGGCGATTTCGTCCGTGGTTTTGCGCTTAATCTTTGCCACTGCCGCGGCTATTGCGGGAATCTGCGCCGGGTCGTTGCGCTGGCCGCGGATAGCCTGGGGCGGCAGGTAGGGGCAGTCCGTTTCCAGAACCATGCGCTCCACCGGGAAGCGCAGGACGTTTTCCTGCAGCAGCTTGGCATTCGGATATGTCACCGGGCCGTCTATGCCCATGAGGAACCCGTGCATCATATAGACTTGAGCGTCCGAAAAGACTCCGGAAAAGCAGTGGATAACGCCGTTCGGCCTGGGCAATTCGAATTTCGGCGCTGTTTCGGGATAATATTCGAGAAGCACTTTTTGCAGGTCCGCATGCGCGTCGCGGCAATGTATAACGACGGGTTTGTCCAGTTCCCGCGCAAGGTCAAGCTGCCTGCGGAAAAGGCACTCCTGTTCCTCCCTGGTGTTGCGCATGCGAAAGTAATCCAGCCCGAATTCGCCGATAGCCACAACTTTGGGATTTTTCAGAAGTTCCCTCAACCGTTTTTCCAGAGAAGGCCATTGATCCGGACCGGAATCGTGCGCATGATGAGGGTGAATGCCGAGGCTGGCGTAAATGAAGGAATATTTTTCGGTTAAGTCGACGGCAGCATCCCAGTTTTCCGGAGATTCCGCAATTTCCACCATGTATCTGACCCGCGCGACGTATGCCCGGGCGATTACCTCGCTCCGGTCTGAATCAAACTGGCCGTCCGTCAGATGCATGTGGGTTTCGAAGAAGTCTGTCATTCTTTTCTAGGAAAAAGCGGGGCGGCTTTGCGGATCTTCTGGCCCGCGGGAATGGATACCGCGGCCAGGTCCGAAATATCATCTCCATGATGCCTGAGATCGTCATCATGGCCCAGCTGAGTCCATATGGACTGCGCAGTCTGCGGCATTACGGGTGCCAGATGAAGAGCTATAACCTTCATAGCCAGAAGGGCCTGGCGCAGGACTTCATGACACTCCGGCAGGGATGTTTTTGCCAGTTTCCAGGGCGCCTTGGCTTCAATAAAACCATTCGTACGGTCCACTGCGCGCAAAAGAGTAGCCAGTGCAAGATGGAATTCCAGGCGGTCCAACTGGCCGCCGTAGGGCTTCAAATCGTCGACTACTGCGCTTAAAAGTTCGCCGGAAGCTCCGGGAAGCGCGGCAGGAACCGCCGCCCCGCAGTATTTTTCCACCATGGTAAGGGCGCGAGAAACAAGATTGCCCAGATCATTTGCGAGCGCGGCATTGTAAGCCGTTTTCATCAGGCCGACTGTGAAATCACCGTCGGCGCCGAAGGGGAAAGCCGAAAGGAGCAAAAAGCGCGTACCGTCAATGCCGAAATCCTTTATCAGTTCCGGATGGCGCACCACATTGCCAAGGCTTTTGGACATTTTCTGCCCGTTAACGGTGAAAAATCCGTGGGCAAAGACTTTTTTCGGCATTTTCATGCCCGCAGCCATCAACATGGCCGGCCAGACTACGGCATGGAACCAGAGAATGTCTTTGGCCATGAGATGCAGGTCGGCAGGCCACCATTCCTCGAACCGCCCCGAATCATCCGGGAAGCCGGCGCCCGTTATATAGTTGGTCAGGGCGTCGACCCAGACGTAGGTCGTCTGCGACCGGTCCCAGGGCAATGGAATGCCCCAGGCCAGCGTAGCCCGCGACATGCTGATGTCGTTGATATTCTGCTTCAGCTTGCCTATGATCTCGTTCCGGCGTTCAAGGGGGAAGATTTCGAAATGGCTGGGGTGTTCCGGATCGGTAATAGCCTTGAGCAGGTCGTCCCGCAGATGTGACAGGCGGAAAAAGTAATTGTCCTCGCTCTGCACCTCCGGAGTGATCCGGTGGTCCGGACACAGTCCGTCCATAAGCTCCTCGTCCGTATAGAAGCGTTCACACTGCACACAGTATTTGCCCTGATATCGCGCCTTAAAAATAAGCCCCTTTTCCCAGAGCAGTTTCAGAAAGGCCTGCACCGCTCTCGCATGCTCCGGTGCGGTTGTCCTGATGAACGAATCGTTGGTGATGTCTAGGGCCTTCCAGGCATCCTTAAACTGCGCGGATATCTCATCGCAGTACTGCTGCGGCTCTTTATTGTGCGCAGCCGCGGCCTGAGCGATTTTGGTCCCGTGCTCGTCAGTGCCCGTAAGAAAAAATACCTCGTCCCCGATCAGGCGGTGCCAGCGCGCCAGCACGTCCGCAGCCAGTGTTGTATAGGCATGGCCGATATGCGGGATATCGTTCACGTAATAAATGGGAGTGGTTACAAAAAATTTGGTCATATTGGTAACTGCCTTTGCCGCTGCCGGGAAAGCTCAAGCAGCATGTGATCCAGAACAAGCCTGGGGGAAACGTTGGCGCGCAGTTGCCTGAGCGCGCGCTGCAGGACGTTGATCGCCGCCGGGCCCTGCGCAGCGCCGGCGCGTAACTCGCGCAGCGCCGGTATCAGAAGATGCTGGATTTTTTCCTCAGCTTCTGTGCGCGACGGGCGGGCGCGCGTTTCCAGCCGCGTGATTTCCGATGGACGCATCCGGCCCAGCTGCTCCCAGGCGCGCTCAGCCTCGCTGACGGACTCAATCTGTTCCTCGCGGTTCAAATGAAGCGCCCGCCCGGGAGATCCCAGCGCCAGCTCTATCAGACGCGCGCGCGTCTCGGAGGGAACATCGCAACCCGTCAGGCAGCGGTCCATTTCCGCATGCGTCAGGGGACGGAAGCGCAGCGGCTGGCAGCGCGAGACAATCGTAGGGAAAAGCCGGTCACGGCTGGGCGTAATCAGGAAAATGGCGGTCCGTTCGGGGGGCTCTTCCAGTATCTTTAACAGCACATTGGCCGCGTCCGCGGTCATCCGGTGCGCGTCATCAAGGATCCAGACCTTCCAGCGACCTTCGACGGAACTCTGCAGCAGCCGCCGGCGCTGGCTCATGACCGTTTCGATGCGGATATTCTGCTGTTTCTCAACAGGTTCTCCCCGTTCCACCGCCTGCATGGAGAGATTCGTTATCTGAACATCCGCATGCTGCCCGGATGCGATCTTGCGGCAACTCGCACAAACATCACAGGAATCGATTAATTTCCCCTCCCCCCCGGCGGGGGAGGATTTAGGTGGGGGGGATTTTTTAGTTGACCCCCCATCCCCACCTTCCCCCTCAAGGGGGGAAGGTTTTCTGTGAGCGCAGTTAAGAGCCTTGGCCAGTTCTATCGCCGTAGTCTTTTTGCCTATCCCTTCCGGTCCGATGAAGAGAAGCGGCTGCGTAGTGTCCTGCTCCAGCCAGCGCTGGCAGAGCTTCACAGCCAAAGGCTGTCCGATGATGGATTTGAAACTCACGCCTTAGCCCCGTTCAAAAAAGCATCCACTGTTTCCTGGATCAATTTTTGAGTGTGATTGATATCCTTCTGCTGCCGGATCAGGCGGAACCGCCCCGGGTTTTGCCGGGCGAGTTTCAAAAAACCATTCCGCACGCGGTTATGAAAGGCAATTCCCGCCTTTTCCAGCCGGTCATGGCCCAGCTTCGAATGACCGGCCTGACGCAACCCCTGCGCCGCAGATATGTCCAATAAGATAGTGAGATCTGGCGCCAGCCCGGCAGAGGCGATTTTGTTCAGCGTCTCGATCATTGGCATAGGCAATTTCCGCCCATAGCCCTGATAGGCGACCGTTGAATCGACATAACGATCGCAAAGAACAATCTCCCCGCGGATGAGCGCGGGCTGCACGGTTTCAGTCACATGCTGGGCACGGTCTGATTCATAAAGGAAAAGCTCTGCCAGGGGTGAAATCGCTTCCCTGGTATGCAGCAGTATTTCCCTAATATTTTCCGAGAGCTGAGTGCCGCCGGGCTCGCGGGTAATCAGCGCCGTTCGTCCGCAGCTGCGTAAATGGGCGGCAAGAAGTTCTATGTGGGTCGTTTTCCCGCTGCCCTCCGGCCCTTCGAAAGTAATAAATAGTCCTTTCATTATCAGTAATTATAGCCGATGACGAGAGTACGCATGAAAGGTAATATGGACGCGGGTTATTATTCTTTGGAAATTTGTTTTCAAAACGATAAAATGAGACCGTCGAAAACTCTCATGAGGAAACGGTTTCATCCGCCGGATTTGTGGCGGATCCATCAAATAAATGACGATCAAAAAATGAAATTCCGCTTATTATTGAGCGCCTTTTCCATTCCCTGTCTTCTCAGCGGTTTCCTTTACTCCGATGCTGCGGAGAAACCCCAGCAGATGTATGTTTTTGTTCCGCGAACAGACGATCAGGCCGCCAGATGGCTGGCAATTCTGAATGACAACCCCGGTCTTAAGCTGGTCCTGGGCATATCGCCCGCTTTCAATAAACTGAATGCCGATCCCGCCCTGCGTCAGGGACTTCTCAACCTCCAGAAAGCCGGCCGCATCCAGATCGCGCTCCAGATTCCCAACGCTCCGGTTCTTCCTCTTATTATCAATTCGGACGAGGCACGGTATTCTCTTCCGCCCGGTTCACCGCTTCCCAACCCTCCTTTTCAATATCCCGCCGATGCGGTACAGATTATCGGACGGACAAAAGCGGACTTTTATAAATCCTGGCAGTTCGATCCAGCCGGACTGATTCTACCGTTCGGAGCGGCCAGTACGGAATCGATAAACATTTTGCCGCGGTTGCATATTGACTGGGCGATCGGAGCGCTGGGCGCGTCTCCTGAAAATAATCCATACCGTATTGCCGGCGTGCGCTTATGGGACGCCTCCCCTTCTTCGGCTGTCGCAAATCCCAGCATGGAAGTCTGGGATGAACGGCTGTCCGGCCCGGGCAAAACCATCAGCGTTCTGCAACGCTGGGCCGCGGAAACAAAAGATGTAAAATCAGCCGTTCTTCCTTTTGAAATCACGGTTGCAACGGATTGGCCGGCGAATACCAGATGGGCCTACCGCAGCTGGACATCGCCCGATTGGTCCAGTTGGATCGGCTCTCTGGCCAAAAACCAGGCCTGGTCTGCGCTGCGCAGAACCCGCGAGGCCGTGGAAAAGTTCAAGGATTCCGGGGCTTCCGAAGCCAAGGTTGATATCGTGTTCACTGAAATGTATGCGGCGGAAAGCGCCGGGTATTTGTCGGAGACTGGAGAACCTTCGCCGTCCGCCGGAAGCGACGAACGCGCGCACGAATTTGAGGCGGCTTTAAACGGCATTTTTCGTCTGATCGGGCAGGAACCTCCGGATTTGTATTCGCAAACCGCAAGCTCAAGCGCGATACAAACATCAACCATGAGCGCTGTCTGGCAAAAATTGCCGAACGGCAATGAGCAGGGCATCCTTCCCGACACCTCCGGTGACGACATCGGCGACGGTTCGTTCGTTTATCCCCAGACACTGAGTTCCATGCCTGGCGTGCTGGACCTCAAAAGCCTTGAAATTGACGTATCCACAACCAGTCTTGAATTTGTCGTAACCCTGGGATCAAATACGCTTACTGCTCTGGGAAATTCCCGCCATCCCGGGCCGCTGGTGGACATATACATGGACCTCAACCACCAGCCTCAGGCCGGCACCATCTCCTTTCTTGAAGGCCGGGGCGCAGGAACATCCTCCGAAGATGCGTGGGAGTACGCCCTGGCGCTGGCAGGATCAACTGCGATTCTTTACCGGACGCATGACGCGGCCAGTTACGAACAGGCGCAGACTTTCCCTCTGCAGTTTGAGAACAATCGCGTCCATGTGCTTATTCCAAGGGACATCATCCGCGGCAATCCGCAGCGCTGGGGATACCAGGTCCTGGTAATGGTTGAAGATCCGGACTCGCCGGACACAGCGCCGCGTCCTGCGCCTGCGATATCGGCCAAAACCCGGAACCCCTCGCATATTTACGATCTGCTCGATCCATCAGGCATTACGCAGGCGAGGCTTTTGACGGATCTGGAAGATAACAGGCGCAACGATATCCCCTTTGTGCGCTTTCCTAATAATTAAACCCGCCATTTAGACGTTGGCGGGTTTATCCGCCGACGGTTTAGTAGCGGATAAAGGAGTCAGTAGGATGAAAACCTTAAAAAGAACTTTCCGCTGGACCTGTTTTATGACGGCAGTCACTTTGGCGTTTCCCTTTCCTCAACTGTGCGCCGATATCCCTGCCAACGGTCCGACTGTTGAACCGCATCCGGAAGTGCTGAAACTGCAAACTTCCTTCGAAAATATTGCGGACATGGTTAAACCTGCCGTGGTCAGCATTTCAACTACGCATGTGGAAAAAGTGCCGGAGATGCCCCAGTTTTTTTTCGGCGATCCCTTTGAACAGTTCTTTCAACAATTTTTCGGCAACCCGGAAGAAGGGGCTCCCATGCCCCGCCGCCAGCGCCCGCAAACACACGAGTTCAAGCTGGAAGGGATGGGGTCGGGCGTAATCATCGATCCTTCCGGCCTGGTCCTGACCAATGAGCACGTTGTCCGGGACGCAGATCAGATCAAAGTCACAGTCTATGATTCCGATGGGAACAAAAAGAATTACACCGGCACTGTGGTGGGGAAAGACGCACGCACCGACGTCGCCGTAGTGCGCATCCATGCCGGCCACAAACTTCCCTATGCCGCTTTGGGCGATTCTTCCAGCGTGCGCGTGGGACAATGGGCAATAGCCATAGGTTCTCCATTCGGCCTGGCCCAGACCATGACGGTGGGAGTGATTTCGGCCGCGCGCCAGTCGCTCCCAATCGAAGGACGCGAGTACCGTAACCTCATTCAGACCGATGCCGCCATTAACCGCGGGAATTCGGGTGGGCCGCTGTTGAATATCCGCGGCGAAGTTATCGGCATCAATACCGCCATTTACGCTCCCACCGGCGTATTCGCCGGAATCGGCTTTGCCATACCGATAAATCAGGCCAAAGATATCATGCAGGAACTGCTCAAAAAAGGCCATGTGACGCGGGGATGGCTGGGGATCGAACTGGCGCGCGAAATCACTCCGGCCATGGTCAAAAACTTCGGCCTCCCGGATAACAAGGGAGCGCTGGTGAACGAGGTGATGAAAAATTCCCCGGCGGAAAAATCCGGGCTGAAGCGCGGGGATGTAATCCGCTCCTTTGACGGCAAGCCTGTGGCAACATCCGATGTCCTGCAAAACGCCGTCACTCAGACCGCGCCGAGCAAAACTATTCCAGTGGAAATTTTCCGGGATAAACATCCCATGAAGCTGAATATTGTGCTGGGAGAGCGGCCGGAATCTGCGGATACCGGCGAAGCGCAGGAAGCGCAGCCCCAGGGCAAACCCTCTCAGCAGGAATCCTGGCAGGGAGCCAAAATACAGGCATTTACGCCGGACATGGCGGAGCACTTCGAACAGCCCGCGGAACTAAAAGGCGTTATCGTTGTTGACGTGGATGCTGGTAGCGTAGCAGAGGACATGGGCATAGCGCCCGGAGACGTGATCCGGTCCATAAATCAGGTTCCTACGCCGACGCCCGAGGCGTTCAAGGATGCGGCAGAGAAGGCTAATGCAAAGGAAGGCGTTGTATTGGATATCGTGCGCCAGGGTCATCCAATATACTTAAGCTACACGCAGGGAGAGGAACCAAATAAATAACCCTGGCGTTCTATTGAGAGTCTTAATTTTATAAGGGAGG
Source organism: uncultured Elusimicrobia bacterium (assembly GCA_964604825.1). Classification (GTDB taxonomy): domain Bacteria; phylum Elusimicrobiota; class Elusimicrobia; order 2-01-FULL-59-12; family 2-01-FULL-59-12; genus CAZSAL01. Next base: position 37,414 of record CAZSAL010000006.1, read on the forward strand.
AAATATGCCAATAACAGCAGAAGCGCAGGCGGTGCAGTATAAGGCTAATCAAAGCGTAAAACCCTCAGCCCTGGATGGGCTCTCGGAAAAGCTCCTTGAGCAGCACTGGAAGCTTTATGAAGGATATGTGACCAACTCCAACCTTCTGAATAATGCCATCCACGATGCGCTGAAGTCAGGCGCGGAAATCAACAAGCCTAATTTAGCCGAGATGCAGCGGCGTTTTGGCTTTGAATACAACGGCATGGTCCTGCACGAATATTACTTCGGCGGGATGAAGAAGGGAGTGACGGAACCATCGCGCAACTCGCCTTTCGTAAACGCTCTCACCCCGAATTTCGGGAGCTTTGAGAACTGGAAAAAACAGTTCATGGAAATCGGCAAGATGCGCGGCGTGGGCTGGACTTTGACCTACTTTGATCCCCTGGTTCAGCGTCTGGTCAATGTATGGATCAGCGACCACGAGACCGGCCATATCGCGGGCTTTGTTCCGATCATCATCATGGACTGTTGGGAACATGCCTACATTCTGGATTACGGCGCCGCCGGCCGGGGCCAGTATGTTGACACTTATTTCCGCAACATCAACTGGGATGTTGTTACGGAACGCATGGAAGCGGCCCTTCAGGGGAAAATCGTCAACCGCGCCTAGCGACCTATTTTCTGTGGATGCTAGGCCATCGTCCACTGACTCATTGGAACGATGGTAAAAACCCTGACCTGATCAAACCGTCTGTCTGCCAACAAAAACCCAATCCGTACAAAGCGGGTTGGGTTTTTTTGACACCATCAGGCTGTAATTCGATAATACATTTTATGGCGCTTAAACGATTCAGCGTTTCCATTGAAGAAGAGATCCTTGGTCTTCTCGACAGCTATATCCACGAAGGCCGCTTCCCCAACCGGTCGGATGCTCTGCGTTCATTGATCCGCGCACAGCATGTCCGGCAGAAGTTCGCCTCCCGGGAAGAGGTGATTGGAACCCTTGGGGTGATTTACGATCATCACAGGCGCAATCTGGTCAACAAGCTTCTGGATATTCAGCATGATGCGCCGGGAAAAGTTCTCGGCGCCCAGCATTTCCATCTGGATCACCATCACTGCCTGGAATCCATTATCATTCAGGGAAAAGCCTGTGATCTGGAAGATTTCTGCAATAAAATCCAATCCGTCCGCGGCATCAAACATACCTCATTCGCCGCCCTTTCTCCCGCAAAACGGTTGACCTGACGTCCCTTTAGTATTACGATTATTAAATTCGTAACACTAATTCCGCTGGAGGGTCTCGCATGCCCGGTCTTCTCATATTCGCGCTTCTTATTCTTCCGTCGCTTGTTTTTTCCGATACATCGTCCGATTCCGGGAAAGTCATGGATGTCTATATATCGGCTGAGCGTTATTCCACGCAGGAACCTTCCGTGGACAAAAGCGAAATTTCCCTGAGGCCTGAAGCGCTGCCGGCGAATGTCAACGTAGTGACCAGCGAAGAGGTAAAAACGCAGCAGGTTAACCACTATCTGGACATGCTGCGCGAAGTACCGGGAATTTCCCTGGAAACGTACGGTCAGGGCGCGATCGGGGATGCGATCGGCATGCGCGGATTCTTCAGTGATCACGGCAGCCAGACGGCCATTTATGTGGACGGGGTGCCGCTGAATTGGGCTAACTCGAGCCATGCCAACGGTCTCATCGACATTTCCTGGATCACCCCAGAGATGATTGACCGCATCGAGGTCATTAAGGGTCCCTTCTCGGCCCTCTATGGGAGCTTCAATCTGGGCGGAGTGGTCAATATCGTCACGAAAAAAACCGATGACAGCTCTCAAATAAACGGTTATGGCGGAAGCTACGGGACTTACCGTGGCGCAACCGAATTGACAAAAACGTTCTCTAACGGTGTCACGCCCTTTTTCGTGGAAGAAGGCTTTCATCAGGATGGATACCGGGAGAATGACGACTGGACGCGGGTCAATTCCTTTAATAAGGTGACCCTTCCGGTAAGCGATGGCCTGCTATCGCTGCGCGGCGGTTATGTAAAGCAGGATTGGGGCGCTCCGGGATACATCTCCCTTCAGTCGGTGGAACAGGGGCTGATTCCGCGCAACGCGGACGTCAATCCCACAGACGGCGGCGACACCCGCGATTACAACTTCGTCGTGAACTACGATCCGGTGAAAGGCGATGCGGGCATGCACGGAACGCTGTACGTATCGCGCGAAAATCAGGACCGGTTCTCTACTATGGGCTCTGGCCCGCAGAAATGGGGGCTCAACGACCACATCAACAGCGGCTGGCGGGGCCTGTATAACTATGAACCTCTTTCCTCGGTGGCGCTGGCGGTGGGCACGGATGGACAATATTCGGATGGCCGGGCGGCGACCTTCCAGACCGATGATCGTCAGATTGTATCGACCACTGGAGACTGGGACTTTCATCAATGGTCAGGTGGGGTTTTCAGCCAGCTGCAGATGAAGCCCCTGGCGTGGAGTGGCGCGACTCATGCTTACAGCGACTGGGTCAAACTTGTTGGAGGAGCGCGCTATGACATGTTTGATATTACGCTCAATAATGCGCTGGTGCCCAATCCGAATTACTCGGGCACCGATCATACCTCGGTCGTTAGCCCGAAAGGAGGGATCGTCATCAGCCCTCTCGCGAGCCTGGACATTTTCGCCAACAAAGGGATCGGATTCCGCCAGCCGTCCGTGGAGGAGATTTCACCCAACGATCCCACGCAGACGGGGCAGCCGAATTTTAATTTATCTCCGTCAAAAATTTGCAGCTGGGATGTGGGCTTTAATGAGCGCCTGGCGGATAACCGTGTTCGCTTGAACTTTGACTACTATGAAAGCCGCCTCGACCGTGAAATCATCGAGATTAATGATCAGCCGGTGAATTTCGACAACACCCGGCGCAACGGATTCGAAGTCTCCGGCCAGGTGAATATCACCCGGCAAGTCCGGTGGATGACGGCCTACGCCTGGGTCAAGGCGCGCGATCTGGATATCGCGGAAAACGGCGGCGACCAGATTACCAGCGTCCCCAAGAGCGTGCTGACGAATGCGGTACGCTATTTGCTGCCCATGTCGGAAAAGCGGTACTGGGTTCTCGATGTGGGGAATGAAATTTACGGCCGCGCCCCGCTGAACCCAACCGGGAGCCTGGTCCAGCCCCCCATTACGCGCTGGCAGGGCCGGGTCACCTACGGTCAGCGTCCCTGGGAAGTGTTTGCCGGGGCGTCTTTTATCCCTCAGCGGTTTGCCTCGGATATTGAAATAGACGGCGGCAGTGGATACCCTTACTACTATTCATGGCCCGTCTGGCAGATTACAGCAGGGGCGAAGTATTTCTTTAAAATCTAAGGGGAACTATCATGAATAAAAAAACGCTGTGGTTATTAATTGGGCTTATTTCTCTGACTGGCGGCCTATGGGCACACGATGTCTGGCTGGTTCCAAAGGGAGATTATCTGGAACTGCTGTACGGGCATGAAACGCCGGAAGTTTACAATCCCGTTAAGGTAACACAATTTCAGGGATATGATCAGCGTGGGAACTTAATCCCTCTTGAGAAAAAGGCGATGCCGCAAGCTTTCGCGCTGAAGAAAAATCCCCGCGCCGCGATGATCACGCTGACATTCGACAACGGGTACTGGGTGGCAGTCAGCAGCTCTTCGCCCTGGTTGAATGTGACCGAGCAAACAGCGCGGACTTTCCCGGCCTATTCCAATCCGGTGAAATTCCACAAATCCATCTATGTCTGGGGACCGGCTCTGGCGAAACCTGCCGGAATGAAATTTGAAATCGTTCCGCTGCAGGACCCTTTCAAAGCCTCGAACTTCCTCCCGGTGCAGGTGCTGTTCGATGGCAAACCTCTGACTGCCGCGAAAGTGGAGTACGGCCTGCATGGAGACACAGCGCCGAGCGTTATATCTGACGCTGAAGGTAAAGCCATGGTCCCGGTCACGTCTCACGGCGAACAGTTTATTGCAGTAGATCATTCCTCTCCTGCGCCAGTCCCCGGCCAACCCAGAAAGTCTTATACTACGTCACTGAGGTATGAACCAAAGTAAATTTTAGGCAGTTGGTTGAAATACAAACAGTTCCGGAGGCATGATCACGACGAAGAACCGAAATGACTTCTTACAGGACATGCGGTGGATGAGGTCATCGCCGCTAGTCCCGTACCGATTCCAATAACTTAATAGCCGGTACGTCCCAACTATTAAATTTATCAAGGAACGGGACGTCGAGAAGGAAATAGCGAACGGGAGGACGCCATGCCAATGCCTGACCCACTTGAGCAGTCCGTTTGGATTGAGCTTTCCCGAATCGATTTGCGGAATGATGCGAGGCCGCATTCCGCAGAGGAGACCAAGAAACTTGCTGAAAGCATGAAGGCGACGGCAGCGATTTGGAAGCCTTCTGGGCAAAACTGAAAGAAGAGATTTTAAAGCAGCGCAGCCAGAAATCAATATCAACGACACCTGCCCCAAAGATCATTTCCGCCAAGTTCGAGAACGGCAAGATCCATATGGAGGAGACACCGGTCGCGGGGGCTACCTCCTTTCCTCATTCCTCCAGTTTAAACTGAATAGCCTGGCGCATTTTGACAGGCACGCGATGGGCGCCTAAAAAGGCTGGCGTAAAGTGCAGGAGTTTCGCGACATTTCTGGCGGCATCGTCAAAAGCGGGACCTGCTGAGCGTACGACATCGACCGCCGAAACATTTCCCTCCATATCTATATGCAGGTCACAAACTACCATTCCCTGGTGACCGGCAGTGCGTTCTGCCTCTGGGTAATACCGTCTCAGGATGGCGTTCAGATCTCGGAGGTTCCGGAGCTGAGGAATTCGCGAGATGATGTTGGTCTCGCCGGCGCCGATTCCGTATTCGCCGTTGGTGGGGCCTGGGGCCGGCGGTGCCGGAGGCTCTTCCGGAGTGGGCGCAACCGGCTGCGTTGGGATCGGAGCCGGAACCGTTTTCTGATTGGGCGCTGGCTTCAACCATTCTTTCGCAGGAGCCGCAGACTTTGCCGCATGAGCGGTCGACGACGCCGTTCGATACGGCATTGCGAGATGACCCATATTGGTGATGTCGATTTCAATGGTACGTTTTTCATGGAAGCGGAAGGACACAGCGCCCACATGAAAAAGGAGGAAATGGGCGAAAACAGACAACACCAGCGCTTCCCAGAGCAGGGCATCTTCGTTGTAAAAGGACCGTCGTATCATTTCTTAGGTCTCACTTCCGTGGCGATATGCGTCAGGCCGGAGCTGCGGATATTGTCGATCACAGCGGCGACATCTCCCCAACTGACGCGTTCATCGGCCGATAAGGTCACTTTGAGACCGGGGTCCAGCCGTGCCATCTGAGTCAGGTTGATGGTCATGGCCTGCATGTCCACCGGCTGGCCGTTTAAGAGCAGTGATTTGTCGGCGTTCAACGTTATCTGAAGGCTCTGCGTTGGAACCGACTGCGCATTGGCCACTTTAGGAAGGCTGAGGTTCATGGACCGGTGCACGATCAGGTGTGCTGTGGCCATGAAGATAATGAGCAGCACAAGCGTGATATCGACCAGGGGCGTGACATTGATCCCGGTTATGCTACCGTCTTCGTTATCGGATTGAACACTGGCCATGATTACCCTCCTTTCCTCCCGGCATTGGCCGCTTCGAGCTCCGCGATCAGCTGCTTGCCGAAGCGATCAACGTCGATGAGCGTGTCCTTGACGCGTTTTTGTAGAAGGTTATAGAACGCCACGCAGGGCAAAGCTACCAGGATGCCGACGGCTGTGGCGACCAGGGCTTCGGAGATCCCCTGCATCACCACCTCGGGGCCCTGTCCGGCGGAAGCGCCCAGGTCGTGAAAGGCGCGAATTACTCCGAGCACGGTTCCAAGGAGCCCGATGAAGGGCGCGTTATTCCCGAGCGTCCCTAAAATCACCAGGCGCTTTTCGAGATAGCGTTTGGCCAGGGACAGGCGCGTTTCCAGGTGTCTCTCCAGCGACAGATTTCCCTTGGACGCGTGTTCGACCAGCTCCTGGGTCAGCCGGAACAGAATGGAGTCGCGCCGAAGAGACGTCAAAAGGTCCTGCGGCGAACCATTCTCAAGTTTTTCCATAACCATGGGCAGGACCTGCGTCTGGTATTTGGATTGCCTGGTGATGATGATCATACGCTCGATGATAACGGCCAGCGCCAGAACCGATAATGCCAGCAGCAGATAGATCACCCAGCCGCCGCCAGTGCTGGTCAATAATTGAATGAATGGTACGTTTGCCATGGTAATAGATTCCTTTCGTATTCCCTTTTATCTTCCGAACGGAACGGACAATTTCATATAGACGTTCCGTCCCGGATTTTCGATCCCGAATTCTTTCAGGATGCTGTTGTAATCGATGTAGCCCTTGTTGAACAGGTTCTCGACGCCCACATCCAGCGCTATGCGGCTGTTCATCACGACGAATTCCCCGCCAATATGCAGATCTGTCAGGGCGTAGCCGGGGGTCGGGATGCCGCTGGCGACCGGCGGGCCGTTGGTACGATCCTGGGATGCAGTGAACCGTTCCGTCATGCCGATGTATGGATGCGCAACTAGTCCCAGCGATTTCCGGTGGAAGTCCGCCCCTACCAGCAGATTGTCCGCAGGCACATGCGGCAGGTAGTTGGTGTTGTCCATAGGATCGCCTGAATTGTTAAAACCGCGGACCATGTTATAGACGGTATTCAGCGTCAGCCAGTCGGTGGCTGCCACGTTCACTGCGCCGTCCACACCTTTGACGGTCGCATTCCCCTGGGTCTCTGTTTCAACAGGCAAATCTCCAGTGGGTCCGAACTGGCCGGTGGAAGTGTTGAAGAACTGGCCGTTTTGAACACCATAAATGTAGTTATGGATGTAGTTGCGGAAAATCCCGATCTCGGCTTTCACGCGCGTAGAAGCCCAGCGCAGTGAAGCATCCGTGTCAAAGGACGTCTCCGGGGTCAAATTGGGATTCCCAATTAAGAAATCCGCAGCCCCTTCATGTATCCCGTATGCGAAGAGTTCGAAAGGCACGGGATTACGATAACCCCGTCCGATATTGACCGCGAAGGCCAGCGGCTCGGTGATGTGATAAACACCGCCCACTGCAGCGCTGACTGCGGAATAGTTCAACGTCTGCGTGTTGACCGGATGCGGTGAATTCAGGTTATTGTCCGGATCAATTCCAATGTCATTATTCCCCTGAATGTTGTATTGATCCTGATCGCCGCGCAAACCCATTGTGAAGTCAAACTTCCCTACAGGCAGGTCTTCAATCAGGTACTCTCCTACGCCGTTTTCATTGTAGGAAGGCGTCAAATCGACCAGTCCCAGCGACTGCTCTACCCGGCGCAGTCCTGAAATGCCCGCCGTTCCCTGGAAAGGTCCCATCGGAGCCAGTATCGCTTTCGCGTCCAGCGTGTAGCTGGCTTCGATCCAGTTCAAATGCGGATCATTATCCGGAGCATTGGGAGCGTCAAATTCCTTGCGGTCCACCCGGTCATAGCCAAGCGTAATGTCCCAGTTCGCCAGATCGGAGAGGAGGAGGGAATGGACTTTCCCGTGGTCGTGCTGAAGGGTCTGATATTCGAGATCGTTCAGGATCGTCGGATCCGCCGGATTTTGAAGTTCGACACGTTTGTTGAATTTGCCGAAATCGGCGTCCAAGCTGCCCCAGTCCTTGCGCACCCCCAAAGCGCCGTTGCCGCTGACCTGCTGCAGCCCTGTATTGGGAACATATCCCTGCTCAGGATTACGGAAATTGCCGGCCTGAAGCTGGCTGAGGTTGGTCCGATAGCCCCAATCACCGGATGCGCCGGAGGCTTCGAAGTTTTCTCCGACAGAGTTGTTCACGGAATTGACCATGCCGGTAAATAGACCGGACAATGGGCTGTCCCCCATGTGGGCATTCGGAAGGTCCGGATGGCTGATGGAGATCACTCCACCCAGCGCGTCGGATCCGTAGAGAAGGCTGTTCGGGCCCCGCATTACTTCGATGCGGTCTGAACCCAGCGGGTCGATCTCAGGAGCGTGTTCATTGCCCCACTGTTCGGCCTCGCTCCGGATGCCGTCTTCAACAACCACAACGTCCTGCGAGTTTAATCCCCGGATGACCGGCTTCACAACCGTCGGTCCTTCGTCGATCATATTAACGCCGGGCTGATTCTGGATGGCGGTCATCGCGGACTGGCCGCGTTGTTTATCCAGCTGACGGCCTTCTACCACTGATACTGAGGCCGGCGTATTCAGGGTGCTCTTTGCTTCCGGCGCTGCGGTCACGGTAATGGGCGCCAGGGTTAAAGGCGTAGTTTCAAGCACAATATCCTGGGTGACGTTTCCTTTGGATAAATCAATCTGCCTGGTCATGGGAGAATTCCCCACCTGCCGGAACTCTACCACGTAGCTGCCGGGCGGGATGTTTTCCAACTTGAAGTTCCCTGAAGCGTCTGTCTGTGCGCCTTTTTGCACGGCAGGGATAGCGACACGAACGTCCGCCAGTGGTGCGTTGGACGTGTCTTTCACATGGCCGGAATAAGTCGCGGCAAATGCGGATAAACTGGCGCCAATAATAAAAATACTGCTGATCCATAAAGCTCTAAGGGTAGATCTCATAAAAACTCCTTTATATTTTTGAAGGGCAGCCTCCGCGCTTATCTGCGGAATACAGCACTTTCCTATGGTTCGGGACTATTAAGGAACTAACAGAACGTAGTTATGAAGATCAGGCGATGGGAGGAGAACGGCCGCTGTGGATGTAAGCCACTTCAGCGATATGGACATCGGGAGAAACAGAGACCAAGTGGATAAAGACTTCGTGATGCTGAAGGGCCGTTGGCCCCTGACTGATGACTGGCGTCTGGTGCGCCACCTGGCAGACGGCACAGTGCGACTCATCATGCCCTTTGACGAGCACGTGGAAAGTCTCTGTGACCATGAAACCGACATACAGGCCAAGAGTAGCAAGGGTGATGATTCGCAGGAATTTTCTCATGCGGACTTCTTTTTCTAACATATCTTAATCCGTAGACACAAGACATATTTCAATTACAATCACAGCTCCGTCGGAAACAGCACAAAATTTTCTCGCGGCCGGTGAAGCCTGAAAGTGACATAATTGAAAAGAACCATGTCATTCCGTGCCAGGATCGTCGTCTTTGTCTTTGCGATTTTGATCGCCGCTGCGGTCTTATGGAAGGCTGCAATAAAACCGCGGCCGGCGAAACAACCGCTGGCCGAATTGCCGGCGCCCGTCAGTGTAGAATCAAGGCCTGCTCTTCCGTTGGAATCAGCTCACAAACCGCTTTTGCCGCCTGCCAAGGTTCTCAAAAAAAGCGTTCCAGCCAGAAAACCCGCCCCACATTTGCAAACAACAAAAGCGGCTCCTGCAGCCCATGTTGCCCCGCCTGCGCCAAACGCGCCCTATACCCCTCCGGTTGAGGCGTCAACGGTTCCCAAAGAATGGTCTGGCTCAGATACGGCTATCAACCATTCCGGACAGGTTGTCATACGCAGCGACCGTCAATGGATCCAGTTCTGGGCGGAACACCATCCGCATGAGGCCGCTCCGGACGTCGATTTCAGCCGCCAGATGGTAGTAGGCGTCTTTGCCGGTGAGCGCCCCGCGGACGCTTTCAGCATCAAAATCATGAGGGTCCGGCAGCAGGCCGGTGCGCTGGTCATTGATTACGGCGAAAAGATCCCTCCTCCGGGAACGTTCCAGACCGGGGTCTCAGTTTATCCTTATGATTTGAAAGTTATCCCGAAAAGCACTCTCCCGGTAAAATTCAACCTGATCATTGCGCAGTAAAAGGCGCCGCAATTTACAGGTGTGAATATCTCAAGAGACAGCGGTTGCTGAAGGTGAAGGAATATACGCCGAGGCCAGGGCTTTGCGGGTAAAGCCGAATTTCGTGCTCGTCGTTATCGGGATTTTTCACCAGGTAGTACATGCGGTGTTCTGTAACGTCGAAATAGCTGTTACCGCGGGCGTCAAAACGGACGTCTTCTCCTACGCGCTCTTTGCTCAGCGGTTTTCCATCCTGCTCCACACGGACGCTTACAGGAGACGTCCCTTCCTGATTTAAAACGGAAAATATTTCCGAACCATGATAGCGCATGCCCAGAAAGCTGTCTTTTGTCAGAGGCGTTTCCGCGCGCTGTGCGTCCGGCTCCGCTCTCCAGGAGCCGCTCACGTAGGGAGTGCCGTCAGGCGCTTTGCTTGTTCCGGTGAGCACTCCGCCGCGCGCCGTGCCGGTATAAACCTCCGGGGTGGTGTCTCCGCAGAAGCCGCCCTCCGCGGTTTTATCCGGCTCTATCGGCTGAGTGAACTTAAGGCCGGGGTGAAGCGCTGACAGCGCTTCCCGGATGTGCTCCTCAAATTCAGCGTAACCGCCTTCGCCAACATGGGTAAATACGATGCGCCTGTCCGGGCCGACCAGTATTTTTGTCGGCCAGGCATTCACCGCGTAAGAGGACCAGATGCGCATGTCGCTGTCTACCACAACCGGGAATTCAAACCCGAAACGCCGGACAGCCTGCTTTACATTGGCCGGATCGTGAGCGAAATCGAATTCCGGAGTGTGGACGCCGATAATTACCAGGCCGTCGGAGCGATAGAGTTTGTCCCATTTTTTAAGGTAATCAAAAGTACGGATGCAGTTTATGCAGGTGTATTCCCAGAAATCTATCAGAACGACTTTGTTTTTGAGCTTTTCCCAGTTGAGCGGCTCGGAATTAAACCATAGTTCAGCCGCAGGATAACGTTTGCCGTTAATTGTGCTGCCTGTTGAAGGGAAGTCCGGAGCAAGAACATGCGCCGGGGGGCGCGCAGACGCAAAATAGCTTAAAAAAACCGGCAGCGCCATAATAATTATTAATCTCCTCCAGCCCACAATTAATTTAACGCCGGGAATTCTCATCTGGTTCCCTTACGCCCTGATCCGCCGAACCGTATCACGGCAGTTCCTGATCCGGCAAAAAACATCAATCCCGCGGCAAGTTCCATAAGCAACCCGACAAATATCATGGGAATGCCGAGCAATCCTCCCACCACTGTGATGGTAAGCAGCACGCCTGTGATAATAAAAACCGCGCCTACGGCAGCGACTGTCACAATAGTCATAAGGCGGGAGAACCATCCCCTGATGCGGCTGTGTTTTTTAGGCAGCCCGACTATTTCCGGCTCGTATACCCTTTCAGCCGGTTGCAGGTTTTTTTCGGGATTCATCGCAGCGGCTCACGTTCCCGCCGCTGCTGGAAAAAGTAAAAAAAGGGAATACCCAGGCAGGTAATTGCAATCCCGAAAGCCGCTTCTGCAGGTTCTTTCCAGATGACATTGACCAGAATCCACCCTGTCATCAGAACAAAACTGGCAGGCACCAGCGGATAGCCCCATGCCCGGTAGGGGCGCTCCAGTTCCGGCTTGGTGCGTCGAAGCACGAACAGCGCGATGACCGTCAGAAGATTCATCAGCAGGCTGGGAAAGGTCACATAGACCAAAAGCTGATCAAAATTGCCCCACAGGACCAGCAGGCAGGCCCAGAGAGTTGTCATCACAATAGCCGCCCCCGGAGTGCGGAACCTCGGATGAACCGCAGCGATCCTCTTAAACAGCAGCCCGTCCTGGGCCATGGCAAAAGGAATTCTTGGAGCAGTAAGCAACGTGGCGTTTATGCAGCCAAGGATGCTTACCGCTATCATCGCGCTCAAAATTTTTGCTGCCGTCGTTCCGAAAAGGGTTATGGAAGCGAGCTGCGCGACCGCAATGACCCCCCTCATTCTGTCCACCGGTACGGCGTAGATATAAAAGACGTTCAGCGATACGTACAAAACAGCGGTTATCAGAACGCCAAATAGGAGGGAAAGCGGGATTATTCTGGAAGGATTTTTAACTTCGCTTCCCACATAAACCGTGGCATTCCATCCGCTGTAGGTATACATGACAGGGATCAGCGACGTTGCCAGCGCCGCCATCCACATTCCTCCGGAAGGCGCCCAAGCGGGGGAAAAATTATGCCACGCCCCGTCGCCGCTAGACATTCCGATCAAGGCAAGCGCCGCAATGGATAAAATCTTCAGGGCAGTGATCACATCCATGCTCCCGGCCCCAATCTCAACTCCGAGGTAGTTCAGCAGGCCGAAAAAAATTATCAGCGCTATGGCACAGACCCTGCCTGCCGGGCCGGAAATACCGGCATAAGAACAAAAACCTATGGCGAGAACCGCCAGGGTGCCGGTCTGGGTTATGAAAGCCGCCGTCCAGCCGTAGAGGAAAGCCCATAACTTGCCGTATGCTTCTCTTAAGAAAACATAGTTACCTCCGGCAAAAGGATAGGCGGCTCCCAGTTCCGCATAGGAAAGCGCGCCGGCAATCGACAGGAATGCCCCCAGTATCCATGCCAGCAGGATCAGGCCGGAAGAAGGCAGGCGTGCGGCCACAGATCCGGGCGTAGTAAAAATGCCTACCCCGATCATGTTGCCTACAACAAGCATAATGCAGGAAAACAAGCCCAATGCCCGCTTCAGGCTGTTTTTCTCTGGTATCGAATTATTCATCAAATAGCTCTATCTAATATCCTAAAAGAAAAAGGACCGCTTGAGGAAGCGATCCTTCTTCGCCGTCAAATATTGGATCCCCTTCCAGAACCCGCAGGGGATGACGACATACGTCTATTTCTTCAGCGGCAGCTCGTCCTGCTTGCCTTCTTCTTCATCTTCCTTTGCCAAAGGCGCGATGGCGGCAAGCTTGTCATCCGCATCCTGGCGGAGCAGGCGCACTCCCTGGACATTACGGCCGATAACGGACACTTCTTTAGCGGCCAGGCGGATGCTCATGCCCTTTTCGGTCATCAGCATGATGTCATCTTCGTCATTGGCCTTTTTGATGCCTACCACGTCGCCGTTGCGCTCCGTGGTCTTCATATTGATTACGCCATGTCCGCCGCGGGACTGCAGACGGTATTCGCCCACTTCCGTGCGCTTGCCGTATCCGTTTTCGGTTGCGGTAAGGAAAACGTCCTTGGGGCCGACCGCCTCCATACCCACGACCTCGTCGCCCTTTTCCAGCCGTATGCCGCGGACGCCTTTGGCCGCGCGGCCAATGGGACGCACGTCGTCTTCCTTAAAGCGGATGGCGATGCCCTTCTTCGTTCCAATAATAATCTGCGATTTTCCGTCGGTATGTTTTACCGCGTTCAGCGAGTCGCCGTCATCGAGCCTGATCGCCACGATGCCGCCTCGGCGCGGGTTGGAAAATTCGGCCAGCTCCGTCTTCTTGATCGTACCCCGGGTTGTGCACATAAGAAGGAAAGTTTCCTTACCCTTCTCCTCCTTAAAGGTCTGCACGGGAATGGCCGCGGTGATTTTTTCATCAGCGGCGGAAAGCTGCACAAAATTGACTATAGCTTTTCCCTTTGCCGCGCGGCCGGCTTCGGGTATCTCAAAGACTCTCGTCCAGTACACACGCCCTTTATTGGTGAACAGAAGCAGATAGGCGTGCGTGCTCGTGACAAAAAGCTCCTGCACAAAATCTTCTTCCCGGGTAGTCATGCCGGTCACGCCTTTGCCGCCGCGCCGCTGGGCACGGTAAGCGGTCACCGGCAGACGCTTGACATATCCGGCGTGCGAAAAGGTAACCACAACGTCTTCTTCGGCCACAAGGTCCTCGATCTCGAGCTCCTGCGCCGCTGCGGCAATTTTTGTGCGCCGTTCATCGCCATATTTTTCCTTAAGCTCCCTGAGCTCTTCTTCGATGATGCCCAGTATTTTTTTCGGATCCGCCAGGATTCCTTTGAGCCGGGCTATGGTTTTCAGGAGTTCCTCATACTCATCTTCGATCTTTTTGCGTTCCAGGCCGGTGAGCTGCTGCAGACGCATATCAAGAATGGCCTGCGCCTGGATGCGGCTCAGTTTAAAGTTTTCCATGAGCCGCGTACGCGCCGTATCCGTGTCCTTTGATTCGCGTATCGTCTTGATTATTTTGTCCAGATTGTCGAGAGCAATGCGCAGACCTTCAAGGATATGCGCGCGGGCTTCGGCCCGGGCCAGTTCAAAACGGGTGCGGCGGACAACGATTTCTTTGCGGTATTCAACGTAATGATGAAGCACTTCTTTGACCGGCAGGACCTTGGGCTTGCCGCCGACAAGGGCCAGCATGATCACGCCGAAGGAGCTTTCCAGGGCCGTATGCTTGAAAAGCTGGTTCAAAACGATCTGCGGGTTTCCTTCCCGTTTGAGTTCGATGACCATGCGGATTCCCTCGCGATCGGATTCATCGCGCAGGTCGGAAATGCCGTCAATTTTCTTGTCGCGCACAAGGTCGGCGATCGTGCTGAGCAGAGAGGCTTTGTTCACCTGATACGGCAGCTCATTAACGATGATCGCCTGCTTGCCGCCGCGGATATCTTCAATTTCGGTCTTGGCGCGGATTGTGATCGATCCGCGGCCGGTTTCAAAGTAATCCTTGATGCCCTGGCGTCCCATGATTATCCCGGCTGTCGGGAAATCGGGGCCTTTCAGGATTTTCAGGATATCCGCCGTTGAGATTTCGGGGTTTTCTATATAAGCGGTGGTCGCGTCGCAGACTTCCGTAAGGTTATGAGGGGGGATATTGGTAGCCATGCCCACCGCGATCCCGGAAGAGCCGTTAACTAGCAGGTTCGGCAGTTTCGCGGGCAGGATCAGCGGTTCGGTCAGAGAGCCGTCGTAGTTCGGCCCGAAATCGACCGTATCCTTGTCTATGTCGCCCAGCAGTTCGTCCGCGATAGCTCCCATGCGGACTTCGGTATAGCGCATGGCTGCCGGCGAGTCACCGTCTACCGAGCCGAAATTACCCTGTCCGTCGACGATTGGATAGCGCAGGGAAAAATCCTGCACCATGCGCACCATCGCGTCATAAACCGCAATGTCTCCATGCGGATGATATTTACCGAGGACGTCTCCAACCACGCGGGCGCTTTTCTTGTAGGCGGAACGGTGCGTCAGGCCCATTTCGCTCATGGCAAAAAGGATACGCCGGTGCACCGGCTTTAACCCGTCGCGAACATCAGGCAGCGCGCGCCCTACGATCACGCTCATGGCGTAATCAATATAGGACGTCTTCATTTCATCTTCGATATTCCTCGGACGAATGCGGTCGTTGGGCTGGGGCTGGGTTAAGTTGGGCTGGTCAACCATGATTAAATATCCAGATTCCGGACTTCAAGGGCGTGCGACTCGATAAAAAGCCGCCTTGGCTCCACTTTATCGCCCATTAGCGTGTTAAAAATCTGTTCAGCCTGTACGGCGTCATCGAGTTTGACCTGGAGCAGCCTGCGCGTCTTGGGGTCCATGGTGGTCTCCCAGAGCTGTCCCGGGTTCATTTCGCCAAGACCTTTATAACGCTGGATCATGGCCCCTTTGCGTCCGGCATCCTTTATTGCGCCAAGTAGTTCCTGAACATCCGTAAGATCTTTTTCGTTACCGTCGAATTTGGCGCGGTAAATCGCCGGGCGCGCTTCCTGGCCCTTGAGCGGCTCGGAAGCGACCTGGAAGCCGGCGTCCGTAAGCTTATTGACCAGGGAATCAATAATAGGCAGTTCCCAGAGTTCCTTGACCTCGGGCCCCAGTTCCTCTTCAGCGTCTCCAAGGCTTGTGGTCTCTTCGCCCGCAGCTTTCATCTCTTCCTGCAGCTTGGCTTTGCGGGCCTTCAAATAAGCCTCCTTGAACTGCTTCCATTCTTTCTCGGAAGAAATGTACCGGTCTCCGGTTTCTTCGTGAACCCGGTATAAAGGCAATTTGCCTTTTTCCTTGAAGGAAAAATATTCTTTGAGCCCAAGGCCTTTCCTGGAAAGTTTGCGCAAATGCGCTTCCAGATCGGTCAGCCATTTCAGGGCCTGCCGCACCTGGGCCGTTTCCAGGAGTTTCGGCGGTTTGCCTTTGCTGACCGTGAAAATCTCCACATTTTGAAGCCCTTCTCCCAGCAGCCACTGATCCAGGGCGTCATCGCTGTCGAGATACATTTCCTTTTTGTCCTTCTTGATCTTATAGAGAGGCGGCTGGGCGATATAAATGTAGCCCTCCGTAAGCAGGGCCCTCATCTGCCGGAAGAAAAAGGTTAAAAGCAGCGTGCGTATATGCGCGCCGTCCACATCGGCGTCGGTCATGATGATAATTTTGTGGTAGCGCGCCTTGGCCACGTTGAAATCTTCTTCGCCTATGCCTGTGCCGATGGCCGTAATCATCGTGCGTATTTCTTCGTTGGAAAGAATCTTGGTCAAGCGGGATTTTTCCACATTGATGATTTTGCCCCGGAGCGGCAGGATCGCCTGGAAGCCGCGGTCCCGCCCCTGCTTGGCGCTCCCGCCGGCAGAATCGCCTTCGACTATATAGAGTTCGCACCGTTCCGGGTCCCTGTCGGAACAGTCCGCCAGTTTCCCCGGAAGAGAGGCGGAATCAAGCGCTCCCTTGCGACGGGTCAGCTCGCGCGCCTTGCGGGCCGCTTCGCGCGCCTCGGCGGCAACGATAATTTTTTCGCAGATTTTAGCGGCTATCGGTGGGTTTTCTTCAAAAAACGACGTCATCGCATCGCCGGCGATTGATTTGGTCAAGCCCTCAACTTCGCTGTTCCCGAGCTTGGTCTTTGTCTGCCCTTCGAACTGCGGGTTGGGAACTTTCACGGAAATCACGGCGCCAAGGCCTTCGCGCGCATCGTCTCCGGACACGTTGATTTCCCGGCCCTTGATCACATCGTTTTTCTTGATGTAATCGTTCAGGACGCGGGTCAGGGCGCTGCGGAAGCCGGTCAGATGCGTTCCGCCTTCGATCGTGTTTATATTATTGACGAAAGAAAAAATGCTTTCGCTATAGCTGTCGTTGTATTGAAACGCGACTTCTACAACAATGCCGTCTTTTTCCTTCTTGAAATAGATCGGTTCGGGGTAGAGGACGGTTTTATTGGCGTTCAGGAATTTTACGAATGAAACGATACCGCCCTCATAATTGAAGGTGTGTTCTTTGTCTTCGCGCTCATCGATGATGGTGATGCGCGTGCCCGGATTAAGAAAAGCCAGCTCCCGGAGCCGGTTGGCCAGGGTATCAAAGGAATATTTGACGTCGCTGAAAATCTGCTCGTCGGGCTTGAATGTCACGCGCGTTCCACGGTCGTCTGTTTCGCCGGTCATTTTCACCGGCGCCTGCGGCTTGCCCCGCTCATATTTCTGCACGTACTTTTTGCCGTCGCGGTAGACTTCCACTTCCAGCCATTCGGAAAGAGCATTGGCAACGGAAATACCTACGCCGTGCAGGCCGCCCGATACTTTATATGCATTGTGGTCGAATTTTCCGCCGGCATGCAGAACGGTCATGACAACTTCCAGGGCGGGTTTCCCTTTCAGTTTTGGATCCCTGACCTCTTTCATCGGATCGACCGGAATGCCGCGGCCGTCATCCAGAACAGTCACAGAATTATCCGGATGAATGGTCACATCGATGTTTTTGGCATATCCAGCCAGAACCTCGTCGATGGAGTTGTCTACCGCTTCATAAACAAGGTGGTGCAGACCCTGGATCCCGGTTGAACCGATGTACATGGCCGGGCGTTTGCGTACCGCTTCCAGACCCTCCAGGACCTGTATCTTTGAGGCGTCGTAGCTATCTGCGTTTTTTTCTGCTGTTTTAGCCATTCCCTGCAATCCTCACAAAAAGTTGTGTTAAAAACGGTTTTGCAAAATGTCTGTTCACGCGGCGCACCATTTCTCTGCGGCGCAAATTCAATTCCTGCATAGCCGGCGCTGACGCCGCTTCGACTATCAGCGCATTACGTTCAATCGCAACGACGCGAGCAACCCCCGCCAATCCGCCCGCCTCGGCCTCCCAAGCTTGTTCCAGCAATGCCAACTCTTCCGACAGGCCTATTTTGCGGCAGAATATCTGAGCAGGTTCGGAAATGCTTTGCAGCGCCATGCTAAGCGCGCATAGGCATGATCACACTGAGCGCCTGATCATCGCCAGAGGGGCGTATGACTCCGGGGTTTAAGGCTGAGGAAAATTCCATCACTATTTCCGCATTTTCCGTGTTTTTTAAAACATCCAGAACAAACGCCGGGTTAAATGCGATTTCAAGAAGCTGTCCGGCATAATCTACAGGCAATTCATCTTCCACTTCCACCCGGCCCTGCGCAGCGCCTATGGCGCGCATGCGGCCTTTTTCCAGAATAAATTTAATAGCTCCGCCCCGGTCGCCGCATCCCAGCGCGGCTCTCTGTGTGGTTGCCAGAAGATCCCGCGTGGCCAGTTTGATCTTTATGCCGCTTTGTTTGGGGATTACCTGCTCGTAGTTCGGAAAGTTCCCTTCAATGAGCCGCGAAATAATAACCGTTTCCTTGATCTTAAAAGCCACCTGATTTTCCGTAATACTGATCTTTACTTCCGTATTTTCGCTTTCCGCTGTCAATAAACGTTCAACTTCTTTTATCGCCTTTGATGGAATAATAACCGTAAAAGCGGCCTTATTTTCTTTCACCGGACGGGAAATAAAAGCGAGCCTCCTGCCGTCCGTGGCGACCATCTTGACTACGCCTTTATCAAGAATAAAATAAACCCCATTTAAGATATACCGTGTTTCGTCTGTGGAAACGGAAAACACGGTCTTCTTAATCATTTCCTGAAGGATTTTAACTTCTATTGAGATTGCCTTGTCCTCCTGGAAATCAGGAAGTACCGGGAACTCCTCTTTTGATAATCCGGACAATACGCAGCGCGCTTTCCCGCAGCGAATTTCCATTTTTGCCGCTTCATCCACTACTATTTTTATTTCCTGGTCGTCCCAGAGCGTCCTTATAAAATCGCTGAACATTTTTGCCGGTATTGTAAGCGATCCTTCTTTTACAATTTCCGCCTTAATAAAACATTTGATTCCAACTTCCAGATCGGTCGCCGCCAGTTTCAATTGATTGGCGCTTGTTTCAAGAAGGATATTGGAAAGTACTGGAAGAGTGCCTTTTGTAGAAACCGCAGACTGAACGGTTTGTATTCCTTTAAGGAGTTCCGGTTTGGAGCAAATTATCTGCATTTAGAGTTTTACACCTGATCTTCTTTGATGTAACTATTTTAATAAATAAGTCGTAGTAGTAGTAGAGAGCTGAACCGTAAGGATAACACGTACACTATGACTAAAATATTTGTCCTGTAAGCTTTTTGTGCCGGTCCTTCATTGATACGGACGTCTGAATAAAATGTGTAAGTTTTTCACAGTATCCACAAGCACGTGAGTTATCCCCACTTCGGCAAAGTTATCCAGATTTATTTCCCGATCTGATTTCCTGAATAATTTTATTGATCAACGCGGAAAAGAAAGGATCGGTTTCCAGTTTGGCTTTGATTTTACTTGTGGCGTGCATTACGGTGGTATGGTCCTTGCCGCCAAATGCGTCGCCAATGTGCGTCGTAGACATTTCGGTCATGGTCCGCGCCAGGTACATGGCGATCTGCCTGGGAAAGGCTATCGCATCGGTACGCCGTTTGGACTTCATGTTAGGAAGATCTACGTTGTAATGGCGCGCCACGACTTCCTGAATGCGTTCTATGGAAACCGGCGTCCCCGCCTCTTCTTTAGCCATGACGTCACGCAGAACTTCCTGCGCGGAATCCACCGTCAGAGGTATGTTGGTGAGCGACGCATGAGCGACAACCCGGATCAGTGAGCCTTCCAGTTCCCGGATATTGGACCGAACATGGGTTGCCAGGAAAAGGATCACATCTTCCGGAACATAAAACCGTTCTCCGTCCGCTTTTTCCCGCAGGATCGCTATGCGGGTTTCCAGATCCGGCGCCTGAATATCGGCTACGACGCCCCATTCAAAACGGGTGATAAGGCGTTCCTGCAGGGTGGGAATCTCTTTAGGAGGACGGTCGCTGGAAATGACGATTTGCTTGCGGGAATCGTAAAGCGAGTTAAAAGTGTAGAAAAATTCTTCCTGCGAACTTTCCTTATTAACAAAGAACTGGATGTCATCAATCAGCAGACAGTCCAGATTCCGGTATCTTTCACGGAACTGGTTCATCTTCTCGAACCGCAGGGCGTCGATAAACTCATTAATAAATTTTTCCGAAGTGGTGTACAGGATACGGGCACGCGGATTGGTCTTGAGCATATGGTGGCCGATGCCGTGCATTAGATGCGTTTTCCCCAGTCCCACTCCGCCGTAAAGGAAAAGCGGGTTATAGGCTTTGCCCGGGTCCTTTGCCACAGCCAGGGAAGCGGCCTGGGCAAAGCGGTTGGCGTGACCGACGACAAAAGTTTCAAACGTGTACCGGGAATTCAGCAGACATTCGGTTTTTGGGCCGGGCATCGGTGGTACCATCGGGCGAAAGATCGGTTCAGGAAGCGGCTTCGACGTTTCCGGCGCGGCCGGGAGCGTTTCAAAAGACAAGGAAATCGTTTCGCCCATGCGTTCTTTCAGCAGGTCTTCAATGGTTTTTTGATAATGGTCGCGCAGCCAGTCGGTGAAAAACCGGTTGGGAACTTGCAGTGTCAGGCAGTTGGCTTGCAGCGATAGCGGCTTAACGGGGCGGAACCACAACTCGTATGATTCTTCGTTCATCTGCGGCTGGAGAGCGCATAAAACGTCCTCCCAAAGCGTTTCAACCGTGCTGTTCATTTACCACTCCATAGGAAAAAAGGGAAGAAATAGGTTTATAAAAACGACGAGGTATTGTAAACGTTTATTTCAAAATATGTCAATTCATTTCTCGACGGAAAAATGCCCAAGGGCATGATAATCTGACAAACTCCTCCAAAGAAAACGATTCCGCGCGGCGCAGCCCGGAGACTCCCTGCGAGGCCAGCCATTTTTCAACGTCCTTCCGCGGCCTGTCGCTGAAAAAGGCCAGGCTGTTTGCCAGAGTTTTTCGCCGGTGCGCGAATGCGGCGTGTACGAGATCGAAAAAATAAGGAATATGTTCCGGCGGCAGTACGGGTTTCCTGCGGATAATGCGCACCACCATGGACATGACTTTCGGCGGCGGGTTAAAGGCCCCCGGTTTAACCTTCGCGATCATTTCCACATCTGCGAACAGCTGCACCGCGAGAGAAAGAATGCCGTAAGTGCGCGCTCCGGGAGCGCTGCGCATGCGGTCCCCGACCTCCCGCTGTACCAGAAATACGCCGGTGCGCCATTTATCCCAGGGAAGGATTTTTTCAAAGATGGGTGAAGTTATAGAATAAGGAAGATTCCCGAAGATCTTAACCGGGCTCCGGAGAGCGCCCGGCCACAGCGAGTCCAGGTCGGTTTTCAGAAAATCGTCATGGATTATGCGAACCTTTCCCTGATCTTTCCAGCGCGCCTGCAGCCGGGAAGCAAGCTGTCGGTCAAGTTCTACCGCCGTAACAGACCCGGCTTTTGCCGCCAATGCTTCGGTCAGGATTCCCCGGCCAGGTCCGATTTCCAGGGCGATATCTTCAGGGCCAAGTTCTGCGGAATGCACAATTGTTTCCACTAAGTGCATGTCCCGCAGGAAATGCTGCCCCAAAGGCGGGCGATGGGTCACGCTGCATACCGGGCGGCAAGCAGTATTGCTTCGATCATGGGACGGGGATCCGCTATCCCTTTTCCGGAAATATCATAGGCTGTGCCGTGGCCCGGGGAGGTCCGTATGAAGGGCAGCCCGAGCGTGATATTGACGAGCTTTTCCGGCGCGTGGACTTTGAGAGGAATCATGCCCTGATCGTGATATGCGGCAAGGACAACATCATAGATTCCCCTGGCCGCATCACGAAAAACGGCGTCCGAGGAGTAAGGGCCTTCGATCGGAATCCCCGATTTGCGCAGTTCCGCTATAGTGGGGCGGAAAATCCTGATTTCCTCTTTTCCCAGGATGCCGTTGTCTCCGGCATGCGGGTTAAGGCCGCATGCCGCCAGCCGGGGTCTTGGTATTCTCAGAATTTTCCTGCTGAAGACAAAGGCCAGTCGCGCGGAATCCTTAATAACCTGCGCGGTAAGCGCTGCCGGGACTTTTGCAATGGGAAGATGCCGCGTCATCAACAGGGCGCGCATCTCTCCGGCGGCCATAAGCATGCCCACCGGGCCGGACTGGAATTGTTCAGCCAGCCATTCCGTATGTCCGGGAGCCCCGACGCCCGCCAGCTTGAATACTTCTTTTGATACCGGAGCGGTCACTAAAGCCCGAGCCTGCCCTGTGCGCATGAGCGCGGCGGCCGTTTTCAGCGACTCTACCGCGGACAATCCTGCGGCACGCGACGCCCGCCCAAGGACGAATTCGCCGGTAAGCCCGGGAACAGGCATCATCTCAACTTTTGGGAGCGCTTTGTGATGGAAGAGGAATGCCGCGGGATCGCCGACGATAATCGGTTCGCACGAGCGCAGTACCCGGTGATCGCGCATTGCCATGGCAACGATCTCCGGGCCAATGCCGGCGGGGTCGCCAAGCGTAATAACGATTCGCGGCTTCATAAGATTTGTTGAAAAAAAGCCCGGTTAGCTGAGGTCGTTGATCTTGATTGCGGCCTTGCTGCGCAAGTCTTTGACGTACTCTTCAAATTTCTTGGCCGCACGCTGCTGGAAAAGGTATTCGCGAAGATCGTCTTTAACTTCGTCAAAACCAAATTTGCTTTCGGCCTTTTTCTCGTCTACGTGGATGATATGGTAGCCGAAATCAGTTTTCACAATATCTGAAGTCTGCCCGACATCTAGGGAAAAGGCCGCTTTTTCAAAGGAGGGGACCATATCGCCCTTCGTGAAATAGCCAAGATCTCCGCCGCGGCTGGCGCTGCCGGGGTCCTGCGAATATTTCTTCGCCAGCTCGGAGAAATCGGCGCCGTTTTTCAGCTGCGACTGAATATCCTGGATTTTCTTCAGCGCCGCGCTGCGTTCCGCTTCGGAGGCATGCGGGTCAACCCTGATCAGAATGTGCCGGGCGCGCACCCGTTCGCCAAACCGATGCTGCAGCGCTTTTGCGAGAGACTGCAGTTCGTCAATCTCCGCGGCCGTATGGCTGCCGGGCACAGGCTGATTATGCAGAATAGCAACGAGAGTATCGTAAAGCTGTTTGGCGTCCGCCTCCGTCGGGGGGGTTGTTTTCGCCTTCACTTCCTGGTCGATCAGCTTGATCACGCTTATCTGGTCGGAAATGTGATTGCGGAACTCGTCATAGTTCAGCCCGTCTTTCTGCAGTTCCTTATTAAATTCCTCATCCGTGGCGAAACGGCTGCGCACCTTTTTGATGCCGTCGTCGACTTCCAGCTTGCTGACCCGGACCCCAAGGCTTTTGGCCTGCTGGGTGAGCAGCCGGTCGTCGATCATCTGGTCCAGGACCTTCTTTTTAATGTCCGCTACGCGCTCCGGCGTCTGTTGTTCGATGGGAGTAGATTGTTTGAACTGCTCAAGGATGGGAGTGGCGTTTTTTTCGAATTCCGAAAGCATTATCGGGACGTTGTTGACCGTGGCTACGGTACGGTCGATAATTTTGGCTTCAAGCAGGCCGGCTCCGGCGCCGATTGCCAGCAGGGGAATAACTAGGCGGCGCAAGAAGGGGTTCATTGAGGCATCTCCTGGGGCGGGGCCATCATCGGGCCGGCAGGCGCGCTCGCCGAGGCGAGTTCCTTTTCGTCAACCCGCACCTTCAGCGAATTCTGCGCCTTGGTAACCCATACGTCAAAACGTTCGCGTTCGAGTCGGGAACGGATATCTTCTTTGGCCTGGTCCAGCGGTTCAGGCGGCAAAGGTTTTTCGCCGAGCTTCTTGATAATGTGGTATCCGAAATGGGATTTGACGATGGGAGAAATCTGGCCGTTTTTCAGCTGCATAACCGCATTTTCGAATTCCGGCACGAGCTGGCCCTTGCGGAAAGGAGACAACCGCCCGCCCTGGGCTGCGGTCGCTGGATCCATGGACATTTCACGCGCAACTTTCTCGAAGGATTCCCCTTTTTTAATCCGGTCAAGCGCCCTTTCGGCGTCCGCCTGGGAATTCAGCAGAACGTGCGCGGCAAGAATCTGCGCCGGATGTTGAAACTCCGATAAATGGTCGTTGTAGTACTTCTCCACATCGGCGTTGCTCACTGCGAGTTCCCTGGTGCGGAGTTTTTTCAGGTAGGTTTCCACCAGCATGCTCTCTTCGAAATCTTTCATCCGCCGGGCCAGCTGTTTTTTGAACTGGGACACGGCCTTTTCATAGTCCGCGTCAAACTGGGCGCCGGACTTGCGCGCTTCGATAAGGAGGACTTTTTCGCGGATCAGAAGGTCAAGGAACTGCCTTCGGCCCTCGGGAGAAACCATGTACTGCTGGTAGGCCGTGGGAGTTTCGTTCATCCGGTCGCGGAAATCCGACAGCGTGATTTTGTCTCCATCGATTTTTGCGATCACCGCTTCTTCACGGTGCCGGCATCCACCGGCGATGGACAAAGCGGCAATAAGAAAAAGCCCAGCAAAGGATCGGGTATTCATAGATAAGGGACTATATCAAATTAGATTTCCGCAAAACAAGGAAAAGCGGCAGCCGCGCGGCAGGATATCCAGGAGAAGTTAATATACACCTGCAGTTCAAACCCCCGGGAAAATCCCAGCACTTTTTCCGTTGCCCCGTCCCGTTCCCAATGAATTCAAATAGTCGGGACGTACCTACCGTAGATATAAAGGAAACGGTACGGTTCCCCGTTTCCCGCCGCCAATAAATAACGCGGCCGAATAATTCCCGCGATCCCGCCTCTATTCTGCCTGCTTTATGCGCTTACTTTGATGGAGTGACCCCTGCCTTTATGTCGAAAGCGGGTTCCAGCGCTTTGACAAAGGCATTTTTCAGCATGGAAAAGATGGCGTCCCAGATGCCGATTTTGGGGTTTTCAAAAGTCCCCTTGAAAGGAATCTCGCCGGCCAGCCGGTCCTTAGGCTGGTTTTTGAGAACCATCACTACGCTGCCGATTGTCGCTTCTTTGGCCACTTTGCCGGGATTCCTTTCCGTCCGAAGATCCACCATCTGCACATTGCTGAGGAGCGGTTTGACATAACCGTCGAAAGCTCCGCCTTTTGCCGCGGCTTCCGAAAATAGGTCGAAGGTTCCTTTCTTCACGTCGATATTCCATTGCCATTTAAACAGCGGGTTCAGCGCGGGCAGGCTGACGTTCCGCAGGCTGAAAGAGGTTGAAAAGTCCGGCGGCTGCGCCACGGGATTCATTTTCAGGTCAAGGTGAAAAATTCCCTGGTCCATTATTCTGGCTTCGGCAAGGCCTGTGGCGGTCAAGCTGCCGGAGATTTTGCGTGAGTTGGTCAGATTTTCCGCCAGGATATGAAAATCAGTGATGCGGCCGCCAAAGCCCGGCTCAGCCTGTTCACTTTTTGAAGATCCCGCGGGCTCCCGCAAATCCTTTTCCGCTTCGCCGGCCAGGTCGGTTCCCGCCTCTTCCAGACGGAGGGTTCCGTCCGTCAGTTCGAATCTGTCTATGCGGAAAGGCAGCATGGAAGAAAGCGTGTCCGGCAGACTCCCGGGCCGCGACGGGCGGGCGCCCTCTTCGGTTTTGGCCGTTTGTTTTTCAGCTTGTTCCGGCAGGTGTGAAGGTTTCGCAACGAGCAGGCGGACACGCGGACTGAAAATGCCGATATTAAAGACGAGATGACCGCGCAATAAAGCAAGCCATGATACTCCCAGCGCGGCACGCTTGATTGTCAATGAAGTCTGATTGTCATTATCGCGGATCTGCAGGTTGTTCAGCTCCAGAATGCCGCGCAGAAAGCTCAGGCTCACGCTGCGGACTTCGCCGGAATAATTGGGGATCTTCGCGAGTTCGCGGTTGACCGCGCCTTTGACGATAAACGGGGCGGCGGCCCGCGCAGCGATCAGAATCAGAAGAACGTACAGGATGTTTTTATTCCGCATAAAAATTATCACGCCTCCTGACGCAAAGAGTTCCCGGGATCACGGCAGCCCCAGACCGCGCACTTCCTTTTGGCGCAGGCGCATTTCCTCGCCCAATTCATTTAGCCCCTCTGCATCCAAAACTTTTTCGGAAAGTGGAAACAGGGCGTCTTCTTCCTTGCGGAAATGCGTTTCAAGGATAGAACAAATCTGCCTGGCATAAAAATCCAGGGATTCTCTGCCGGGGTTTTCAATGTGCCTCAGCAGCGTGAACAAGGCCGCGATGTCCTGATGCTCAACCGTGATTTCGCGGCTCAGCTGTTCCAAGCGGCGCTCGAACTTCAGGGCCGGCAGGAAAATAACATCTTCGAACCAGGCATGGGCAACAACGATGCGGTGGGCAGTTGCGGCAACATCAAGAAAGCGCGGGTTGTCGAGCTTGAAGCCTTCCATGGTCTTGCGGATCAGGCGATGGTCTTTGAGCAGCGTGTCGGTGGCTTTTATCATGGAGCGCTCCTTGTCATGGTCACAACGGTCTCGATATGCGGCGTCTGGGGGAACAGATCGACGGGCTGCACGAGCTCGATAAGAAATCCTTTGGCCGCGAGTATTTTCAAGTCGCGCGCCAGAGTGGCCGGGTCGCAGGATACGTAAACGAGCCTGCGCGGCTGTGCCGCAATAACCGCTTTCAGCGCCACGGGCGAACACCCGGCGCGCGGCGGGTCCAGAACAATAGTCAAATCCCGGTTCCTTGCTTCCCGTAGGCGGAGAAATTGTTCCGCTGGCATTGCGGTGAATTTAGCATTGCGGATGCCGTTTAGCCGCGCGTTGACTTCGGCATCCTGCGCAGCGGCCGCAAATTCCTCGACTCCGATGACATGCTTGAAGCGGTCCGCAAGCGTAAGAGCAATGCCCCCTACGCCGCAATAAAGGTCAAGCAGGGTATCGCCAATAATCCCTTCTCCCTTCTGGGAAGAAGGTGGCCGAAGGCCGGATGAGGGCGCCCTCACCCCCACCCTCTCCCCAAACGGGAGAGGGAGACATGAATTACGAACGATTGCGTAAAGCACTTCCGCCTGAATCGTATTGACCTGAAAAAAAGACCCGGCCGTGAGACGAAAACGGAGGCTGCCAAGCCTTTCTTCAATATATTCTTCTCCCCAGAGGGTGCGCCACTGCCTGCCAAGGATGACGTTTGTGCGGGAAAGGTTGACGTTTTGATGTATGCCGCTCAGGAACGGGAAGCTGCGCGTCAGGGTTTCGATGTAATCAGCCGCGAGGGGGAATTCGTCCGTGCGCGTAACGAAGACAAGCAGCGCCCGGCCTGTTGCGTGCGAACTGCGCAAAAGGAGGTGGCGGATCCAGCCGCGGCCCGAATCTTCGCCGTATGCCTGGGCGTGGAACTGTTCCAGGCAGTCGCGCGCAGCATTAAAAAGCGCAACGGAATTTTTGGGCTGAACAAGGCAGTCGCTGATCGGGATAAGAGTATGTGAATACGGGGCATAGAACCCGGTTACGATTTTGCGCCTGGAAGCTGACCACACCACGGGCTGCTGGACTTTGTTTCGATAGCGCCAGGGTCCTTCCGGAGCTTTCTCCATGCCGCGCGCAGGCAGGACAGACACGGATTTGAATCCTCCGATACGTTCCAGGGATTCCTGAACCAACCGCCTTTTGGCTTCCAACTGTGCGGGATATGCTATATGCTGCCAGGAGCATCCTCCGCACCAGCCTTCCGGCTGAGACTGGGAACAGGGCGGCGCCTGAAAATGATAAGGGCAGGGAGTTGTTATTCGATCAGGGCCGGCATGAAGTATTTTTCTCAGGCGGGCCCGTAAAAAACGTGGATGCCGTTCAACGATTTCCGCCTCGATACGGTCTCCAGGGCAGGCGTAAGGCACAAAAACTACAAAGGAACCGGACCGTCCGATTCCATCCCCGCCTACTGTAAGGCGTTCAATGGAAAGCGGAACAGCCGACCCGATCTTTGGAGCGTCCACTTATTCAGCCGAGAGCTTTTTCAGCGCTGCATCGGCGTCCGGACGAAGCGGGCTGTCCGGATATTTTTCTTTGAAGGCATTCAGGGATTTTACGGCTTCGGCGGATTTCCCGTTCTTTGCTTCTTCCACGGCGCCGCGGAGCATTTTGATTTCAGGCAGGGAAGCGGGCCGGGGCCGGTTGTCCTTCCAATATAATTCGGAGCCTTTCTGTTGATCAAAAGAATTACTTTCCCGCGCCGCAGCAAGGTCAAGCTTAATGCTGAGCTGCTGGAGGAATCCCGTGGTTTCTTCCGGCAGGGCGTTCTCAACCGCCAGGCCGCACGGGAAAATCGAAAAAACAAGGAGCAAAAGGAATGATAAGACGCGCATAAAATCCCCCCTGATTATGGTGAATACAGTTTAGCAAGATTCACGCTATCCATCCGGCATGGACGCAAAATGCTTTAATAAGAATATGTCCTTTACTAATTTTCCTTTACGACCTGAAATTTTGAAGGCTCTGGAGGCGCTGAATTTCCATCAGCCCACGCCCATTCAACGGGAAGCGATCCCCTTCGTGCTTGAAGGGAGGGACGTCCTGGCTGCGGCGCAGACCGGCACAGGTAAAACGCTGGCTTTTGTGCTGCCGATGCTGAACCGCATGCAGGAGCGCCATCAGCCGGGAGTCTCGGCTCTTGTTTTACTGCCAACGCGCGAACTGGCTGCCCAGGTCGCCTCTGTAGCCAAAGATGTCGGGCGGTTCACGCATACGCGCACGGCCCTGTTGGTGGGGGGGGAAAGTTTTAATAACCAACTGAGCGCTCTTCGCGGCGGAGCTTCCCTGGTGATCGCTACGCCCGGGCGGCTGCTGGATCATCTCGAACGCCGGACCATTTCTGTGGCTAAGGTGCATACGCTGGTGCTGGACGAAGCCGACCGCATGCTGGACATGGGGTTCGCTCCGGCGCTGCATGCCATACTGCGCTACCTGCCTGTTGAACGGCAGACCATGCTTTTTTCCGCGACTCTGCCCGGCGAAGTTTCCCGCCTGTCTCATCTCGCGCTGAAGAACCCGGCGTCGATCCGGATTGCCCCGGAAGGCGCGCCTGCAGCGGAAAATATCACGCAGCTGCTTTATCCGGTCATGCACAATCAGAAAAGCGATCTGCTCCTGGCGATTTTGCGGAACACTTCCATGCATTCCGTGCTGATTTTCTGCCGTACCAAGCGCGGCGCCGACAAGCTGGCCCGGTTTCTTCAAACCAATGATTTTTCTGTAGTGGCCCTGCACGCCGACCGCACGCAGGCGCAGCGCACCGCGGCGCTGCACGGATTCAAGAACGGGAAATACCAGATTTGCGTGGCTACGGACATAGCCGCGCGCGGCCTGGACGTGAGAAAGATCAGTCATGTGATCAACTTCAATGTGCCGGAATACATGGAAGACTACGTGCACAGGATAGGCCGGACCGGGCGGCATTTCGAAGTGGGCGACGCGTTCACGCTGGTTTCCCCGGAAGAAGAGCGGTTTGTCGCTGCGATTGAACGCTACATTGGGCGCAAGATCCCGCGCGTCCAGATCCCGGATTTTCCCTACGAAAAACTCCCTCCTCCGCCGAAACCCAAAACCATGATGGAACGCTTCGGCAAACACCGGCGCTTCATCCCGCGCGGGCGTTTTGGAAGAAGGCACTGACCGCCTGAGATTATAATTTGCCCTTTGTGGAAGGAACACCTTTTACGCGGGGATCTATGGCGACGGCCTGCGCCAGGGCCCGGGCAAAACCCTTGAAAAGACTTTCGCCTATGTGATGCGGGTGTTTGCCGTACTTGAGCGCCATGTGCAGGTTCATGCGGGCGCCCATGGCCGCGGATTCAAAAAAATGTTCCAGTAAGAGCCCGTCAAATTTTCCAATCTGCGTTGCCATCCATTTCACCTTGAAAACGAAATGCGGACGGTTGGAAAGGTCGATCGCCACATAACTCAGCGTCTCGTCCATAGGCAGCAGGAAATTACCGAAGCGCACGATCCCCTTTTTATCGCCAAGAGCCTTGGCGATAGCTTCCCCCAGCGCTATTCCCAGATCTTCCACTAGATGATGGTCGTCGATTTTCCTGTCGCCTTTTGCGCGGACATCCAGATCAAACATGCCATGCCTGGCAAAAAGATCGAGCATGTGGTCGATGAAAGGGATGGAAGTGCGGATCCGGGCTTTTCCGGCCCCGTCCAGATTAAGGCGAAGCTGGATCTGCGTTTCGCGCGTACTGCGGATGATCGTGGCAATGCGTTTAAGTTTCATAGTTTCCCCAAATCGTCATCCCCGAATGCCTCTATCATGGATTCCCGATTACTACCTCGGGAATGACAGTCGTTAAAGGTACGGGTCTTCCTGACTGAGATAATTCTGCACGTAGTCCTTGACGCCATCCTCAAGGGATTGGAAAGGCGCTTCCCCGGACCGCCAGGACATATCCGCCTCGGTGAGATACTGATATTTTGGCCGCAGCGTTTCCGGCATGTCGATATACTCTATCCGGCTTGGTTTCTTAAGAGAAGCAAATATCGCCTTCACAAGATCGTTCCATGTGCGCGCGCGGCCGGACCCCAGGTTGTACAGGCCGTGATAAGAAGATTTAGTCATGAATTCATATAAAACCGCCACGGCATCCTTCACATAGATGAAATCGCGTTTCTGCTCGCCGTCTTTGTAGTCCGGGCGGTATGACTTAAAGAGACGTACTTTTCCGTCAGCCCTGATCTGATCGCAGGCTTTGGCGATTACCGAGCGCATATCCCCTTTGTGATACTCGTTCGGGCCGTAAACGTTGAAAAATTTAACGCCGACAAACTGCTTCAAATAACCGTTCCGCAGCGCCCAGAGATCAAACATCTGCTTGGAGTAGCCGTACATGTTCAACGGAATCAGTTTGCGGGTTGTATCCGTACCGGTGGAATAACCCAGATGTCCGTCGCCGTAGGTAGCGGCGCTGGAAGCATAAATGAAGCGCTTCTTTTTGACCAGGCACCAGAGCGCGAGATTTTTTGTGTATTCGTAATTATTCTGGACAAGAAATGAGGCGTCGGTTTCGGTTGTGGAGGAACAGGCGCCCAGATGAACGATCCCGTCTATTTTCCCCAGCCTGTCTGCAGTCAGCTGCGCGAGAAAATCATCGGCTTCAAGATAATCCGCGTAACGCCGCCGCCGCAGGTTTTTCCATTTATCCGAAGCGCCAAGACGGTCAACGATGAGCAGATCGTCCAGGCCCTCGTCATTTAGCTTCCAGGCAAGAACGCTGCCTATAAACCCTGCGCCACCCGTGATCACCCACATAGGTTTATATTTTTACCATATTTCCAGGGAGAGGTCGACGGCGAAGCAAGGAGCGCCGTTAATGCGAAGACAGGTATTTAGTTCTGTAGGTTTCTATTAGAACAGGCAGCAGCGCGATGACAAGTGGCGCCAGGATAAGCCCTTTCGCGCCGTAAACTTCCAGCCCTCCCAGAAGCGCGAAGAAAAGCCAGAATATCGGCAGGTCCGCGTGTCTTCCAACCAGATAAGGCCGTATCACAATATCAATCAAGCCCACGACTACCAATCCGCACCAGCCAAGAAGAAAACCGCCCTGCAAGTATTCTTTCCTTAACAGGCAATATGCGGCGATGGGGATCCAGACTGCGCAGGTTCCTATGGCAGGGACCAATCCGGAAACCGCGGTGAGCAGCCCCAGAATTACCGCGCCCGAGATGCCGGCAATAAAATATCCGATCATCGCCAGGATTCCCTGAATGAAAGAAGTCAGTCCCCAGCCGCGCGTTATGCCGATAATCGTTCCGTAAAACCGCTGGCTCAACTGTCTTTTTGCATCAGGCGAAAGGGGAAGCAACTCCAGAAAAAACTTGTAGTACCTGGCCCCGTCCCGGAAAACAAATAGAAGGGCAAAAGTCATTACCAGCAGATGCAGGATAAAAAGCAGAATGTTTTGCGCCAGTTTTGCTCCCTCTGCCGATATGGCGGCCAGCAGGTGATTGGCCATAGCGACGACGTTCTTCTCAAATTGCGATGGCAGCAGGCCGATAGCCCTGTAAAGCCAGGATTGCAGAGACTTGAGCCAGACTACTTTAGGAGTGATCGGGCCGCTGCGCCACTGGGCTATGGCGGATGACGCTTTTTGAATGACAGGGCCAAGTTTCGCCGCTTCAGCGTAAATGGCCCAGCCGAGGAATATGAGCGGAACTACAAAAAACACCAGCACGACCATAGTCGACACCGCGGCCCGCAGGGAAGCGCTAAGGCGGGGCATGCGTCTGCCAAGCCATGAATGCAGCGGATAAAACGTCGCGCCAATCACCGCCGCCGCAAGAATGGGACCGAACCATGGCGCGATAATTTTACCGAACTCGATAATCAGCAGGATAAACAGGGCGAAAAAGAAGAAATCCGCGATGTGTATTTCGCGATTCATATCGTCTATTAATACTTTAATGTCCTGGCTTAAAATTTCCTAACGTTTTTTAGGAAAGAGAATTGGCTACTGCGCAGTCCACATACCACCGGAGTTCGCCGTTTACGGGCCGGACAAGACTGGCGGGAACGGAAGGGTTGGGAATGCCGCTGGCTGCTTCGAAAACAGCTTTCTTTTTGGCGCCGGTTACCAGAAACCATACCTGCCTGGCGGCATTGAGTACGGGGAATGTCAAGGTAATGCGTATAGTCTTCAGCGAACGAACAACATTTTCCGCAACCCATCGGTCGCGCACGTCCATGGCTGAAGTGCCGGGCATGAGCGACGCCGTGTGCCCGTCCGCTCCCAGCCCCAGAAGAATCAGGTCAAATTGCGGCAGGTCCGCGCCCCGGAACACTTCGCGCAGCCGCTTCTCATAATTGCGCGCGGCCTCGGCTGGGGGAATTTCTCCCTCGATACGGTATACCCGGGAAGGTTTGACCGGCACACGATCAAGGAGAGTCTCTTTTACCATGCGGTAGTTGCTGTCAGGATGGTCGGGAGGAGCGCTGCGTTCGTCCACCGGGAAGATCATAATTTTACCCCAATCCACAGCGCTGCCGAAAGGTTCTTTGGCCAGAGTTTCGTAAAAAGGTTTCGGTGTCGCTCCGCCGCTCAGCGCTACGGTAAAGCGGGGCGCGGTACTGAGGCATGCTTTTGAAAGCTCCACAAAATCCGCGGCCGCCTGCCTGGCAAGGGTCTCCGGGGTGTCGGAAACGATATGTTTTACGTCACAGCCCATGTTCCATTTTCCAGAAGAGCGTCCGCCTCATGGGGGCCCCAGCCGCCCGCGGGATAAAAATGAAGGCCTTTCTCACGGTCTTCTTCCCATTTTTTCAGCACAGGATCGAGAAAAGTCCAGGAAGTTTCCACCCAGTCCTGCCGGGCGAAAAGCGTCTGATCGCCGAGCATGACGTCCAGAAAAAGCCTTGTGTACGCTTCCGGAGGCTCGGAACCGAAGGCTTCGTGATAATCAAACAGCATGGTAACGGTGCTCATGCAGAGTTTTGGCCCGGGATGTTTCGCCTCGAAGCTGAGAGAAATGCCTTCGTTGGGCTGGATGCGGAACCGCAGGGTGTTGGCTCCCAGTTGTTCCGCCAGAAGCGGCTTAAAAATCGAACTGGGAACGTGCTTGAATTCGATGTCCACTTCAGTAACCCGCCGGCCCAGGCGTTTTCCGGACCGCAGATATATGGGCACGCCCTGCCAGCGCCAGTTGTCAATTTCCAGGCGCATAGCTGCGTAGGTCTCCCGGAACGAGGCGGGCGATACATACTTTTCCTGCCGGTATCCCGGGACGCGGTTTCCATTGACCGTTCCGGCATCGTACTGCCCGCGAACAACGGACTGGGCCATGTTCAGTTCTGTAACAGGCTTGAGGGAAGCGATAACTTTTCTTTTTTCGGTGCGGATGGCATCGGCTTCGAAGCAGCAGGGAGGTTCCATGGCCACCAGCGAAAGCAGCTGGAACAGGTGGTTCTGAAACATGTCCCGGAGAACGCCGGCCTGCTCGTAATATCCCGCGCGGTGGCCGACTCCGTCCGCTTCGGCGGCGGTGATTTCTATGCGCGAGATATATTTCTCATTCCAGACGGGTTCGTATATCGCATTGGCGAATCTGAACATGAGCACGTTCTGAACGGTCTCTTTCCCAAGATAATGGTCAATGCGGTAAATCTGATTTTCCTGAAAAAATCTGTGAAGGCTTCTGTTCAGCTGCCTGGCTGTAGCGGAGTCGCGTCCGAAAGGTTTTTCAACAACCAGCCGCACCCAGGCATCAGAAGACCCGGGCTGCGCCATGCCTGCGGCGCCAAGGCGAGCGGAAATCGTTTCGTATAACGATGGCGGCGTAGAAAGATAATACAGACGGGATCCGTTGACATTAAATTCTCTTTCCAGTTCTTTCAAACGCCTTGTCATGTCAATGTAGAGTTCCGGATCGGAATATTCGCCGTGGACATAAAAAAAGTGCCGTGGGAAGTCCGCAGGAATTTTTGCCCTGGATGCCGCCTGCTGCACGGTCTGCTGAAACTGTTCGTCCGTCATCCGGGTCCGGCCGGCGCCCAGAACGAAGAAATTCTTTGGCAGCAGATTTGCTTCAGCCAGGGTTGCCAGGGAGGGAACAAGTTTTCTGCGGGTAAGGTCGCCTGATGCGCCGAAAATTATAATGCCGCACGCCTGCGGCACCGGTTCCATCCGGCAAAGTTCTTCCTTGGTAAAAACTTTGGAGATGGTTGTTCCGGATGGAGGCATGACGTCAGCTCTTCCTGGCTGCGGATGCGGGTTTTATGCCGCCGGCGCCGGGGGTATCTTTACGCACGCTTTCGTTTGCCTGGAGCACAAGATGGCCCCCGAACTGGTTGCGGAGGGCTGCGAGTATGCGAAACTGGAACGGGTCTTTCTGGCGGGAGAGGAAGCGCTGGAATAATGACATAGTAATAACCGGAGCGGAAACCCCGGAGTCAACTGCCTGCTGTGCGGTCCAACGCCCTTCTCCGGAATCTTCCACGTAGCCGGAAATTTTCTGCAGTTTTGGGTCCTGCGCGAACGCCGCTTCCGCAAGTTCCAACAGCCAGGAGCGCACAACGCTTCCCTGATTCCAGACATGAGCGACCTTTTTGGGATCCGGCTTGTAAGGCGAGGCTTCGAGAATTTCAAACCCTTCGGCGTAGGCCTGCATCATGCCGTACTCGATGCCGTTATGCACCATTTTGACGAAATGCCCGCTGCCTGTTCCGCCGCAATAGATATAGCCGTCTTTTGGAGCCAGCGTCTGGAGCAGCGGCTCGACATGTTTGAAGACCTTTTCGTCTCCGCCAACCATCGTGCAGTAGCCCACCTTGAGACCCCAGACGCCTCCGCTGACGCCGGCGTCCGCAAACAGGATGCCTTTTTCCTTTAAATAGGAGGCATGGCGGATATCTTCCTTGTAATAATTATTGGCTCCGTCGATGACCATATCGCCGGGAGAGAGCAGTTCGCGCAGTTCGCTGATATGCTGATCGGTTGTTTCTCCGGCGGGAAGCATCAGCCACACGGCTCGGGGGGTTTGAAGGGCCTTGACGAATTCCGGCAGCGAACGCGCGGCTTTTGCTTTTTCTTTGGCCAGCTCTTCAGTTTTTGCGTAGGTGCGGTTGTACGCTATGACTTCATGCCCGCCGCGCAGCCACCGGCGGCCCATGTTCATTCCCATTCTGCCTAGACCGATTAATCCGATTTGCATTTTTTTGCCCTTTCTACACATACTCCTTCCCCCCCTTGCGGGGGAGGAAACTACTCGTTTATCTGGCTGCCAGAGCCTGCCGTTTTTGCTCGATGCTTTTTATAAGGCTGTCGTATGAATCGGTGAACAGCCTGACGCCCTCAACTTCGAGCTGCCAGGTCACCTGCTTCATGTCTATGCCCGCCCTGGCCAGGCGGTCTATCGTTTCATAGGATTCGACGCGCTGTTTTTTAAGAGTCTGCGCAGCTTTTCCATGGTCGCGGAAAGCGTCAATGGTTTGCGGCGGAAGGGTGTTGACGGTATCCGGGCCGATCAATTCTTCCACATAAATTACGTCGCGGTATTCAGGATTTTTAGCGCTGGTGGAAGCCCAGAGCGGCCGTTGAACGCGTGCGCCTTTTGCCGCCAGCGCCTTGAACCGCTCGCCGGAGACGAATTTTTCGAACATTTCGTACGCCAGCCGGGCATTGGCGATCGCCGCCCTGCCCTTCAATTGTTCGGGCCCGCCTCTTTTGGCGAGCAGGTCGTCGACAAGCGTGTCCACGCGGCTGACAAAAAAGCTGGCCACGGAAGCGGTGGCAGACAAAGGCTTCCCGGTTTTTGCCAGATGCTCCAGGCCGGCCAGCCACGCGTCCATGACCTGCTGGTAGCGGTCCAGGGAAAATATCAGCGTGATGTTTATATTGAGGCCTTCGCCCAGGGCCTTTTCGATTGCGGGCAGTCCTTCCTTTGTGGCGGGAATTTTGATCATGACATTGGGGCGGTTGACAGCCTTAAACAGGCGACGCGCTTCTTCCAGGGTTTTCTGCGTATCGTTCGCCAGATGCGGATTAACCTCGATTGAAACGAAACCGTCGGCGCCTTTTGTGCGCTCGTATACGGGAAGAAAAAGGTCGCATGCCCGCTGTATATCCTGTATCGCCAGTTCTTCGAAAATGGCAGGCGCGTCTTTGTCCATGCCAAGGAGCATTTCAATATCTTTATCATAATCAGGGCTGCCGGTAATGGCTTTCTGAAAAATCGTAGGGTTCGATGTAATACCCCTGAGGCCGTCGTTTTCAATCAGGCTTTGCAGCTTTCCGTCACGCATAATCTGGCGCGTAATAAAATCCAGCCAGATGCTTTGACCTTGTTTTGTTAATTCCAAAAGGGGATTCATATTTGGGTCCTTTCTAAATCAGTGTTCAAACGCCACTTTTTTATCGCTTCTCGGCAGAACCAGCAGGCGGTATGGGTTTGTGGTAACCGCGGCTTCTGCCTGCTCCTGGGTAGGCTGCGTAATCTTGTAAGGTATAACTATTGCGTCGTTTGTTTCGCGAATGGGCCCGAAATCAACAACGTATCCCCGTGACGGTTTCTCCCCGACAAATATGCCGGCGACCATTTGCGAATTAAAGTCGATTTTAGGCACTATCCATTCGCGGTCCAGCAGCCGCCACCATCTTTCCCAGGCGGCCGGATCGCGGATAACCACTTCCTGCGCTTTTCTCACTGTTGAAAAAGATCCGCGGTATTCCACACCGCGGCGAACAACCCGTCCTTGAGGAGCCGTTATGCCGGTGGATGTCACCGGCGCGTTTGCAACTGCGCCTTTTGGCTGCGATGCAGGTTTTGCCGCAGGCGCCTGTGTCGAAGAAACGCCGGGAGCGCCCGGCATCGGTGTTGATGTGGACAAAGTAACTTCAGGAGGCACGTTAGCCGCCGGAGTTTGCGCCGGAGTTCCGGACTGTTTACCGGACACGCCTTTTGGCGCCCCCATTTTGAACAGAGGTCCTTCCTTTTTGCCGATGATATAAGCAACCAGTCCCAGCGCGCATATGGCGGCAATCATTACGCCGAGAGAAGGCCGTTCCCGGTGGTCATCCAGTCCCGCCTGCCTTCCGAGCCTGGTCAGCAGCAGGTTGGGGACCTTGGTTGGAATACCATGGCCGGAAGCCTCGCGCTTGAAGCGCTCCTGTTTGGCGCGGACCTTGTCCAGGTGCGCGCGGCAGGAATCGCAGACAAGCAGATGCGCTTCCACCT
Source organism: uncultured Elusimicrobia bacterium (assembly GCA_964604825.1). GTDB lineage: Bacteria > Elusimicrobiota > Elusimicrobia > 2-01-FULL-59-12 > 2-01-FULL-59-12 > CAZSAL01. The sequence goes on from CAZSAL010000006.1 coordinate 75,006, forward strand.
CTCTTCTCTGAGCTTCTGTCAGACCACCGCTTAAATAAGCGGGCAGTTCATTTTTAAAATGACGGTTCTCACTCATAATTTTCGATCACGCACAAATGTTTTGCCCGCATTGTCTGACCAGCGGAGGGGGAGGGATTCGAACCCTCGATACGGGTTTTCACCCGTATAGCGGTTTAGCAAACCGCCGCACTAGGCCGCTATGCGACCCCTCCGCTGGTCAGAGATGCCAGGCAACATCCGTCTCTGAGGGTAGCACCCTCAGAAGGGTCTGTATATCTCATTCTATCAACATGATTTGACGCTGAAGAAGTGAATTTTTGAAAAAGAATGTCTTTGGTATGCAGACCGAAAGTCATAGCGATTTGATTGCTGCTGAGGAATATGGAGCGGGGTTGCCATCTTTCTAAAACCCCAATGGCATCTTGCTTGGATCCTTCAGGCGTTTGGAAACAACCTGGATGACGCGCTGCATCTGGCGAATGGCTTGAAGCGCGTCCTTCTTTTCTGGGAGTCCTTCGGGAAGGATTCCTGGGGCAGATTCGGGATATCTTACAGGGATGTAGTAGCGATCCAGCAACAGGGCGGTCGATTTATGACGCATGAACGTACGGTCGATCTTTGCGCAGAGTTCGATGAGTTTAGCTAGAGAATGGACTTTCGGAACATCGCCTGTACGAGCCCTCAAGAAAGCTTTTAATACCTTTTCCGTGGCCTGTTGTGCATGAAAACAAACGAGATTCCAAAGGTCTTCTGAAACGAGTGATTTAGCCGCCGTGGCATCATCGCGCGCATATGCCAGCCAGGCTTCAGCCGCGCTGGTAGAGGATTTTTCCTTTTGCTTTGATTTCATTTGCCCAGAAAGGGTTTCTATTCTTTTCCATCTCCTGAACTTCTTCAGGGGTATAGACCAGCACATCAAAAGCTTCTTTAGGGTTTGCGGTTAAAAGTGCGTCTCCCAGACGATCAATGAACCTGCGGCGGGTCTTTTTGACAATCGCTAAATCAATATCGCTCCAACGGCCAGCACGATTACCCGCCATCGATCCGAAAAGAATAATCTGTTCCGGGCGATAAAATCGGACCAGTCGGTTAACGATGCGGCGTAACTCGAGCCGAAGAATGTTTTCCGAAGTATTCATAGGCTGACAAAATTATAGCACTCATAAGACTTACAAACCCGAGCAAATCCGCTGCAAATGAACTATGGAAAATGAGGGGAATTGGTGGGAAATGAAAATAGTTTTCCGTCTGAAAAATGCAGTGAGCCTGAGCATTCACCTGAGTTAGCAAACCGCCGCACTAGGCCGCTATGCGACCCCTCCGCTGGTCAGAGATGCCAGGCAACATCCGTCTCTGAGGGTAGCGCCCTCAGAAGGGTCTGTATATCTCATTTTATCAACATGATTTGACGCTGAAGAAGTGAATTTTTGAATTCCAGGCAATTTGAAATAATCAAATTGATGGGTACCCGCCCTCGTTTATCGCTCCTTAGCCGGACGGTTCACATGCTTCTGATCGTTTGTCTGTCGAGTCCTTCAGAAGCTATGAATAGCGAGCTTCTGCGCCCGGTCATGATTGAGGACGTCTCTGTCGTTAAGAAAAACGTTTTTGATCCGACGGCCCCCGGAGAGAATTACTGGTTCTTCCGGCTGGCCAATTATCTCCATTTGAGCACGCGGTCCGTCGTGATCCGCAACGCCCTGTTATTCAAGCCGGGAGATACCGTTCCTCAGGAATTGATCGAAGAATCGGAACGCAACCTGCGGGCCCTGCCTTTTATCAAATCAGCTGAAATACGCAGCACTCCCGACGGCCCCGGCAAGGTCAACCTGCAGGTAACGACCCAGGACTCCTGGACCACTCAACCCCAGCTGAATTTTAACACCGCAGGAGAGCAGTCGCATTTTGGAGCGGGCTTTGAGGAAGACAACTTCCTTGGCTACGGGAAAACTGTTTCATTTTTTTATCGCTCGAATCCTCAAAGCAACGGATTAGAATACGCTTATTCCGATCCTCAGATTCTCGGATCCCGCTGGACTCTGGATTCGTTTCTGCTGGACCAGACCGGAGGAAACCAGCAGCGGCTGGACATAGAACGCCCGTTTTTCTCTCTTGCGACCCGCGCCGCCGGAGGCGCGGCGTGGAACCGGTCATTCGGGCCGACAAAAGTTTATCAGAACGGGAATCAGATCAATGAATATGATTTCGACCAGTACAGCGCGGATTTTTATACGGGGGTGCGGGCCAATTCGGATCTGCTGAACGTCCAGCGCCTCAACCTGCGCTATCGTTATTCACAAACCACTTACGCGCCGGACGGTAACACGGTGAGCCTGCCGTCGAACACCGCTTTTTCCGGGCCGGTGCTGCAATGGTCTCTGACCCAGTCGCGGTTTATCAAAGAAACGTTCGTGGATAAGGTGGACAGGGTAGAAGACATCAACCTGGGGCATGTCGCGGGGATTTCCGCGCAGTATTCCGGGCGCGTTCTGGGGGCGTCGGATTATACCGCGCCCGTCGCCTTTTACGACAATTTTGGCTGGGGCGGGGATCACAATACATTTGGTCTGGCAGGATTCGGAGCATCCGGGCGGTACAATCTTTATGCGCCGGATCAGATGGGAGGCGTGCTCCGGAACACCATTTATTTCATGACGATGAACATGTATTCCCACCTGTTCCCCGACCCTGTAGTCACCGGCGTTTTCCACATGGAAAGCGCGTATGTGGAAAATCCCGACGTGGAAAATCCCCTTTCTTTAGGGGGGAATACCGGCCTTCGTGGTTTCAAAGTGAACAAATTCACCGGCGACAAAGATATTCTTGCCAATCTGGAAGCGCGGTCTTACATTCCCACGGAATGGTTCCATCTGTTTTATGCGGGCGGCGCCGCCTTTGTTGACGCCGGACAGGCACAGCCCGCAGGATTGGATTTCCGCAGACAGGATTTTCATGCTGATGTGGGAATAGGAGCCAGGATCGCAACCAGCCGCTCCACGTCGGGAACGGTTTTCCGGTTCGATATGGCCTATGCAATAGGACCTGTCGACGGCGATCCCCGCGTGGTGTTTTCCGTCAGCGTCGGGCAGGGCTTCCAGCGCACGGCCAATACCTTCTCCGGCTATCCGGATATTGTGACTTCCAACTAGGAGGCTTATTCGGAGCAGCTGTTATCCGATGAGAGCTGGTTCGGGAAGGCGGATAGCGCTTTTCCGCTGACATCCGTACATTTCACATCCAGGGTTTTCAGGTATGGCAGCCATCCCCTGATCTGTGAAAGGCCTTCGTCCGTGACCGGGGTATTGTTCAGGCGCAGCGTTTCCAGTTCCGGGAATTCTTTCAATGCCAGAAGGTCCCAATTATGAATGGGTGTATTGCTCAAATCCAGATCTTTCAAATTTTTAAGCTTTTTAAGATATTGAAGGCCTATGCCTGAAACTTTTGTTCCGCTCAGATTAAGCTTTTCGAGCAGGTTCATGTTTTCCATGGATACCAGCCCGCTGTCTGTTATGCCTGTGCCGGAGAGATCCAGATCTTTAAGCTCCACGGCATTATGAAAGGGACGCATCGCAGCATCAGAGAATTCCCTGTGCCCAGCCAGAGACAGGCTCTTCCAGCGCCCTGATACAGCTTTCCGGGCCAGAGTCCGCGCTGTACGCGCATCTATTTTTTCTGATGCCGGAATAACCCATGCGTCCGCCAGGGCCGAAACGGCTCCGGCGAGAAAAACTCCTGCGATTAATGCCCGAACTTTCATTTTCCCCGGCCTTATTTTAAAAGAATATATGAATTTTTCAGCATCAGGGGGATCTAACAGTCATGGACGGATTGCTTATCCGCGACATGCCGGTTGTGGAAAGGCCGCGCCAGCGCCTGCAGAAGCTGGGAGTGGAAGCGCTCAGGGAGGAAGAACTTCTGGCGCTTGTGTTCGGCACCGGCTATAAAGGCCACAGCGCGCTGGATGTGGCCAGGACCGTCCTCGCCCGGTACCCTTTAAACCGGCTGCTGTCTCTTACGCCTCTGGAACTGCAGAGAATCAAGGGGGTGGGAGAAAGCCGCGCCGCCCGCCTGCTTGCCGGCCAGGAGCTTTGCCGGCGCCTGCGGCAGGAAGACACCGCTCCCACCCTGCGCTCGGTAAATGACGTGGTCAGCCAGGCGCTGGAATTGCGGGACAAGAAGAAAGAGCATCTCATGGCTTTTTTCCTGAATGCCAGGCATCAGCTTCTCGCCAAAGAGATCATTTCAATAGGCACGCTGACAGCCTCCCTTGCCCATCCGCGCGAAATATTCTTTCCGGCCATCGGCAAAGCGGCAGCGGGCGTGATTTTAGTGCATAACCATCCTTCAGGAAACCCCGCGCCCAGCGAAGAAGACATACGCCTGACCCGTCGCGTGTCCCAGGCCGGCCAGATCCTCGGCATAGACCTGCTTGATCATTTGATCATCGCTGCCGAGGGCTGTTATTCGTTTAAGACAAGCGGGGCATTGTAATGCAATGTATATACAGATATAATAAAGGTGCTTCTCGTTGAATATCCATTGGCTGATCTGGGACGATTGGAACAGAGAGCATATCTCAAGGCACCGGATCGTCCAGAGCGAGATCGAGGAACTCATTGAGGGGCCTTATCTTAAGCGGAAGGCGCGATCTGACTGCTATATGATTTTTGGCCGCAGCTTCACGGGAAGATATTTAATGGTAGTTGTTGCCGTGCGAACAGAAGGCGCCGTTTACGTTGTGACCGCACGAGAAATGAACAAATCCGAGAAAAAGTGGTTCGGGAGACGCATATGAAGAAATTAAAACCTTTGCCAAAAAAGATTCCCCGTTTCTCGAGTTATGAGGAAGAAGCGAACTTCTGGGATACCCATGATGCTTCCCGGCTGCTTTGGTATGGGAAGGATGCAGATATCGAATTTGTTAAGCCGGTTAAGCACCTGATTTCAATTCGCATGGACCGCACCCTTCTGCACGGGCTGCAGGTCATGGCTGCCAGGAAACACATGCCCTATCAGACGCTGATCCAGTCAATTCTTGCCGAGAAACTTCACGAATGGCATAAGAAAAGCGCATAAACGCGGTGAGTGACTGTCGCTAAACTGAATCTCTTTAGTTGAGCGGCGAGATCGACGGAACCCGTTAACTGCCTCACCCCCGCCCTCTCCCTGTATCCGCTTTGCGTCCTGGGCGAGGGAGCTCACCACGTCCATTCCAGCGCGGGCCGTACTCCCACGCCGCTGAAGCCGAGGAGGGAAGCCTCACCCTCCCCTCTCCCCGAGGGAGAGGGTGGTCGAAGACCCGGTGAGGCAAGAGGGGAGGAAGCTTTCTTATGGGGTGACGCCTTTGATGCTCCGGCTCCTGGAATAGACCACGTGGTACGTAAAGCCTGGGCCCAGGGAATCCCAC